>JAISAO010000017.1 GCA_031266665.1 Propionibacteriaceae bacterium | reverse complement strand
AGCCTCTCGGCGCACGGGGCCATCCGGGCCAGGTAGCCCTTCAGGTAACGGGGGCTGGAGAAGTCGCCCTGGATTTTGTTCTGCCAGCTGGGGCTTGACACCCGGGAGCCCCGCCCCTGGGAGAGCCTCACCCAAGTGCGCCGGGCCGCATCCACCTCGTCGGCGGCGGGGCCGAGCGGCGCCACAGCGGCCTCGTACTCGGCTTTGGAGTAAGGGGTCAGGGAACAGACCCGTCCCAGGTCGTCGGGGCGGTCCCGCAGCACCCGGAAGAAGTTGAATATCTCCCGGTCGAGGTCGTTCAGAGTCTCTATGGGCGACGGGGTTTTGGCGAAGAACACCGACGCCGCCCCCATGAAGGGCTCCACGTAATGATCATGGACGGGCAACATATCGGCTATCGCCCGGGCCACCGCCTGCTTCCCCCCGGGGTAGCGGACCGGCGGCCTCATGCCGCCCCCATGGCCTCTAAATGAGCGGCGGCATACTCGCCCAACAGTTTCGTGTACGCGGGCGGGATAGCCTGGTCTAATTCATCACGGGTCATCCAATCAATACCCATGGCCTGGCGGCTGGCCTCGGCGGCCCCCAGGCCGGTGAATGCCCGGCTCTTGTAGCCACGCTTCCGGGCGTCGGCCTTATTGCTACTCCCGTGGCCGTAGATGCCCAGGTAGGGCATGCCTTTGTACTTGCCGTAGCACTCGCATTTCTCTACCAGAACACCGAAGTTAACTTGGAACCATCGGTGCCGCTTTATCCGCACCCGGCCCCGCCCAGGCACGTCGGCGACCAAGCCCATGGCGGTCCCGCACAGGGTCAGATGATTGGGCATTTTCGCGCCGGGCACATTCTCGATCACGTACAGGCAACCCCACCGGGCGGCCACTCGCGGCAACAACTCCTGACAGACTCCGAGCATCCACCCCGTCCCATGGGCGCCGCCCCTGGCCCTGGACGCCACAGGGGCCAACACCGAATGGTCCTGGCATGGCGGCGAGGCGTGGACCAGGTCGAACCATTCAGGGTGAAGGAGGCTTCGCTGCTCGCGTCCCATTAGCTGTTCGAACCACGTCGGGGGCGGGGTTTCGCCGGCCGCCCAGCGCAGCCAGTCGATGGCGTCCCTCTGGACGAACCCGTCCCCGATGTAACGCGGCTGCGGGGCCGCGTCGACCCCGGTGGCGTGGAACCCGGCCAGCTGGTAGCCGCGTGTGGCCCCGCCGGCCCCACAAAACAAATCCAACGCCCGGAGGGTCATGGCCGAGCCTCGTGGGCCGGGGTCCCGACGTCGGCCAAGATGGCCAGGGCCTCGGCCAGGCCGTCTCTGACACCCCGGGCGGATTCCTTGGCGGCGAGGTACGGGCACCGCCAGTCGGCGCAGTAATCGGGGCGGCCGAGACCTCTGACCTGCCACTTGGCGTTGTTGATCTGTTCTTGGCAGTCGGAGGCGGCGTCGTCCAAGGTTTCGCCGACGCCTTCCAGATCGGCCCCGCAGTAGTCGCATTCGACGATGAGGCGGTGCTCTTCCCCGTCGGACTCGTGGCGGATCATGCCGCCACCGCCAAGTCGTCGCCGGGGTCCTCCTCGACGCCGGCCCACATGTCGCACGCCAGGCGCACGGCCGCCCGGGCGGCCTCCAAGGGCGTGTCCCCGTAGGCCCAATGCTTCGGGGCCAGGACACAAGCCTGATAGGGGGGGACGCCTTTGAGGTGGCAGGCCGTGACTTGGCCCACGCAAACATTCCCCAACTGGATCTCGCCGTTCGGGAGTATCCGCCAGTGTTTGGTCTCGACGGGGGTCATGGCCGGCCGATTCCGTTGACGGCGGCGCGGGCGATCATGATCGCGGCCAAGACGACACCGGCCCAGAAAAGAGCGTTGCTGGTCAGCGGGGACAGGGCCGCCAAACCGCAAGCCGTCAGTATTCCTATTGTCAACCCGGGCCAGCTGGCTGGTTTCCTCATGGTTGTCCCTCCGATTCTTCAGATTGTTGTTCTTGTTCAGATTCTTCAGATTGTTGTTCTTGTTTTTTGAGGCGGGCGGCGATGTCGCCGACCCGGTAGACGGTCCGGCCCTTCTTCCGGCGCGCGGCGACGTGTCCGCGTTTGGCCCATTTCTTCAACGTGTCCTTCAGCAGTCCGGGGAACACCTGGTTGAGGCCGACGAGTCTTTTGTCGGGTCTGAACGGCAGCCACTGGTCGGGCGCGTTCTCGGCGGCGAGGGGCATGGCGGTCCGGTCGGCGGCGACGAGGGCGCGCTCGTCCGGGAACACCGTCCCGCAGCCCTTGCAGACGGTCCGGGTTTGACCGTTCGGGCGTTCGAGCCGGTATTGGCCGCAGTCGGGGCAGGGCCGGTCCGGGCGGCCAGGGGCGTCGATCCAGCCGAGTTCGGCGTGCATCTTGTCGCTGGTCGCCCGCAATCCTTCGGCGAACAAGGCCCATTGGGAGGCGTCGGGATTCTCGGACGCCCACCGCAGTCGTAGGCGCAGCCAGTTCGCCTGGGCCAACACCATGGGGGTCCCGTCGTCCAGCAGGTCGGACCGTTTGACCGGGGTCCGTTGGGCTCGCGCCCATAAGCCGATCCAACGGTCGAGCATCCCTGTCAGAGACCAGGCCGGCCGCGTCAGGTCTAATGTCAGCGGGTCGTCGGTCCCGCCGTCGAGGTTGCCTTTGCGGGCTGTCCAGACCATGAGGTTGCCCATGGGCAAGTCTTGGCCCGTGGGCCGGGCGCGGCCCAACGGGTGGCTGGGGACCACGGCGTGGTCCAGGCGGGAACGCATCTCCATCCACGCGCCCACGACCCCGGGATCACGCTTGCCGCCGAACAAACCCCTGACTTGTTGGAAGCAGCGGTCGCAGACCGGGGACGGTCCCCCGGTGGGCCGACAACACAAGCCGTCTTTGTCTGGGGTGATGCACGCCGCCGACTTCGCCCTGCAACTGCATGTGTAGTCGGCGGCGCAGCGGTGGGCGGCCTCCAGGGCGGCCTGGTCGAGTCCAGGCTCAGCGGATAGGAAACCCCGGCAGTCGAGGCAGTAGACCAGGCCCATGCTTGTCGGGCCGGTCTCAATCCAGCCGAACATCCGCTCGAAGACGTGGGTGTGGAAGGCCATCATGCCCCCTTGTGGGCCGGGCAGTAGTCGTCGCCGAAGTCGGCGTGGCCGGGGCCGTTCACGTCGATGTCCCAGCCGTCGGCCCGCGCGTAGGCGCCGCACGCGGCGTCCTCCCACCTGGGTCCGACACCGACCACGGCGCACCCGCACCCTTCCCCGTCGCATTCGACAAGGACCCGGCGCTCTTTCCCGTCTTGCCGGTAGTGGATGCTCATCCGTCTTCCTCCAATACGGTGATGGCTTGGTCGAGGGCTTCCAACGCGCCCTCCGTGTGGGGCTCGTTGGGCCGTCCGGCCCACGATTCGCGTAGAGCCTCCAACAGGGCGACAGTCCGGGCGGCGGTCGTGTAGACGACTGGTTTCCTGGCTGCGAACTCGTGTCTTGGAAAGCACAGGTCGTGGCGGCCGAAGGCGGCGATCCCGCAGACCGGGCAAATGTGGAGCGTGATCCTTTCCGGGCTGGTCATCGGATCGTCTTCTTCCAGTTGTGTTCCGGGCACAAATGGTCCGCGTAAACACATTGGCCGTGACCCCAGCCTTGTTTCTCAAGGCTACGGATGATGGGTCTGGCGGCCCGTGTGGGCCAGTCGACCTCGTGGGGGCCGTTCGGCTCGTCCACGGGGAACGGGCCGATTGTGGCGGGGCATTGGTAAGTTATCCGATGCCTTCCGTAGTCGCCTGGTACTGGTTCGCCTTCGCACCAGATGCACGAGAGCGTGAACTCATAGCCGGTCAATGTTTCTTGCCAGCGCATCATTTCTGGTCCTCTTTGATGGTCACGAGGTTTGTGGGGCGGGCGATGATTGTTTCTCCGGAGATGGTCACTTCGACGTCGAATTGGTTCGACCGAGCGGTTTCAAGGGTTCCCAAAAGCCACGCGGCGTGTCCGTTGGCGTCCGAGTAGTCCAGGCGGACGGTTTGTCCAATGTGCTCGGGGCCGAGATGACCGGCTCGCAGCGTTCTCATGTCGTCTCCCCGACGAACTCTTCCCCGGTCTGGAGTCCCCGCCCGGGCGTGAACACGAACGATGGAGCCCAACCGAAATCCACGAACCGTTCGGCGGTGTCGCGGGACATGGGGCCGCCCCAGGTGTAGGCGGGCGAGCACAGCCATTCGACCAGCCCGGTCTTGTCGGGGAAAACGGGCGATATGGGCGACCCCTCGGAGACGGTCTCCCACAACTGCCATCCGTCCCCGGTGGGCGGGCCGGTCGGTTCCCACGCCTCGGCGTCGGCGTTCTGGCCGGGATACCGTTCGACCCATCCCTCTCCCCGGCAGGCCGGGCAGAAACCCCACACGTCCGGGTCGAGGCCGGCGGCGGCGATGATCTTCCGCGTGGCCTGGTACTGGTCGATCCCGTCGTGCCCCATGTCGCCGGCTTCCCGGCCGGCGATGCCGGACCCGAACTCTTGAATGTCCGGCGACGGCGGGCGGCGAGGCGCGTAGGATGACGCCAGATAGGGGTGGTCCGGCCGGTCGTCGAGCGTGAGCATGAGCCGTGTCAGCCAGTCGACCCATTCGCGGGCCGCCGTTATTCCCGGAGACCTCCGGTCGCAGTCCGGGCACGGGTCGGAACGTAGGTTCTCGGGCGGGAGGAAGCCCTCCCATGTTTTGCCCAGGGGCCAGTCGAAATCGAGGGGCACCCGGCGGATTTCTCTTCCCATGTCAGTCCTCCCAAGGGGTTTGGTCGACGAGCGTTTCCGCCGCCGCGATGTTGTTGGTTTCGAGCGCCCGGCAGTAGGCGTTCAGACGCTCCCTCGGGAGCGTGCAGACGTGGCCTTCCCGGAGTGGGAAGGGTGCGTTGTTGACGATGAAGAAGTCTTGGCCGTCCCATGAGAGGTAGGGCGGGGTCCCGGACTCGACCGACGTTCCCGTCTGGTCGGCTCGGGCGAACCGGTCAGACTTGACCGCGTCGGGCTTGTGGGCGAGTTTGGCGGTCAACTCGGCCCGTGTCCCCCAGTAGTGGGGCGAGTCCGTGACCGTGGACCAGACGACGTAGAAGTCCTCGTCCGACGGCTCTTGCTTAATGATGAAGCTAGGCATTAGTTAGCACTCCACGGGAAGTTGATTTCGGGATTCGCGGCGATCATTAAGGGATCTCCGTGACAAGCGTGACGGGCAAATCCGGTCCCCTCACAAGAGGGGCAAAGCTCAATGGTCCGTAGTCCGGTCATGTCGATACCGCAGCCGAGACAGTAAGGCTCTCCAGTGAGGTCGGCTCCTCCGCACTCGCCACACGACGCCTGAGTTTCGAGTCCGCCACACTTGGGGCAGGGCTTGTCCTTGTCCCATTCTGGGCACCAGCACAGGAGGTCTTTCCCGGCGAGCGGGGCGAGGTCGAGCCCGGGCAGGCAATGGAGGGCGAACAGTTCGACCGCCGCCTCGGTGACCTCCCGCCTGGCCTCGGCCGCTGTTGTCGCGGAAGCGTCCCCCCACGGGAAACTGGCCACCGCGATTCCGTCTCCGTCTCTGAGGACTTCCACGCGGCGCGGCCCCGACGCCGGCAAACCGATCTTGAACGGGTTGCCCCACTCGCTGGGCTGTCCGATGTAGACGGCTCCTTCGGGTTTGCGCCAGCCGGCTGTGCGGCGGCATTGGACTCGCTGCGGGATCAAAACGGCACCTCGTTGTGGATGGTCTTGTTGTCGCCGGGCTCGAACTCGATGCGAAGCTCGATCACGGCGCGGATGGCGTCACGCCGGTAAGAGGACGTTTCCCAGTACTCGCCGACGGCCGTTTCCATCGCGCTGGCCAAGAACTCGCCAACCTTGTCGTCCCACTGGGGCGTGACGGCGACGGCGACCTCTCGCAACGATTCGCCCAGGTCCTCGGTGGTGCGGACGAGTCCGATGACTCTCACTGGTCGGTCCTCCGCTCCAACCCGCTGTGAAAAACCTCGCGGGTGATGAAAGCGCGGATCTCGGGCGGGTCGAAATCCCCGATGTGGAGACCAGACTTGATGTAGCCGAGCGTCACATGAGCCCGGTACCCGGGCCATGTGTCGATATGCGGGAGCAGTGAGAGCCAGTGGTTCGCCTGCTGTAGGACGGGCGGGTTCTCAACGGTGGCGACCAGGGCCTTCCACCCGTCGCCGCCGCCGAACAATTCGAAGCCGGTGACGAACAAGATGGGCGGCGGACGCCAGCCGGCCAGGGCCTCGTCAACGTCCTCGCCGGTCACGAGCGCCGGCATGAGCCCGTATTTGAGGGTGAGGTGCAGGGCGTTCGGGTTGAGGAAAGCTGTGCCCTCGCAGTAGTCGGGAAGGACATCCGGGTTGGCGGCCCATTCGGGTTCGATCAGCGGCTCGTAGGAGCCGGTGCCGCAGCGCAGCATGACGCATCCGAGATTGTCAGTGGGGATCATTCGGGGTCTCCTTCGCAGCGGGGGCACGGGCCGGGGTCGACTTCCTCGCCGCAACCCAGGCATGTGTCTTTCTCGGGGATTGAGTCCGCGATGGTGTCGGCCATGTTGAGGATGGTTTCCGCCCAGTGCCCGCACGCCGTGGAGGCGACGGTCAGCGCCCGGTCGTCTTCGGCGGCCTCTTGGAGCCTCTTGCCGATGGCGTGCCCATCGTCGGCGAGACGACGCCAATAGTTGGGCGAGACGCGCAGGTGTATTGTGGTCATTGGTTGTTTCCTTTGAGTAGGTTGAAGTCGCGGACGGTCCCGGATTGGGTGAGGACTTCGCCGACGGCGGTGATGGTCTCGCGGCGGCTGTGCCCGGCTTCCGCCATGACATCGAGGGCGAGGTACACGAGTTGCTTGCAGAGTTGGTCGGCGTCGATGCCTTGGGCGTGCAGTTCCCATGTGATCTTGTCGTCTCGGCGTCGGGCGACGAGACAGGCCACGGCGTCTTTCCCGTCGACGCGCGCCATCACGTCGTACAAAGTGGGGTCGGCCCTTTGGGTGAGTGCCTTGTAGGCGGCGTGGGCGCGAGAGACTTGTTTGTGCCATGTGTAGAGGACTTCATCACCCGCCGGTGAGGTTGAGCGCTGGCACCTGTCTGGCGCCCGCCTTCGCCATCCGCACGCGCAGACGACTTCGAATAGGTTTTCCCCGCCCTCGCGGTCGAGGACCAAGTTTGTGACGTGTTTCTTGGCGATGGCTTCGGCCGCTCGGGCGGCCTGGTCGGGGTTCATGCGTTTCCTCCTTCGAGTGCTTGTGTGATGTGTTCGGCCAGGCCGCGCAGCCAGTCGGCGGCGGTCGGGGTTTCAAGGGTTGTGCCGTCGGCCGTCGGGGCGGCGGCGAGGGCGGCCCGGCGTAGTCCGGCGGCGTCTTCCCGGCTTATGGAGAAGATCACGATTTCAGTGTTTCCCGGGACGGTGACGATCATTGGTTCAGGCTTTCAGTTCGTAGTGGTCGGGGTTTCGGCACGGTTCGCTCGTTTCTTTTCGTTCTGAGAGTTGGTAGAGGTTGTCCATGGCGGCGTCTATGGCCTCGATGAGGCGGGGGACGCCGGGGGCGGTTGAGAGTGAGACGAGGGCGCGGATCGCGGCCAGCTGTCCGATGGTCATGCGGGCCGCTTTTCGGCGTGTTTGGCGGCTTGGCGGTGTTCCAGTTCGGCCCGGGCGGCGGCGCGGCGTTTAGGGCCGGCCCCGGCTTTCCAAGCCTCCAGGCATTCGAGGTGGCATTTGGCTTTGGGCCAGGCGGCCCGCCGGGGATAATCCCCTTCTTTGGTCCATTCGGGGTCGAAAATCGCTTGCTCGCAGACGTCGCAAATCCGGGGCGCGGTCTGGGGGACTTTCGTGTCGTGGCAGTCGCGGCAGATCGTGGCCCCCGGCCAGGCGGGCGGGCATCCTCCGGACGCGAAGTCCCGGTCGAACCTGGCCCGGCACCACATGCATTTCCCGGGGGCGGACGGGGGTCGTTCGCCCCGGGCCAAGCGGATGGCTTGGGCTTTGAGTTTGACCAGGGCGGGTGTGGCGCGTTGAGCGTCCGGGTCGGCGGCGAGAGCGCGGGCGGCGGCGAGACAGTCCTGGTACGACTCGCCGTCCAGGACCCCGGCCCAATCCGTGGCCTGCTGGCCGGGGTCGCCCTGGGCGTAGGCCTTGCCGCAGTTGACGAGCATTTGCAGGACCCGCCCCGCCTCCACGGGGTTTATCGTTGTCATATCTCGCCCCTTTCTCGGGCTTCTCGCATCATTCGGGCCAGCTCGTCCGCCCCGGAGGACGGTTTCGCGGCGGGCGAGGCCCTAGCGGCGGCGAGGCGTAGTTGGTCGTATTTCTCGCGGAGTTTGGGCATGGACAAGACATTCGCCCGCCAGAAGTCGTCTCGCTGGCACCAGTCGATGGCCGCGTTGACCTGGGCCTCGGTCTTGCCGTCCGCGTCGAGCAGGAGCCGGGCGGCCTCCAGCCATCGGCGGGTGATGTTCGGGCGTTTGGAGCCGTTGGCCTCAATCCGGTCGGCCAGTCGGTCGCAGAGTCTGGCGGCTCGTTCGTCCGGTCCCGTGTCGGGGGTCGCGCCAGCGGTCCTCGACGAAGCGATTTCGGACGAAGAATGAAAACCACCAGGTTCGGGTACGGGTTCGGGTTCGGGTTCGGGTTCGGGACGCGCGCGCGAGGGCGGGACAGCGGGGGGACACTCGGGAGAGTCCCCGGACTGTCCCTCTCCTGTCCCTCTCTTGTCCCCCGGGGACACTGGCGGGACATCGGTGGGACAGTCGTCTTGTCCCCGCTGGCGGCGTTTCTTGTCCCTCCAGGACTGGCGCTTTTCATCTTGCTCTTCGACGGACGGGTTGTAGTCGAGCCAGTTGTGGAACACGATCCCGGTCTCCGTGCGCTCCCACAGCCCGGCCGTGACGAGTTCCTCGGTGACCGCTTCGGCGTCGGCCCCCAACATGAGCGCCTTGGCCCTCACGACGCGGGCGGGTGCGTGGCCGTCGGTGAGGCTCCGCCCGCACCACGAGGCCAGAATGGTCCATACCCCGATAGCGAACGCCGAGAGCCCGATGACCTTCTCATGGTCGCCGAAGTCGTCCGACAGTTTCACCCACATGTCACCGCCCCCCGTCCTCTGAGCCGGGGTTCCAGTCGGTGAAGTCATGAACTTGTATGCCCTGGTCCGTCTGGTCCCACAGGCCTACGGCGATGAGGGCCTGTATCGCTGCGTCGGGGTCGGCGAGCCTGATCTCGCGGGCCTTCATACGGACCACCACGAGTGGCACGAGCCCGGCGGTGTGATTGCGGGCCGCCCACGGCATGACCCACAGCCAAAGGGCCATGGCCTCTGCCGGCGGCTCGCCGTCCTCCACTAGCGCAGCCCACTTGGGATGGTCGTCCAGCCGGTCGTCGCCATTCCACCACGCCATGTCAGGCCTCTTGTCCGGTCATGGCCTGGACGGCGCTGATCGCGGCGTTGACGCCTGTTTGGAAGCCGTCTCGCCTGATCACGTCGGCGGTGGTCCTCACCGGGTTGGAGCGGTGTTCGGCGGTGATGAGGTCCTGGAGGCCGGCGGCGATGGCGTGGCCGATCTGGGCGGGGGTGAGGCCTTCGGCCCAATGATCAGCCATAGTTAACGCCCCCACCGGATGACGCTGGCTCCGCATTCCAGGCACGAGCCCGGACAGTCGGGGTCGGGTGCGCAATACTGGTCCGGGCACCTACGCGGCGCGCTTCCCAGACAATCGAGGCACCCCAGGCCCCCGCAAACCTCACAGTCCATCGGACCGTGTAAAACCACAGCTGGCATGACGTTTCTCCTATTTGGCTGGGCGGGACTTGCGGGAGTCCCGATGGTTCGGGCAGGGCAGGGTTTTCGTGAGGGCGGGTCGGTTGCGTTTCGCGGATTGCCAGGCGGCCCCCAGGCTGGGGAACCCGGCCCGGGACACGGCCTCGTCCACGGGCGTGAGACCCCCGTCGAGTGACAACAACCATTCCAAGTCTTTGAGTTTGGCCAAAGTGGTCGACTTGAAACCTTGGTAGTGGCGGCAGCACAGGCCGCCCGTGTACACGGCGTGGTCGCAGTCCCGACGCCGGCAGACGCCGCCCTTACGCGCGGTCATGCCGCCTCCCCCTCCACCAGGAGGCCTTGGTCGGGCATGTCGAACAGGACTTTGCACCCGGTGTCGTCTATCAGCCACCAGAAGCCGTCGGGGTCCTCGTAGGGGGTCCACGGGAGTTTCGTCACGGCGGTGAGCCTGGACAGTTTCAAGCCCCGCCTACGGGCCTCCCGGGCGAAGTCCGCGTCGGCCTCCATCCTCGCGTTACAAGGCCAACAACAAGCCACATTGTTAGACATGCGGTCGAGGGTCTTCGACCCGCCCATGCCCCGGTTTATCCGGTGGTGGACGGACAGGCCCGCGTCTGTGCCGCAGACCTGGCAGCGGCCTTGGTCGCGGGCGACGACCGCGCGGACGGTCTTGGTGTTCACCGCCGGCCCCCCAACTGGGAGAGGCCCTCGGGGAGGAACATGGCCGGCGGGGATGGCGGGCGGATAGGCTCCACGGCCGCGTCCGAGCCGACCGTCAACGGCTCGGACCACTCGGCCATGTGGAGCCGGTGGCGGACGGAGCCGTCTCCGGCGGTGTGGACGCCGACGAGTATCCCGTAGGCCTCGACGCCCGCGTCGGTCACCCTCACGGGCACGCCGATGATCGGATTGTCGAACAGTTCACTTGCTTTCATCAGTTGTCTCCCTCGTAGTGGCTGGTCTCGGGCCAGTCCTGGTTTCCCTCGCCGTCGCGCAGACGGGGCAGGGTCTGAAGCCATTCGATGGCGCTGCTGGCGTCGGCCGACGACCATTCCTGCCAGGGCTTCCCGACATGGGCGACGATGGCTTCCACAGTCGTCCCCGTCTTGGCGCGCAGGCCGGCGATGAGTTTGTTTTGGGCCTCGCTCACGGGCTTGTTCGGGCTGGCCCGGCGGGGGCCGTCGTCCCGGCGGGGCTCGTCCCGGCGCGGCCGGCGCGTTCCCATCTCGTAAGACTGGGAGTCCGGGTCGGGGTCCCCGGTCGGCAGGGCGAACAACTGCAAAAGCGCCGTCCGGTAGGCCACGGACATGGCCTTCGGCGTGGCCTTGTCGCCAGTGTCGAACGACTCCCCCACGGCCTCCGTGGAGAGGGAGTCCCCGGCCGGCCCGTGGAACGTCCACCGGCAGGTCACGGCCACCCGCAACGCTGGTTTTTCCTTCAACACGATGTCCTCCGAGCGCACGTCCAACACGGCGCACGTCGGCACGATCAGGTGTGCCCGGAACGCGGGGCCGACGATGTTGAGCACGTCGTCGATACCCCTGAACTTGTAATTCGAGAACGTGTTCGTCTGATTCTTGCCGAGCTTGGTGACGTCGGCCATGGCGGCGGCGAGCGCCTGAACAATAGTCAATTGGTCCGCCATGGCCCTACCCCTCCACCTGGACGGGGCCGAAGAGGCCAGGCATCCGGGCGGCCAACGCCTCCCACGCGGCCGTCTTAGCGGCCCGCTGCTCGTCCGTCGCCGGCCAACGCAAAGACCGTTTGCCCCCGGGTAGTACGGTCGCCCAGTCGACGACCTCGCCCGTGTCCGCGTCCACCGGGAGGCCTTGGACGATCCGCAGACGTTTCTTCGCGGCGGCCAGCGCCCAATCCTTGGGGACGACCATCGTCTGCTCGGCCGGAAGAGTCGCGGCCAGGGCTTGTTCGTCGACCTCCACCGTGTCCGAGGTGGTGACGACGGTGACGTTCCCGGCCGGGGTGGAGAAGGATTTGACGCCGACCTCGGCGGCGACCGCGAGGACATCGGACTCGGCCTCGGCCCTGGCCTCGGACAAGGCCGCGATGAGGGCTTTCAGGACGGCGTACCGCTCGGCCGGGTTCGTCGGCCGGGGCAAACCCATGGTTAAGAGTTCTTGTGTCATTGGTGTTTCTTCCGTTTGGTCGGGGCGGTCGGCCCGCCCGGTGTGAGCAGGAGCCGCAGGTCTTCGCGGCGGATTCGGACCAGCCGGCCGGCGTACTCGTAGGGCAGGGTTCCGTCGTTTCTGCGGGCCTCGATGAAGTCTCGGGAGACTTCCAGGATGCGGCAAGCCGTGTTGATTGACACCCATTCGGTGGTGTCGGCCCGGCCTTGATAGCGGGCGGTCACGACTCGCCCCCCAGGAGGAACGGCCACGTCCACGAGTGGCCGCCGATTAGGCCCCAAGACCATTCAGGTCCGGGGGACTGGTCGTTGCGGCGGTCGAGCTTGCTCCCGGCCAGCCCGTTCGCGTCCACGAACTCGTCCAGCGCCCGCTGGGCGGCCAGCATGGCGTCGAGGTCGGGGCCTTCCGTCTGGTAGCCGGCGGTGGCCCACAACTCGACCTTGACCCGGTAGTCCTCGCACAAGCGCAGGTACTCGACAACACGGGGGTCGGTCATGACCCGGCCCCCTTCCCGATCAGGTCGACCAGGTCCCAGGCCGCCGTCATGGCGGCGTGGGCGGCGTCGGCGGTCGCGTGGAGAAGGGGATTGTCGTCGCCCCGCCAGGCGTCCTCGCCCTTTTCGGCGGCCAGGTTGGCGGTCTCGGCCAAGTCGGACACGAGCCGGGCGGCCCGGGCGATGGAGTCCAGCCCGGTCACGACTCGGCCCCCGAAGGAACGAAGGCCAGCGCCTTGAGCAAGTCTTTCTCGGCCGCGGTCAGGTAGGCCGCCATGTTGTTGAAGTGGGCGGAGGCG
>JAISAO010000013.1 GCA_031266665.1 Propionibacteriaceae bacterium | reverse complement strand
CCGCCCGCGCGGGGGCGGCTCTGGGCCCAGGCCGCCGCCCGGGCCGGCTGGACCGGCGCATGGGTCCGGTCCAACTCACCGTCGAGCTGACGCCGCCGCTGGTGGGGGCGCCCGCCCCGCTGCCGCCCCGCCGACCCTTCCACTGCCCCGACCGGCCGCCCGAGGGCGTCGTCACGGTGGCGGGCGGATTGTCGAATCGGGCGGCGATCGTCACGGTGGCGGGTGCGTCGTCGAACCGTTTTGAGGCGCCCGCCCCGGCGGCGGCGGGCGAGTCGGCGAGTCGGGCCGAGACCTTTTCACCAGAGGTGGATCGGTCGCGGGCCGGCCGGGGCGCGGCGGCCCGTGGGGTGGTTGTGGCCGGGGACATGCCGCCCGCGCGGGGGCGGCTCTGGGCCCAGGCCGCCGCCCGGGCCGGCTGGCCCCTGCTGGCCGAGCCGTCGAGCAACGCCCGGTGGGGGCCGGCCGCCATCCGCTTTTACAACATGTTGTTGCCTCGGCTGGGCGCCGACATCGAACAAGTCGTGGTGGTGGGGCATCCCACCTTGTCCCGGCCGGTGGCCGGCCTGCTGGCCCGTCGGGACGTCGAGCTGATGGTGCTGGCCGAGGGGGGCGACTGGATCGACCCGGGGTGGGCCGTGACAACAGTTGCGACCGATGTGGCACTGCCCTTGGCCGACCCGGCCTGGCTGGCCCGTTGGCACGCCCTCGACGCCGTGGCGGCGCTCTCCCCGAACGTCCCGGGTGAGACCGTCGGGGTGACGGTGACGGGCGGAGCGGGCCTTTCTCCCGCCGCCGGGGAAACCGTCGGGGCAACGCCGCTGACAGGCGCGACCGTGCTCCCGGTCGCCGGGGAGGCTGGCGAAACGGCTTTGCCGGGCGCGGCGGGACTCTCCCCGGACACCGCCGGCGGAGCCGTCGGGGCGGCGCCGTTGACGGGCGCGGCACTGGCCGCCGCCGTCTGGGCCGCCCTGGGGCCGGGGGACAACTTGATGTTGGGGCCGTCGCAGATCGTCCGGCAGGCCGAACAGGCCCCCATTAGCCCTGACCCGCCGGCCGTCTACGCCAATCGAGGGCTGGCCGGCATCGACGGCGTCATCGCCACCGCCCTCGGCCTGGCCGCCGCCACCGACCGCCCCACCACGGTCCTGCTGGGCGACCTGACCGCCGTCCACGACCTGGGCTCGCTGGTCATCCCGGCCCGGGAGCGGCCCATTGGCCTGCGCCTGGTGATCGCCGACGACAATGGCGGTTCCATTTTCGCCGGCCTCGAGCCCGGCCAAGCCCAAGGCCCGGCGGCCGAAGCCCTGGAACGTTGTTTCACCGTCCCGCCCGGGGTCGACCTGGCGGCCGTGGCCGTGTCCCTGGGGGCCAGCGCCGTCAAGGTGGCGACTGTGGCCGAGTTGGCGGCCGCTCTGGCCCGGCCCTGGTCCGGGCGCCACGTCATCGTGGCCGCTCTGGCCGACTAACGGCCGCCGGGGTCGTGCCCAGGGGGTCGGCAAGAAAGCTGAGAAGGTCGTTCGCCGGGCGTGGAAGGCTGAGGCCCGGGCGCTGGCCGCCACCAGCCGCCGGGCGGGAGAGACAAGAGACGTGGTGTTCTAGCCGAGGCCCTGGAGTCGTGTCGGAAACGGTTGTGACGGCCAGCCGCGCGAGGTACGATCACCCGCCGTGCCTCGTCCCTGCCCCGCGTCCGCGCCCGATCTAGCGGCGACCCACCGTCGTCGGCGATTGGCCGGGCGACGGGATGGGGCGACCTCGTCGGTCCCCGGTCCACCCCGTCGACAGCCGAGACGCAGACCGCTGGCGGGCCAGTGATCAGTTGGAGAGGGGCCGGCTGTCTGTCGCTGTTGTTGCCGTTCATCGGTTTCGCGGCCGGCATGATCCTGGGCGACCATTGGAGCGACACCGGCCAGGGTCTCGCCGTGGCGACCGGTCTCATCATCGGCTCAGCCATTGTTCTCGGGCTCGGGCTGGCTTGGAACTCGCCCCACAAGGTGGTCGAACAGGCGCGCGCCCACGGCCTGTCGGAGGATGAGCTGGCCGAGTTGGCCCGCTCCCGGAAAAGCCAGCACACCCTCTACGACATGCCGATGCAATGGATCGGCCTGGCCGGGATCGTCTTCGGCCTGATCCTCGGCTTTGTCGCTTGGCAGGAGGAGCACGGTCTCCCGGATATATCGAACATTCTCATGCCGCTCACCGTGGTCGGCACTCTGCTGGTCGCGGGCCTCGCCCTCAACTGGTCCAAGAGACGTAAAAAGTGATCGGCCGCCAGACTGTGGCTTATTCGCGGCGGCGCCGCGAGCCCCGCCTGCGACGGCGCTAGCTCGTGTCGCCCCGGATTGATCCGGGAGTTCGGCCGGTTCGCGCCTAAGCTTCACCGGGGAGGGATGATCGGTGAGGATTCTGCTGCTGGACTTGGAGGGCACGCTCCACACCCGCGAGGGGCTGATCCCGGGCGCCCTTGAGGCGGTGGCCGAGTTGCGCCGCGACTTCGACGCCGTCCGTTTCATGACCAACACCGACTCCAAGAGCGACCCGGAACTGTTGCTCAGCCTGGCCGCCTGCGGCCTGCGGCTGGCCCCGGGCGAGGTCTTCTCCCCGGTGGCGGCGGCTGCGGAGGCGCTGACGGCCACGGCGGGCGCGGTGGCGCTGGTGGTCGCCCCGGCGTCGGTGCGGCGGCAATTGGCGGAGCGGGTCCCGGTCAGCGACGCTCCGGACGAGGCCACACATGTCGTGGTCGGGGATTGCCGCGACTGGTTGTCCTACGAGGTTTTAGACCGAGCTTTCGCGGCTTTGACGGCCGGCGGCGAGTTGCTGGCCCTGCAGCGCGGGCGGTATTTCCTGGCGGGCGGCCGGCGGCGGCTGGACACCGGCACGGTCGTCGCCGCCTTGGAATACGCCGCCGGCGTGACAGCCCGCGTCGTGGGCAAACCGGCGCCCGAGTTTCTGCGCCTGGCCGTCCGCTCGGCCGGGGCCGAGCTGGATGAGAGCGACATCTACGTGGTCGGCGACGACCCCACCACCGACATCGCCATGGGCAACGCGGTCGGCGCCACCACCGTCCAAGTCGGCACCGGGAAGGGCCGGCAGCCGGCCCCGGCCTCCCGTGCGTGCCGGCCGACCCACCGTGTGGCCTCAATCGCCGACGTTCCCGGACTTCTCCAGACAATCTGACCGTTCCCTGGCGTTTGACGGACCGACACCAACGGTTGACACGCTGGAACGCTGGTCGGGGAGGCTGAACGGTGTCGCGCCAGGAGCGTCCCCGGCGACTCGGCGTCAGCGGATCGGCGAAATCTGTTCAGCGGATCGGCGAGCTCGGGTCAGCGGATCGGCGAGATTAGGTCAGCGGATCGGCGAACTTAAGTCAGCGGATTGGCGAGTTCGGGTCAGCGGATCGGCGACGATGGGCTACGGTGGAGTCATGGACTCCCTGATCGCGCGGTTCGCCGGCGAGACCGTCCGGACCGCTCTTGACGACACGCGAATTGTCGTTATCCAAGGTGCTAGGCAAGTCGGGAAATCCACCCTGGCTAGGCAGATCTCGGCCGAGCGGAATGGCCTGGTGGTCTCGCTGGACCGCGACGAGGCCTGGCGCTTCGCGCTCGACGATCCCGTCGGCTTCGTCAACCAGCGGCCGGACGGACTGCTGGTCATCGATGAGGCCCAGCGCGCCCCGGCGCTGTTGCGGGCGCTGAAGCTGGCCGTCGACCAGGATCAGCGGCCGGGGCGCTACCTGGTGACGGGCTCGGCCGATTTGCTGGGTCTGGACGCCACCCACGAGTCGCTGGCCGGGCGGGCCGAGACCGTGCCCCTGTACTCGCTCAGCCAGGGAGAGTTGGAGGGCGGCCGGGAATCATTCGTCGACCGCGCTTTCGCCGGCCAACTCGACCGCGGCCGGGCCGGCGGGCTGACGCGGGCCGACTATCTGGAACGAGCCTGCCGGGGCGGCTACCCGGAGGCCTTGGCCCGCGCCAGCCAACGGCGGCGGGCCGCCTGGCACAGCCAGTACGTGACTCACATCGTCCGGCGCGACGCCGAGGACGTGAGCAACTTGTCCAGGCTGGCCAGCCTGCCGCAACTCCTGGCCATGATCGCGGCCCAAAGCGGCGGGGAGATGGTCTGGAACAGGCTGGCGAACGACACCGAGATGCCTCGGCGCACGCTGGATCCCTACGTCCAGCTATTGCAGTTGCTGTATCTCATCCACGTCGTCCCGGCCTGGTCGCGCAACCTCTCGGCCCGGCAGATCAAAGCGCCGAAAGTCTTCTGCCTGGACTCCGGCTTGGCCGCCGGGCTGCTGGGCGTCGAGCCCGAGGGGCTGGCCCCCACCTCCCCCAGCGGTCTGGCGGGCGGCTTGTTGGAGACCTTCGTGGCCGGAGAGTTGCGCCGACAACTGAGCTGGTCGAGCCAAAGCGCCTCCCTGCACCATTGGCGGGACCGCAACGGCCACGAGGTCGATTTCGTGTTGGAGGCCCCCGACGGCCGGATCGTGGCCGTCGAGGTCAAGGCGACGGCCAGCCTGACGCCCAAAGACCTGGGCGGGTTGGCGCGGCTGGGCGAACTGCTGGGCGAGCAGTTCCGAGTCGGCGTAGTCCTCCACACCGGGTCCGCCTCCCAGCAGGTCGGCCGGCGCCTGTTCGCCTTGCCCTTGGACACCCTCTGGCGACAATGAGCCGGGGGAGCTCCGACGGCGTGCCAGGGGCCGCTCCCGGCGACTTGGCGTCAGCGGATCGGCGAAATCTATTCAGCGGATGGGCGAGATTAGGCCAGCGGATCGGCGAGATTAGGCCAGCGGATGGGCGAGATTGGACCAGCGGATGGGCGAGGTTCCAAGCCTGCCGAGGGGGCTCAGGCCGGCTCGGGAGGCTTGGTCCAGCGTCCGTCCCAGGCCACCTCGTCCAGCCCCAGCCAATCCGCCAGGCAGCGCAGTTCGGCGGCCAGCGCCTCCCCGACATCCGCGTCCGGCCCCAACTCCGGCTCCAGGTAAGCGGCGTGGACCAGCAGCCGTCCCGCCGGCCGGTCGGCTTTGAGATCGACCCGGGCCGCCAGGCGGTCGCCCAAGAGGAAGGGCATGACGTAGTAGCCCCACAGGCGTTTGTCCTTGGGCAGGTAGTACTCGAGCCGGAAACGGAAGCCGAAGAGGGCCTCCAGCCGGGGGCGGTTGAACACCAGGGGGTCGAAGGGCACGAGCAGGGCGCGGGCCTCGATTGGTCGTGGCGCGGCGGCGTCGCGGTGGCGCCAGGCGGATTTGCGCCAGCCCTGGACGGTCACGGGCCAGAGCGCGCCGGCCGTCTCCAAGTCCGCGATGGCGGGTTCGGCCGCCCCTCGGGGCAGCCGGAAATAGTCCGTCAAGTCCGCCGCCGTGGCCACGCCCTGGGCCCGCGCCGCGATCTCGACCAGCGCCCGGAAGCGGCCGGGATCGTCGGCCGGCAGCCCGGGCGGCGCCGGCGGCAGGACCCGTTCGGCCAGGTCGTAGCGGCGCTCGAAGCTGGCGCTGCGCCCGGCCGAGGCCACCTCGCCCCGGAAGAAGAGGTATTCCAGCGCGGCCTTGGCGACCGACCAGTTCCACCACTTGCCTGGCTGCTTGGGGTGGGTGGCCTGGAAGAAGACCTGGATCTGGCTGGCCGTCATCGCCCCGCGCTCGTCCAGGAGTCGGCGCACCCGCGCCACGACGTCGTTGTGGTGGGTGGCCGCCTGGCGCATCCGCCCCCACAGGTAATTGTCGTCGTGGCGGCGCCACTCCATCAGGTGGTAGACGTCCGGCCGGACGAAGCTGGCCTCGTGGGCCCAGGTCTCGAGCGCCCGTCGCGGCGGCCGGGCCGAGGCCCGTTCGAATAGCGCCCGGTCGAAGCTCCCGAGGCGGGAGAACAGGGGCAGGAAATGGGCCCTCTCGACCACGTTGACCGAGTCGATCTGGAGGACCGCCAGCCGGTCGATCACCGCGGCCACGTCGCGGAAGGCGGGCGCGGCCGGCCGGGGCCGGGCGAACCCCTGGGCGGCCAGTGCCAGACGACGGGCCTCGGTCAGGGAAAGGTGGTCGGCCGGCATGGGCCAACCGTAGCGGGCGACTGTGACGAGGGCGCGGCCTGCCTGGCCCGGTCCAGTCCCCATCACATCCGTCTGACGCCGCGTGTCATGGAGAGCATCGGTGAAGGTGGACTTTGTCGGCGAGAGCATGGGCTGGAATCGCGGTCAGTTCGGGAATAAGCCCGTCGGCGCTTTTCGGTATTAGAGAGTGGTCGTATGACCATCGTCATGGCGCAAGTTGGCTCACATATCAGCGAGCCAACTTCGGTCTCGGGCCAATGCCGTCCGTGTGAGGGCCTCCTGCGGAATTCTTACACCGGAGACCAGAAGCGAGGCGGCTTCCTGGACTAGAAATGAGTCGGCTAACCAAGCGGCCAGGTTATTTGCCTGAGACGGGCTTGTGGTCGTTTGTCCGTGGTGACGGACGCTGGTTTCCAGCAACGCCCGGTATAACCCGATGGCGGGTAGAACCGGTGGCAACGACTCATGATCGGCAGTCGCGGCGGCGTTTCGGGGGATGCGTAGCCCATCAGCGTCAAGGTCACCGAAGTATCGCACACGCTTGACTCCAGGAAGATCGTCGGTAGAGCGGACCGACGCTTCGAATGTGCCGCCGACGCCCCAAGCTATATGACCGACCGGTCCCGGTTCCTCGGTCAGTACATGATGGACGCTGTGGAAGGTGTTATCGTTTTCGACTACCACCATTACCGGGCCGTCGCCGATGCGGATGGCTGGAAGCGGCGGCTTGGTCCGGAATGTGCGGAGCCTCTCCAGGGTCAAGCGACCGGGTGCGAATATGGTCGTGGCGAGGAGCGCGTCAAGGGATTTTTCGTGCCCGAGCACCTCGAGCGAGCGTTCCCTCAGCGGGAGGACGTCATCGCCGTGGCCATGATCGCGCAGCCAGGCGTTGATGAGGCGCAGGCGTTCGACTTGGCCCAAAGTGAGCCGAGCGTTTAGCACCCATGCCAACTCGGGCCGCCACACTATCGAGTGGGTGAGCGCTGCGGCAGATTCCGAGTGGGCCTGCGGCGGAAGCGTGACCCGGACGGGTAGGTGGGGGCGGGCGCTCAAGTCCTGCTTCTTGGACAAGCTGACCAGGCCCGCTGCGGTCAGTTGCTCTAGGACCTCGGCCAAGGCGGTTCGCTGTTCGGGCCTTCCCGACAAGGCCGGCTCAGACGTGGTCCACAAGATCCAGAGTCGGGACAGGGCCACGGTACGGGTCGACTCGTTCTCGAGCAGGACGGCGAGCCGGGCCGCGCGTGGACTGAGGGTGTTCTCGGGAGTCGTCATAGCGCCGCCGTCGGCTTACCCGCGTGGGAGTGCGAGTGGTCGAGTTGTTGCCGGTAGACGCGCGCGGCTGTCACGGTGCCGAGGGAGCGGTGTTCGCCATCGGCGCCGTCAAGGATCTCGTCGGACGCGTACGGCGCGGGAAGCTTTTGTTGGACCGCCTCGGCGATGCGAATGTGTTTGAGCCCGGCCCGCAGGTCGGCGTCATTACGCAGCCTGATCCACAACGGAAACGCGGCGAGCACTTGATCGTCGGAGATTCCGGTAGTGTATATGAGTTGGACTCCCAGCGACCGTGCGACGGCCTGCTGCAGGTCTATGAGATAGGACGCGTTCGCCCGGCCTATCGGATTGTCGAGGAACAGGACTCCGGAATGGCGTGACCGCATACGGCCGCGCTCGTTCGCGCTGAGTGCGGCCAGGGTGCAGTACAAGACGATTGCGGCGGTTAGCTCCTGGCCGCCGGAGAATACCTCGTTCATGTCCTCGATAGTGACCCGCTCGTCACGCAGCACGGAGTCGGGTTTGAGGACGTCGACGATGAAACCCTTCGGCACCGAGGCATGCACCGCCTCCAGCAGCAGGGTCATCCCATCATGGCGAGTGTTGCGGGACTGCCCGCCGGCCGCGCGTTTGGCGTAGTCGGCGGCGACCCGGTCGACGACCTCGCCGACGCGGATACTGATGGCGGTTTGGTCAGCCTCGCCGAACTGGATACGCAGGAACTGTCGGCCGGCCCAGTCGGCGAGATCTTTCGGAAGCTGAGACAGCCGTGTCGCCAACCGAAGGGTGCGTAGGGCCTGCGTCACGAGAGCGCTGAGCCTGCCGACGATGATATTGCGATACGTGGCGGTGTTCTCCAGGTCACTGGTCAACGTCACCAGCCGCGCTTGGAGCGAGGTCGACCAGTCTGCGGCACGCGAGGCGAGAACGTCGTGGGTCGACTCCAGGATGCTGCGGCGAGCCTTAGTCGAGAGCGACTCGTAGGCCGTCTGGTTGGCGCGGGAGACGAGATCCCGCACCGCCGCGCTGAGCCTGTCGCGAGCCTTCTCGGCCGCCTCCCTCGTCGCCCGAGAAGCCTTTATCGCAGCAGTGGCTTGCTGTTGTGCGGTGTCGGCGTCGCCTGCGTACGGTTCTGCGGCAACCGACTCCGGAATGCCGTCGAGGAAGGTGGACAGCGGCAAGAAGACCCCGTTCATCTTCTGAGCCTCGATCTCAGCTTCGCGATGTTTGGGCTCGAGCTCGCTGACCGCGCCGGAGGCGCTATCAAGTCTTTCTTGGGCCTCACGAAGCTCCTGCTGGGCCTCAACCTCAAGCACCAGTCCTTGCGCGGGGCTGGTCGGCTTCCACCGGTCGCTGAGGCTAGTCCAGACGCGCCGTCCGGGCTCAGTCGGCGAGGCGTTGCGAATGTCTGACTCCAGGCTTCCGGATTCTTTGGTGAGAGAGTCGGTCTCCACCTCGAGTCTGATGGCTGAGTCAAGGGCGTTGGTGGCCCCGACGCTCCACGACGCACGGTCAGCGCCAGCCGGGGTTCGGCGAAGTCGCTCGGCTTCGGCGACATGGGCGGAGTCACGCATAGTCAGCTCGCGGAGGAGCTGTTGCGCTTTTGCGGCTGCATCGTCGGCCTGCCGGCGTAGATCCGGGTCCACAGCCACAGCCAGGTACACTTTTTGAGTTGCCTTGGCGGCGGTCACTAGCTCGGCGACGGACTCCCCGGGCACAGTCTCATCGGGTTTTCCGCTCGTGGATTCGACCGTGTCGCAGGCGGCGCGGTGACTGTTCGCCTGAGATCGGGCCTGTTCGGCGAGGCGGATGTAGTGCTCCTGCTCCCGCTCCGCGCTAGTCCGTCTAGTCAAGGCGTCTTTGGCTTCGGCGTCGAGACGTTTAACCTCGGACTCGTGTTCGGATAGTAATCGCTGTGTCTCGTAGGCAGAGCCGACGAGTTCTGCGATGCTTTTAAGCTCAGCGGCATGGTCGGCCGCTTGGCGCTCGGCCGCGCTGGCGTTATCGGCATCTGTCTGGGCGCACTCGTGTTTTTTGAGGGCTGCGTCCAGGTCGGATTGTGTGGTCTGGAGCTGTTCGGCGGCTACGTGCTGCCGGTCAAGGGCGGTCTCCGCAGTTTCGCGGATCCTTGTCAGACGCCCGGGCGGGTTTGCGCGGCGCCACTTCTGCAGGCCGTCCTGTGCCTGACGAAGGTCACTCAACCGCTCTTTCGCGGCTTCAAGCTTTGTGCTTCGTCGTGACATCTGAGAGAGGATCTGCTCGCGGTGGCTGGCGGCCGATTCCTTGTCGAAAAGAGCCGGGTTCGGGTCAACGACGAAGCCGGCTGTGAATGGATCGCCGGAGGTGCCGGATGGCGGGTCGACGGTGGAGGGGCGAAGGAGCGCCTCGGCGGCCCCGACCGTGATGGCTGCGGCTGGCAACAGGTGTGCTTGTTCGAGCGCTCGCCGGGCAGCCGGCAACTGGTCTGAGTCGACGAGCACGATGCCGTCGGCCAATGCCGGATGGGCGGCGACAAGGCGGGCGCGCTCGTTCGCCGGGGCCGCTTTGCTCAAATAGCGCCAGCCGGAGTGCGCGCTGAGCTTCGCATAGTTGAGGACCTCGAGGATGCGCTGAATTTCGCCGCCCGGCGGCAGAAGCCCTTCGTTGCCGAGCGCCTCGACCACGCGGGTGTCCTCCATCTGAGTGGCGTGGAGGCCGGCCAGGTGCTTGTCGTGCTCGTCGATGTCGTCGGCCAGCCGAGTCAGCAGGCGGTCCGCCGCCTCGTCGAGGCGGTCGACCGACAACTCGCTCATCTTCTCGGGCTCAGTATCAGGGTCGCAAGCCGTGGCGTCGTCCCCCACGGCTTCCACCAGTACGGTGAGTCGGCCGAGGCGGGTGCCCTCGGTCTCTACCGCGTCACGTTCGCGCGAGGCTTCCGTGGCAACCGTGGTCGTTGATTGCAGAACCTCGGCGGCGTTGGTGACGGCGTCAGTGGCTTCCTTAACGCGTCCCATGAGATCTGTCACCCGTTGCTTTAGAGTTGTCATCTCGGCGGCGCGTTCTAGCTGGGAGATCTCCGCGGCTTCGACGAGGGAAGGCAGATGTGCCGGCGCGGTGCCGGATGGAACTACGCCTTCGGCGGCGGCGCGGTCGAGTCGATCAGTTGCTTTGGCGATGGTTTCCCGGGCGGCCCGTTGCTGCTCTAGCGTGGTCGCCAAGTGCTGGATTGCTGTTGCGTGATCGTCGTTGGCCTTGGCGGCTGCCTGTTTCGCGGCCGTGAGCTGTTTCTCGTGTCGGGCGGCCTGCTGGTCGCTGGCGGCAGCCTCGGCCTGGTACTTCGCCAGAAGCCGACCGGCGGCCTCGTCGCGCCGCGCGAGTGCCGGCGCGGCGTCCTTGTCACCGGCCGCCACCTGTCCGGCGAGGCTCTCGGCGAGCGCGACAGCCTCGTCGCGTTTTTCGATCGCTGGTATGGTTTCCCAACCGCGCTGCTCAAGCTTGATTGCGGCGAGTTGCGTCTTCTTCTCTGACCTGCGTTTTTCGACGTCGTCGAGTTCGAGCTTGAGACGCTGTCGGCGGACCTCGTTCCTCAAATCTCGAGTGTTGTCACGCTCGATGCTGCGTGTCGCTACGACTTTTCGGGCGTCCCCCAACTCTGCCGCCAGTCGGGCGACATTCTCTCGCTCGAGGCTGAGACGTCTGCTAAGGCTCTCGGCGAGCGTCTCCGCGTCCGTTGTTGCGGCGGCGACGGCTCGGGAAGCCTTTTGATGGGTGGTGTTTGCCTCGGCGAGGAGGTCGAGACGGGTTATGACGCCTTCGAGGAAATTTTTTTCCAGGCGCATCTGCTCGCTGCCCGCGAGGTTCTCCGCCCAGTAGCTGAATGTTTCAGCGACCGAGGACGTGTCTTTCGGATCGGTCACTGTCCGAAGAAGCCAGTCGACGAAGTCTTTCGACGAGGTGTATTTAAAGGCTTTCGCGGCCTCTCCCTCGTCAGCATTCATCCGTCGCTGAATGTTAAACAGATCGGGCTCTATACCTTGTTCGCGCAGGTGCTCGCGCCAACGGGTCTGCTCCTCGCCGAGCCAGGAGAGCGCGGTGGACGCGTCGAGCCGGTTAGCCTCCTCGACCGCTTCCCGGTAGGCCTCCAGTCGACGGCGGCGGCCACCGGTTGCCACGGGGAGGGTATCAAGGTGGATGGCGGCGCTCGGTCGGAAGGAGTACCACGCTTCAGCGACTCTGTCCTTGTCGGCGCTGGATCGGGCTCGGCGCTGGTAGGCCTTGCCGGTTATCAGCAATGCGCCGCTGGTAACATGCATCCACTCCAGGGCGACATGGCCGGTATCGCCGTCGAGGACGAACTTGTCTAAGGACACGCCGCCAACGGTGTTGCGGCGGCCGGGCAGCACCACGCTGAAGATGAGTTTGAGCAGCACAGACTTGCCGCCGCCGTTCTCCAGCAGCAAGAGCGAGGACGCCGCCGGTCGTCGCACCGGCGCGTCGAATAGGTTCTGGGGAGGGATTTGCTCGCCCAAGCCAGACAGGTCGAGGGTGACGTCTGAGTAGCGGGCGCCGCGGGGGCCGATGCCGATCAGGCGGATACGGTTGAGCTCATACATGGGCCACTCCGACTTCCGGGGACGATGTGGGCTTGGCGGTCATAATGTGGCTCACATCCAGCTGAGTCCATTCGATCTGGGTTAGCGTTCCCGTCCCGTCAGTGACCTCGGTGATACCGAGGGCAAGGAGTTCGGCGAACATGCGACTACCCGCTTCTGCGACCTGTACGCGGTATCGGCTCGTGGTCGCATAAGTGCCGCCGTCCTGGTCGCTGCGTCGGATGAGCAGGCCTTGGTCTGCCAGGAACCCGAGAGCCTTGCTGACCATACCGATGGTGGAGGATGAGACGCGTCTCCCGTCACCAGAACCGGGGCTGGCGGCTCGGCGCTGGTACACCCGCCAGGCGGCCTCAAGATTGGGCGTGTCCGCTGGAGGGTCGACGTTCTCGCCGGCCTCGGCCGCAGCCTCACCGAGACGGCGGGTCGCTTCGCGGACGAACGCCTCGACGCCGTTGACGGTGACACGACCTACGTAGGCCGGACTGGCCAGATCGGCGGGACGAGGGTAGGCGAGGGTCGCGGCGCCGAGGTGGGCGAGCGCATGCAGGACACGTTCGGCGGTCTTTCCCTCGCCGCTGGTGCGGCGGGCGTAATCGGTCATGCGGACGGCGAAGACGCTGTCCGCAGTGCTGGCGGCGACCAATCCGTGGCGGTCGTCGACGTCGAGAACCACGAGATCCAGTCCGAGGCAAACGGCGTTGACGAGTTCGGCGAAGCCGCCGTCATCGCGATACCTGCGGGTGAGCTCGGCGTAGGTCTCATCGCGCGCGGGGCGCCGCTTGGGGCGTAATGCGAAGGCCACCAGGCGCGAGGCGTCGGCGACGGCAGCTGAGGCGGTGGTCGTGGGGGTTATGGGTCTCATGCGATGTTCTCCTCGCTGTCATGGCGTATGGCGACATTCTTGATGGAAGCCATGGGGGCGATGCGGGCGGCGTCTTCCCCGTCGGCCGGTTGAGCGGCGAGAGGGTTAGGCCTTTCGTTCTGGAGGATCTCAGCCCTGGCGACGAGCAGGTCGGAGCCAGCGAATTCTGAGTCGTCCAGCACTGTTCCGTCATCGACGGCCATCAGAACGCTGGCTTCGTGGTGGCGTCGGGCGGCGCCGATCTCCTGGGCCGCCCAGGCGAGCACTCGAACCAAGACAAGCAGCGGGAGGTCCTCAGCCTCGGGGTCGTCGGTCTGACGCTCCCGGGCGTCGGCCAGGAGACCGGATAGCCGTTGCGGGGCCTCCGGGTCGAGGTCGAGGAGAGATTCGAGGTGGTCGTAACTGGCCTGGGGGAAACGGGCGGGCTCGTCGTCAAACTCGATGTCAGGGTCCTCGATGATGTCGCCGAGGCTGTCTCGTTCGGCGGGAGGGGTTATGAGCCCCTCGAAAAAGTCAGCCAGTCGCAGCGCATGAGGCACGGAGACACCAGACGCCGAGGTGAAGAAAGTGAGCAAGGCGATGTCTACGTCGGCTATCGGCAGAGCGAGCGCCGGCCGTAGTAATTGCGCGTGGAGGTCGAGCGCGGACCGAGTGGGTCCGGGGGTGAACGTCTGCCGGTCCTGCTCGGCGCGGAATCGTCGACCGGCCGCCTGCAGCCCGCTCTGTAGCTGATCGTGTCGGCGCAGGCATTCGCTCACGATTTCTACCAGACGGGCCGCTTGGACCTTGCGCGTGGTGGTATCGGCGTCGTCGCGGGCTTTGGTCAGATTCACGAGTATGGCGTTCTCGGCTTTGTATCTGCCCGTGATGTGCTCGCGGGCCTCGTTGAGAAACTCCGGCATGGCCTCGGCCCAATCGACGTTGCGGACATCACGGCTGGTCGCTTCAAGTCGCTGGCGTAGTAACTCGCCGTACTGGATGGTGCGGTAGCGAGCATTCTGCGCAGCGGCCTGGGCCTCGCTCAGTCGTCCCCGTTTGATGAGGGTTTCGAGTCTCACGTCCGCAGCGATATGAGCGGCTTCGAGGTCGACTTCAAGCGCGCCGACGAGGACATTCACAGCCTCGTTGGAGGCGCGCAAGTACAGTTCGCCGTCGGGGCCGCTGGTCTCCTCGAGCAGCTTGAAGTCAAAGCTGCGTCGGTCGTAACCGTTAGGCCCCGACGTTCCGTAGATGGCGCGGAAACCGCGGTCGGCCGAGCCGACGTTGAGCAGGTTCTCCACAACCCATTCCGCGACGCGTTGATGCTCTTCGGCGGTGCGGCCGGGAGCTTGCGCGGCGACCCGGTCAACGAGGTCACGCAGCACGGTTTCGGGCTTGGCACCGGTGTCGAAATCCATCGCTATGGTAACGAGGTCGATCGCGTGAAGGGCTAGCTCGGCCATCTGATAAACCGTGTAGTCCGAGATTTGCACTTGCCCTTTGCGGGCGTCTAGGTCGTGTAATGGTGCAGTCGTGGCTAGTGCCTTCACTCTTTGCGCGAAGCCGGCTGACATCACGGCCTCGTCGACTAAGAACCCGCCGAGCTCGTCGTCGGCGTCTACCGCAGCTGTGTCGTTGGGCGCACCGGCCACCCACCCGGTCTCGGGCGGGTGGCCGCGCGTGGCGTCGAGTCCCATGCTCCAAACGCTAGTGGACGGCTGTGACAGAGCCGGTGGAGTCACTGGGATTGATGATGCTGAGCTGACCGGCGTAGTTCCAGAGCCGATTTCGACGTGGGCTGCGGTGCGCTCTGCCGGGACGGTCGCGCGGTCGCGGGAGGCGCTGACGCAGTCATCACATGGCGGCTCAGGGCGACCGGGCGGTCTTCCCGCCGGTTGATCGAACGCATCGTCGAAGAGCCGGCGTTGACCAAGGCCGGTGTATCCCGCCGACGGTTGTGATGGAACTGGGCGGGGATCGAGGCACTGGACAGGCCTGGTGGTCCGAGACACCAGGGGCTTGTTCCGGACCTTGGGCGGGATCGCCAAAACCGGGGATCGGATCGACTTCGTCCACCCCGCCAGGTCGGCGCCGCAGGCCTTCACCAGCGGGGTTTGGCCGCGCCAGAGATGACTGGGCGTCGCCGAGGGGCCGCCCGCGTCCGTGTCTCGGAAGACTTGTCAGCGGCCGTCCCTAGAGTGGCCCCATGGTTATGTCGGCGGATGGGTGGTTGACGGTCCACTCTTTTCTGGCTACTATCTGTTACCTAACAGGTAACAGATAGTAGCAATCTCGTACCAGACCAGTCAGCTGGAGCGTGAATGCACCAATGAGAGAGTCATGCGTCGGGCCTATGGCGCCGTCGTCGCTAAGGCCTTGCGCCGACGTCTGACCGAGTTGGACACGGCCGACCGCGTCGACGAGTTGCCCGGCGCCAGCGGACACTGGGCGCGGCTGAGGGCCGACCGGCTCGGCCTGTGGTCGGGTCGGCTGAGCGCCAACTGGCGCGTCGTCGTGCAGCCGGTCGGAGACGGTGACGCCGTTATCGTCGTCGAGATCGTGGACTATCACTGAGAAGGGAGCGGACATGACCACGTCAGACCGCGCCAGGCGGCCGGACTACGCCGTCCCGGTGGGCGACTTCATCGCCGAGTGGATGGATGACCACGGCCTCAAGGCCGCCGAGCTGGCCCGGCGGTTGGGCGTGTCGCGCAAGCATGTCAGCGAGCTGTTGCGCGCCCAGGTCGCCTTGACCGAGGACATGGCGGTGCGGCTGGGTCGCGTGACCGGGGTGTCGGCCGACTGGTGGACGCGCTTGGAATCCCACTACCAGCGGGAGAGGGCGCGGCTGGCGCGCGAGGCCGAGTTGGCCGAGGGCTACGACTCGGTCCGACGCCTGCCCCTGGCCTATCTGCGCAAATGGGGTTTCGTGACGTCAGATGTCGGCGACCGGGCGGGCGTCGTGGCCGAGGTGTTGGCCTTCTTCCGCGTCGGCACGGTAGCGGCGCTGACCCCGTCTTGGGCCGAGAGTTCCGTCGCCTACCGCAAGGTCGCCGCCAGCGCGCCACGGCCTGAGCTCCTGATGACTTGGCTGATGGCGGCCGAGCGGGCCATGCCCGACGACTTGCCGCCGTTCGACCGCGAAGGCCTGTCCTCCCGGCTATCCCAGTTGCGGCGACTCACGCTGGGCGATCCGGCGACCTACGTCCAGCAGGCCACGGACGAGCTGCGCGGGGTTGGCCTGGCCTGCCGCATCGTGCCCGAAGTGCCTGGGCTAGGCGTCTACGGCGCCACCCGTTGGATAGGCGGGCATCCGCTGGTGCAGCTCTCGCTGCGCGGCAAGACGGATGATCAACTTTGGTTCACGCTCTTCCATGAGCTCGGCCATGTGCTGCGCGACAACGCGACGGGTTTGTACTGGAGCGGCGGCGACCCGGGCGCGGAGGCGGCGGCGGATCAGTTCGCGGCTGACCTGTTGATTCCGCCCGCTCAGGCCGCCGACCTGCCCCGGAGCCGCAACCTCAAAGCCGTGAGGGACTTCGCTCAGAGAATCGGCGTCGCCCCCGGCGTCGTGATCGGCCGCATCCAGCGCGAGACCCGTGACTTCGGCTGGGGCAACGGTCTCAAGCGACGATTCGAGTTCGTCCCGGCCGTCCCCGGCCCGCCAGACGGCGGTGAACGGGCCGACGCCACCGGTTGACGTGCTGGAGCGCCAGGGGGGCCACGGCGGTGGACGCCTTCTCCCGTGCTTTCTGGCCCGATAGGCTCAAAGCGTGTCGTCTGCGGCGGAATCCGAGTCGGGGGAGGTGTGGGATCTCCTTGATGTCGACGGTCGCGCCACCGGCCGGGTGGTGAGGCGGGCGGCCCAGGGCGATCCGGGCGGCAATCTGGCTCCGGGAGACCGCCACCGGGTTGTGGCCTGTGGCATCTTCGGCCCCGACGGCCGGCTGCTAGTCCAGCAGCGGGCCGCCGACAAACCAAATTGGCCGAATCTTTGGGACATCACCGCTGGCGGCTCCGCCCTGGCCGGTGAGACCGGGCGGCAGGCGGTGGCGCGCGAGTTGTTCGAGGAGGTCGGTTTGGTCCACGATTTCACGGATCTGCCGCCGATCATCACGGTCAATCGTGACTCCGGCCCGTTGGAGGTTTATCTGATCGAGGCGGATGTCGACCTATCGACTCTGGTCCTCCAGGCCTCGGAGGTCCAGGCGGTGGCATGGGCCACCCGGGAGGAGGTCGACGGGTTGGTCCGGGCGGGCCGTTTCGCCCTGACGGGGAGTTTCATGGCGTTGCTCTTCGACCTGCGCGCCTGGCCTGATGTCGATGTCCCGGACCGCTGAGCCGGCGAGACCCCTCAGCCCAGGGCGATGAGTTGGGCCAGCAAGTCGGCGTCAAGGGGCCGGTCGGCGTAGACGCGCCGGGCGAGGCCGCTGGTCAGCCTGTCGTCGGCGGGGGCGTCGCCGCGCCAAGCGCAGGTCAGGCCGATCCGGTCGAGCACTCGCCAGGAGGCGGGGTTGCGCTCCAACACCCTGGCCGTCACGGGGATGTCCGGGCGTCTCGCCCGCGCCGCCCGTAGACCGGCCGCGGCGACCACGGTGCCCAGGCCCCGGCCCCAGACGGTTGGGCTCAGGCGGTAGCCGAGGTTCCAGGCCGGTCGGGTGGTTCCGCCCAGAACGGCACCGCCCATCCCGATCACGTCGCTCATCCCGATCACGTCGCTCATCCCGATCACTTCGCTCATCCCGATCACGTCGTCCGTGCCGATCACGTAGGTAGCATTGCCTATCTCGGTCGCGTCGCTCGTCGGCGGCTCCGCGTCGTCGCTCCGGAAGCGGACGACCCACCAGCCGAGTCCGTCTCGACGCCAGGCCCGCGCTTGCTCGGCCAGATAGTTGGCCGCCCAGGACGGGTCGGTCGGGCGGGCCGGCGGCAGGTGCGTCCAGGTCCGTGGGTCGCCCCAGATGGACCAGATGGCGTCTCGGACCACCCGGTCGTCCGGATCGGGGCGCTCCAACGCCAGCTGAAAGGTGTCGCCAGCGGTCACCCGTCAAGTCTGGCGTATCCGGTTTCCGAAGGGCTCGCTGGCCGACTGATCGTGGCTGGGGGGCTTGTTCACGGCGCGATCATGGGTCCCGCCCTGGCTCTACCTCTCGCCGGTGGGGGTGGAGTTGGAATCGTGGCCGTTTCGGAGGTGAGCCCGGCGACGCTTTTAGGGATCGGAGGGTGGCCGTAGGATCATCGGCGTGGCGCCTAATCCGGTTTCCCGTGTCGGTCTGACTGGTTTCGCGGGCCGTCTGGACGATCACAACGACCGGGCGATGAGCGGCTCGGTCTTCTGGCGGGTCCCGCTGGTGGTCGTGCCGTATTCGCGCGACACTCGCGTGGTCGCTAAGGAGGTGTGACCGTGGGCGGGCGCGACGGAGGGGGCGAGGTTGGCCCGGCCGACACCTCCCCGCTGCGGTTCGAGTGGGACCCCGCCAAGAGCGCCTCCAACAAGCTCAAGCACGGCGTTGACTTCGAGGAGGCCAACGCGATGTGGCGGGACGGCCCCGACTCGAAATTGACATGGACCATCCGGTCGAGCCGAGGCTTCTCGTGATCGGTCCGCTGAACGGTAGAATCTGGACAGCAGTGACCACGATGCGAGGCGATGCCATCAGGTTCATCTCGGTACGGCGGTCCCGGAAAGAGGAGGTGACCCTATATGAGCGGCGACTCAAAGAAAGGTAGGGGAGCAGCCATCAGCGTAGAGGGGTTTGACCGGTTGTTCGACGAGGGCGAGGTCGATATCCTTCAGTACTGCGACGTGGAGAACGCGCGCGTCGTCGGCCCCGAGACCCGCACCGTTGCTGTCGATCTGCCGGTTAAGGTTTTCGACGCGCTCGAGCAAGAGTCTGGCCAAACGGGGACATCCGTTCAGGATTTGATTGAGACCTGGATCGAGGAGAGGGTAGCGGCGGCCCGGTGACCCGTCGCCCGGCGAGACCGCTCATCGCCCGTCGTCCGACAACGGGTCCAGGACCCGTTTCAAGAAGCGGCGGGTGCGCTCCTGGGCGGGGTGGCGCAGCACCTCCGCCGGCCGGCCCTGCTCCACGATCACGCCGCCATCGAGGAACGCCACCCGGTCGGCCACCTGCAACGCGAAGCCCATCTCGTGCGTCACCACCACCATCGTCCAGCCGCCGCGGGCCAGATCGCGCATGACGGCCAACACCTCGCCGACGATCTCCGGGTCGAGCGCTGAGGTCGGCTCGTCGAACAGCAGCAGGCGCGGGTCCAGCGCGATCGCCCGGGCGATGCCGACGCGCTGCTGCTGCCCGCCGGAGAGTTCGCCCGGGTAGGCGTCGGCCTTGTCGGCCAGCCCCACCCGGGCCAACACCCGGCGGCCGGTGGCCTCGGCCATCGGCCGATCAGGGTTCAGGCGGCCCCGCCCGTAGATCAGACCCTCGGTGACGTTCTGCAAGGCGGTGCGGTGGGGGAACAGGTGGTGGGCCTGGAAGACGAAACCGCTCTTGGCCCGTAGCGCCCGCAACTGGTCGGCGCCGGGGCGCGCGGCGTAGTCGACCGTCACACCGTCCACCCAGACCGCGCCCGCCTGCGGCCGCTCCAGTCCGTTCAGGCAGCGCAGCAAGGTGGTCTTGCCCGAGCCGGAGGGTCCGATCAGCACGGTGACGGAGGCCGCCGGGATGTCCAAGGCGACGCCTTTGAGGACCGCGTTGCGGCCGAAACTCTTGCGCAGCCCGGTGACGCGGGCGCGCAACCCGGCCTCAGTGAGGCCGTCCGGCGGCGGGGGAGCGGCGGACCGGGGCTCGGCCTTGACCGGGACGCTCGGCAGCAGGGCGGTGGCGGATCGAGGCTCAGCCCGGCGGCTAGGGCCGCTGGGCTCAGACGCTGACATGGCGGCCCAACCTCACTTCCAGGCGTTTCTGGACCAGGGACAGGGCGCTGCAGATCGGCCAGTAGATCAGCGCGGCCTCGATATACATGGGCAGGAAGTCGTAGGCCGGCGTGGCGAATTGCTGCGCCCGCCGGACCAGTTCGGTCACCATCACCACCGAGCACAGCGAGGTGTCTTTGACCAGTGAGATGAAGGTGTTGGACAGCGGCGGCACGGCCAGGCGCAGCGCTTGCGGCAGCACGACGCGGCGCAGGCTGTTCCAGCGGCCCAGCCCGATGGTGCTGGCCGCCTCCCACTGCCCCTGCGGCACGGCCAGAATGGCGCCACGAAAGGCTTCGGCCGCGTAGCCGCCCACATTGGCCGACAAAGCGATCACCGCCGACGGGAAGGTGGGCAAGGTGAGGCCGAGGAACGGCAGTCCGTAGAAAATGATGTATAGCTGCACGAGCAGCGGCGTGCCCCGGATGAGGGAGACGTAGAAGGTGCCGATCAGCGCCACCGGGCGCGTCGGCGACAATTTGGCCAAGGCGACGACCAGCGCGATCACCAACCCGATGGCGAACGAGCACAGGGCCAGCGGCACGGTCGTCGTCAGCGTGGCTTCGATCAGCGGCCAGAAGGCCCGCCTGACCAGTTCCCAGGATCTCTCAGACATGGCGGGGCCTCGGCGCCGGTGTCAGCCTGAGATGTCTTGGCCGAAGTATTTCTGGCCGAGTTGGGCCAGCGTCCCGTCGGCGGCGAGTTGGGCCAAGGCCTGGTTCAGGGCTGGCAGCAGGCCGGAGTCTTTCTGCAGCGCGAAACCTTGAGACACCTTGTCGTCGGTGATTTCCAGGGCCACTTTCACGTCGCTGTCGCCGGTCGCCTGGAAATAGTCGAGGGCGGCCAGGGCGTCGTTCAAGGTGAAGTCGACGCGGCCGTCTTTGATGGCCGCCACCGATTCGGAGAAACCGGGCACCGTCTCCACCAGGGCGCCGTAGCCCTCGGCTTTCGCGCCCCAGTTGGAGCCCGGCGACTGGGCGGCGGTCCGGCCGCTCAGATCGGCCACGGTTTGGAAGCGGTCGTCGTCGGCGCGGGCGATGACGACCGGGTAGGAGACGGAGTAGGCCACCGAGAGGTCGTACTTGGCCTGGCGCTCGGCGGTGATCTCCACCTCGTTGGCGATGGCGTTGAAACGGCCGCTCTCCAGGGCGGCGAAGATGCCGTCCCAGGTGGTCTCGGCGAATTCGGCCTCCAGGCCGAGCCGCGCGGCCACGGCGCGCGCCACATCGACGTCGTAGCCGGTCAACTCGTCGGTGGCCGCGTCGTGGTAGCTGAACGGCGCGTAGGTGCCCTCGGTGCCGAAGACGATCCGGCCGCCGAGCGCCGCCACCGCCGGATCGGTCGCGGCGGAACTGGCGGGCGCCGACGACTCGGCCGCGGGCGGTGTCGATGCGGCCGGGGCGCAGGCCGCCAGCGCCAACCAGACGGACGCGGCGGCGATTGTTTTGAGCCCTGATCCACCGCTGGTCTTTGTGGCGAGCGGCCTCAGGCGGGTGTGATGGCGGTGTCGGCGGCGTGAAGGCGGACTGGACGTCCGTTGAGCGTCGTCGGCGCCGTCAGCGCGCCCGGATGGGGTCGTTCGGTAGTCGAGAAGCGGTGGATCAGGGCTGAATGATGGTTTGCTCATGGCTGTCTCCTGGGACGGGTCGGGTGGTGTTTGGGGCGGTGCGGCCGGGGCGTCCGGGCGGGCGGAGACGCCCATGGCCTGGAGGCTGGAGCTAGATCAGCGACAACAACTATGGGCGCGGACGCGCCTCTTGCCGTATGGATGCGTATACATTATGGAGGGAATCGTATCCGCCTGTATCCAAAACCCCAAACGGGCCTCACAACTCCGAGCGATAGGGGAAGAGGGACGGCAGTCCGCCGGTGTGGACGAAGACCACGCGGCCGCCCAGGCGGCCCTGGCGCAGCTCGGTCAGCAGGCCGGCGAAGGCTTTGCCCGAATACACGGGGTCGAGCACAATGCCCTCGGTCTCGGCCAACAGGTGGACGGCCCGGCGCATCTCCGGCGTCGGCACGCCGTAGCCGGGGCCGCGGGCGTGGTCCGGGGCGCGGCAGTGCAACGGTTCTGACGGCAGGCCGAGGTCGTGCAGCTGGGCGGCCAAGCGGCCGATCAGCGCGCCGGTGGCGGCGGCGTCCGAGTCGACGCACATGCCCACCAACTCCGCCCGCGAGCCGTCAGCCGCCAGGCCGACGGCCAGCCCGGCCGCCGTGCCGCAGCTGCTGGCGGCCACGACCACGGCGTCGAACGGCCCGTCGGCCAGCAGTTCCCGGGCAGCCCGCACATAGCCCAGCGAGCCGATGGCGTTCGAGCCGCCCACCGGCACGACGTAGGCGTCCACGCCCTCGGCGGCCAACTCGGCCGCGGCCCGCCGCACGGCGGCCTTAGAGCCGATCCCCGGGTACTTGCGCACCTCGGCCCCGAAGAGCTGGTCCAAAAACACGTTGCCGCCGTCGGTGTACTCGGCGTTGTCGAGATAGCCGTCGCGCAGCCCCAGCACGCAGCGCAGCCCCAGTTTGGCGCAGGCCGCGGCCGTCTGGCGGGCGAAATTGGACTGGTAGCCGCCGCCCGTCACCACGGTCGTTTGGCCGGAGGCTAGAACGTCGGCCAGCAGGTATTCCAGCTTGCGCACCTTATTGCCGCCCCCGCCCAGGCCCGTCAGGTCGTCGCGCTTGATCCACAGCTCGGCCCCGAGGGCGGCCGAGAGCCGGTCGAGCCGGTGCAGCGGAGTGGGGAAGAACCCCAGCTCCAGGCGCGGGAAGTCGTCGATCTCCACGCCACCACTGTAGGCCCGCCAGCCGACGGCGGGAGCGCGGCCGAAGACCCGTGGGTCAGCCGAACGGTGTCGCCGGCGGTAATCCGTCAAGTCTGGCGCATCCGGTTGCCGGGTGGTTCGGAACCCTGCCCTATTTGGCCAGGTTTCCGGCTCCCAGCGGCGGCACGCCATGGTTTGGCCGCCAGTCGTCTGACGTCAGTCGGCGATGTCTTTGAAAGCCGTGTCCAGCAGCTGTTTGATCAAAGCGGCCATGGTCGTATCGGCATAAAGTTTGAGACGGTCGAGCGCCAAGCGGTAACACTCATCGTCGCTCCGGGGTCCGAATGTTTTTCTTACCCTTGGCCATCGTCTCCGGCCTTGACGCCCTGGGTCAGGTCAAGCTCCGCGGCGACATTTTCGACCGCGTCCAGAACCTGATCATCCGGGGCGAGTAACCCCTAGGCGGAGCCGCATCGCTGTCTGACCAAGACGATGCCGCGACCTTGTTGGGGCGAGTGGCCCCTATGCGGAGCCGCACCGCTGTGCCCCGTGCTCGGGCGGCGCGGCCAGTCTCTACCGCATTCGGCGTGGTGTCGATAACGCTTACGCCCCCGTCGGGCGGAGCGGATAAGCTCGGCTTATGCCCTCTATACCAGGCGAGTCTCGAGCGCGACCGGTCGTGACCGAGTCAACAAGAAGATTTCGGGAGTTGCCGCTCGACAAGTGGCAATGGTCGCCCTCCCCGCTGCCGGGACAGGTGGTTCTGGTGACCAGTCGTGATTCGGGCGGGGTCGTGGGCATCGCCCCGAAAAGCTGGCTGAGCGTGGCCGCCATGACTCCGCTGACCATTGGATTCGGCTGCGCGCTGAGCCATCAAACCGCCAGGAACGTGCGGGACACTGGAGAGTTCGTCGTCAATGTGCCTGGCGCCGACTTGGCCGAAACCATCTGGGCGATGCCGGAGGCGGCGGATCGTTGGGCCGGGCTGACCAGGCTGCCGGGAGTCGCCGTCGAGGTTCCGTCGGTCCTGGAGTGCGCGGCGCACCTGGAATGCGTCTGCGACCGAATCGTGGAGTTCCACGAGGGCGAGGTCTTCATCTTCGGAACGGTGCTGCGGATCGCTGTCGTTGAGCAAGGTCTCGCCGGCGGCGACACGGCTGGTCGCTATGCGGCCCTGGGGCACCCGTTCTTCTTCCTGGAAAACGGTTGGTGCGCGCCGCTGGGCGAGCCGCGGCGGGCTAGCCACCCGTGACCTCCGGCCACTCGGCGGAACGCTTGTCCGAGGCCAGCGGCTCTGCTCCGACACGGCGGCGGGGACGTGGCGGCGGGCGGGCGTCACAGGAAGCGGAGGACGCACCAAGCTATGCCCAGGCCGAAGGCTGTGGATTGCACCCAGGCGACGCAGATCGCGTAGTACCAGGTCCAGCGCGCTCGCCGGGCGGCCGCCGGGCCGCGGGCGGTCAAGGCCTCGACCGCCATGATCGCGACCAGCGCCACAGCCAGGGTCAAGGTGGCCGCTGACTGGAAGAAGGCGCCGCGCGACCGGGGTCCCGCCCCGGCCTGGGAGACGACGCCCCAGACGGCGGCGGAGACCTCGAGCGGGCCGCAGATCGCCAAGACGCCTACGGCTCCGAGCAGCACGAGGGCGGCGCGCGCCAGCCGGGCCCAGACCGTGGAGGGCGGCGCCTGCGGCGGCGGCGTCGGCTCGCCGCCCCACGAGATCGGGGCGGACAGTGGTTGCCGCGCGGCGTGCGACAACCACCGCCGGTTCGCCGTGATCGCCAGCGGGAACAGCACGAGCCCGACCAGCGCCGCGCAAATCCAGGCGAGCACCTGATCGGCTGTGATGGTGCTGCCCGGGGCGCCGACGAGTCTGGCCACCAGCCACACCCAGGCGCACAGCAGCAACGGGACCACCACGAAGACCGCGCCTAGGGCGAGGGCCAGGGCGCGTCCTCCAGTCCGGCGTCGTTGGTCTGCGTTCATGATCGGGAGCCATTCTTCCGTGGTCAATCCCACGACGTTCGCGCTCGAAGCGTGTGAGGCACGGGGATCAACTTCCAGTTTGTTGATGGATGTAGAGTCGATTTCAATACAGGCGAACACTTGATTGAATGATCATTTGTCTCTCGCTCCCAGGGCGGCTGCGACCGTCTCGAACTCGGCCAACGCGGCCGTCAGGTCGGCGATGATCTCTTGGGCGATGACTTCGGGGGCGGGCAGGTTGGCGAGGTCTTCCAGCGAGTCGTCCTTCAGCCAGGCGATGTCCAGGTTGGCTTTGTCGCGGGTCACTAATTCCTGGTGGCTGAAAGAATGCCAGCGCTTCGACTCCACTCGGGCCGAACGCGGCCCGTTCGGCAGATATAGGCTGACGAACTCGTCCAAGTCACCCCGGCGCAGCGGATGCTGCTTGAGAGTGAAGTGCATGTTTGTGCGCAGGTCGTAAACCCACAACCTCTCGGTCCACGGCTTCTCCGGCCGGGCGGGCTTCTTGTCGAAGAACAGCACGTTGGCTTTCACGCCCTGGGCGTAGAAAATACCGGTCGGCAGGCGCAGCATGGTGTGCAGGTCGAAGTTCGCCAATAGGCGGCGGCGGATCGACTCGCCCGCCCCGCCCTCGAACAACACATTGTCCGGCAGCACCACCGCCGCCCGGCCGTTGACGTCCAGGATGGTCATAATGTGCTGGACGAAGTTCAACTGTTTGTTCGACGTGGAGACGGTGAAATCTTGCCGTTCGACGGATTGGTCCTCCCGAACCGCCTTCCCGTCGGCCCCGATGGTCGTCAGCGCCGATTTCGTGCCGAATGGTGGATTGGTCAGCACCACCGACCAGCGCCTCCTGGGGTCGGCCACCAGCGAATCGCGCACTTTGATCTGTGATGGGCCCGAGGCGGCGCCGATGCCGTGCAGCAGCATGTTCATGGCCGCCAGGCGGGCGGTGTTGTCCACCAGTTCGAAGCCGGTGACGAAGCCGTCGCGCAGATGGTCGCGCTCCACCGGTGTCATCGAGGCGGCGTCCTGGGCGGCGCGCTCGTGGGCCATCAACAGGAACCCGCCCGTGCCGCAGGCCGGATCGACCACCGAGTCGGCCACCGTCGGCCGGACGCAATCGACCATCGCCTGCACCAGGGCTCGCGGGGTGAAGTATTGGCCGGCGCCCGATTTCTGGTCCGAGGCCCCCTTGGCCAGCAATTCCTCATAGGCGTCCCCTGTCAAGTCGGCTCCGGAGCTCGACCAGTGTTCCTTGTCGATCAGATCCGAGATCAGCCGCTTGAGTTTCGCCGGGTCTTGAATACGATTCTGCGCCTTGCGGAAGATCGTCCCGACCACTCCTGGTTGTTTGGCCAAACTATCCAGCATCCAGGCGTACAGCGTCTCCAGCTCGGCTCCCGAGGCGTCGACCAGCCGATCCCAGTCGTAGGCCTCGGGCACGATCCGTTGCGGCGCGAGCTGCCGCCTGGCCCGCTCGTGCGCCATCTTCAAGAACAACAAATACGTCAACTGCTCGGTGTACTCGATGACCCCGACCCCGTCGTCGCGCAGCACATCGCAGTAGGCCCACAGCTTGTCCACCAGCCGTCTGGCGTCGGCCATCACAGATCCTCGAAGAAGTCATCGTCGATCTTGTAAATCGTCGTCACGGATTCTGGTTGCACCCCGACCTCGTGGTTTAGCATCAGACTAACCAATTGCTGCCCGTCGATTAGCTCTATCCTGGAGCGGCTCTTCTCCGCGGCTTGACGAGCACTTTCGGTGAATGTCGAAGTAGTGATGAAGACCCCCCGGTCTCCGTGGCTCATGCTCAGAACTCCCATGAAAGCCTGGACGTCCTTTGAGCCAACCGGGCTTCCGGCGAACCGTTTGGCCTGCAAGTAGATTCTATCCAGTCCCAACGGGTCTTGGCTGATAATACCGTCGATGCCGCCGTCTCCGGACTTGGATGTGCTCTCAAGAGAACCGTCTTTCCCGTAACCCATCGCTCCAAGCACTTTCAGCACAAGACGCTCAAAGGCATAGGGGTCAAGCGCCAGTAATTTCTCCAGCAGATCAGCCTCCAAGACTGAGCGGAGTTCCTTAGCCGCGCTCGCGATTGCTTCTTGGGGAGAAGCGCCGCCACTCGTCTCGTCAGATCCAGGAACGGTGACACGTCTTTCGGCTCCTTGTTTGGACTTCTCCATGAACTCTCGGTACTCCGGATATTCGGAGAGTCGAGTTTCAGTGACTGGCTCGCCCTCGTTCAAGAGCTGACGGCCACGATCAGCGATGGCGTACGTGCCTCGCCTAGGCCGATCAATGGCACGCGCTTTATTCAAGTATACCGCGGCCCAGCCGATACGGTTCTTGTAGCGCGGTTGACCCGAGGGGATAATCTCGCGCAGCTCGGCCTCGTCGAGCCCAACGGCGGTGGCGACCGTAGAGTACAGGTCAGCCAACGACAACGGACTTTCGTTGCCCAGCGCTTGAAGGACCGGCCACATGTATTGATTCCAAGTCGGTGAAGCCACGTCACTTTTCCTTTCTGAAATGGACGCCAGGCCGAAATAGCCGCCCGGTCGCCTCAAAGGGTGGGTGCCATCTGAGTAAACCAACAAGAAATCCTTGTGGGTTGCCGCCCGCTCGAGCCAGCTCTCGGTGAACTACTAACTCAGAGTTAGTGGTCGCCGGGTCCGCCTTGCCGCCGGTCAGCACCAGCTTGACGATCTGGATGATGTTCTCTCTCGTCATGTCGTACAGATCGTCCATCTGGTAACAAGTCAACCAGACCGTTCCGACCGACGCGCGCACCTGCACGGTGCCACTCCCGGCAGGGGCACGATGAACGATCATTTCTCCTGCGGCCATCACGACTCTCCGCCGTTGTGACCGTCCAAGCGACCACCGTGGACGTGCCGCGCTCGCCAATCGGCCGTCAGGTCGCCCCGGAAGGCGGCGGCCAGGAGGGAGCGGCGAAGGGTTTGACCTTTGCTCGCGGTCTGGCTTATGTCATGTTTGCACTTTGCTACGCTCAACAGCGTTCTGTTCATCCCATCGACTATGCGCTTCTGCTCGTTAAGGGGGGGCAACGGGAACTCGACTGCCTTGAGGCGGCTAGCGGAGAGATGGGCGATGTTGGTCGTGATTCTCGATTCGCGCGCGAACCGACCAGCGTGCATATGGCGGCGAAAGACCATGAGGGCGAATTCTGGTAAGACGTCATTGCCAGCTTGAAAACGCAGGAGAGAGTTGGTGAAGGCGACATCAGGGGGATCGCCCCGATAGATGGCAGGACGGCCAAGTAGATGTGGGCTCTGTCCCTCGTTAAGGAGAATATCACCAGGGTGGAGCCGGAAACGCTCGAAAGAGTTCCCTGGCCAGTGCATTTCCATAACGTCCGTTAGGTCTAAACGATTCTCGAACACATTGGCCACTCGCAGGTATGGGTGCATGTTGTAGCCGGTGTGCCAGTCAGGGTGACGCTGGCGGCCAAGCTCAACCGTTCCGGCCCCGCCCACGGTAGTCACAACCCACGTCTTGGGATAGGCATTGGGTCCGGGAATCGCGGACACCAGTACCTGCTTGATCATAGCGTCGGCACGTCTATCTGCCATTGTTAGGGCAACTTGAGCGGAGTCAAGGTGGGAGAGGTGGTCTTCGAGGATGGCGACGATGCGGCGCTGCTCGTCCAGCGGGGGTAGTGGAATTCTCGTGGCCAAGACTTCCCTGTTCAGCACCGCCGGATAACTCACGCCCTTCTGGAGCGATAAGACCTGATCAATGACTAGTGGCGTCACTGCAAGAAAAAACAGGAAACGAGAGTCAATGTCTGGCCCCGGGCGGAGTACACAAAATCCAGTGGACGCGAACTCTTGATCTAGCCATGGTGGGATGAAGGCGATTCGTTCCAGATACGGCCGTACTGTGGAGAACACGGTGTCGCCAGCAGACAGGACTTGTCGGCATCGAGAGGGCGCTGTGGTCGAGTTGACACTAGGAACGCCCAGCAGCTCGTGTGATTTCCCGTCGATTCCACCGATTTCGACGTAGCGGACGTTTGACCGCCCCGTCTCCACTGGATCTTTCTTGGCCACGGGGAGGCAGACCTCTCCCATGGTTGCCTCACGCCATCCGGCCGGCAGTCCATTCACGCGGCAACCTGTCGGTTCAGAGCCTCGATAATGCCTTCGGCCTGGTCTCCGAACACGCTCAGGATGCCGTCCACGCCACCACGCTCGATGAAAGGGGACTCGTCCAGGTCTTCGGTGGTGACGCCGGCGCCGGCGGCGATCACTTCGGCCATGCGGTCCAACCACCAACGTTGAGCGGCGGTGAAAACCACACCCCGGTCGGATTGCTGCGACAACCAGCCGGTGTAGCGGGCGCGCACCTGGTCGGCGTATGGCACCAATTCGGCGTCGAGCCCGAGGGTGAAACGCAACAGGGAGACCAGATCGGTGAGGGTGTGGGCGGCGGAGTGCCTCACCTTGCCATTTTCGACCTGCTCGTAGGCCGCCCAGATGACGTCTGGAGTCCAATTGCGGGGCGGCCGGGCGATACGCTCGGCCAACTCTTTGATGTCGGTGAAACTCACTCTCACGTCATTTCGAGCCCGACTCGGAATCTGCGACGGTGCCCCGGGAGCCCTCACGGCGGGGAGGCGGCGCGACTCCTCGATCACTTGGATGGCGGTGATCTGGTCGCGGTGCTCGTCCAGGTAGGACCGCCAGGAGTCGACGATGGACTTGGCCCGAGCTGTGTCCACCACGCCGTGGGCGTCCACCAGTTCATCCGCCGACACCTCGTCGATGATCCGGTCGTGGACGGAGCATAATTCCAGGATGCGGGAGCGCAGCTCGGGGTTGGAGGCCAAAGGTTTGACGGCCTCTTCGATGAGGTCGCCCACGATCTTTCCGGGATTCGTGTCGGGCCGGGCGGCGATGGCTTTGGCCCGCTCGTCGGGGTCGATGGCGTCCACCAAAGCGCGTATTATCTGTTTGACCGGCCGACCGGCCACCCCATCCAACTCTTGACGCTCGGCGGCGGTCAGCTGCAGCTCTAGTTTCGCCAGCCGGGAGGCCAGCGTCGCGGTCTCGTTCTCGGTGATGGTCAGCGCGGCGGCCTTGTCCAGCAGCCGCCCCAGGCTGACGCTCTTCTGGCGGTTGAGCGGCGGTTCGACGAAGGCGTGCTCGGTCACACCGACGGCGTCGACTAATACGAACCGGGTCTTCCGCGTGGCGTCCGGGGTGACACTTTGAAAGTCGGCGGGAGCGATAGTCCTGGCCCCCCGCCCCTTCATCTGCTCGAAGTACTGGGCCGAGCGCACATCGCGCATGAAGAAGACACACTCCAGCGGTTTCACGTCGGTGCCGGTGGCGATCATGTCCACCGTCACCGCCACCCGCAGCGTCGGCGAGGTGCGGAAGGCCTGTAACTGCTCTTTGGCGTTGCGGGCGGTGTAGGTGATTTTGGCGCAGAACTCGTTGCCCTGGCCGAACACCTCGCGCAGGCAGGCGACGATCTCTTCGGCGTGGGCGTCGTCCTTGGCGAAGATCAGCGTCTTCGGCACGGTGCTCCGGCCGGGGAAGATCTCGGTGAACAACCGGTCCCGGAAGGTCTCCAACACTAATCTGATCTGCGACTTCGCGGTCACCGCCCGGTCGAGCTGTCCTTTGCCGTACTCCACATCGTCGTCCAGCGTCTCCAGCCGCTCCACGCGGGTGCGCCGGTCCACTTTCGGAACGACCGTGCCGGCCTCGATTTTCGACCCCTTCTCCGAGATCTCGGTTTTAATCCGGTACAGGTCGAAATCGACATTCACGCCGTCGGCCACGGACTGGGGATAGGTGTACTCGCTGATCAGATTCTGCCGGAAGAAGGCGAAGGTCTGCTTGCCCGGCGTGGCCGTCAAGCCGACGACGTATGAGTCGAAATACTCCAGCACGCCGCGCCACACCCCGTAGATCGAGCGGTGGGCCTCGTCCACTATCACCAGGTCGAAGCTCTCCGGCGGCAGGTCCGGGTTGTACTCGACCGTCACCGGGGCGTCGGGCACGTACTGGTCCAGGTTCGGGTCGTCCTCTAAGCCGACCTCTTGGCCGCGCAACACCGAGTACACCCGCTGGATCGTCGAGATGACCACGCTGGACGAGGACAGCATCCCGGCGCCGGTCAGTTTGTCCACCCCATACACCTCGGTGAAACGGCGCCCGTCATTCGGCAGGCGATAATTGGAGAACTCGGCCAGCGCTTGATCCGCCAAGTTGTTGCGGTCCACCAGTAACAGAACCCGGTTGAACCCGCCGTGCCGCAGCAGCCGGTAGCACGAGGTGATCGCGGTGAACGTCTTACCGGCGCCCGCCGCCATCTGAATCAGCGCCCGGTCGAAGCGCTGCTCGGCCAGCGCCCGCTCCAAACCCCTCACCGCCTTGATCTGCGCCGGACGCAACCCCTCTTCGATCAGCGGCGCCATCACCTGCGTCTTCGCCCGCCAGGTGGGCCAAGCGCCGTCGGTCTCGGCCTCTCTGATCCACCGCGCCACCGTCTCCGGCCTCGGGAAGTTGAACACCCGACGGGCTCTCGGCTTGGGATCGAAGCCATTCGTGAAATGCGTCTCCGAGCCAGAGGCCTCGAACACGAACGGCAACCGGTCGCCACGAACCACGGCCCGCTTGTAATCCGCCTCCGACAAGCCGGTGGCATACATCGCGGACTGCCACTCCACGCCACGCAGCGGCGTGCCCTCGGGCTTGGCCTCGATCACGCCCACGACGCGCTTGTCCACGTACAAGATGTAGTCGGCCCGACCATGGCCGGACTCCATCACCTTTTCGCGTACCGCCACACCCCGCGCGGCGAACAGATTCAATCCCTGGCGGTCTTGCACCGACCAGCCCGCCCGTCCAAGCTGCGCGTCGATCAGCACCCGAGCGCGCGCCTCCGCCGGTAGCGGATAGGACGGCAGACTCACGGACCAACCCTACCGAAGCCCTTGACGCCGGGCGGGCCCAACGGGTCCTCGGTGAGCAGGGGTAACCCGTAGCTCCCGTTCGGGCGCCGGCCGAGGCCGGTAGGCTGGCGGGATGATCCGGCGGACGGAGATCATCCTATATGTCGAGGATCAGCGGGCGAGCGCCGGTTTCTACCGTGCCCTGCTGCGGGGCGACCCCGTGCTGGATGTGCCGGGCATGACCGAGTTCCGGCTGTCGGAGGGTGTGAAACTGGGGTTGATGCCGAGCGCGGGCGTCGCCAGGCTCTTGGGGCCGGCCGTCCCCGACCCGGGGCTGGGGCAGGGGATACCACGGTGCGAGTTGTATCTGATCGTTGATGACGCGGCGGCCGAGTTCGATCACGCCACAGGCGTCGGCGCGACTCCGGTCAGCCCGCCCCGACTCCGCGACTGGGGTGATCGGGCGGCCTACGTCTCCGACCCGGACTGTCACATCGTGGCCTTCGCCGAGACGCCGGCCGCGAACTGACGACCCTTTTAACCCTCCAGGGTCGCCTCCAGGCAGGGGACGATGCCGTCCGCCACCCCGGCCGGGTTCTCCCAGGCCATGTTATGGCCGCAGTCGGGCACCATGATGGTCGCGACCCCGTGGCGCGGCAATTCCTCGAAATCCGGGTCCGGGAGGGTGTGCGACCCGAACAGGTGGAAGCGGGGGCAGCCCAGGCCGTAGAGGATCTGGCGCCAAGACGGCACGACCCCCGCCACCAGCGACACCGCCTCGGCCTGGACCGCCGCGGGCGACGAGAGGGGGAGGGTCCGGATCCAGGGGACGCCGGAGGCTCGGACGGCGTCGAGCAGCCCGGGCCAGCCAACTCGGGCGAACCGGTCCGCGTCTTGGCCGGCGATCGCGCGGCTCTCCGGCCCGCCACCGGCGTCCAGGTTGGACTCGCTCAGAACCAGGCTGGCGACCCGGCCCGCGTCCAACGCCGCCAGGCTGAGGCTGATCGCGCCACCCATGGAGTGCCCGTAGAGCACGACCCGCGTCAGGCCCAGCGCGGTCAAGAACGAGTCGAGGCAGCGGGCCTGGCCCTCGACGGTGTGGTCGAAGTCGCGGGGCCGGTCGCTGCGCCCCGACCCGATCAGGTCCACCAGGAGGCGGCGGCGTCCGGCGAGACCCGGTTGGGCCGCGACCTGGGCGTATTCCAGTGTGGAGGCGCCGCCCAGGCCGTGGACGAACACGACCGGCGGCCCGGGGTTCGGCCCGCCGGACGTGGCGGTCAGGTCGGCGTATTGGAGTGTCGCGCGGCCCCCCGCCGCCTCGACCGCGAACGATTCCAGGCTCATCTCAGTCCCATCACTTAGGCGGCGGCCAAACCCCCCGAAGCCCGATGTGGCTCGCCGCCCAGCCTCAACCCTACGCCGCGGCGGGCCGGCGGCCCGGGGCACGGACAAGCGTCAAAGCGGCGGCCTCTGCACGGCCTTGGGGCTGGCCGGGCGTGGCAGCGCGCGACACGCCCTCATCGTCTCACCGGTCGGATTGTCCTGCTGCGGGCGCAGTACTCCCGGATCGTCTGATTGGTGGACTGCGGCGGCCGAACTGGGCGGCGACAGGCCCGTGTCCCACGTCGGCGCTACCCTGGGGGAGCACGAAAGGAGTCTCCGATGCCGGAATCTCGCACCTACAAGCTCGGGGCCGTCACGCTCGACCAGGTGGGCCAGGAGGTCGAGACCTTCCTGCGCCGGGACCAGGGTCTCGTCGTCGAGGGCGTCCGGGGGCCGGGCGGCTACCTCGTCCAGGCCCGTCTGAACGGCCAGGAGTGGCGGAAATACGTCGGCTTGGACAAGGCCGTCCAGGTTCAAATCGTGCCCGGCGCGGGTGACAGCATCACGGTCACGGCGGGCCAGGGCAAGTGGATCGACAAGCTCGGCGTCGGGGCCGTCGGCGTGATGTTTTTCTTTCCCCTGGCCGTCGTCTCCGGCCTTGGCGCCCTGGGCCAGGTCAAGCTCATCGGCGATATTTTCGATCGCGTCCAGAACCTGATCATCCGGGGCGAGTGAGCCCCGACCCCTCGGCCGAGCCGCACTGCTCATCGGGTCGGTTCGGCACGTCCCGGGACGGCTCGGCGCGTCGTTTGCCCTAGAGGCGGAGCGCTTCACGCCGTGAGTGTGCCGACGGTGTCGCCCCGAACGGTGATCGCCTGATTGTTGCTGATCGGACGTAGGTCGAGGCGGTCGCCGTAGGTGGCTTGGATCTTGGCCGCCGCCCTCTTGAAGGGCGCGTTGGTGGCATGGGGCACGACGCAGAAGTCCACCGCGCCCAAGGCGGTGAAATCGTCGCGCAGGCCGGGCGCGGCGGCGGGCGAGTCCATCGCCGCCACGTAGGCGATGTCACGGGCCAGGATCATGGAGCCGGCCGACGCGCCGATATAGGTCTTGCCCGCGTCGATCTGCTCGACGATGAGCCGGTCGGACCCGGTGCGACCGCGCTGGTCGACGGCGAGAGGCGTGATTACTTCTTCTTGAAGAGAATGATCACCGTGTAGTTGAGTGGGTTCACAACCATGTCGACGTACTCGCTGCCCTTTCCCACCTCTTCGTTGATCGACGCCTCGATCAGGGTCGCGAGTTTCTTCTCCGACAACTTTGAGCCGACATACTTCGCGTACTACATTTCGCCCTCCCTTTTTGACGCGACATCACGCAGTCGCCACGGCGCTGATTTTACCGGCCCCGCCGCCGATCAGGCGCGGCCTGGGCCGTGATGAGACGACCCGCCGCCGCTGGCCGCGGCCAGTGTCTTGATCGTCATGGAGCCGTTGCCGCGGAGCGCCTCAGGTGCAGCGCGGCGACCTGTCGAACCTTCAACCCGGCGAGCCTCGTCGAAGGTTGGCTCCCGGCTGACAATGTGTAGCGGTCGCTTGGCGTTGAGCAAGTCCATCATAGCCAGAGGGAAAAGCTTGTGCGCCGCGACCATGCCGGGCACCTCGGCCAGCGGCACCCAAGCCAGGCGCTCTTCATTGCCCAAAAAGCCGACGCCCGCCGCCACCGGTTCGGCCTCTGGATCGGCCAGGTCGACCCGGTAGTAGAACTCGATGTTATGCCAGGGCCGCGCCCCCAGCGCGTTATCGCAGAAGAAGCTCTCCACCATGCCTACTAAGCGTGGGTTGACGACCTCCAAGCCGGTCTCCTCGCGCGTTTCACGCCGCATCGCGTCGATGCTGGATTCCCCGAATTCGACCGCCCCGCCGACCGAGTAGTAATAGTCGGTCGACGCCGACGTGACCATTAGCACACCCCGTGCTGAAGACACGATCAACGCCGACGACCGCAATTCGAACACGCCCGGTTCGAGCGGGAGCCTCAGCTCCATGAATGCCTCAACTCACCTCATGGAGGCGCCGCAGAATAGCGGCCTGGGTCTCAGAGTCAGACGCGGCGATGAACCCTGCTTTGCCGACGCGAAGCGGTTCGCCGTCCAAGTCGGTGACTATCGCGCCGGAAGCCTGGCACAACATGACACCTGCGGCGAAATGCACTGAGCCGTGCGGGTCACCCCCACAAAGGTACGCTGACGCCTTTCCGGCGGCGACCCACGCGAGGGCTAAGGTCGTGGCGAACAGGCGAGGGGCGAATCGTTGGCCGAAGGTCGCATCGCTCAGTAGCCGGATGGCGTTGGCGCTTGCTGGATAGTCATAGGCGACGTTGATATCCACCAGAAGCGAGTCCGCCGATGGGTGCGCCAGCTCGCTCGTTCCATTATGTTGGCGGCGGGTGGTGAGCCCATCGCTCGCATAGATAATTCCGCTGCTCGGCTCTGCCACCGCGGCGGCTGAGGTCATGTCATCAATCTCAAGCGCCACATTGACGGCGAACAACGGAACTCCGGATGCGAAGTTGAAAGTTCCACAGATAGGGTCAATGAGCCAGTTCCGACGCCCGTTGCCGGTGCTGGACAGTTCTTCACCCGTCACCGCGTCACCGGGGGTCATTTTGGCCAGCACGTCACGCGCCGCGCGCTCGGCGGCGATGTCTGCGGCAGTGGTAAAATCGTTGTCCCCCTTCGCGTAACGCTCAACCGTGCGTCCGAAGAATGACATAGCCGTCTGAGCGCCTGCCGTGGCCGCCAGCACCGCCACATCAACATCGCTCAGTGTTGCTGCGCTAGTCACAGATTCCATCTCACCATGAGCGTCAGGCGAGCACGGCCTGCCACGCCGACGGCTGACGAGGGTGCCTCACGACGCAGCCTCATCATCCAACCAGGTAATTGCATGATGGGTTGTATGTTGTATGTTGTATGTTGTATCATGCGTTGTATGACGGGTTTGGCCGATGAGGTTCAGGAGGCCGTGCGGCGTGCCCGCTCGGCTGGGACCGACCTTCAGGGCATTGAGATCAAGAAGGCTCTGGGCGGGAGGCCGAAGTCGTTGCCGGAGTCGATCTCGGCGCTGGCAAACGGCGACGGGGGATTGCTGATCCTGGGCTTGGATGAGGCGGACGGGTTCAGGCCCGTGGGTATCGACGCGAAGGCCATGGCCGTGGCATTGGGAAATGCTTGCGCTGACTTGGTGGAGCCCGCGATCCGGGGTGTGGTGGACATTGTCGAGGTCGATGGTGTGCCGGTCGCGGCGTGTGCTGTGCCCGGGCTGGACAGTTCGCGCAAGCCGTGTTTTGTCAAGACCCAGGGATTGGAGCGAGGCTCGTACATTCGAGGCCATGACGGGGATCGACATCTGACCACTTACGAGATCCACGCGCTGATCTCTATGCGCGGCCAGCCCAAAGACGATCTGGTCGTCGTGCCCGAAGCGAAAGTCTCGGACTTGAACCCAGAACTAGTCGGGAGGCTTCTGGACCGGCTCAGGCGTACTCGTGGCCCGGTTTTCTCCGAGCGCGACGACGACACGGTGCTGCGCATGGTCGGCGCCCTCGGCCAGGACAGCGGACATCCCACCGTGGCCGGTCTGCTGGCATTAGGAGTGTACCCGCAGCAGTTCTTCCCCCAGTTGGATGTGACCTTCGTGCAGTTCCCGACCTTGGACGCCCGCCCATTGGCTGACGGTACACGTTTCCTGGACAACCAGTCCATCGACGGCCCGATCCCCGCGATGGTGGACATGGCGGTGTCGGTGGTGACCAGGAACATGACCCGCGGCGCGGTGATAAGCGGGTCCGGGCGACAGGATATCTGGGAGTACCCAAGGACGGCGGTGCGCGAGTTGATCGTGAACGCGGTCATGCACCGCGACTACCATCCGATGGCTCAGGGAACCCAGATCAGGGTCGAGATGTATCCCGACCGGCTTGCGGTGACCAGCCCTGGCGGGTTGTTTGGAGTCGTTGACCCGGACGCTCTTATGCGCACCCCGATCACTTCCTCCCGCAACAACACCCTCGGCAAGCTCTTAGAGGATGTCAACCTGCCAGGCTCGTCTGAGACGGTCGCCGAGAACCGTGGTAGCGGTCTGATCTCGGTCTCCACAGCGCTGAGCGACGCCGGGATGCCCCCTGCGCGGATCAAGTCCGCGCTGAGCCACTTCACCGTCGAACTGTACCGCCGCCAGGGAAGCGAACTCGGACACACAGCGTCCCTGCCCAGCACGGCGAGCAGCGCAGGGCCACGGCTCACTTCCCGTCAAGCCGAGGTTCTCAAGCTGTTGGAATCCGACGGGAGAGCGTCCGCCGAGTTGGCCGAGACGATGCACATCAGCCGCCAAGCGGTGCTCAAGCACCTGTCCGCCCTGGAAGACATGGGGCTGGTGAGGCCAGACGCGAACCGCAAGTCCAAAGGCGTGCGCTGGCACAGCATCAAAACCGCGCGGTAGGGACGTTGGCGAACCGCCCCGGGAATTGCGGAGGGTCCGATCCGGCGAGAGGATTCAGATCATGTCAGCCCCGAGGAAGTATCCCCAAGAGTTGCGTGAGAGGGCGGTCCGACTGGTGCTGGAGGCCCGTGAGCAAGAGTCGGGGACGACGATGAACAAGCTCGTGCGTTGGATCGGCGGGCGGGTTGAGGTAAACCCCAACACGTTGAGGGGTTGGGTCAGGCGACACCGCGTCGACCAGGGTCAGATCCCTGAGACGACGAGTGACGCGCAGAAGATCAAGGCCTTGCAGGATAGCCTTGCCAAAGTGATCAACGGTCGCGCTTCGGCCGAGGGTCGTCCGGAGTGCGACCGCGCTGGCCGACGGCGAGAGACGCGATTATTTCTTTTTGAAGAGAATGATCACCGTGTAGTTGAGTGGGTTCACAATCATGTCGACGTACTCGCTGCCCTTTCCCACCTCTTCGTTGATCGACGTCTCGATCAGGGTCGCGAGTTTCTTCTCCGACAACTTTGAACCGACATACTTCGCGTAGTACATTCCGCCCTCCCTTTTTGACGCGACATCACGCAGTCGCCACGGCGCTGATTTTACCGGCCCCGCCGCCGATCAGGCGCGGCCTGGGCCGTGATGGGACGACTCGCCGCCAGGCCAATCGCCAGTAGTCGTTGACATGGGCGCGGCCTCGGCCGTGGTGAGACAACCCGCCGCCTGGCGGCGGATCGGCGGCGGCCGTCTCAGCCTTGGCCTGCGCTCCTCCAACGCATCGCCTGTCGCGGCGGCAACGGCGCCGTCCGGCGCCTGGGCCAGCGCGGAAGCGGTGGACCGGTCAGCGAACAGGAGGCGGATCGACTCCAGCAGCGTCAAGGTCATCGGGGTCGGCGGTGAGCGTGCGCGTCAGTTCGGCCCGCGATGAGGTGCCGGTCTTCTTCAAGAGATTGCCGACGTGGAACTTGATGGTGGTCTCGGTGACGAACAGGTGGGAGGCCATCTGGGGGACGGTCATCCCGTCCATCGACAGGGACAAGATTTCGCGTTCGCGCCCGGTCAGCCCGTGCTCCGAGCCGAAGGCGTCCAGATCGATCTGCCCCGAGGCGGCCTCATCCACCTCCACGACGGCGACCGCCTCGCCCAGGCGGGCGAAGTCCACCCGAATCATCTCCAGCAACGCGACGGCGACGGCGCTGAACACCCCGAGCACAGCCAGTTCGACCAGGAACAGGTCTGTGCCGGACAATCCGGCCACAGCCGGGCGGGCCAGCGCCTCGACCAATTGCCCCGCCAGCACGGGCGCGAACGCCATGCACCCGAGCAGCGCGGGCCGGCGGCTGTAGCAGGCCGCGTCTGCGATCAGAGCGCAGCAGGCCACCGGATAGGCGATGGTCGCCACGACCTTGGCCAGCGCGGCGACCCCCACCAAGGCCGCAGAACCGGCGGCGAGCGCCCCGGTCGCCCCGACCAGCGCCGCCACCAGGCTGATCACCACCAGGCTCTGGCGTCCGTGCCGGTCCGCCGCCCACCCCGCCGCGGCGAACAACGGCAGCTCCGCATAGCGCACGAACCCGCTGGAGGACAGCTGCGTGATCGCCACCGGATAAACCACCGACTCTCCTCGCATGGCGAGCGCCGCGTACAGCAGCACAAGGCTCCCAGCCGCCAGCAGCCCGATGCCGACCACCCGTCTCCCGCTCGTCAGCGCCGCCTCTGTGATCGGCACGAAACGGACGTTCAGCACCCGGCCGCCCCACGCCAAAACCGCCGCCGCCACCCCCAGCGAGACGCATCCCAGCACCAGGTTCGCCCCGCTTCCTTGGACCCGCGCCCACGGCAGCTCCGACAGGTCGGTGGTGGTGTTGACCGCGCCCGCCCCGATGAACACGCCGGCGAACGCGGACGCCCTCCACTGGGGCGGCAAAGCCCGCAGCCCGGCGAGCTGGATGCGGAAGAAGGCCGCCCCGACGCACACCCCCGCCAGCACCAGCGCGACCCGATGGACCGGGCCGGGCCCGCCCATCAAGGCGGTGCACCCAATGGCCGCCCCGATGCAGCCGAGGGCGAACTCGCGGGCGCCGAGCCGGAGCGGCGCGAAGTCCAGCAGAGCGGCGATCACCGCGAACCCGGCCGCGCAGGCCAAGATGAACGCGGTCCGCTCGGAATCGGGGATCGCCAAGATGGTCCGCTTGTACCACAGCAGGCACATGCCGCCGACGGCCACGAACACGACGAACAACCGTCGAGGGCGTTCAGCCACGACTCTCCCCTCTTCGCCAAACATCGTTGATCTGCGCGGACAAGATGCGGACAAGATCCTATACCCCTGAAAACGCGGACCTAGATGGTTAATTCCAAGGGCTGGGCGATGGATTCGCGCTCAGGCGGCGGGCCGGCAAGGAGGAGGGAGGCGATGTGAGCATCGCCGACCGACGAGGACGCCGCCGGACCGGCCAAATCTGCGCCCGCCCTAAGTCAACGGCATGGGGGACTGCCTCCGACTCTGGTCACACCCCCATTGAGCGGGGGAAGGGCGAAACCTAGACCCCGGGGAGGCGAACCTAGACCCCTGGGGGGCGGACCTGGACTGTCGCGGGCGCGCGGGATCGGATAGTTGTAGGGTCCATGTTGCACCACTTGGGCGAATGGTGCTCGGCGCTATCCGCGAGTTCCCTCGCCAACCCCTTCGACACCCCAGCCGACCAGCGCCACCCGAGACCTCGGGCGCGCGCCAACCGCTCCGCCAGGTCGAGGGCGAAGGCCAAGAAGGCGGCTTGCCTCGGCCTGGTCGCGGCCCTGGTCGGAGCCCTGTTGGTGGGCTCCGACGCCACAGCGGCGCCAACGGACCTGGCGGAACTGCCCCGGACCGCGAACGGGGCGGTGGACTTCTCCGGCCCGGAATGGACCGCTATCGCGCCTCCCAGCGCCGGCGCCCAACTGATCACGGACCGGTTCGTCCGCAACGGTGTGCCCTATCGGCTCGACGCCCGTGCCCCTTGGACGAACTCTTTCAGTTGGGGCGCCAACCCCTTGTTCGCCAACGTCATCACGAATGAGCAAGACGGCGACTCGCACACCTACTCGTACAATGGAGGGAATGCGTCAACCAGCAGTTTCGTGCTGGCGACCACCGGCAATCTGAGGGGGTTCCGGTGCGACACCGGCAGGCCCTATTACACAGGCGTCTTGCAGGGATCGCCCGTTGTGGCGCGGGAGTGCGAGGACAGGCAGAGCGCGGGCTCGAACCTCAAGTTGAGCGATGTCCTGCGGGCGACCGCTGACGGGCGGATCGTCCATGACGTGACTCTGACGAATGTGGGCGCCACGCCGGTGACGGGCCTGAGCTTCGGGGCCTGGTTGGACACCGATTTGGACGGGAACGACCGGGTTCCGCTGATCAAGAGCACCACGGACGCCATCTATATGGAGAACGACTCCTTCCGCCTCTATCTCGCCATGACAGGCGGCGACGCGATGTTGGCGGGCGAATGGCGATACACGCTGCAAAGCTTCGGCGGCTTCGCCGATGTGGGCGACTTCGCAGCCGGTGACGTGATCGTGACGGGCATCGATTCGACCGTGGCGTTCCTGGCGCTCGACCGCACACTCGCCCCCGGCCAGTCGCTGACCATGTCGTACGAGGGACGGGTCTTCTCGATCGCGGAGCTAGCGCCCGGCCGGGCGCGGGTGACGCTGGTGGACGACGACCGCTTTGGCGCTGAGGTCGCCCCGGTCGATCCCACCGCCGCCGAGTTGACCGGCGAGCCGCTGACGGAGATAGGTTTCAGCTGGGACGATGCCGTGGGGTTGGCTCCGGCGGGATACGTCGTCTCCTCGATCGACAACATCAGGCTTTATGACGACAACAACTCGACGGTGCAGCCGATCGTGGTTCACCTGGCGCACGCTGTGACCGTGGACAGCGTGACTCAGACGCGCACCATCACTTATGTGGGAGATGGCTTGACCCTGCCCGCAGTGGTGCAGAGCCAGGACTTCGAAGCTAGTACGGATCAGATCACCGGCGTCACCACCTACGCGAACGGCACTGGTTTGGCGGCCGTTCCGAATCCAGTGGTCCCCGGTTATAGGGCGCTGGGGCCGGACGTGCCCGCCGTCGCGCCGAACGCCCCGGCCACCACCACCCGGCCGACTGACATCGCTGTCACGATCCAGTACGTCACCGGCCAGCTACAGGCTGTGATCGCGGTCGATGGCGTACCCGTCTCCGGCGCTGTCGGGGGCGGGGTCGAAGGCGGCCAGGTGACGCTCGACGGGAGCGAATCGTTCGACCCCGCGGGTGGCGCGCTCTGGTTCGCCTGGGACTTGACGGGCAACGGGGTCTACGACGACGGCGACCAGATGGAGGCCAGGTTGAGTCTGCCTCTGGCGGGCACATATCGCGTCGGCTTGCGGGTGACGGACGGCGAGGGCCAGGTCGCGACCGCCGCTGTGGATGTGTTGGCCAGCAATGTGGCGCCGGTGGTGGCGATAGGCACCGACGTGGCGGTGGCGGTTGACGGCGAGTTCACGCGCCAGGGCTCCTTCGCCGATCCGGGCACGGACACCTGGACGGGCCTGGTGATCTACGGCGACGGCATCTGGGCCGAGACGCTGACCTTGGACGGGAAGTCCTTCGGGCTTCGGCACAGCTTCGCCTCGCCCGGCGAATACACGGTGACAGTGCGGATCAGCGACACTGTCGGAGGGTCCACGGGGGAGGCTTCGATCCGGGTGACGGTGCCCTCCGCCACCAGTCCCACCCCCACGCCGACGCCGACTCCCAGCCCGACGCCGACGCCGACTCCCACCCCGACTCCGACCGAGCCGAGCGGGCCGGGCGAGCCTTCGGAATCCAGCGCCGCGCCGACCTCTCCTGGCCCGGGCGGCCCTGGCGGAACGGCCCTTCCGGCCGCAGGGTCGAATTCAGGGGTTCCGCTGGGGCTGTCGCTACTACTGCTCGTGATAGGGACCCTCTTGTCCGGGTTGAGCCGCCGGCTGGTGGGGCCTCAAAACTGACGGGGCGTCAAAGGACGGGACAGTTGGCAGCGATTCGGCTTTGATAGCTCGGCCTGCGCCTAGGCACCTGTCAGGTATCCCAATACGGTGAGATGGTTGCCGTCCGCAGCGGGGGGACGGCCGGGTTCAAGCTCCCCAGATTTGGACGGGCACGTCGTCCCAAGTTTCGCTTCGGCGCCAGATCTTCTCGTCCCAGGGTTTGGACGACAGGCGGTCGAAGATGATCAGATGGGCCTCGTCGGCCCCCGCTTGACGGAGGTAGCCGACGACTTGCTCCAGGCCGTCGGCCGTGTCTTTCTCCAGACTGTTTTTCCGCAGCTTGGTCTCGACCACCACGCGTTGGGCCGGGCCGTGCAGTCCGCGTTTCGGGTCCAGCGGCCACTCGATCAGCAGGTCGGTCTTCTTCCGGCCCAGGGCGTACTCCCGCGAGATCCGGCCCTCACCGTTGACGATCCGCTGTAGGAAGGCCTGGAACAGGAGTTGGGCCGACGACTCTTTGTAGGCCTCCCCGGGGTTCCAGTCGTCGTTCTCGCGGAAGAACTGTTGGAAACTCGTCAACAGTCCGATCATGTCCAAACGGTGGTCCGCCGTCACGTACCAAGACTGCTCTTGGTTGGGGATGCCGACCTGTCTGGCCCAGGTCAACTGGCGCGGGATGATCTCTTGGTAGATCCGGTTGGCGATGTGGACTGAGGGGCGCAGTCTCACCAATCCCAGGTCGGCGACGTATTCCTGGTCGGCCTGCGACGCTTGGGTGGTGTCGTCGCCGGCCAGGACGGCCGACGCGACCCGGGCCACGCGCGGCTCGGTCAGTTTGTCGGCCAGTTGGTCTAGGTGGGTCGCCCTCGATTGAATCAGGCGTTCCCGGGCGGCTTTGTAGTCCTCCAGGGTGACTGGCCGGGTCCGGTCCCTTTTGGACCGGTCCTTCCAGGTCGCCTCGTGACCCAGGGCGTTGACCAGCCAGGGTTGGCCGGCCGTGTCCGCCCACAGTTCGCCCCAGATAGCCTCGTCGAATTGTTGGCCCGTGGCCGCCGTGTGTTGGAGCCACAGGCCTTTGGTCTCGCGGAAGGTGAAATCGCCCAGGCGCAAAGAATCGGTTTTGATGTTGAAAGCGCTGCCGCCCGTGACGATCTCACCGTCGCTGCGATGTATCCGATAATCCTTGACATCCCTCAGCCCGCACAGGACCACGCTCTGCGGGAAATCCTGGGGACGCTGGTTGTAGCCGCTGCGCAGCTGGCGCAACAAAGAGATCAACGTGTCTCCGACCAGGGCGTCGACCTCGTCCAAGAACAGCACGGTGGGTTTTTCCGACAGCCGGGTCCACCGGGTTAAAAGGCTCTCGAGTTGACGTTCCGGGGGTTCTGACCGGCCCTTGGACAAGAACCAGGGGCGCAACTCAAGGCCCGGCAATGTGCCGTCGATCCGATCCGCCACCGCGTCCGTGGCCGCCGTGATCCCCCGGGCGACATCGTTGCGGGCCGTCTGCGCCACCTCGATGTTGGCGTAGGCGCAGGCGTAACGGCCCTCTTCGTTCAGGGCGTTGCGCATGGCGAACAGCATTGTCGTCTTGCCCGTCTGGCGGGGGGCGTGGAGAACGAAATACCGCTTATGAGCGATGAGTTCTTGGATCTCCGTCCAATTCACGCGCGACAGGGGAGGGACGCAATAATGGTCGGTCGGGTCGACCGGCCCCGCCGTGTTGAACATGAGCTCCATGTCGCCCTCCTTCAAGGCTGGCATTCCGCCCGCTCCCGGGAAATGGCCTCGACCGCCGCTGGTCTCAGAGGCCTCCGCCTGGTCCAACTCCGGCGCCAGCTTGGCAGCCCAACCTACCATGCGGCGGATCTGGGATCAGCGGCGTTTGGGCGGGGCGATGACTTGGCGGGCGCCGGGCTTGCCGCCGCCTTTGAGCTGTTCCCGCTCCTTCTTCAACTCGGCCTGCATCTGTTGCGCCTCTTTCATGTCGAAGCTGCCCGACAGCAGGTAGAGCACGATCACCCCGATGACGACCGACACCCAGGGCGACCAGCCCAGCAGCAGCGGGCCGGTCATCACCGCCACCACGTCGAGGCCTTTGAAGAGGTTGAACATCAGTCCCGGCGGCAGGGCCCCGAAACCGGTCTGCATCATCGGCGTGGAGTAGTCGGCCGGTTTGGCCGAGACCCAGCGGACGGCCGCCAGCAGGCCGGCGGCGGCCGTCACCAAGGCGTTGGCGGCGGCGGTCGAGAAGCTGGCGTCGGGCACCGCCCCCAGGCCGTGGAAGGCCGGGCTGGCCAGGATCGCCCAGATGGCCGCCAGGCCGGCCGCCACCGCCGCCGTGGCCAGGCGCAGCCGGGCGTTGGAGAAGGGGAAGAGGCGGGCCAGGCCGCGGGTGCGGGTGAGGACGCGGAGCGAGCCCAGCAGGGGGACGAAGGCGATCAGCAGGACCAGGGCCGAGATGAAGGGGTTGAAACGGGTCAGCCCGAGGGCGCCGACGGCGTAGGGCACGCCGAGCGAGACCACCAGCAGCACCAACCGCTTGGGGTAGCGCCACAGCCGTTGCAGCTCGCGGCCGACGATGGCGGTCTGGCCGTGGCCCAGGCCGAGGGTCGGGCGGACCTGGCCCTTGGCCATGGCGTCGCGCTCGACCAAGATGTCGCGCATCAGCCCCAGGTCCATGGCGAAGGCCGCCCCCTGCATGCCCGAGATCAGGTTGCCGCCGGAGACCAGGCGGGCGCGGTGGATCTGGTCCAGGCGGGCCAGGGCCAGCCCGCCGAACAGCACCAAGGCGGCCACCCCGGCGCCGCCCAGGCCGATAACCACCCGGGTGGACCAGGCCGAGTCGAGGTCGAGGCTGATCCAGCCGCCCGCCACCGCGGTGATGGTGGCCAGGGCGGCCAGGGCGGCCAGGCCGAAGAGCCATTGCACCAGCTTGACCAGCCAGGTGCGGGCGAAGGTCTGCTCCAGCGCGGCCAGCCCGGTCAGCCCGGCGGCGCCCAGGCCGAGGGCGGCGGCCCACTCCAAGATCTGTGGCCAGGGATAGCCGGTCAGGGCGGCCAGCACGGCCCCCAGCACGGCCGCCCCCCCGGCCACGGCCCCCAGCACCGCCACCAGTCGGCGGCGCAACAGGCGGGCCCGCCGGATGGGGGCGTCCAACAGCCAGAAGCCCTCGGCCGCCGAGGCCACCACCGGCCCGAAGACGCGGGCGGCGGCCAGGGTCAAGGTGAAGGCGGCGAACAACATCACCCAGGGCAGCAGGCCGCGCCCCACCTCGCAGGTGGCGGTGGCGCAGGCGGTGGCCTCGGACTGGGCGCGGAAGACCGCCCCGCCCAGCATGGCCACGATCACCAGGACCGAGAAAATCGTCACATAGCCGTCTTGCAAGACCTGGGACAGGCGTTTGGTGGCCCGGCCGCGGCGCCACGACTTGAGCAGGGCCTTGAGATCAGGCTCCCAGACCGGCTCGGGCGTGACATCGATCAAGGAGTGGTTCCAGGTCGGCGCGACGAACTCGGTCGGGGCGTCGTCCGGGGCGGCGTCGGCCTCATCCGGGCTGGCGGCCGAGACCACGCCGTCCGCCCCCTGGGTGGTCGAGACCGGCGCTAGTTCGGAGGGGGAGGTCGTGGTCTGGGCCGGGCCGCCCGCTGCGGCGGCCTCGTTCACCGCTGGTTCGGCGGCTGAGGCCGACTTGGGGGCGGGCCGCTTGGCCGGGCGGCTGATCCGTTTCTTGCTCACCGCTCGCCCACCCGGATGGTTTTGGTGGCCACGGTTTTGACCAGGGTGGGCTCGTGGCTGGCCATGACGATGGCCAGGCCGGCTTGGCGCTCGGTTTTGAGGCGTTGCGCCAGCCACTCCACCCCCTCGACGTCGAGGCGCTGCTCCGGCTCGTCCAGGATCAACAGCTGGCGCGGCCTCACGAAGGCCGTGGCCAAAGCCAGGCGGCGGCGCTGGCCGGACGACAGGGTGCCCGGTAGCTGGCCCGACTGGGGCACTAGCTGGACCTCGTGCAAGATGGCGTCGACGGCGTCGTCGGAGTCGGGCAGGCCGTGCGCCCGGGCCAACAGGTCGAGGTGTTCGACCACCGACAGGTCGGGGAAGAAGTCGAGGTCGTCGATGACCGTGGCGACCGCCCCCCGGATCACCGGGTTGGACTCGCGCAGCGTCTCGCCGTTGACCTCGATGGCCCCCTCGTCCGGCCGGTCGGCCCCCACCAGGCAGCGCAGGATGGTGGATTTGCCGGCCCCGTTGCGCCCGGTCAAGGCGATGGCCTCGCCCGGCCAGGCCTCCAGGTTGAAGTTGGAGACGATGACGTGATCGCCGTAGGACTTCTTCAGGTTGGACACCTTGAGGACGGGAATGCGGGCTTTGGCCATGGGACGTATTCTCCCCCATCCTCCCCCATCCCGGCGTAGCGACGGCCGCGCCCCGGATGAACCCCCTCGGCCCGCTGCTCTAAGCGGGCGCGGGAGGGTGATGAGGGCCATCGCTGACCGCGCCCTAGACGAACCCCCGTCGCTACCTTCAGAGCATCGCCGCCAGGGCCGGCCGCTGGGCGGCGCCGGCTTGTGTTGACTCGGCGTCGAGCGCCGCCCAGCCGTCCGGGCGACCGGTCTCAACCGCTGGGCGGCGTCGGATTGGCTGGCCTGTCGGCGTGGGCCGTTAGTCTGGAGGGCGTGATTTTTCGTCGCCCCGCCCGGGAGCAGCCTCGGGCCAGCCTGGCCAAGCGGCCCGGGGAGGTCGCGGCCATGTTCGACTCCGTGGCCCGGCGCTACGACCGGATGAACGCCCTGGCCTCGTTGGGGCGGGAGCGGCGCTGGCGCCAGGCCGTGGGCCAGGCCCTAGCCCCGCGTCCGGGCGAGTTGGTCCTCGACTTGGCGGCCGGCACCGGCTCATCGGCCGACGCCTTGGCCCGCTCCGGGGCGGTGGTGGTCGGCCTCGACCTCAGTTTGGGCATGCTCTTGGAGGGCCGGCGGCGCTTCCCCGGCCTGCCCCTGGTCCAAGGCGACGCTTTGAAACTGCCCTTCCCGGAGGGGACCTTCGCCGCCGCCACCATTTGTTTCGGCCTGCGCAATGTCAATGATCCGGTCTTGGCCCTGGAGGAGCTGCGCCGGGTGGTCGTCCCGGGCGGCCGACTGCTGATCTGCGAGTTCTCCCGGCCGACCAATCCACTGCTGCGGCTGGTCTACCGCCGTTGGATCAAGTCGGTCCTGCCGCTATTGGCCAAGCTGGCCTCGACCGACCCGGCGGCCTACGTCTACCTGACCGAATCGATCCTGGAGTGGCCGGACCAGCGGACGCTGGCCCGCTGGGTCGAACGGGCCGGCTGGACCGGCATCGAGTGGCGCGACCTCTCCGGCGGCATCGTCGCCCTGCACCGCGCCCGCCGGCCGGATTGACGGTTGTTCCGCCGAGAGTGGAAACGACTGATGGAAACCTGTCCGGGCGAGCCCGCTGACGCGGCCGGGCGGGAAGAATTGGCCGCTTTCGTGGCTGCCGAGTACGGTCTCGAGGCGGTGGCGCTGACGCCGGCCGAGCGCGGGTTCTACGGCCAGACTTGGCGGTTGGAGACGCGCCAGGGGGCGGCTTATTTCCTGAAATTGGTCTACTGGCCGAGCCATCAGCGGCTATACCGCGACAGTTTCGCGGCCCTGGTCCACCTGGCGGAGCACGGCGTTGATTTCATCGGCCGCGTCCGGCCGACCACGGCCGGCGACAACTATAGCTGGTTCGGACAAGCGCTGCTGGGGGTCTTCGACTGGTGCCCGGGCGAGCAGATCGATAACGACGACACCAAAGCGGCCGAGTACGCCCTGCTGGCCCGGGTCTACACCGTGCCGCTGGCTGGCCTAGAGATCGCCCGGGCCGAGTTCTCGGACCGGGCGGCGACAGATTTCTATCACTTGCTGGGCCAGGTGCGCGACCCGGCGCTGACGGCTCTCTTCGTCGCCCACCGGGCGGTGTTGGCGACCCGGGCGGGACGGCTGGATCGCCTGGCCCGGCTGTGCGCCCCGGACGAGACCCATTTCTATCTCACCCACGGCGACGCCGGGGGCAATCTGATCGTCGGCCCGAAGGGTTGTTTCCTGGTGGATTGGGACTCCGTCCGGCTGGCGCCGCCGGAGCGCGACGGCTGGGTCATGGGCTATAAGCCGTGGGCGCGGGCGTTATTCGACCGGAAATTGGCCGCCGTCGGCCTCGATTACAGTTTGCGGTCGGAGCGTCTGGCCTATTTCGCGCACCATTTCTGGTTCGAATACATGACCGAGTATCTGACGCGCTTCCTGGAGACGGGGACGGCCCCGCCGCCGTTGCTCGACTATTTCACCGGTTGGGTCGAGGAACGGGTGCGCTGCGCCTGGCGACTGGTGGGCGGCCCGACGGACTGATGCCGGCCCGGGCGCCTCAGGCCCAGGGGTTGGCCAGGCCGATGTATTGGGTCTCCAGGTATTCCCCGATGCCCTCGGCGCCGCCCTCGCGGCCCAGGCCGGATTGTTTGACGCCGCCGAAGGGGGCGGCCGGGTTGGAGATGACGCCGGTGTTGACCGCCACCAGGCCGGACTCGAGGCGTTCGGGCAGACGCAGGATCCGTTTCCAGTCGGCGGTGAAGACATAGCTCATCAAGCCCTGGGGGGTGTCGTTGGCCAGGCGCACGGCCTCGTCCTCGTCGGCGAAGGTCTGCAGGGCGGCCACCGGGCCGAAGATCTCCTGCCGGACGACATCGGCCCAGGCAGGCACCTCGGTCAGCACGGTGGGGGCGTAGAAGTGGCCCGGGCCGTCCAACCGCCGCCCGCCGACCAACGCCTTGGCCCCTTGGGCCACGGCCTGGTCCACCAGGGCGGCCACCCGTTCCCGGGCGGCCCGGTCGATCAACGGCCCGCAGCCCACCCCGGGCTCGACTCCCGGGCCGACCCGGACAGCGGCCACGGCCTGGGCGAAACGCTGGGCGAAGGCCTCGGCGATGCCGCGCTGGAGGTAGAAACGGTTGGCGGCGGTGCAGGCCTGGCCGCCGTTGCGCAGCTTGGCCGCCAGCGCCTGGGCCACGGTCTGGTCCAGGTCGGCGTCGTCGAACACCAGCAACGGGGCATTGCCGCCCAACTCCAGCGACACCCGCAGCACCTGGTCCGCCGCCCGCCGCCCCAGGCTCCGTCCCACCGCGGTCGAGCCAGTGAAAGAAAGCTTGCGCAGTCGGGGATCGTCCAGGATCGGCTCCGACACCCGGGCGGCCGAACTGGCCACCACCACGTTGAGCACCCCGGCCGGCAAACCGGCGTCCTGCAAGATCTGGGCCAACAAACAAGTTGTCAACGGGGTCAGTTGGGCCGGTTTCACCACCATGGCGCAGCCGGCGGCCAGCGCCGGGGCGATCTTGCGCGTCGCCATGGCCAAAGGGAAGTTCCAAGGCGTCACCAGGTAGCACGGCCCGACCGGCCGCCGGGCCACCAGCAGGCGCAGCCCGCCATCGGGCGCCGGGGCGTAGCTGCCGGTCACATGGGAGGCCTGCTCGGCCGCCCAGCGCAGGAATTCGGCCCCGTAGACGACCTCGCCTCGGGCCTCGGCCAAAGGCTTGCCCATCTCCAAGGTCATCAAGTGGGCGAAGTCGTCGCGGCGCTCCAAGATCGTCCGGTAGGCCGTCCACAAGATGTCGGCCCGCTGCCGGGTGGAACTGCGGCCCCACGACTCCTGGGCGGCGCAGGCGGCGTCGAACGCCGCCCGGGCGTCGTCGGCCGAGGCGTCGGCCACCTCGGTCAGGACCTCATCGGTGGCCGGGTCGTGGACCGGCAGGGTCTCCCCGGTCGAACTGGCCCGCCACTCGCCGTCGATCAACAAACCGCTGGGCAAGGTGGCGATCAGAGCCGCCGCCCGCTCGCTCAAAGCCATCATCCGATCCTCTCTGCCGCCACCCGTTGTCACACGGCACTGGGCACCCGTCCGCGCCGCTGCCGCCAGCCCACCGGCCGCCGCGCCGCTTGTCAAGCCGGCGGCAGGAAGTGGGCCAGCCGCTCGACCGGCTCGGCCGTGGTCGAGGCGGGGGCCGTCCCGGTGGGCGTCAACTCGATCCAGTCGAGCAGACGGGTTCCCACCGCCTCGCATGGGTCGCTCGTGAGAGGCCGGTCCGGGTCGTCGTGGCGTCGGCCGACGCCGCCCGGTCAGCCCCGGGGTCGGCCTGCCGGCGGCTCGCCCGGCTCGGCCGGCGGCAGGAAGTGGGCCAGCCGTTCGGTCAGACGCTCGACCGACTGGGCCGTGGTCAGGACGGGGGAGGCCGCCCCGGTGGGCTCCAGCTCGGTCCAGTCGAGCAGGCGGGCCAGCTTGGCCGGGTCGTCGTGGCGCAGGTCGGCGTCGTCCCACACCACCACCCGGCCGGTGGCCGCCAGCGCCTGGGCCAAGGCCTCTTGCTCGCCCTTGGCCGAGTGGGGGTATGGCACCAAGACCGCCTGGCGGCCCAGTTGGGCGACCTCGTTGACGAAGCCGGCCCCGGCCCGCCCCAACACCAGGCTGGACCCGCGCAGGGCGGCGTTGACCCGCTCGGCCTCGAAGTACTGGTCTAAGTAGTAGCGCTGGCGCAGTGCCTCGGGCAGGTCGGCCCGGCGGGCGCGCAGCCGCTCGGCCGTGGTGGTCAGGCCGGCGGCGGCGCCAGTCTGGTGAATGATCTGCCAGACCGGGAGCAGTTCCGGCAGGTGGCGGTCGAGGTAGGCGTTGAGGCTCTCCGCGCCCGAGCCGCCGCCGGCCACGAACAAGGTCGGTTGGTCCGCCAGGTCGAAGCGGGCCAGGGCCTGGGCCCGCGACAACACTTGGCGCAGGGCCGGACGCAGCGGGAAACCGGTCTGGACCAGCCGGGCCGAGGCCGGGAAGCCCGCGGCCGAGTCGGCGTAGGTCAACCAGGTCTCGGCCGCCCAGCGGGACAACCAGGTGGTGGCCGACCCTGGGGCCAGGGTCTGCTCGTGGACCACCAGCGGGACCTGGGCCCAGCGGGCGGCCAGAGCCACCGGCAGACAGACCCAACTGCCGGTGGTCACGACCAGCCGGGGCCGCAGCCGCCGCACCAGGCGGCGGGCCTGGAGGACGGCGGCGGCCAATTGGGGGACATTGCGGGGCCGCAGTCGGTAGGCCGGCTGGGGGAGGAAGCGGATCTGGTTCTCGGCCGCCACCTTGGACTCGTAGGAGTCCGGCCGCGCCGCCCAGGCCACCTGGTGCCCCAGGTCGCGGGCCAGATCGGCGATGACCGTGGCGGCGACGGTGTGGCCGCCGGTGCCGCCGCCGGCCAGCAGCAGATCGACCGACTCCAACTCCGGGCTCACCGGCCTGCGCCGCCGTGGTCCAGCAATAACTGGCGCAAGCGGCGGAAGACGGCCCCGTCGACGCTCAAGCCGTCGTGCTCGAACTGGTTCGTCACCCAGGCGTGGGCGTTGCCCAAGGCGCGCAGGCTGTCGAGTTGGAGCTCGGCGTCGACGTAGAGGTCGTCGAAATAGACCACCGCCTCGACCGGCGTCTCATTGGCGGCCAATTGTTCCTGGTCGTACAACAGCGGCCACTCGGTCCGGCCCATCAGTTCCGCCACCGCCGGCTGGAAGGGCCGCAACTCGTAAATCTGGTCGAACATCCAGGGGAAGATGGTCTCGCCGAAGAACAACAGCGGCCGGGCCTCGGCGGCGAACTCGGGGTGGCGCTCCAACTCCCGGGCGGCGCTCCAATTGAGCGGCCCATTGGCCCCACAGGCGTAGATGAACTCCTGCAAGGGCCAATACAGCGGCGCCGAGGCCGAGGCCGTGCGGTTCATAACCTGGTAGAGGAAGCCGTCGGACAGCCGCCCGGGCTGGGCCCAGGCCGTGTCCAAGAGCCAGTGCAGGCGCTCCGAGCCGGTCGAAGTGCCGAGGTCGTGCCCGGCCAACTGGAAACGGGGCACGGTCAACAAATCACCGTTGGGCAGGCTGACATCGCCCTCGGCCAGCCGCTCGGCCACGGCCGCCGTCTGCTCCCGGTCCTGGGGATAACGGCGGTAATGCCGGCGCGAGAGCAACTCGGCTTGGGGGAAGGCGCGGCGGTGGACCTCCGGGGCCGAGGGCGGCAGGCCGGGCACGCCGCCGGCGATCAGGCAGCCCTTCAGGGCCCGGGGGAAGCGCGACAGGTAGGCCAGGGTGAGGAAACCGCCGTAGCTTTGGCCCAGACTGGTCCAGGGCTGGTCGCCGCCGATCACGGCGCGCAGCCGTTCCAGGTCTTGGACGATGGAATCGGCCAGAAAATAACGCAGATAGTTCGCCCCGGCCTCCGCGTCGCCCAGCCGGGCCATGTCCTCCCCGTCCACCGGGGATGAGCGGCCGGTGCCGCGCTGGTCGGGTAGGACGACACGGTAATGCTGGACCGCCTCGGTCAGCCAGGCCGGCCCGCCGGCCGGCCTAGGCCCGGCGCCGCCGGGGCCGCCCTGGAGGAAAACCAGCCAGGGCAGGTCGTCCGCCTGCCGGGCCGGGTCCCAGACCAGGCGGTAGAACAAATCGATCTGGCCTCGGGAGTGGTTCTCCCAGTCCAACGGCACCTTGATCGAGTGGTCCTCGATCTGGAAACCGGGAAGGCGATAGCTGCCCAGCGAAGTCATGTGGTCATCTTTCCACAGCGCCCGCGCCCGACCGGGAAAGCCGAGCCGGCGCCTCCCGGGAAAGTCACGCCGACGGCCGGTCGGGAAAGCCACGCCGACGGCCGGTCGGGAAAGTCACGCCGACGCCCCCGGGAAAGCCGAGTCGGCGCCCCCGGGAAAGCCGAGCCGACAGTCGGTCGGGAAAGCCACGCCGACGCCCGGCCGGGAAAGACACAGCGGTGTCCGGGATGGACCCTTGGCCCGACGGGCCTAGAGCCGTGCTTAGATGGGGTGCCAGGGCCGGGGCCGCCCGGCCTGGCCCGTCCGTCCGGGGGAGAGGCTCCATGACAGAAACTAATCTTTCACACTCCGAGGTCGGCGGCGCCTTCCAGGTCGAGCTGGCCGGGACCGACGTCATCGCCGAGGCCGACCGCAAGGGCCAGCCGCGCGACTTGTTCTGGCCCTGGTTCGCGGCCAATATCTCCGTTCTGGGGATCAGTTACGGGGCCTGGGCGCTGGACTTCGGCATCTCCTTCCTCCAGGCCACCATCGCCGGCGCCATCGGCATCGTCTTCTCCTTCTTCCTCTGCGGCGCGGTGGCCACGGCCGGCAAGAAGGGTGGAGCGCCGACCATGGTGTTGTCGCGGGCCGCGCTGGGGGTCAACGGCAACAAGGTCGCGGCCGTGCTGTCGTGGATCCTGACCGTCGGCTGGGAGACCGTGCTGACCTCGTTGGCGGTCATGGCCACGGCCACCGTGCTGGAACAACTCGGCGTCGGCGGCGGCACCACGGTCAAGATCGTCGGCCTGATCGTGGTGGCCGTGCTGATCGTCGGCGGCGGCGTCATCGGCTTCGACCTGATCATGAAGATGCAAACCATCATCACCGTGGTCACCGGGGTGTTGACGGTGGGCTATTTCATCTTGGCCTTCGACCACATCAACCTTGGCACGGTCGGGTCCATCCCAGCCGGCTCCAGCCAGGCCTTCCTGGGGGCGCTGGTTTTCATGATGACCGGTTTCGGCCTGGGCTGGGTCAACATGGCGGCCGACTACTCGCGCTACCTGCCCCGCTCCACGTCCTCGCGCGGGGTGGTCTGGTGGACCACCTTCGGGGCGGCCATCGCCCCCTTGTTCCTGGTCGGCTACGGCCTGCTGCTGGCCGGCTCGGACGCCGAGCTGCGGGCGGCGGTCAGTGACGACCCGATCGGGGCGCTGACCACCATCTTGCCGACCTGGTACCTCATCCCCTTCGCCCTGGTGGCTGTCCTGGGCCTGGTCGGCGGGGCCGTGCTCGACATCTACTCCTCCGGCCTGGCCCTGATCTCGGCCGGCATCCCCATCCCGAGGCCTTTCGCCGCCGGCATCGACGGCTGCATCATGATCGCCGGCACCATCTACATCGTCTTCGGCGCCGGCAGCTTCTTCGGCATCTTCCAAGGCTTCCTCATCACCTTGGGCGTCCCCATCGCCGCCTGGGCCGGCATCATGCTGGCCGACGTCTTGACCCGGCGGCGCGACTACGCCGACGCCGACCTGTTCAACCCCAAGGGCCGCTACGGCTCGGTCGCGCCCGTCGCCATAGTGACGATGGTGGTGGCCACGGCCGTCGGCTGGGGCTTCGTCACCAACGGCTACGCCGGCTGGCTGTCCTGGCAGGGCTACCTGCTGGGTCCCCTGGGCGGCCGGGACGGGGCCTGGGCCTACGCCAACCTGGGCGTCCTGTTCGCCCTGGTGATCGGTTTCGTGGCCGCTCTGATCGGCCAGCGGGGTCGGGTGCGCCGCCAGGAGGAGCAGTCGTGACCGGGACACTGGTCGTCATCGACATGCAGCGGGTCTTCGGCGACCCCGGCTCGCCCTGGGCCACCCCCCGCTTCGACGCCATCATCGACCCGATCCAGCAGTTGATCGAGGCCCACGGCGAGGCCGTCGTCTTCACCCACTATGTCTCCCCGGCCCAACCGCACGGGGCCTGGGTGGACTATTTCCACGACTGGCCCTTCGCCCTCCAGCCGCCCAGCGCCGAGCTGTGGCGGATCGTGGCGCCCCTGGAGGCGGCGGCGGCCCGCCAACAGGACTTGGGCGTCGGACCGGTGGTGGCGGAGACCTTCTCCAAGTGGGGCCCCGAACTGGCCCAGTTGGTGGGGGCGGACGGCCGCATGGTCCTGGTCGGGGTGTCGACCGACTGTTGCGTCTTGTCCACCGCCTTGGCGGCGGCCGACAGCGGGGTCGAGGTCTTGGTAGTGGCCGACGCCACCGCCGGGGTCGAAGACGCCACCCACGCCCAGGCCCTAGACCTGATGCGGCTGTACGGACCATTGATCAAGGTCGTGACCACGGCCGAGGCGGTGGCGGCGGCCCGCGCCTGAGAGCCGTGCCCCGGGTGGCCCGAGCCCGTCCCGTCAGCCGTTTCGAGCTGGCCGCCTCCCAGTGGCCCGCCCGGCGGCGGCTCGCGCCTGAGCCGATCACGCTCCCGACCTCTGGCCGGGCGGCCCGGCGATTGTCTTAGAAAGACTGATCTATCCTGGGGACCATGGCAAAAAGACGTCCGGGCGCACCGTCGAAGGCGAAGTCCCTGCTCAGCTTCCTCGGCCTGAGCCTGTTGGCGGGTCTGCTGGTGGCCGGTCTGACCGTGCCCTTCGCCGCCTTGGCGGGGGTCTCCGGCACGGTCATCTCGACCTCGGTCGACGCTCTGCCGGCCTATCTCGAAACCTCGCCCGAGGCCATGCGGACCACCGTCTACCTGGACAACGGCCAGGTCTTGGCCACGCTGTACGACGAGAACCGCGAGGTCTTGGACTCCCTGGACGACATCTCCCCCCTGATGCGCCAGGCCCAGATCGACATCGAGGACTCGCGTTTCTACGAGCACGGCGCGATGGACTTCATGGGCACGATGCGCGCCCTGCTGTCCAACCTGGCCGGCGGCCAGACCCAGGGCGGCTCCTCCATCACCCAGCAATACGTCAAGCTGGTCCGGGTCGAGCAGGCCATGGCCGACAAGGACGAGGCGGCCGTGGCCGCCGCCCAGGAGGTCTCTTTGTCGCGCAAGCTGGAGGAGTTGAAATACGCCATCGCCATTGAGCAGAACAACTCCAAGGATGAGATCCTGCTGAACTATCTCAACCTGGCCTTCTACGGCGACGGGGCCTACGGGGTCGAGGCCGCCTCGATGCATTATTTCGGCCGTCGGGCCAGTGACCTCAACCTGCCCCAGGCCGCCATGCTGGCCGGGCTGGTGCAGAACCCCAGCCTGACTCCGGCCAACCCGGACACCTTGGAGGCGGCCATCAAGAAGCGCAACCTGGTGTTGGACGCCATGCTCGAACTGCACCATGTGGAGCAATTCCTGGAGGATGGCACCATCACGGCTGTGGGCTGCTCCGACCGGACGACCGAGGAGGGCCAGGCGGCCTGCGCCGAGGCCACCCGGGGCAAGACCACCCGCCAATTGGCCGAGGAGGTGGTCGAGCTGTGCAAGGCCACCGGTTTCGACACCAGCGCCATGGTCCAGGCCAGCAGCGGCTGCGTCGACTCGCCCTATCCCATCCCCTGCCACTTCATCGAGGAGACCCTGTACGAGGACGAGTTCTTCGGCCAGACTCGCGGGGAGCGCGAGAGCAATGTCAAACGGGGCGGCTACGACGTCTACACCACCATCCGGCCCGGTTACCAAAACTACGCCCAAGCGGCCGTCACCAGTTTCGCCGCTCCGACCGACCCGGTCGTGGTGACGATCAACGAGGTCCAGCCCGGCACCGGCGCCATTTGGGCGATGGCCCAGAACCGTTATCAGCTCGGCGGCGATTACGCGGCCGGCGAGACCTCGTGGGTGCAGTCGGTCGCCAAAAAGTATGGCGGGGCGCAGGGCTTCCAGGCCGGCTCGACCTTCAAGAGTTTCACCGCCGCCGCCGCCCTGGACCAGGGTTATCCGCCCACTTACACCATTAACTCGCCCAGCTTCAAGGACTTCACCGGCCGTAAGTTCACCAACTGCGAAGGCGTGGCCAACGCCGATCCGGTCAACGGTTCGTGGCCCGTCAGCGGCGGCGGCGGTAATATCAACATGTACACGGCGGCCGCCAACTCAGTCAACACTTATTTCGCCGAGTTAGTCTTGCGGGTGGGGCCTTGCGCCGCCGCCAAGATGGCCAAGGCGGCTGGGGTAGAACTGGCCAATGGCTCGGATATCGTCCTTGGCGATCCGGTTATAGTCGCTAAAATGGAGGGCGAGGTCGCCCAGCTGCGGGCCGAGGCCGGACAGTTACGTGCTGCGGGAGACGAAGACGGGGCTAAGGCCAAAGAGATTGAGGCCGACGACGAAAGTGGTGTCATCGACTCCTACAGAGGCTACGCCAACATACCTTCCTTCACCTTGGGCACGGCTGAGGTGACGCCGCTGTCGATGGCCGGCGCCTTCGCCACCTACGGCGCCCGAGGCAAGGCCTGCACGCCGTCGGTCATCTATCGGATTGACAACCGTGACGGCGTCACCATCAAAGATTTCCATCTGGGGGTTGACAACTGCGTCGAGAACGCCATCCGGCCGGAGGTGATGGACGGTCTCAACGCCGTCTTGAAGAATGTCACCACCAACGGTTTGGGGAGGAACTCTCGTTTGCCGGACAGTCGTGACCAGGGGTCCAAGACCGGCACCACCGAGAAGAACAACAACGTCTGGCTGGTCACCTACACCCCGGAGATCTCAGTCTCGGTCATGGTGGCCGTCGACCCCGATCCGAGGGCCAAGGACTTCTGGGACGCGCACGGCGGCGACATGCGTGGCGTCACCCTGCCTTCCGGTCGCACCCTCGATGGTTGGAGCTGGCTCGACCCGCCGGTCATCTTCAACGCCGCCGTCCCACCGATCATCGATACTCTCCCGGCCACCGCCTTCACCGCGCCCACGACCGAGATCCTGAGGGGTAAGCAGATCCCCACCCCGACTTGCTCCGGGACGGCCGAGGCGGTCAAGAAGTGTTATGAGGACGCCGGTTTCTCGACCACCAAGTCCGAGACTTTCTCCGACAAACCCGCCGGCACCTATCTATCGACCAACTGTGAGCCCTACCGGGGCGGCCTGTGCACCATGGTCTATTCCAAGGGCCCCCGGCCGGGCGCCGACGACCCGTCGGCCACACCCTCGCCCCCTTAAGAGAGACCGTTGCCAGACCGCCGTTCGTCCGGCCGATCAGCGGCGGGGTTGGGCTGAGCCTTGGCCAGGGGGCGGTGTTGTCCTTGGTCCGGGGGCTGTGTCAGCGGCGCCGGGGAGCGCGTAGAGTCAGCTGCCGCGCCCCTGGCAGGGCTGGCCGGAGGGGTCGGCGGGGGCCAAGTCGTAAGGGGGATGCCATGTCCGAAGTCCGCCGTCTGGCCCTGAAGCTGGGTCTGGCCGGTCTGGCCGCCGTCGGTTACGGCGGGTTGGTGGAGCGGCGGGCCTACCGGCTGCGCCAGGTAACCGTGCCGCTATTGGCCCCGCGCCAGCGAGCTTGGCGTCTGCTGCACCTGAGCGACCTCCATCTGACCCGCCAGGACGCCCGCCTGGTGGAGTGGTTGCGGCGGCTGGGCGACCTGCGTCCGGACCTGGTGGTGACGACCGGCGACAATCTGGCCGAGGCCGAGGCCATACCCTGCCTGGCCCGCGCCCTGGAGCCGCTGTTCGACCGCCCCGGCCTGTTCGTCTTCGGCTCCAACGACTACTGTCGGGCGCGCTTCAAGTTCCCCTGGAGCTATTTCCTGGGCTCGGACAACCGTCCGGTGGTCGAGCCGACCCTGCCCACGGCCGCCCTGAGCGAGTTGCTGACCAGCGTCGGCTGGCGCTCCGTCGAGCAACAACACTTCACGATGGAGGTGGCCGGTCAAGTGGTCGACGTCCGAGGGACCGGCGACGCCCATATCGGCTGGGACGACTACACCGCCGTGGCCGGCCCGGTCGATCCGGCGGCCAGTCTGGCCCTGGGGCTGACCCATTCGCCCTACCGCCGGCTGCTCGACGCCATGACCGCCGATGGCGTCGGCCTGATCCTGGCCGGCCACACCCACGGCGGCCAGGTCTGCCTGCCGGGTTACGGTGCCCTGACCACCAACTGCGACCTCGACCGCCACCGGGCCAAGGGCCTGAGCTGGTGGGAGACCGGCGACCGGACGGCCGCCCTCCACGTCTCGGCCGGCCTGGGCACCTCGCCCTACGCCCCCTACCGCTTCGCCTGCCCCCCCGAGGCCAGCCTGCTCACCCTCGTCCCCCGAGCCGGCCTATAGCCGCCCCGCCCCACGCCGCCCCTCGTCGTCCCGAACTCGATCCGGGATCTGGACCGACCCGCCAAGGAACCGAACCGGTTCGCGAACCAGCTCCCTGGCCGGTGTCCACCGGCCGTCGGCCAGGGTCGGGGCGAGTCCGTCCGCCGGGGTGTTCCCCGACGGACGCCCGCCCACCGGGTCAGGACAGGTCGAGGGAGCGGATCAGGTGGCGCAGCTCCAACACCTTGGCCGGGGAGACGGACAATTCGTCTATGCCCAGCCGGAGGAAGGTCTCGGTCAGGGCCGGGTCGGCCCCCAGCTCGCCGCAGATGCCGATCCAGCGACCGTGGGCGTGGGCGGCCTGGGCCGCCAGCTCGATCAGCTTGAGGACGGCGGCGTGGTGGGTGTCGCAGAAACGGTCGACGGCGTCGTTCTGACGGTCCACGGCCAAGGTGTATTGGGTCAAGTCGTTGCTGCCGATGGAGAAGAAGTCGACCAGGGGGGCCAATTGGTCGGCGATCAGGGCGGCGGCCGGGGTCTCGATCATGATCCCCAGCTCCACTTTGGTCCCGATGTCGACCCCCTCGGCGGTCAACTCGTCGGCCGCCGCCCGGGCCGCCGCGGTCAGCGCCTCGACCTCCCAGGGCGAGGCGATCATGGGGAACATGATGGCGATGGCGCCATAGGCGGAGGCCCGGTAGAGCGCCCGCAGCTGGACGCGCAACAACTGGGGACGGTCCAGGCTGAGACGGGCGCCCCGCAGCCCCAAGGCCGGGTTGTCCTCGTGGGCCAAATCGAAATAGTCGATTTGTTTGTCGGCCCCGATGTCCATGGTGCGGAAGACGACTTTCTTGCCGGCCATGGTTTGGGCGACCTGCTTGTAAATGCGGAATTGGGCCCCTTCGTCGGGGTAGTCGTCGGCCTCCAGGAAGACGAACTCGGTCCGGAACAAGCCGATGCCGGCGGCGTCGTTGGTCAGGGCCAGGGCCAGGTCGCCCAGCCCGTTGACATTGGCGAACAATTCGACCTCGCGCCCGTCCAAGCTGCGCGAGGGCAGGCCCTTGAGCTCTTGCAGCAAGGCCTGGTGGCGGCGGGCGGCCTCGGCCTTGGCCTCCAACTCGGTCAGCGTGGCCTCGTCCGGCTCGATGTAGAGTCGGCCGGCCTGGCCGTCGACCGCCGCCCGGCGGCCGTGCCACTGGTGGGTCAGCCGCTCGCCCACCTGGACCAGGGCCGGGATGCCCAGGCTGCGGGCCAAGATGGCGGTGTGTGAGTTGGTCGAGCCGCCGGCCGTGACGAAGGCCAGGATCTTGGACTCGTCCAACTGGACGGTCTCCGAGGGCGTCAGGTCGTCCGTCGCCAAGATGACCGGCACCTCCGAGTCGATGCCGCCCAGCGGCTGGCCGGTCAGGATCGACACCAGCCGGGCCGAGACGTCGAGCACGTCGGCCGAGCGGGCGTTCATATAGGGGTCGTCCATCTGGGCGAATAGTTGGGCGAAGTTCTTGCCCGTGGCCGTGACGGCGTATTCGGCGTTGGCCTCCTGGGTCTCGATCACCCCCCGGACGGCCTCGCTGTAGTCGAGGTCCTCGACCATCATCTGGTGGACCTCGAACAAGGCCGCCCCGGCCTCCCCCACCTTGGCCAGGGCCTCTTGGTGCAGGTGGCCCAACTGGGCCACGGCCTCGGCCTGGGCGCGCTGGAAACGGGCCAGCTCGCCCGGCACATCGTCCACCCGGCGGCGGCTGGCCCCCAAGGGACGGCGCTCGAGGTAGTAGATCGGGCCCAGACGGACACCCCCGCAGACCCCTTTGCCGGTTAATTGTTCCATTGCGGTCTCCTCTCGAACGGCGCCCGAACGCCGCCGGGCGGTGGTGGGCGGCCGGGCCGCCGCCTATCGGGCGGCGTCCGGCCGGGCCGGGCTCAGACGGCCAGGCGTGAGGACAAAAGTATTTGTTCGGCCTCGGCGTTCCACAAGCCGAGGTGGCTCTCGACCGATTGGGCCAGCTGGGCGAACAAGGGATCGGTCTGACCCAGGCGGGCGAAATCGGTGATGGCCGTCAGCGGCAACTCGATGTGCGGGTAGGTCAGTTTCTTGCCGCCCGGGATCTGGGGCAGGCGGGTGACGCTGTCGACGATGGCGTCGATCCCGCCGACGTGGGTCACCATGACGGCCGGCCGGATGGCCCCGGCCTGGGCCAGGGCCAAGCCCTCTTTCAGGTCGTCGGTGTTGCCGCCGGTGGTGCCCATGATGTGGGTCGAGCTGTAATGGCAGTTGTAAAGGTTGATGGCCGCCCGGAAATCGGCCTGGGATGGGCCGGCGAAGAAGTTGAGGCAGCCGTCGAAGGCCAACAGGCTGTCGCCCAGCTCGGCCAACTCCCGCACCGGGGCGAAGACCATGACGTCGTCGTAGCCGTGGCCGTCGGTCAGCCCCATCAGATAGTCGTACTGGTCGGGCTGGCTGGACGGGTTGACGTAGTGCAACTCGACCCCCACGGCTTGGGCGTCGGTCGGCGGGATCAGATCACAAGCTCGGGCCAGGCGCTCGTCCGACAGGTCGGTGACGACGATGCGGCCCGGCTTGGGGTCGACCGCTAAGGGGTACTCGACCGCCCCCAGGCCCATCGGCCCGGCCCCGCCCAGGATCAACAGGTTGCCGCCAGGTTTGAAACCGGACTGGTGATCGTAATTTTGCTTGTTGGTGTGGTAGAGGCTGTGGTAGCCGCCGATGATACAGCTCAGCGGCTCGCCCAGCGAGGCCTCGAAATACGACTCGCCGCCGTAGTGCAGCAGGCAGCCCAGCTCCATCACCTCATGCGGCACGATGCCGTACTGGGCCGAGCCGCCGAACCACTGGTAGGAGTAGCCGGGCGAGGCCAGGGAACCCTGGTAGTTGATGGCCGGCTGGAGGGCAAACTTCTGGCCCTCAGTGAACTCAGATTGCCAAGCGCGGCCCACTTGGACGATGTCGCCGGATGTCTCGTGGCCGACGATGACCGGATGGATGTCGATGTCGTCGGGACAACGCTTGTGAGCCTTGCCCTGGCGCAGCAACTTCCAAGTCGACATGCAGATCGAGTCGCTGACGACCTTGACCAGGATCTCGTCGTCGCCGATGTCGGGCAACTCGAACTCTTCCAGCCGGATGTCGTCGGCGCCGTGCAGGCGAACGCCTTTGGTCTTCATGGGTTCCTCCGTGGTGGTGGTTGGGTGTGAGCTGATTCACCGTCCGGCCGAGCCCCCGGGCCACGCCCGGGACGGCCGGAAAAGACGGCGGGACGGGCGGAACCCGTGGCCCAGTTGTGAATTAGCCTCATGATTCTGGTCTCAAGGATAGGTCGCGCATTTCAACTTGGGGTAGCAGGCGGTCGATCAGCCCCCGGTCGGGGGCTTTGGTGCCGACGGTGGTGACGGCCCCGGCGGCGGCGGCCATGCCCCAAGCGGCGGCCTGGCGGAAGTCGTGGCCCTGGCCCAGCCCCCAGGCCAGGCCGGCCAGCAGGGAGTCCCCGGCCCCGACGGTGGAGCGGACCGGCACCGGCAGGGCCGGCGCGTGGCAGGCCTGGTCGGCGTCGACGAAGACCGCCCCGTCGCCGCCCAGCGACACCACCACCCGCTTGACCCCGCCAGCCACCAGCCGACGGGCCCAGACGGCCACCTCGGCCAAGCCCAGTTTCCCCGGGGCGGCCACCAGTTGGCCCAGCTCGAAGCCATTGGGCTTGATCAGGTCGGGGCCGGCCGCCACCGCCTGGGCCAGGGCCTGGCCGTCGGCGTCGACGTAGACCTCGGCCCCGCCGGCTGCCGCCAGCCGGACCAGCCGGGCGTAGGTACCCGAGTCCGACCCGCCGGGCAGGGAGCCGGCCAAGACGATGACGTTGCCGGGCCTGGCCCAGCCGGTCAGCTTGGCCTCCAGGGCGGCCCACTCGTTCGGGCCGACGTCGGGGCCGGGCTCGTTCAGCTCGGTCAGGCCGCCGTCGGCGTCGACCAGCTTGAGGTTGGTGCGGGTGGTCCCGGCGACTGGCACGAAGTCGGCCGCCACGCCCAGCCGCTCCAGGGCGCGGCCGATCTCGACCCCGACGCCGCCCCCCAGGAAGCCCGTGGCCACCGCCTGGCCGCCCAGGGCGGCGATCAGCTTGGCCACGTTGACACCCTTGCCGCCGGCGTCGGCCACCACCTGGGACAAACGGTTGAGCCCCCCCGGGCACAGCCGCTCGATGTTGGCGGTCTTGTCCAGGGCGGGGTTGCAGGTGACGGTGACGATCACTGGGCGGTCCCGGTCAGCGCCCGGTGGATGGCGGCGGCGTCGCCCCGGGCCACCAGGGCGGCCACGGCGGCCTCGTCCTCGGCCGCCTCCACCAACTGGGACAGCAACTCAAGGTGCTCGTCGCCCTGGGCGGCGATGCCGACCACCAGTTGGACCGGCTGGCCGTCCCAGTCCAAGCCCTCGGGGTAGGTGGCGACGACCAGCCCGGTGTGGCGGATGGCGTCGCCGTACTCCTTGGTCCCGTGCGGGATGGCCAATAGGTTGCCGATGGCACAAGAGAAGGATTGGTTGCGAGCCAACATGCCTTCGATGTAGCGCTCATCGGCGTAGCCGGCGTCAACCAGGCGGCGGCCGGCCTGGCGGATGGCCGCCTCCACGCCGACCGACGGCAAACCGACGATGATGTTGTCAAGTGAGAGGATTTCCATGGTAGCTTACTTGCCTTCCTGGTCTGCTGGATTAGCTTTGGTCCAATAAATCTTGTGTCAGGCCGATCAGTTGGTCCTCGGCCAGGCGTTCCAGCCAGGCCGAGACGGTCTCCCGCCGGCCGGCCTGGACGGCGGCCAGAAACTCCGGTTGATCGACCAGCCAGGCGCTGATCCGCCCCATCAGGTCCAGCGCCGCCACTGTGGTCTGAATCGGCGCCAGCATCACCACGGCCTGTCGCACTCCCGCCAGGCCCGGGGCGAGGAAACGGCCGCCGTCGGGGTTGAACAAGACCAGCCCGGGCTGGGCCACGCCGGCGCTGCGGGCGTGGAACAAGGCGATGGCCAACTCGGGGATGACCTGGTCGGACAGCCGCTGGCGGGCCGCCAGGTCGTGGTAGATCTGGGCCCCCGACGCGGCGTCGTGGCCACAGCGGTAGCCGATGGTCTTGAACAGGTCGTCCAAGCCGATGGCGGCCTCCACCGGGACGACGTCGAAGCCTTCCAAAACGGCGGCCACGGCGCCGCTGAGCTGCTGGATCGCCCGGCTGGCCTGGGCCAGGCGGCGGCCGGCGGTCGGGGCGGCCCGGTCGGGGCGGTCCCGGGCCTGGTCCAGGGCGGCGGCGATGAGCCGGCGGTCGGTCTCCCCCAAGATCGGGCTGACCTGGAGCAGACGGGGGTCGTCGCCCGGCACGGTGGTGACGATGAGGTCGAAACGGTCGAACGGCGGCGGCCCGTCCACCGGGCACAGCTCGGCCGTCGCCCGGTCGGCGAAGTGGTGCCGTAACTGCGAGATCAGCAGATAGGAGGTGCCGATGCCGTGGGCGCACAGCACCCCCAGGCGGAGTTTGCGCCGCCGCTCCCGCCGCTCCTGGGCGCGCATCCCGGCGGCTCCGAAATGGGCCGCCAGAAAACTGGCCTCGGCCTCGGGAATATGGGGGTGGTCGCGGCGCAGCACCGCCAGCGCCCGGCGGCTGCGGGCCAAGACTTCGGGGTAGTCCCGGGCCAACTGGTCGAATAGCGGGTCCTCGATCTCGAACTGGTGGGCCAGACGCACCCGCAGCGCCCGCAGGTGGGCGACCAGGCCGTAGACCAGGTCGTCGTCCAATTTCAGCAACCGGGCCTCCTGGGGGTCGAAGGCCTCGATCAGGCGGTAGACCAGCCGGAGGTCGGCCGGGTCCGCCGTCGGCGGCGGCGCCTCGTCCCCGGCCACCCCGTGGGCCAGCCGGGCGGCCGTCAGCCGCAGGGCCAGCAGGTGGCGCTCGGGCGGCGGGAGGTTCAGGCCGAAGCGCTGGGCCAAAGCCTCGGCCAGGGTGTCGGCCGCCCGCCGCTGCTCCGGCCCGGGGGCGGCCGTCCCCGCCCAGTTGGTGGCGCTAGCGTCCGCGCTGTCCTCATCAGTCACGGCCTCGCGGCTCGTGGCGCTCTCGCCCGTGGTGCCTGCGTCCGGCACGGCCTCGGCGGTCACGGCCTCAAGGCGGTGGCCCTGGCGCAGGCGTTGCACGGTCACGGCCAGGTAGCGGCGCAGGCTGGCGGCCGACTCCGGCGTCAGATGGGCCAGGGGAGCTTTCCCGGGGCCGGCCAGGACCTGGTCGACGCCCTCCCAGACGGCGGCCTCGGGCCAGACCTGGCGGCCCTCCGGGCTGGGGCCGAGTTGGCTCAGAATCTCGCCCAGGGCCGACCGCCGGCCGCTCTCGGGGCCGTCCAGGGCGATCGCCTGGCCCGGCCGGCGAACCAACTCCAGGCCGAAGCGGGGCAGCCATAAGGCGATGGCGTCGAGGTCGAGGCCGATGGTGGCCGGGCTGACCCCGAGGCGGCGGGCCTGGGCCACCAGCTTGGGCGGGTTGGGGTTCGTCAACACCTCCAGGGCCAGCCGCCAGCGGCGCTCCGACCGGCTCGACGGCGCCGCCCGGGCCCGGGACAACTCGGCTCGCAGGCGCTCGATCCGCTCCGGCGGGCCGGTCAGGCACAACCCCTTCCCGGCCTGGGAGCCGATGGCCACCCCGCAGGGTCTGAGCGCCTGGTCGGCGCTGGCCAACTCCCGGGCCACCGTCCGACTGGAGACCGACAGCCGGACGGCCAGGTCGTCTATCGGCACCGGCTGGTCGGCCGCCAGCAGGAGGCGCAGCAGGTGGTCCAGGCGGGGCGAGATCACTCAGAGGTTCGCTTCCAGCACGGCCCGGCCGGCGGCCACGGCCTCGGCCTCGTCCGGGCCGTCGGCCGACAACGTGATCTCGGTCCCCTGTTTGATCCCCAGGGCCATCAGGGCGAATAATTTCTTGCCGTTGACGGTCTTCTCCCCCACACTGATGGTGGCCTCGGCGGCGAAGCCCTGCAGGGCTTTGACCAACAGGCCGGCCGGGCGGGCGTGGACGCCGTAGGGGTCTTGAATGGTGTAGGTGAAACTGGTCATGGCTGCTCCTTCGATCACGGGCTGGGCGGCTCAGACGCTCAAACTCTAGGCGGCCGGCGTCCGGGAGGCCACGAACTCGGCCACCAGGGAGTCGTACTCGGGGGCGCCTAAGAAGTTCTTGATCGTCACCACCCGGGCCTGGGGCGCGGCCGTCTTGGCCCGCTCCCGCAATTCCTCGTGGGTGACGATGATCTGGGCCTGAGGCGGAATCTCGCTGACCGGGGCGTGGCTGATCTCCAAATCGGTCAGACCGGCCTGCTGGAACTTCTTGCGCAAGGTTGTGGCCCCCATGGCCGACGAGCCCATGCCGGCGTCGCAGGCGAAGACGATGTGGCGGACCGAGGCGATTTTGAGAGCGGCCGCCGCCGGGGCCGGGGCGGACTCGGCCTGGCCCTTGGACTCGGCCTTGAGGGAGGCCACCTTGGCCTGGCTGTCCTCCAGCGAGGCGTCGTCGCGGCCGAATATCCGCAGCAGCACGACCGATAGGACGAAGGTCACAGCCAAGGACAAGACGATGGCCAAGATATTGGGCAGATAACCGTTCTTCGGCGTCATCATCAGCTCGGCGAAGATCGACCCCGGGGAGGCCGGCCCCACCAGGCCGCCGTGCATGGTCTGGAGCACGATGATATTCGTCATGTTGCCGGCGATGGTGGCGATCAGCAGGATCGGATTCATCAAGACGTAGGGGAAATACAGCTCGTGGATGCCGCCGAAGAATTGGATGATGAGGGCGCCCGGGGCCGAAGACTTGGCCGTGCCCTTGCCGGCGAGCATATAGGCCAGCAGGAGGCCGGCCCCGGGGCCCGGATTCGATTCGATCATGTAGAACAACGATTGGCCCGTCTGGGCCACCTGGTCGATCCCCAGCGGGGTGAAGATGCCGTGGTTGATGGCGTTGTTGAGGAATAGCACCTTGGCCGGCTCGACGACGATGCCGACCAGGGGCAGGAGCGAATGATTGACCAGGAATTGGACGCCGTTGGACAGGCCGTTGGTCAAGAGTTCGACCGTGGGTGAGATGCCCAGGTAGGAGGCGATGGCCAGCAGGCCGCCCACGATGCCGGCCGAGAAATTGTTGTACAACATCTCGAAGCCGGCCGGGACGCGGCGCTGCAGCGGCTTGTCCAGGTACTTCATGACGACGCCGCCCAGCGGCCCGGCGATCATGGCGCCGAGGAACATCGGGATGTCGGCCCCGATGATGATGCCGATGGCGGCGATGCCGCCGACCACGGCCCCGCGGGTGCCGTAGACCATCTTGCCGCCGGTGTAGGCGATCAGCAGAGGCAGCAGGTATTTCAGCATCGGGTCGACCAGGGCGGCCAGATGCTCGTTCGGTATCCAGCCGGTGGAGATGAACAGGGCCGTGATCAGACCCCAAGCGATGAACGCCCCGATATTGGGCATGACCATGCCCGAGAGGAAACGCCCCACACCTTGCACTTTTTCTTTCACGAAAGCCCTCCGCATGATTTATCGACGGTGATAACGAGGCCTATTAGCGGCGGGCCGACGGGTTCCGCCCGACATGGCGTCGCCCGCGTCGTCCTCTCGGACTCGATCCGAGATTCGGGCCGGTCCGCGAATAAGCCTCAACGTCCGGTTGTTCGGCCATACTAGATTTGGCTCCGGGGGCTGTAAAGGGTTCGGCGGCGGCCGAGAGGCCCAAATCTGTCCCGCCCCGGGTGTGACAAAGCTGGGACGCGGGCGCGGGGGACAAAGGCGCCGCTCGCCCCGGCCCGGCGGGCCAGGACGGGCGACGCTATCAGCTCACGGCAGCATGGTGCCGGTCTCCAGCATCCGAATGTGCCAGGACAGGGCGGCCTTCAAGGCGTGCGGCGTGTGGGCCGAGTTGGCCTCCTGGGCGGCCCGCTCGACGTACTCCCGCAGCAGCGGCCGATAGTCCGGATGGGCCACCTTGATGACGGCCTGGGCGCGCTGCCGAGGCGGCAGGCCGCGCAAGTCGGCCACGCCCTGCTCGGTCACCAGCACCATGACGTCGTGCTCGGTGTGGTCGTGGTGCGACACCATCGGCACGATGCAGGAGATGGCCCCGCCCTTGGCCGTCGAGGGCGAGACGAAGGCCGAGATGTAGGCGTTGCGGGTGAAGTCGCCCGAGCCGCCGATGCCGTTCTGCATCCGCGAGCCCATGATGTGGGTCGAGTTGATGTTGCCGTAGATGTCGGCCTCGATCATGCCGTTGCAGGCCAGGACGCCCAGCCGCCGGATGACCTCGGGGTGGTTCGAGATCTCCTGGGGGCGCAGCACGATGTGTCGGCGGTAGCGCTCGGCCTCGGCGTTGAGCCGCTGCGCCACCTGGGGCGAGAGCGAGAAGGCGGTGGCCGAGGCCACATCGACCTTGCCGGCGTCGATCAGATCGACCATGCCGTCCTGGATGACCTCGGTGTAGCTGGTCAGATGGCCTAGCTCGCTGTCCAGCAGGCCCGACAAGACGGCGTTGGCGATATTGCCCACGCCCGACTGCAAAGGCAAGAGACTTTGTGGCAACCGACCCTGTTTGACCTCGTTCATCAGGAAATCGACGTAGTGGCCGGCGATGGTCTTGGACTCGGCGTCCAACTCCTTGAAAGGCGAGTTGCGGTCGGCGGCATTGGTCAGCACCACCGCCACCACCTTGTCCGGGTCCACCCGCAAGGTGCCTTGGCCGATGCGGCCGCCGGGGTGGGTCAACGGGATGGGGACGTTGTGGGGCGGCAACTCGATGCCGTAGTAGACGTCGTGCATACCCTCCAGACCCTCGGACATCCACTCGTTGACCTCCAAGATAACCCGGTCGGCCACGTCCAGCCAGACATTGTTGTTGCCGATGGAGGTGGTCGGGACCAGTTCTCCGTCGGCCGTGATGGCCGTGACCTCGACCAGGGCGAAATCCAGCCGGCCGAGGAAGCCCTGGCGCACCAGCGGGCCGGAGTGCGACAGGTGGATGTCGCAGTAGCCGGTCACACCGGCGTTGATGGCCTGGCGGGTGTCGGGGTCGGACTGGTAGGGCATGCGGAAACCCATCCCGCCGACGGCGGCCAGCACGCCGTCGCACTCGGGGGCGGTCGAGGCGCCGGTGTAGACGCCGACCTGGAAGGGCCGACCCTGGGTCTGCTCCAGTTCCACCCGGCGGGCCAAAGCGCTGGGGACGGCCTTGGGGTAGCCGGAGCCGGTGAATCCGGAGAAGCCGATGCGGTCGCCGTGCTTGATCAGGGCGGCGGCCTCGTCAGCACTGACGACCTTGTCGAGGAATTGCTGGGAACGGATGCGCGCCATAGCGTCGTCCTTTCGATCGGTCGGGCCCGGGCCCGAGAACGATGAGCGGTCACTCGCCGCCCACACTACTGGTTCCGACCCGTGGTCAGCGGCTGTTCCATGTCGGCCCGTCTCGCCGGGGGTCGGCCGTTAGAGCAGGGCCTGCGGGCCGTAGCGCACCGGCCGGGGATCCAGCGGAAGGCGCCAGGGCGCGGCCGGCGGCGGGGCCATGGCCCGGCAGAAGCGGGCGACCGACGGCAGCCACAGCAGCAGGCAGCCGATCCCGGCCGGGATCAGGGCCAGCGCGGCCCAGTCGTTGATCAGATAGGCCGCCCCGCTCAGCCCCAGGGCGACCAGGCCGCCCCAGCGGGTCCACAGCCGCCCCCGCCAGGCGTTGTGGGCCACCGCGCCCCAGACCGCCACCAACAAGACCACGACCAGGGCCGTGGCCAAGACCAAGGCGATGGCGGCGGCCGACACCGGGTCGGGCTCGACCCAGGCGAACAGCCGGGCCGACTGGTGCAGCCGGGTGACGCTGGCGGCGTCCCACCAACTGCGGGCGTAGGCCACCGCCAGGCCCAGGATGGTGAGTCCGAAGAGGACCTGGGCCAGCCCCAGGACGACCGGCCGCCGAGGCTGGCCCGTCGTCGGACTGACCGGATGGGCGTCGACGGCCACAACCGGCAGCGGCTCCAAGGTGGCGATCTCGGACGTCGGGGGGACGGGCAGTTGGGCGGCGGCCGGCGGCGGGTCGGCCGGGGCCAGGCCGGTGGCTGGTGGGGCGGTCGGCAGCTGGTCGGCGGGCAGTGGGGGCGCGGCCGGCAATGGGCCGCCCGGCGCTGGCGGGGCGGCCGGGGCCAGGCCGACGGGCGGCGGGGGAGTGGTCGGTAACGGGTAGGTGGGCGGCGGGTAGGCGGTCGGCGCCGGGGCGGCGGGCGGCGCCAGATGGGCGGGTGCCGGGGTGGCGGTCGGGGTCAGGCCGACCAGTGGTGGGAGGGCGGTCGGCAACGGGTAGGCGGTCGGGGCGGCCGGTGACCGGTCGCTTGACGGCGGGGGAAGGTGCGGGGCCAGGTAGGCGGTCGGCGGCAGGGTGGTCGGCAATGGGTAGGCGAGCGCCGGGGGCGCGGTCGGTGTCGGGGGGGCGAACGGCGGCGGTCCGGCGGGCGCCGAGGGGGCGGCCAACTCGTCGGCGGGTAACCAGGGGACGGTTGGCGGCTGGTCGTTCAGCAGTGGTCGGGTGGTCGGCAATGGGGTGGTCGGCAATGGGTAGGCGGGCGTATGAGTGGCGTCGGTCGGCGCGGGGCCAGCCGCTGGTCCGGGTGGCGGCGCCGGATCGGGCGGCGGCGTCCAGTCCGGGCGGGGGGTGTCCTGGTCGCTCACAGCCCCAGGTTAGCGCCCGGCATCCCCGCCGGGTCGGCGCGACCGTTCCCGCCCTGGCCGGGGAGCGGCGGGCGCTTGTCTCCCGGGCACGTCAAGTGGCCTCGTGGCGGCGGGGCGGCTCGCGTCTCGGCCGCCGGTTGGTCGTCCGGGCCACGTTGCCGATCGTCGCTCAGGCGCCGTTCAGCGCCGCGACGCCCGCCTCGAACACCGGCCGGAACCGTTCTCGGGCCGGCCGGTCCAAGCCCCGGGCCGTGGCCGCGCGCTCCCAGCCGGCCACGGCCGTCGCCACCTGGGCCGTCTGGCGGCGGGCCTCCCCGGCTGAGAGCCCGAACTCCCCGGCGTGCTCCACCAGGGCCGCAGCCGTGTCGGCCGTGGTCGCGGCGCCGCCGAGCGGCGTCGCCCGGGCCGTGCCCCCAGCCGGGTCGGGGTTGAGGTCGAAGGCCGGCGCCAGCCGCCAGCCGCCCCGGACGTGGAGCAAACCCATGTTCCGCAGGTGGTCGTCGGTGTTGTGGAGCGCGACCGAGAGCGCGATCCGCCGCCACAAGTCCGCCAGGTCCCGCGACGGTTCGGCGCTGACCGTCGCCAGCGCCTGGGCCAGGCGCAGATAGTCGGTCTGGGCGGCGTCGTCCGCCGCCGCGACCGTCAGGGCGCTGATGTACCCGAGACGCGCCGCTCCCAGACGGTCGAACCGAGTCGACAGGAGGACCGACGCGCCGCCCACGTCAACCAGTCGGGTGTCGGGCGTGGCGATACCCGCGCTCCGGGCCAGGTCCAGCGCCACCACCTCCCAGGCCATGACGTCCCAGTGGTCCGCCGCGTGCGGGAACTTGGCGATGAGCAGTCGCGAGCCGTCGCGGACGGCGGCTTTGGGGCGAGCGCCGCCCAGCGACCCGGTCCCGGCGCCGAGCAGCGCCTTGGCGGCGGCCTCGGACTCCGCGCCGTCCCGCGCCGCCAGGTCGGCGGCCCGGAGCAGGCCGGGAAGCTCGACCAGCCTCGGCACCTGGGGCTCCGGGTGCTGGAAGGCCCCGCCGGGGGTCAGCGCGAAGCGGAGCGCGCCCTGCCGGGTGGCGTCGGCGGCGCCCAGCAGGAAGTCCGAGTCGTCGAGCGTCCGGGGCGCTCGTCCCGCCTCGCGGGCCGCCGCCGCCTCCCGCTTGGCGATCAGCCCCCGCCCCCAACGGTCGGGGGCGGCGTCGAGGAGCGCGCGCGGCAGCGTCCCCGGCGACGGCCAACTGCCGGGAGTGAGCGGCAGAGACGGGTCTAAGGCGTAGGCGCCCGCGCCCGCCAGGTAGTCCGGCTCGTAGCCGAAGACGCTAGTCAGACGTCCGCGACGGAAAGCGGTGTAGAGGTTGGCCGCCTTGACGTCGCGGCCGTCCAGCCAGACGTGGACCAGGACGCGGGTCATCGGCGCACCCGCCGCGGCAGCGCTTGATCGGCGCGGGCGCGGCCCAGGTCGGTCTCATAGGGGTCGGTGGCGTTGACGATGGCCTCCAGCAGTCCCAGCCCGCCGGCCACGGACAGCACCGCCCCGAGGCCCACGCCCAGGTCGCCGCGCTCCAGCCGTCCCAGCGTCCCCCGGGCGACGCCGGCCCGGTCCGCCACCTGGGCCGCGGTCAGGCCCAGCAGCTTGCGCCAGACGGCGAGTTGCTGGCCGATGTCTTTGGCCGCGGCCTGGACTCGGTCGCCAGGCGGTCGCGATCCCATGTCACCCCTCCAGCATTGCGCTCGTTTTCAGATGCATTATAGCGGTTTACGATCAATATTTCGATCAATAAGAGCTAGCGTCTCCCCCGTTTGCCGGCGTCTTGTCGTCGGGGGTGCGGCTCCACGCCGGCGGTGCCGCCGCCCAGTTCCACGGCTGGTCGCACATCCTCCCCACGACCTGTGGCACCACTGACCGGTCGCCGCGTTGCTATAAGACTGGTTCGAGCTTCAGTCGTGGGGGCGGCTCGTCCCGGCGGCTGGTCGTCCGGGCCACGTCGCCGCTCAATTTCCCGGAGCCCGGGCGACGGGGTCGCGTCCCGGTCCGCCCGCCGTCGGGCGGTTACAGCCGTTCGCGGGTGAGCTTGGTGAAGGTGCGCTCTCCGATGGTGACCGAGTGGAAGTCTTCTTGCCAGTCGGGGTTCCAGTCGGGCACGGGGATGGTCTCGACCAGGCGGCGCTGCCCCAGCCGGACGCGAACGATGGCGCCGCTCGAACGGCCGGCCACCAGGAACCAGGTGCCTGGGGCCTTGATGTGGTTGTACAGCTCGTACCCCGTCTCCACCAACCCTGAGGTCAGTATGGCGTCGAGGGGTTTGGCCCAGCGGGGCCAGTGGTGTTGTTTCAGCTTCAAGCCGTAGACGACGTGCTCGGCGTACCCCGGCCGGTCGGTGATCGGCGAGAGCAAGGCGTTGAAGTCTGACTTGTTCATGGAATAATGGTAGCCGAAGTCTGGTAAACGCACCTGTGTCGTAGACGACGAAAGATCGCCCCGTCCAGCCACCACGCGGCGCGAAGCTTCGCCGCGCCGGCCCCGAACAAGCTCTGGATCGTCGGCTTCGCCTATGTCGCGACCTGGGAGCACATGGGTTTCACGGGAGATGCGAGAGGACATGATCCCGAATGCCGGGTTGACTCCATAGCGCCTCTCTGATAAACCGTGTTCGCCGGGGAAGCCTGAGTGGCCCAGGGGAGCACATTTCGCGGCAAGGGGGCAGGAGAGTGAGAGCGCGTCGCCGTAAGCGAAGCGGCAGGCGCATTGTGGGTTTCGCGACGGTCGCGCTGTTGTGGGCGGTGATGGCCTGCGCCGGGCCGGACGCGCCGAGGACGCAGTCATTCGCCTACACGCCGGATTTCACAAGCGTGCTCGCCAACCCTGAGCGGGGCTATTTCGAGAACTTCACCGGACTGGACTATCTTCACGGGCAAGACTTCGATGACGATTATGCCGAGTGGCTCACGGACCCCGAATACGACTCGTGGCGCTTCGGTGGCGGCTACCTTGAAGCGCTGCGCGAATTACGGAGAGACGGGGTCACAATGCTTGACGCGCCGGTCCACCTCAATGAATACATCGACTCTCGTGAATTGCCGCAGTCCTGGCTGAGCGAATTGTCGCGAGCCTTGGGGGTGGTGCGGGAGGCGGGAATGAAGATCGTCTTGCGAATGGTGTACTCGGACGCCTGGACCCCGCTGGTGGTCGAGGAGAACTATCTGCGACACATCGAGCAAATCGGTGAGGTCGTCACCGAGAACGCCGATATCGTGGCCGCTCTGTGCGCGGGGATACTCGGACCCTGGGGCGAATGGCACAACGACGACGATCATGTCATGGTCGCGGGCGTGTCCCACGAGCGCGAGGACCGTCCCGAATACAAGGACCACGAGCCCACCACAGCAATAGACTCTCCAGCGCAGGGCGCGCAACGCTATCGGCTCGTGAAGCAGTTGCTGGAACACACCCCCGACACCGTCCCCGTTCTCATTCGCTACACCGAGAACCTGATGGAGATAGCGGCGTTGGCCAACGATCCGCCGCCAGGCTCTGGAGGTCTGACGCAGGTCCAACTCGACCGGTTGGGGCAGCATGACGACTCGTTCGCGTCATATGTCAGGAGCCACACGCGGGGCGGAGGCTGGGATGATCCATTCCGCCCGTATTGGGATGATCACAAAGAATATGATCCGGTCGAAGACGTGGCCGCGTTCTCGGCTCGGATGGGGACATCGTTCGGAGGCGATTCTCCGCAGTATGGAGAGACGGCATGGTATCCCGAAGACGACCGCGACCTGGGTATGACCGATCCGTCGTTGAACACGAGGCTGGTCGACGCGGGAGCACAATTGGCGCTGAGCGAGGCCGCCGCCAGAAACCTCACCGCGATCAATCGCTCCTGGGAGGCCAGGCATCTGGAACTGTGGAGGGAAGCTATGCTGCCCGCCTCCGGCGATGATCCGGCCGAAAGCGCTTACGGGCGTCTTGATCGAAAACTCGGCTACAGGCTCCGGCTCGATCACGCCGAGTTCACCACCACGGCAGAGAGGGGGGACGCCTTCAGCCTCAAAATGACCGTGTTCAATGACGGATACGCGGGCATCGTCAGAGCTCGGCCCGTTTTCGTGGTGTTCGACGACGGAGTCAATCGCTACGACGTCGAATTGACGGATATCGACGCGCGCACCTGGCTGAGCGGTGAGAGCAGGATCGACGTTTCGGTGGCATTGCCAGCGGATATGGCGGCGGGCGAATACGTGGTCGCGCTCTGGCTCCCGGACTATTATGAAGGCCTGCGCGGCCTGCCGGAGTATTCTGTGCGATTCGCCAATCGGGGCATTTGGTGCGGAACCAAGGGCTACAACTACCTCGGCACAGTCGAATATTTTGGCGATGGCGAATCAGTTGTCGAGCCGCTGTCCCGTGAGTTCGTGGCCGCGCTCGGGGACAATCTTGACAATCCGCGAGAGGGCGACGATTTCGAGCCCGCCTTCGACCCGGCGCTGATCACGGAAACGACTCCCTGAGGCCTTTTCGGGTGTGTTGCGCGCGGAGATGTATTCGCCCCGGCGCGGCCGATTGGGCCTCACTGAGCGAGCCCAGCCGACCGGACAGGGCTGAGCGGGCAGCGCCGTCCCCGCCTGGCCGAGCCGGCTTGGCCGGCAGACCCTGGCATGCCGGGCTTGCGGGTGCGGCCTGTCCGGCCCAGCGGCATCGTGCAAATGCCTTGGCCGATCACCTGGCCGGTGGCGGGGTTGTGGATCGGGTTGAGGCCGTGTCCGCCAAATTCGGAGGGGGAGCCGATGAGTCCGGGCGGGTTGTGGATCGGGTTGAGGCCGTGTCCGCCCGGTGAGCCGGCTTGCCCCCGCCGATGGCGCAGAATGGGGGGCGGCGGCCGGCCGGGCCGCCGGGAGGGAGCGGCATGTCAGTCGCCGTGGTCGATTGCGGCACCAATACCATCCGTCTGCTGGTGGCCGAGCCGGGGGACGACGGGCTGGTGACGCTGGTCCGGGAGTTGCGCTACGTCCGGCTGGGGCAAGGGGTCGACGCCAACCGACGTTTCCACCCGGAGGCTCTGGCCCGGGTCTTCGCCGCCGCTGACGACTTCGCCCGCCTGATCGCCGACCACGAGGTGGACCGGACGCGCTGTCTGGCCACCTCGGCGGCGCGCGACGTGGCCAACCGGGATGAGTTCTTGGACGGTATGCGCCAGCGCCTGGGGGTGGCCCCGGAAATAGTCTCGGGGGAGCAGGAGGCCCGCCTGTCCTTCCTCGGCGCCCTGGCCGGCGGGCCGACGGCGCCGGGGCCGGTGCTGGTGTCCGACATCGGTGGTGGCTCGACCGAGATCGTCTTGGGCGACCACTTTGGCCGGGTCGAGGCCGCCCGCTCGCTGGACATCGGCTCGGTCCGCCTGCGCGAGCGCTGCCTGAGCGACGATCCCCCGACCCCGGCCCAGATCACGGCCGCCCGGGCCTTGGTGGCCAACTGCTTGGACCGCCCCGGCGGCCCTTTGGCCCGCCTTAGGGAGCGGGTGGACACGGCGGCTCCCGTGACCTGGATCGGGGTGGCCGGCACCAGCACCTCGATCGCCGCCCTGGCGGCCGGTCTGACGGTCTACGACCCCGCGGTGGTGCACAATTCCATGGTCGCCCCGGCCGCCATCGCCGCCCTTTCCGACCACCTGCTCACCTTGACGGCGGCCGAGGTCGGCCGCCAGTACCCAATCTTGCCGCCGCTGCGGGCCGAGGTCATAGCCGGCGGCGTCTTGATCGCCGCCGAGTTGGCCCGCCGCCTGGGCCGCCCGATGACGGCGCGCGAGACTGACATCCTCGACGGCGCCGCCCTGGACACTCTTCAATAGCGCTCGGTCTGGTCGCGGTAGGTGGTGGAACGGTGGCCGACCGAGACCACCCAGACGATCAACTCGCCATGGTCGAGGGTGTAGACGACACGGTATGAGCCGCCGCGCAACCGCCGGTAGCCCGCTGCTCCCATCAGTTCCGTCGTGCCCAAGCTGTAGGGGTCGGCCTCCAGGTCGGTCAGCCGGCTCAGAAGGCGCAGCGCCGTGTGTCGGGGAAGGGCGCGCAGGTCTTGCCTGGCCGACGGTTTGAACCGAGCGCGCCACTTACTCATCGCGGGCCAGGGTCTCCTGCAACACCTGTTCGAGGCTGTAGCCGGGATGGTCGGCCTCGGCCCGGCGCTCGGCCACGACACGGCGGAGTTCGTTCTCCTCCAACTCTTGGTAGCGCCACCAGTCGTTGATCGGGACGACGGCGGCGATGGCGCGGCCGTGGCGGGTGATGATGGTCGGCTCGTCCCGTTCGATGATCTCCGAGAAGTGGTCGCGGGCGTGGCGAGCCGCTTCAAGAGGTGTGGTACTCATGTCCCAATGGTACAAATAGGACATTTTGGCGGGCGTGGACTGGTCGTTTTGTCGTAGCCCCTCGATAGTGTGGGGCCATGATTTCGGCCAATCTTCCGAGGGTGGGGTACCATTGACGCCATACTCCCCGCCGTCCTCCGGGACTGGCGGGGTTTTCTCGTCTTCCAACAGCCCCTCGGTCGCCCTGTTCGTTGATTATCAGAACGTCTATCTGGTCGGAAAAGGGCAGTTCCGGCGGCCGGAGACCCGGCGGAGCGCCCTGCTGCACCCGGGGAGGCTCGCTGATGTCATCGACTCCCGCCGGGCCGAGTGCCACCGGCCTGGGCGGGTCACGAGTGTGGAGGTCTTCCGGGGGCAGCCCGGCTCGTCCAGAGAGCCCCGTTCCTATGCCCGTTGGCAGGCCAGCGCGTCCGAGTGGTCTCGCGACCGTCGAGTGCGTGTGCGGGGACGCCCGTTGCGCTATCCCCACGACTGGCCGGCCGGCAGGGCGCAGGAGAAAGGCATTGATGTCCTCCTGGCCGTGAGCTTCGTCCGCGCGGCGATCTTGCGCGCGGCCGACGTTCTCATCCTGGCCTCGCGCGACACCGATCTGGCGCCCGCCCTGGAATTGGCCCTCGACATGGATGATCCGCCCATCGTCGAGGTCTGCAACTGGTCAGGGCGCGGCCGGCTCTCGCCGCACGGTCGGGCACCTGTCTGGTGTACCTACCTGGACGAGAGTGACTTCTTGTCCTGTCTCGATCCCCGTGACTACCGCGCCGCCGGGGGAGCGACCGCCTGACCGGCCGGGACGCCGATAGCCACGCCACCAGCGCTCGAAAGGCGCCGGATCTGGGTTCAGGCGTTGGCGGCGCTGTTGGCGGCGGTGTTGGCGGCCTCCAGGCCCTCGGCCACCGGCACGCGGCCCAGGAAGACCTCGTCCAGGATCGGCTTGTAGGCGGCGTAGGCGTCGTTGAACTTGGCCCCTGTCGGCGCCGGGATGGTCACCCCGGAGTCCAGCACCGTGAAGAAAGGCGTCAAATCGACCTGGCGGTTGGACCAGTAGTCGCGGTAGGTCTGTTGGGCGGCGGTGACGGCGGGCAGGTTGGCCCCGCTGGCGCCGATGGCGGTGTTGCCGGCCTCGGAGCCCAGCCAGGCCAACACCTGGGCCAGCTCGTCCGGATGGGCCGACTGGGCGTTGCCCACCACGGCGATGCCGTTGCTGACGCTGACCGCCCCGGCCGGGCCCTGGGGCAGGCCGACGACGCCCCATTCAAAATCGGCGTTGTCGGCCACCTGGGCCAGGTTGTACAGGCCCGACTGGAACAGCCCGATCTTGCCCTGGAGGAACTGGTCGCGGCTGAAGTCGCCGTTGGCGTTGGTGTCGGCCGCCGACGGGGCCACATGTTGCTGGTTGATCAGGTCGACGATGTAGCCGAAGGCGGCCACCGTCTTGGGGTCGGTCAGAGTGAAGGCGTCGCCTGATTGGAAGGCACCGCCGTTGGAGCCGATGAAGGGCAGGTAGATGGCCTGGAGGTCCTGGGCGGCGTTGTAGCCCCATTGGACCGTCGTGGCCGGGTCGAAGTCGGGCTGGTCGGCGCTGTGGCCGGCGGCGTCCAGGGTCAGCTTCCGGGCCGTCGCCAACAGCGAGTCGGCGCCGCCGTCCGGGCTCCAGGCCAGGTCCGCGATGTCGGCCTCGGTCAGGCCGGCGGCGGCCAGCAGGTCGGCGTTGTAATAGACGGCGATGCCGCCGTCCGAGGTCTGGGGCACGCCCCAGAGGGTGCCGTCCAGCGTGAACTGTTGGACCACGGGCTGGTCCCAGCCGGCCACGGCGTCGGCCAGGGCGGCGCTGATGTCGACCAGTTTGCCGCTCTGGGCGTAGGCCTGGAGGTTGGAATTGTTGAGCCAATACAGGTCGGGGGCCGAGTTTCCGGCCACATCCGTGCGGACCTTGGCGAAATAGTCCGACCAGCCGACCACCTCGGTCTTGACCGTGATGCCGGGGTGGGCGGCGGTGAAGTCGGCGAAGGAGGTCTCATAGGCCGCCGCGGCGGTCTCGTCCCAGGTGCGGAAGGTCAACTCGACGGGGGCGTCCGAGGTGTCCGGCGCCGGGGCTGGCGAGCCGCCGCAACCCGTCAGAGCGAGTCCGGCGACGACGGCCAGTGCGGCCAGAGCGAGATTAGGGCGGTGGGACATGGTGACTCCATTCCGGTCGGGCGGGGCGTCCGACCATCGAGGCTGGTGTGCGGTCAGATGGCCGGTCGAATCCGCGATGACGCCATTTCACGCCATCCCGGCTCCGATCCGAGATCTCGGCCCACCCGTGGATAAGACTCATTGTCGCTGATCGGCGGCGGGTCGGGTTGGCGCCAACCGGTGATGAGACGGGGCCACGGGCCGGGGATCAGCGTAGCACCTGTATACACACGTATCCAACATCTGTCTCCGAATGATGCCGGGTAAAGCGGCGCCCCGCTTCACGATACCTCGTTTACCCATCTCACGCCCTGGACCACGTTCCCCATCCCACGTCCCGGACCACGTTCCACGCCCCACCGCTGCGGCCCACAGCCACGCCTAGGGTCAGCGGAAGCCGGTGATCTGGATGGAGGAGACGATCTGTTTGTTGAAGACGACGAAGACGGCCATCAGCGGGGCCATGGCCAAGGTGGTGGCCGCCATCACCAGCGTCCAGTTGCCGTTGTAGCGGCCCTGCAGGTTGGCGGTGGCCGTGGTCACGACTTGCCAGGCAGACCCGTTGGTGATGATCAGCGGCCAGAGGAAGTTGTTCCAGTGCGTCACCACGGTGATGACGCCGAGCGTCGCCATGATGGGGCGAGACAGCGGCAAGATGATCCGCAGCAGCACCGTCCCCGGCCCCGCCCCGTCGACCCGGGCGGCGTCCACCAATTCTTGCGGGATACCCCGGAAATACTGGCGCAACAAGAAGATGGCGTAGGGCGAGCCGAAGATATAGGGCAGCACCAGGCCCCAGAAGGTGTTACGCAACCCGACTTGCGAGACCATCAGGTACAGAGGCACCACGGTCACCACCGGCGGGACCATGAGGGTGGCGACGTAGGCCCAGAACAATAGGTCGCGGCCGGGGAAGTCGAGTCGGGCGAAGGCGAAGGCCGCCATCACCGAGGTTGTCAACTGGCCGATCAGGACGACCACGACGACGCCGGTCGTCACCAGCAGGGCGTGGCCGAAGCCGACCGTCTGGCCGCCCAGCAGGGCGCGGTAGTTCTCCCCCGTCCAGGGGTCGGGCGCCGTCAGCGCCGACTGGGTGGCGAACTGGCGCGGCGTCTTGAACGAGGTCATAAAACTGAGGGCCAACGGTCCCAGGGTCGCTCCGGCGGCGGCCAACAGCACGGCGTAGGTGGCCACCACTGAGGCCCAGCGGCGAGGCCGGGGGCGGCGGGGCGGGGCGGACGGTCGGGGCTCAAGCGGTGGTCGGGAGGCGCTCCCGGGTCGGGAAGCGGCGGGGCGGGTCTCGGCCGAGGATTGAGTCCCGCCCGAAGGCGGGGGCGTGTCTGTCAGCCGAGGCGCGGCCGGGCGTGGGTGATCGACCGGGGGCGGGGGGCTGTCCGAGGGCGGGGTCGGATGATGTGGGCCTACCGGGGGCCGGGGTTCAGCTGAGGTCATAAGTGATCCGACGTCGGAAGTAGAGTTGCTGTGCCAGCGAGACCACGACCAGGACGGCGAACAGGACCAGCGCCGCCGTGGCCGCCCGGCCGAGGTCGAAGTTGACGAAGGCGTCGGCGTAGATCCGCCGGGCGATGACATCGGTGCGGCCCAGCGCCACCCCGTCCTTCAAACTGGACGGCCCGCCCTGGGTCAGGGCGTAGACCGTGTCGAAGGTCTGGAACGCCGTGATGGTCGACGTCAGCAAGACGAAGAACAGGGTCGGACGCAGCAGGGGCAAGGTGATGTGCCATAACAGGCGTGGCCCGGAGGCCCCGTCGAGGCGGGCGGCCTCGACCACGCTGGGCGGGATGACCGCCAAGCCGGCCAGGAAGAACAAAGTGACGTAGCCCACCTGGGACCAGATCGACACCAGCGCCACCGCCGGCAGGGCCAGCGCGGGTTCGGTCAGCCAAGCCACGGAGGTGCCGAGCAGGGCGTTGAGGGCGCCCGAGGTGGGGGCCAGGATCCAACGCCAGACGATGCCCAGGGCCAGCGGCGCGCAGACCCAGGGCAGGACGTAGATCGCCCGCAGCAGCCCGGAGCCCGGCAGACCGCGGTGCAACAACACGGCCAACAACAGCCCCAGGGCGGTCTGGACCGGGATGACGATCAAGGCGAAGGCGGCGGTGACGAGCAGCGAGTTGCCCAGCGTCGGATCGCTCAGCAGCCGGGACCAGTTGTCCCAGCCGACGTAGCTGATCGGGCCGAGCAGGTCCCAGCGGTGGAAGCTGAGCCAGGCCACGATGATGATCGGCACCACCAGGCAGACCACGATGCCGACCAGACTAGGCGCCAACAAGCCGTAGGCCAACGCCGTCCGCCGCCGCGCCGCCCGCCGCCCGCCGACTCGCCTGGTCTGTCTCACCGGCCCATTCTCCACCGTCAGCCACGATCAAGGCGTTTCACGAGGGGCGCGGGCGTCCACGGTCGCTCAGTGGTCGAGGATCGGTGTAGTCGAGAAGCGGTGGATCAGGGGCTGAGTTCCGCCGACGCGGCGAGGCGGGGTCATGTCCGCTCAACGCCCGATATTCTCAAGGGCGCGGCCCAGGCGTCTGGGTCCAACCCGTCCCCGTAGCCCAACGGCAGAGGCAGGCGGCTTAAACCCGCCCCAGTGTCGGTTCGAATCCGATCGGGGACACCCAGGCTGATAGTGTCCACCTCTCGGCCTGGTAGGCAACCGGAGAGGCCGTCCAGTGCTCACACTCGTGTCAACGTCCCAGTTCCGCCGCGACTCGAAACTGGCGCGGAAGCGCGGTCTCGACCTCAGCCGACTCGGCGACGTGGTCGACCGACTGCTTCGGGAAGAGGCCTTGCCCGCGCGATATCAGGATCACGCCTTGTCGGGTCCCTACATCGGGAAACGTGAATGCCACATCGCGCCCGATTGGTTGTTCGTCTACCACCTGGTAGAAGATCAACTGGTAGCCGACCGCACCGGCACACACGCCGACCTATTCAGCCTCTGAGCGCCTAATCGTCGCTCAGCGAGGCTTCGAAGTCGCTCCACGAGCGGTAGGCCGGGGCCTCCAGCCGACCCTCGGCGATGGCGTCGCCCTCCGCGATGGCCGCCTCGGTCGTCGGGTTGTAGCGTGGCTGTTGGCGAATCTCGAAGGGGAAGCCGCGCCCCTCGATGGCTTGGCGCAGGAAGACGCGGATGGCGGTCGGCGTGTCCAGGCCGAGGTCGGTGAACAGGGCGTCGGCGTTCCGTTTCGTCTCCCGGTCAACGCGCACCTGGACCAGCGAATCTCTGACGATGCTTGTCATATTCCATCCTTTCGTATGAGTTCATCATACTCACGCAGTTAATTTACTAAGACTGGCCATCCCTCTGGCCGATAGCCTGGTAAAGGTTTGAGTCGGCTGCGGCTGTCACGCCGAAACGGCTGCCTGGACGGGCGGCTGGCAGGGGCCGCGCCAGAAGGGGCCCAGTCGCTCCAGGGTCGCGTCACCCACCGGGTTGATCCCCGGGCCGGCCGCCAAGGCGTGGCCCGCCAGGGCGTGCAGACACTTCACCCGCTCGGGCATCCCGCCGGCCGAGACCTGGCCCAGCGGCCGGTCGTCTTGGCCCAGCCGGCGGGCCAGGGCCTGTCGCCGGGCCAGATAGTCGGCGTGGGCCAGGCGATAGGCGCCGGCCAAGTCGGGGTCCGCCGTCAGACGGTCGTTCCAGACGGCCATGGCGCCCTCGGACTCCAGCTGGGAGACCAGCCGCACGGCTCTAGGGCAGGTCAGATAGAAAGTGGTCGGGAAGGGCCGGCCGTCCTCCAGCAGCGGCGCCGTCGCCACCACCCCCGGCCGGCCGCAAGGACAGCGCCAGGCGACCGCCACCGCCCCCCGGGGCGGCCGTCCCAACTGGGCCTCGACCACGGCCCGGTCGGCCGCCGTCCAGTCGGCGGTTGGGGCAGCGGGCGAGTCGGTGGTTGGGGCGGCGGGCGAGTCGGCGGTCGGAGTGATCGTCCAATCCGTGGTCGGATCCCCCGCCCAATCCGTGGTCGAATCGGCCGGCGGCATCAGCCGGGAGTCTCGGCGGCGCCGGGAGACGGGGCAGTGGCGTCCTGATCGGACTCGGCGCTGAAGGGCTGGTCGGCCGACTTGATGGACGACCACAACTGGTCGTACCAGGCGCCGCCGGCCTCGGCCTGGGTCTGGGCCGACGGCACCGGCTCGACCCCCAGGATGGTCCCGTCGGCGGTGATGACGCGGTAGCCGATCTCGCCCGGCAAGACCCAGCCCAGGCGGGCCCGGGCCTGGGCACGGACGTAATCCGGGTCGGACCAGCGCGCCGCCTCGTCCTCCAGTCGGCTGATCTCGGCCCGGCGGGCGTCGTTGGCGGCCTGGACGGCCGCGATGTCACGTTGTTGCGACAGGTAGACCGTCAGGCTGCGGGCGTAGGACAGGGACAAGATCGCCAGCACGGCTATCAGGGTCAACGCCCGGGTCAGCCCCAATCCCCGCCGTCGGCCCTTCGCCGGCGGCGGGGCCGACGCCGGTTTGACCACCGGCCGGGCGCCCCCGGCCGCCGATGTCGGGCTGCGCCGCCGCTCACGGCCGGGGCTACCGGCGTGAGCGGCCCGGCCCGGCTTCGGCGGGGGTCCCGAGGGGGGGCGTCCGGCCGGCACGGGTCAGGCCCGGAAGCGCGGGAAGGCGGCGGCCCCGGCGTACTGGGCGGCCTCGTCCAGGTCCTCCTCGATGCGCAGCAACTGGTTGTACTTGGCCACCCGCTCCGTCCTAGCCGGGGCGCCGGACTTGATCTGGCCGCAGTTCAACGCCACCACCAAGTCGGCGATGGTGATGTCCTCGGTCTCGCCCGAGCGGTGCGACATCATGCAGCGGAAGCCACTGCGGTGGGCCAACTCGACGGCGTCGATGGTCTCGGTCAGCGAGCCGATCTGGTTGACCTTGACCAGCAGGGCGTTGGCGGCCCTCAGGTCGATGCCGGTCTGGAGGCGCTTCGGGTTGGTCACGAAGAGGTCGTCGCCGACGATCTGGACCTTGTCGCCCAGCTCGGCCGTGAAGGCCACCCAACCGTCCCAGTCCTCCTCGTCCAGCGGGTCCTCGATCGACACCAGCGGGTACTGCTCGACCCAGCGGGCGAAGATGGCGGTCAGCTCGACGGCCGACAAATCCTGGCCCTCAAAACGGTACTTGCCGGTTTGACGGTCGTAGAAGGCGCTGGCGGCGGCGTCGAGGGCCAGGGCGACATCTGTCCCCGGCTTCAGGCCGGCGTCCTCGATGGCCACCAGGATGAGGTCTAGGGCCTCGTGGTTGGAGTCCAGGTTGGGCGCGAAGCCGCCCTCGTCGCCCAGACCGGTGGACAGGCCGCGGGCCTTGAGCACGGCCTTGAGGCTGTGGTAGACCCTGGCGCCCCACTCCAGCGCCTGGGCGAAGGACTCGGCTCCGATGGGGGCGATCATGAACTCTTGGACGTCGACGTTGGAGTCGGCGTGGCTGCCGCCGTTGAGGATATTCATCATCGGCACCGGCAGGACGTGGGCGTTGGGGCCGCCGAGGTAGCGGTAGAGCGGCAGCTCGGCCGACTCGGCGGCGGCGTGGGCCACGGCCAAGGAGACGCCGAGGATGGCGTTGGCCCCCAGGTTGGCCTTGTTCGGCGTCCCGTCCAATTCCAGCAGGGCCTGGTCCAGGGCGCGCTGCTCCGAGGCCTCATAGCCCAGCAGTTCCGGGCCGATCTGCTCGACCACGTTGTTGACGGCCTTGAGCACGCCCAAGCCGTTGTAGCGCGACTGGTCGCCGTCGCGTAGTTCCACGGCCTCGAAGGCCCCGGTGGAGGCGCCGGAGGGGACCTCCGCCCGACCCTGGGAGCCGTCGTCCAAAACGACTTGCACCTCAACGGTCGGGTTGCCCCGCGAATCCAGGATCTCGCGGGCTTCGATAAAATCAATTGTTGCCACGGGGGCCACCTTTCGTTCAGACTGCTCCGTCCCGCTCAGCCTACTCCGAGAGGCCGTCAACGCCGGGCGCCACCCCGCCCGCCGAATCTGCGGCGCGAGGGCCTTGGGCGGCCCGCCCGGGGGGCCGCCCAAGGGAGCGGGGGGCGGTAAGCTGCCGCCGTGTCCAACCTCGATCTGCCGCTCCAGCCGTCGCCCGACGGCCGGCCGGCGGCCCCGGCGGGCGGGTTCAGGCCCTACCCGGTGTACCCGGAGGAGCCGGCGCTGGCCGACCGGTCGCTGCAAGACCCGGTCCCGGGCTATTTCCAGCCCGACCCGGCGGCGGCCCTGGCGCCGTTCCAGCCGTCGTCCCCGCCGGCCCTGGCCCCGACGGTGCGGACGACTCGTCGCCAGCGCCGCCGCGCCCGTCGCCAGCTCCGCCGCGGCCAGATCTCCGAAGAGGCCATCCGCCAGGCCGCCGCCCCCCTGTTGTCCAGCCCCGAGGCCCCCTACGGGCGCGACCCGTTGACCGGCCAGCCGCTGTCGGACAAGAACAAAGTCTTGGCCGCTTTCCTGCAATTGTTCTTCGGCGCCATCGGGGCCGGCCGCTTCTACATCGGCGACGCCCGGACCGGTTTCATCTCCGTCGGCCTGTTGTTGGCGGCCATCCTGGGCACGGTCTACCTCGGCCTGTGGTTCCTCTTCGTCGTCTTGGGGCTGTGGACGCTGATCGATTTCATCATGCTGATATCCGGCCACATCACCGACTCCGACGGGCGGAAGCTGCGGTGAGCCACCCGCCGGCCGAGGCTGACGCGATGGTCGGGTCCCCGGTCGATGGGGCGCCGGTCGGATCAGTCCCTCTGGGAGCGGTCGCGGCCGAGCCGGCCCGCTCCCAGCCGATCCCCGCCGAACTGGTCTCGGCCCGGGCCTCGATCGACAACCTGGACGCCGCCCTGGTCCATCTGCTGGCCGAGCGTTTCAAGATCACCCGCCGGGTGGGCCGGATCAAGGCCGCCGCCGGCCTGCCGCCGGCCGACCCCGGGCGGGAGGCCGAGCAGATCGCCCGCCTGCGCCAACTGGCCCAAGACTCCGACCTGGACCCCGAGCTGGCCGAGAAGTTCCTCACCTTCATCGTGCGCGAGGTCGTCCGCCACCACGAGCGCCTCCAGGCCGACGACCACCGGGCCGACTGGCTGGCGGGCTGATCCGGATTCGCCCCCACGGGCGCCCGCCGGCCGACAATCCCACGCTATCCCGGGTCCTCAGCCGTCCCACGTCATCCCGGACCCGGTCCGGAGTCTGGGCCGGTCCGCGAACCGGCTCCGTCGTCACAACCCCGTCGTCACAAGATAACTAGTTCGGCCCTTTGGAAGGCTTTGACGTCGGTGTAGCCGGTCGAGGCCAGGGTCTGGCGCAGCGCCCCCACCAGGTTCATCGAGCCGTCGGCCCGACAGCTGGGGCCGGTCAGGATCTGGGCCAGGCTGCCCACCTGGTCGACCTGGGAGCGCCACCCCCGGGTCAGCGTCGGGTGCCAGGCCTCGGCCCCCCAGTGGTAGCCCCGGCCGGGGGCCTCGTCGGCCCGGGCCAGAGCCGCCCCCACCATGACCGCGTCGGCCCCACAGGCCAGGGCCTTGGCGATGTCGCCCGAGCCGCCGATCGAGCCGTCGGCGATCACCTGGACGTAGCGCCCGCCCGACTCGTCCAGGTAGTCCCGCCGGGCCTCGGCGGCGTCGGCCAGGGCCGTGGCCATCGGCACCTCAATGCCCAGGACGGAGGCGGTGGCGTGGCGCACCCCGCCGCCGAAGCCGACCAGGACGCCGGCCGCCCCGGCCCGCATCAGGTGCAGGGCGGTGTGGTAATTGGCGCAGCCGCCGACGATCACCGGCAGGTCGAGCTGGCGGATGAAGCGTTTCAGGTCCAGCGGCGCCCCCTGGCTGGCGACGTGCTCGGCCGACACCAGGGTGCCCCGGACGACGAAGAAATCCGGCGCCGACGCCTCCACCAGATGGCCGAATTGGAGGACGTTCTTGGGGCTGAGCGACCCCGCCGCCCACTGCCCCGAGGCCCGCAGCTGGGCCAGCCGGGCTGTGATCAACTCGGCTTTGACGGGCTCGGAGTAGACCTCTTGCAGGCGCCGGGTGGCCGCCACCGGGTCGGCTATCCGGGCCAACTGCTCGAAGATCGGCCAAGGATCCTCGTAGCGCGTCCACAGGCCCTCCAGGTTGAGCACGCCCAGCCCGCCCAGGCGCCCCACCTCGATGGCCGTGTCCGGCGACATGGACGAGTCCGTCGGGGCCGCGATCAGGGGGAAGTCCAATTTAACGGCGTCGATCTGCCAGCTCAAATCGACATCTTGGTTGTCCCTGGTGCGGCGCGAGGGGACGATGGCGACGTGGTCCAGGGAGAAGGCCTGTGGCGCCCGTTTGGAGCGGCCGATGTCTTGCACGAGGCCACACCCTACCCCGGGCCGGCCGCCGCTCTCGGCCGATCACGCCCCTCCCGGCCTGCTAGGGGCGGGTGAACAGGCGGCCGGTCAAGACCGTGATGAAGGCGTCGAGGCTGAGCGGCAGGTCCTGGGGGCGCCAACCGGGCGGGGCCTGGTACCAGTCGAGGGCGGCCGGCTGGTCCTGGCCGGCGCCGGGTTGGGCGGGCGGCGCCAAGGCGTCCAGCCAGCGGCTCCAGCCGCCCAAGACGATGGCGTAAGGCAGGACGGCGGCGGCTTGGCCGGGCGCCAAGTCGGTCTCGGCGGCGTGCAACTGACCGGCCAGTCCGGCCAGGCCGGCCAGGACCGACTCGCCCCGGGCCGTTAGCACCGGGGGCGTCCCGGCCACGGCCACCCCGACCAGGGCGACCGCCACCAGGCCCAGGCCGACCAGGGCCCAGGTGGTCCAGGCGGCCAGCGTGGCGGTGACGGCCAAGGCGACGGCCAGACCGGCCCAGGCCACCGCCGGCCAGCGGTTGCGGCCGCCGGGCAGGCGGGCGAACCAGCCAGCAGACAAGACACATTTGTAAAGACTGCCTTGGACCTGGGCCACGGCCGGGGCCAGGGCGCCGGTCAACTGGGAGACTCGGACGGCGGCGTCGGTCGGCGCGATGACGTTCAACAACTGAACCTCGTATTCCTCCAGCCGGTCGTCCGACGGGCGGCGGGTCAACTCCCAGTCGGGCACAGTGTGGTCCGACGAGCGGGGTAACTGGGTGATCCAGAGATGACCCCGGGCGGCCAGGTCGAGGATGGAGGCCACGATGTCTACCGGGTCCACGCTGTGGTCGACCAGGGTGCCGATCATGCCGGGGCGGACATGGTGGTGGACGGTGAAGACGGTGTGGCCGGCGGCGTTCGGCGTCAACTCGGCCACCACCGTCCCGGACCCCCGGGCGCCGTGGCGGCGGGAGACCCGCAGCAGGATCAGCCCGCCCGCCAAGGCGATTCCGGCGGCGGCGCCGACCCGGGCCCAACCCGGCTGGAAGGCGCGGCCGACGGACCAGGGCTGGGAGAAGACGGCCGTGACCGGGGCGGCGCCGGGCTTGAGGAAAGCGCCGATGGTGACGACCTCGCCGGCCGCCCGAGGCCCGTCGGAGAAGGTCAGGGCCGTGCTGCCGTGCAGGCCGCCGCTATAACGATTGCAGGTCCGGGTGGCCTGGGGCAGGCCGGACTCGCAGAAGTAGTCGATCACCTCTCCCGGCAAGGCTAATTGTCCCGTGATCTCGCTGACGTCGATCGACAACCCTTGGAGAACGTCCCAGCGCACCCGGATCGACCCGTCGAGATCGGCCTGAGTGACGCCCCAGACGCTGTAGGTCAGGCTGACCTGTTGGGCGCCGCCCGTCTCCAGGCTGATGGTCAAGTTGTCGCCGGCGCTGTTACTGGAGACCTCCAGGGGCTGGCCGTCGGCGTCGGCCGAAATATCGTCCAAGGTCAGGATCAACTTGCTGCCGTCGCCCTGGTCGAGGCCCAGGGCGAAGCTCTGGGACAACTCTTGGGGGGCGGCCTGGGCGAAGACCCAGGTGGTGGTGACCGTCAGTTGGCCGGTGTCGGCCAGAACCGCCTTGACCTCCATGATCTCGGCCGGCTCGGCCGCCATCGCCGGCGCCGCGCCCCAGCCCAGGGCGATCATCCCGACCAACACCCCGGCCGTCAGCCTCCAGCCCCATCCACCCCGTTGTCCGCGTCCCGTCATGGCGTCATGTTAATCCCAGATCGGCCATTCCCCGCCGCCGGGAGATCCGAGGGTCGGCCGTTCTCCGCCGCCGGGAGACCCGAGGAAAGGCCGGGGAGGGCGGTGGTGCCATCACGGCGCGTCGTCGTCTGGGCGGGGGCGGGAGGCGCCGCCGCCGGAGGTCCGCGGCGTGGTCACGGCTGGGCGATGCCATGGGGGGTGAGGCGGGGGGAGGGTGGTGGCGTTGTCACGGCCCGGCGGCGTCACTGGTGAAAGGCCGGTCGGGCCGCGGCGTGGTCAGGCTGCGTCGCCGGGAGGGGCACGGGCGGCTGTTGTCGGATGGGACACGGGTGAGGGCCGCCGCTGACCGCCAAATCCGGGGCCGCCGCGTCGGCGTTGTCGGATGGGACACGGGTGGGGGTCGCCACCGGGTGAAGTATTGTTCTGGCAGTGTCGGCGGCGCCCGGAGACCGGGTCCAGCCGTCGGCCGGACGGCCCGACAGGCCAGCCGACGGCCCCGTGGAAAGGGGGAGGGGGAGTCCCCGACCAGCCATGCTCTTGTCCGACCGTGACATCCAAGCCCAACTGGACGCCGGGCGCGTCGTCATCGACCCCTGGGACCCGGCCGCCCTCCAGCCCGCCAGCCTGGACGTCCGCCTGGACCACCAGTTCCGCATCTTCCAGAACCACCGCTACCCCGTGATCGACCCGGCGGCCGACCAGACCGATCTGACCCGACCGGTCGTCCTGGAGGGCGACGCCCCCTTCGTCCTCCACCCCGGCGAGTTCGCCCTCGGCTCGACCTATGAGCGGGTCGCCCTGCCGGACGACGTGGCCGCCCGGATCGAGGGCAAGTCCTCCCTCGGCCGGCTCGGCCTGCTGACCCATTCCACCGCCGGTTTCATCGACCCCGGCTTCCAGGGCCACGTCACTTTGGAGTTGTCCAACACCGCCACTTTGCCCATCTTGCTTTACCCGGGAATGAAGATCGGGCAACTGTGCTTCTTCAAACTCAGCTCGCCGGCCGCCCGCCCCTACGGCAGCCCGGCGCTGGGCTCCCACTACCAGGGCCAGCGCGGCCCGACCCCCAGCCGCTCGCACCAGAGCTTCAACCGGCCGGCCTCGGACACGGCCTAGCCGCCCCACCGTCACCAGTCGTCATCCCGGACTTGATCCGGGATGACGGTCAGTCTCGCGTGTCAGCGCCGTCACCGCTCAGCTCACCGGCCGGTTAGGCCCGAGGCCAGCTGTAAGCGAAGCGACCTGCACCACCGGACTGGCCCGGACGCTTATCCTTAGGCCCATGACGTCAGCCGAAGAACAGCCGGGGGGACAGCCACCCCCAGCGGGTCCGAGTTCCGGGCCGCCGCTGCCGCCGGCGGCGTCACCGGACCGACCCGCCGCGGACACGCCCGCGGCGTCACCGGCCCAACCATCGTCGGCACTGACGGTGCAGCCTTTCCAGGTCTCGCCTCCGATCACGGTGCGGCCTTTCCAAGTCTCGCCTCCAACGACGGTGCGGCCCTTCGGATCCTCGGCCCCGACGGTGCGGCCCTTCCAAGCCTCAGCTCAGGTCTCGGCCTCAGCTCAGGCGCCGGCCGCTCCGGCCGACCAGGCTTCGACTCAGCCGCCCCGGCGGGCTTGGCCGGCGTCGGCCGACCAAGCTCCCGCCGCCCCGCCGATCCCTCCGGCCGCCGCCCCGTCGGCCGGTCAGGGTTGGCCAGCCCCCGCCGCCCCGCTGCAAAGTCAACTTGGGCAAGCGCAGTATCCGGCCGCTGGTCAAACAACTGGTCAGAATTGGCCTGCTTCCACTGGTCAGCCGCAGCGCCCGGTTGGGCCAGCGCAGAGTTCGGTTGGCCAAGCGCAGTATCCGGTTGGGCAGTCGCAGTATCCGTCCGGCGCTCAGGCGGCTGGTTGGCCGTCTTCTAGTGGTGGTGCGGCGTCCGGCGTCCGGCCTCAGGGCCAGACTGGGCAAGCGCAGTATCCGGTCTCTGGTCAAACAGCTGGTCAAGGGTGGCCTGCCCCCACCGGTCAGCCGCAAAGTCAAGTTGGGCAGTCGCAGTATCCGTCCGCTGGTCAAGCAACTGGTCAGGGTTGGTCCACGCCCACTGGTCAGTCGGCGTCCGTCGGTCAGTCGCAGGGCCAGGTTGGGCCAGCGCAGTATCCGGTCTCCAGCCAAACAACGAGGCAGGGTTGGCCCGCTCCCACCGGTCAGCCGCAAGGTCAAGTTGGGCAATCGCAATATCCGACTGCCGGACCAGCGACTGGCTCAAACTGGTCCACCGCCGGCCGGTCGGGCGTTCCGACCGGACAGTCCGTTGTTGGGAGGGGCGGCGTCGTTCCCGCCGGGCGCTGGCCCACCCCCACCGGTTCGCCGGCCGGGTTCGGCGCCCAGCGTTGGCCCGCCCCCACCGGTCGTCCGGCCGGCAACCCCTGGGCGACGACAGCGTCCAACCCCTGGCTGAGGCCCCAGGCCCCCGGGACGGGGACGAGCGCCTACCTCCAGCCCCACCCCTATCCCCAGCAGTACCCCTACCCCCAGCAGTACCCCTACCCGGGGCAGTGGCCGCCGCCCAAGCCCAGACGAAAGACCGGCCGCAACGCCCTCATCATCTGTTTGGGCGTCTTGTTGATCATCGCCCCGACCGTGGCCAGTTCGATATCGAACCTGCTGCAGCCCACCTCCCCGACCGTGCCCACGACGGCGCCGTACCAGCGCGACCCCACCACGGCGCCGACCGTGGCCGGCCCGACCTCGACCTACAGCCCGCCGGCCGGCGGCGGCGAGGGGGCGCGCCTGGACCAGTGGCCGATCGACTTGGACCCGGACCCCGTGCCCTACCCCGCCACCTATGACCAACTGGACAGCTATCTGACGGCCAACTCGATCTACGACCAGACCATCGAACCGGTCAGCTGCACGGTCAGCGGCATCGACCCGTCGGCCCCGACCGACCAGATCGAGGACTATCTGACGGGGATCGTGGCCTGCCTGATGGACGCCTGGGACAACGCCGTTTACCAGGCCGGTTTCGAGTTGCCCCGGCCCAGTGTGACGGTCTACGACGATCCCGAGTTCACCACCCGTTGTGGCAAGGCCCCGGAGGAGAACGCCTTCTACTGCTCCGCCGACCAACAGCTGTACTACTCCAGAGACCTGATCGAGTCTTTCGTCGACTCCGCCCAGACCCGTTTCCTGGTCGACGCCGTTTTGGCCCACGAGTTCGGCCACACCATCCAAGGCCGGACCGGCATCATGGCGGCGGCGGACTGGTATTGGGGCGAGGCCGCCGACGAGGCGGAAGAAGCCTTGTGGAGCCGGCGCGAAGAACAACAAGCCGATTGTTTCGCCGGCCTCTTCCTCAACTCCATCAGTCAGTCCAGCGGCATGACTGAGCAGGACAGTTACAACGTCGAAGAACTGTTCTACTACCTGGGCGACCCGCCCGGCGGTGATCACGGCCTGCCGGAGAGCCGTGCCGGCTGGATCGCCCGGGGCCTGGGCTCGACCTCCGTGGCGACCTGCGACACCTTCAGCGTCCCGGCCAGCGAGGTCCCCTGAGCCTTGATCCACCGCTGGTCGCTCGTTAGTCGAGATCGGTGGATCAGGGCTGATCAGAGCTGGGTCACGACCGACGGGCCGGGGCGCGCGGCCCGCAGAGTGGCTGTGGCCAGGGCGGCGACACCCTCGCCCCGGCCGCTGAAGCCTAGGCCGTCGCCGCTGCTGGCGCTGACCGCCACCGGCGCCCCGATCGCCGCCGCCAGCGCCGCCTGGGCCTCTAGACGGCGGGTGCCCAGTCGGGGCCTGGCCCCCACCACCTGGATCGCAAGATAGTCGATCTGAAACCCGGCTTGGCGGACCAGTTGGGCCGCCCGGGCCAGCAGGGCGATGCCGGCCGCCCCGGCCCAGCGCGGCTCGGTGGTGCCGAAGACCGCTCCCAGGTCGCCCAGCCCGGCGGCCGACAGGAGGGCGTCGACCCCGGCGTGAGCGGCCACATCGCCGTCGGAATGCCCCTGCGGCCCCGCCGTCTCGTCCGGGAAGAGCAGCCCGGCCAGCCACATCGGTCGCCCAGCCACCAGCCGATGAGCGTCATAGCCGATCCCGGTCCGCACCCCGCCGGCCGTCCCGGCCTCCACCGTTGACAATAAGGCTTCCGCCAGCGCCAGGTCGGCCGGCACGGTCACCTTGAGCGCCGCCGCTTCGCCCGCCACCACGGTGACGGCGTGGCCGGCCCGCTCCATGACGGCGGCGTCGTCGCTCAGGTCCAGGCCGGCGGCGTCGTGGTGGGCCTGACGGAAGAGCCGGCCGGCGAAGCCCTGGGGGGTTTGCGCCCGCCACAGTCCGGACCGCTCCACCGCCGTCGTCTGTCGGCCGTCCACCCGCCGCAACGAGTCCACCACCTCCAGCCCAGGCACCACCGCCACCGCGCCCGAGGCCACGGCCTCGATCACCCGTCGGAACAACTGGGCCGGGGCCAACGGCCGGGCGGCGTCATGCACCAAGATGATCTCGGCCCCGGGGTCGGCCGCCGCCAACCCGGCGCGCACCGAGTCCTGTCGCCGCCGCCCCCCGGCCACCACCACGACCGCCCCCGGAGCAGGCTTTGGGGAGTCGGAGTCGGTCTGGTCTAAGTGGAGGTGGTCGTCTAAGTGGAGGTGGGCGCGGAATTGGGCCACCGACTCGGACGGGGCCACCACTACCACCTGGTCGACTCCACCCGCCAGGGCCGCCGCCACCGACCAGGCCACCAGCGGCCGGCCGGCCAGCTCGACCGCCGCCTTGGGCCGGTCGGCCCCCAGGCGCAAACCAGAGCCGGCCGCCACCACAATGGCGACGACCGGTCGATCAGGCATCTCGATCAGGCGCGGGCGTGATCGGGTCTCAGGCGGCGGCCAGCCCCGTGTACTCGGCCAGCACCCCGTCCAGCAGCTCCTCGGCCTTGACCTCGTCCACCCGCTCGGCCAGGGCCAGCTCGGCGATCAGGTTCTGACGCGCCTTGGCCAACATCCGCTTCTCGCCGGCCGACAGCCCCCGGTCGCGCTCGCGCCGCCACAGGTCGCGCACCACCTCGGCCACCTTCAGCACGTTGCCCGAGTGCAGCTTCTCCAGGTTGGCCTTGAAGCGGCGCGACCAGTTGGTCGGCTCCTCGGCGCAGGTCACGCGCAGGACGGCGAAGACCCGCTCCAAGCCGGCGGCGTCGACCACGTCGCGCACCCCCACCAAATCAAGGTTGCAAGCCGGGACGCGGACCACCAGATCGCTCTGGCCGACGATGCGCAACACCAGGTAGAGCTTGTCCTCACCCTTGATATTCCGGGTCTCGATATTCTCGATGACGGCGGCCCCGTGATTAGGGTAAACGACGGTTTCTCCAATGGTAAATGACATGCCAGCCCCTTTCCAGCCCCTCATTCTACCAGGTCGCCGCCATCCCTCCAGCGCTCGGACAGACCCACCGCCCCGCCCCGGGGATCGCTGAAAGGCCTTGTCAGAGCCGGTTTGAGGGGCGCGAGAAGAGTTGACAGAAGGACTATCAACTTTACTCGGAGCGGGGTTTCCAAAGCTCCACGGCGACCGCCGGAGCCGGCCGGAAACCCCCCTCGGGCGACCGTCCCCCTACTTCTGGCCCTGCCGTTTGACGGCCTCGATCGAGGCCTGGGCGGCCTCGGGGTCGAGGTAGCGGCCACCGGGCGTGATCGGGGCCAAGTCGTCGTCCAACTGGTACAGCAGCGGGATGCCGGTGGGGATGTTGAGCCCGGCGATGTCGGCGTCGGAGATGTGGTCCAGGTGCTTGACCAGCGCCCGCAGCGAGTTGCCGTGGGCCGCCACCAGGACCGTCCGCCCGGTCCACAGGTCGGCCACGATGGAGTCGTACCAATAGGGCAGCAGGCGGACCACGACATCCTTCAGGCACTCCGTCTGAGGCCGGGCCTCGGGCGGCAGCCCGGCGTAGCGGGGGTCGTGGAACTGGGAGTTGGGGTCGTCGCGGTCCAGCGGCGGCGGCGGCACGTCGTAACTGCGCCGCCACAACATGAACTGGTCTTGGCCGAATTGTTCCAGGGTCTGGGCCTTGTTCTTGCCCTGCAGAGCCCCGTAGTGGCGCTCGTTCAGCCGCCAGGAGCGGCGCACCGGGATCCAATGCCGGTCGCAGCCGTCCAGGGCCAGTTGGGCGGTGTGGATGGCACGGCGCAGCACGGAGGTGTGGACCACGTCGGGCAACAAGTTTTCCTTGGCCAACAACTCGGCCCCGCGCCCGGCCTCGGCCTCGCCCTTGGCGTTGAGGTCGACGTCCACCCAGCCGGTGAACTGATTGGTGGCGTTCCATTGGCTCTCGCCGTGGCGGAGCAAGATCAGCGTCGCAGTCATGGCCCGAGTCTAATCCCGGCCTTGAGGGCGGCGACCCTGGGTCGGGCGAGCGGTTAGGCCACACCGGGCGGTGGGACGGCGCGGTTATTCAGTAGAGTCGGGCCATGGCACAGCTCTTGGTCATACCGCCCGCCGCCATGGCCTGGCTGCTGGGCGACCGGCCGGCCAGCGTGCTGGTCGTCGGCGCCGCTGGCGGCTATCCCGGGTTGTTCCGCAACGCCGGCCACGACGTCGCCGTCATCGACCGCGACCCGGCCCGACTGGCCGCCCTGACCAACCACTGGCCCGACCTCCACTTGGTGGCCGCCCGGGGCGAGGCACTGCCCTTCGACCCGGGATCCTTCGACATCGTGGTGGCGATCCAGAACTTCCACACCTTCGCCCCCGGCCTGGCCCTGACGGAATGGGCCCGGGTGCTCAAACCCGGCGGCTGGGTGACGCTGGCCTATCTCAAACGCGATGACACCATCCCCTGGGTCAAGCGCTTGATCACCGTCATCCAGGCCCGGTTGCCCCAGGCGATGACGGCCGACCAGGCCGACGCCGCCTTGGCCGAGTTGTCGGACTCGCCCTATTTCCCCGCCACCGAGCCGGCCAGCTTCCGACTCTGGGCTCCCTGCTCGCGGGCCGACCTCCAGGCCCAGGCCCGCTCCGCCCGGGGGGCCGACCGGCTGAAGGCGGCCGAATTAGACCAGTTGATGGACGAGATCGGTCGGCTTTACGACACCTACGCCCGCGTTCCCGACCCGCTGCAACTGCCCTATTCCCTGATCGGACGCCGCGGCCTGGTCGATCACAGCGAGCTGACCGCCGCCCTGGCCCCGGACCAGTTCGGCCTGCGTCTGCTCTGATATTCGGTCCTAAACTGGACCCAGCCCAAGCTCAGGAGGTTGTTGTGCCCGAGAACGAGAAGTCCGGCGCCGCCCAGTTGATCGACTTGATCATCCACGACGTCAAACGCCTGGCCAGCGACGAGGCCGCCCTGGCCGGGGAGCAACTGCGGCCAATCGGGCGTCAGGCCAAGACTGAGGCCAAGTTCCTCGGCCTCGGCGCCGGGCTGGCCTTGATGGCCGCCATCGCCTTGATGCTGGCCTGCGGCTTCGGCCTGACCTGGGCCTTCCAGGCCGGGGCCGGCTGGTCTCCCGACGCCAGCCGGCTGGCCGGTTTCAGCCTGGCCGCCCTGATCTTCGGCCTGCCCGGCGGCTGGTTGGCCCTTCGGGGCTGGCGGGGCCTGAAGGCCGCCGGCCGCCGGGGGCGCGCGGTCCTGGGGCGGGTCGGCGACGACACCGGCCAGGCTCTGGCCGCCCTCCACTCCGGCATCGTCCAAGGCCAAGATCGGGTGGCCGGCCGGGACCACGACTGAGCCCAGATCAACCGATGGTCGCTCGGTGGTCGAGAAGCGTTGAATCTGAGCCTAGTTCGCATCCGCCTCCAGTGCGCCCGGATGGGGTCGGCGGTCGAGAGCGATGGAATCGGCTTTGATCCCACGATAGTTAATCCTCGACGGCCGAGCGGCTTAGGGACGCTCGACCAGCCGATGACGGCGGAGCTGGGCCGGGTCACGAGGCGACGAGTCTCAACCACCGAATGACCTCAACCGGGCGGGCTGGCGGCGCGCGCTCGATCAGCTCACGCCCGCCCAGGAGCGTGTCCGAGCCCGGTCGTGAGCGTGGCCGAGCCCGCTTGGGCGCTCAACTCGACCCCCCGTTGACACCTCTCGAAGGGGGCACTAGCATTTTGCTTAAGTTGTGGCGGAATTACCTTCGTGGAGGTTTCGTCTCACAGCCAGTCGGTTCGTCCGACGGTGTCGGTCCGTGCAAGTTAGGGAGCCGGCGGCGGACGAGTCGGTGCTGAGACCGCCGAACCGCGACTCCTTCGGGGCGCGGCGGCCTGACAGAAGAATATAAGGTCCGGCTCGGGTGCCTCCATCCCTGACCGGCCACCGGTAGCGGCCCCCTAGCCGCCCCCGGGGATGTCAGTCCCGGGGGGACGGTCCAGAACCGCTGCCAGGCCTGTTCGGCCAGCCCACCTGGGCTGGCAGGCTCAGGCCAACTGAACAACCGAACCGCACGTTTGAACTCCGGCGCAGCAGACACCAGCCGCCAGCCGATCACCCACCCGGGCCGAACTTAGGAGAGCACCATGAAGCACCGCCCGTCCTCCACTCAACCCCGTCCCGCCCGCTCACCTTGGCGGCGCTTGTGGGCGCTGCTGTCGGCCTTCGCCCTGACTGTCGTCGGCCTGACCTTTGTGATGGCACCGATCGCCCAGGCCGCCCAGCCGACCGGTTCCCTGATCCCCCAGGGCGAGGAGGGCGCCGGTGTGTTCGTGGACGGCACTGAGGGGGCGTGGCGCTACAATGTCGGTCCCATCATCAATAGCGCTAACCCCATGGACCAGGCGTTCACGGAGGCAGACATCTTGGGGTTGACAGCTGGTATAACAGATCTTTCGCGCCCCTACACTATAACTTACACTCCTCCCACGCAAACATTCCTCCTGAAAGGCGACTCGTTAGCGGCTTTGGGGGCTATGGTGCAAATAGCCAATGGTTTTATGTACAGCCCCGACCCGGACTGGGTGGAAAGTTTTATCGGCGCGGGCGCCGACGACACCAGCGGGGCGGAGGAGATCACGGTGGGCTGGTTGTCCGGCCACGATGACTGTGCCAGCCAGTATGGCCTAGATGTCATCGCCGAGAAAAACCCTCAAGGAAAAGAAGTCGTCCTGAACGCCTGGTGCCATGACCCCGGCGTTTTCCAACTGACGATCACCAAGGTGAACGTCGTCGATGCCAGCAACTATCTGGTCACTAATAATTATGGTTTCGGAACGTCGTGGTGGAAGAACTCGCCCGTGCCTATGCCCACTGGCTGGGATCCGTCCGCCGTGCAGCTGGCGGGACCCGGGTCGACCACCTGGCCGACCCCCGGCAGCGGAACGACTGTGGGCGTCTCCGACGGCTCCATCTGGCAACTTGTCAGCGTCCTTGATCCCGGCCTGGGGCTGACGAAACAAGTCTGCGCCAAGACTGACGGAAGCTGCGATCCGGAGACGGAAGAGGGCTGGGTCGATAGCACACAGGCCGAGCCCCACCAGATCGCCTACCAGCAGGGCACGGTCCAGTGGCGGCTGACCGCTCAGAACACCGGCAACATCGCTCTGACCAATGTCCACGTGGCCCAAGACGTGACGCAGTCGACCGAGGCCGCCGACGGCGCCTTCACCACCGATTGCGCCGCCGGCCTCTTCCCCGACCTGGCCCCCGGCGCCTCGGCCAGCATCGCCTGCACCACCGAGTTGGACGACGCCATCCAGGGCACACTGGTCAACACCGCCACTCTCAACGCCCGATTCGACGACACCATCCTCGGCCCCGACGGCGCTCCCCTGCTCAACCGCTTCACCGGCAACCCGACCGCCTTGTCCCCGGCCGGCGAGGCCCACACGGTGCCGTCGAACCAGGCCCAGGCGGCCGTCGAAGAGCCCGCCCCGGCCATCTCGCTGGACAAATACGTCTGCGCCACCAGCGACAAAGTTTGCGCCGTCCCCGCCGGCGCCGCGCCGACCCTTGACGCCATCGTCGCCAATGGCTGGGTCAAGGCGGCTTCGCTACCCTATGACGCCACCGCCACCTGGCTGTTGGTCGTCACCAATCAGGGCAACACCCGCTTGGACCAGATTCAATTGTCGCGGGAGGACTTGACGGCCGGCGGCCAGGGGTATGGCGCGACCGACTGTCTGGCGCTGGCGCAGGAGGCCGACCTCGGCAGTCTCAGCCCGGGCCAGTCCAAGACCCTGACCTGCCAGACCGAGGCCGTCACCGCCGACGCCGCAGATGCCGTCGTCAACACCGCCCAGGCCCAGGGCCGGGCGACCGACAACAACGGCCAGCCCCTGCCCGGGGCCGACGGCGGCGTCTACACGGTGGTCGAAAGCGATGAGTCAGCGGCCGAGGTCTCGACCGCCCCGCCCGCCCCCGGGCTGACCCTGCAGAAATACGTCTGCGCCACCGGCTCGGACTGCGCCGCGCCGACCACCGCCACCCTTCAAGCCTTGCAGAGCGGGCTGGGCCAGGGCCAGACCATCGGCGGCTGGACCAAGGCCACCACGGTGGACTACAACGACAGCGTCACCTGGCTGTTGGTCTACGTCAACACCGGCAATACCTCTTTGGCTAACATCACCTTGACCCGGGAAGACTTGGCCGCCGGCAGCCCGGACCATGGAGTCAACACCTGCCAGAACGGCCTGACCCTGAGCGGCGTCATCCTGCCGCCGCAGGGGATCGCCTACAGCATCTGCTCGACCAATGACATCCGCTCCACCAACGCCTTGGACGGCTATTGGCAAGGCGCTGGCCTGGCGGCCCAGGACAAGCCGGTCATCAACACCGCCCAGGCCCAGGGCACGCCGGTCACATCGGCCGGCGTCGGCCTGCCCGACCCCAAGGGCGCGGGTAATATCCCGCCGGTCTCGAGCGTCCCCAGCGACGCCGCCGTCCGGGCCGACGTGGTGCCGCCGGCCTCGATCACGGTCGAGAAATACGACTGCGCCGCCACCGGCTGCGGCGAGGACGGCCAAGGCTGGCAGGCGGGTGACTACGACGAGGCCTACAAGGTCTTAACCGCGGACCAGGCCACCCGCATCCGCTTCAAGGTGACCAATGACGGCGAAGTCGCCCTGCAGCCGGTGGTGGTGTCCGACGCCACCTTGGAGGGGACGCCTGTCACCCAGCTGAGCTGCGACTTCAGCCAATGGGGGGCCAATCCCGGTTTGACCCTCAACCAGCCGTTCGAGCCGGGCGACTCGTTCTACTGCACCGGCGCCCTGGCAGGGTTGCCGGCCGGCCAGAACCATAGCGACCAGGTCACCGTCACCGCGGTCGACCCGATCGACGGCGGCGTGGTCTCCGACAGCGACCAGTGGCACGGCTATGTGCCCGACCCGAGCCTGGCCCTGGACAAGTACGTTTGCTCCAAGTTCGAGGGTCAGATCTGCGCCCTGCCCAGCCCGGCGGCCCTGCAGGGCGCCACCTTGGCGGACCTGCCGGCCCTGTTCGCGGCCGAGGGCTGGACCGACCAGACGGTCGCCCCCTACGGCCAGGACGCCAACTGGCTGCTGGTGATCAAGAACACCGGCAACACCGCCTTGAGCGGCCTGACCCTGGCCAAGGAGCAGATCACCGCCGGCTACAACCTGTCGGACGGCTGCCGCGAGGGCCGCAGCGACGCCGGTCTGACGGACCTGCTGCCGGGAGAGTTCCTGACCGTCGGCTGCACCACTAACAGCATCACCGCCCACGGCGACGACTGGGTGGTCAACCAGGCCCGGGTCAGCGCCGTACCCATGGTGGCGGCGGACCCTGACCCGACGAAGCCCCTGGTGCCCTTGACGGACGGCCAGGGCGACAAGGTCGTGGTGCAGTCAAACGAGGACGAGGCCCGCGTCCAGACCGTCGTCTACACGCCCCAGGGTGAGGTTCAGAAATACGACCTGCTGAGCGGCGATGCCGCCAGCGGCGACTTCGACCAGGCGCCGGGACGGGTGCTGGCCGCCGGCCAGTCGCCGGTGGTCTATCTGACCTTCGCCAACACCGGCAACGCCCCCCTGAGCGACATTTTGGTGACAGACCGGCCGGCCGACGGCTCCCAGGCCCTAGTGGGCTTGAGCTGCGACTTTTCCGTGGTGGGCGGCCCGGCTGTGGGCACCGCCTGGGACGGCCCCCTGGAGCCGGGTGGCTCCTTCACCTGCTCCGGCCAACTGCCGGCCCTGGAGGCCGGCCAGTCCCACCAGGACAACGCCACCGTCAGCTTCAGCTACGACGGCCAATACCACCAGGTGACAGACCCCTGGAACGCCTACGTCCCTGACCCCGGCCTGGCTCTCGACAAGTGGGTTTGCGACAAGGCCGACGGCTGCGCCCTGCCAACGGGGGCGACCCTGACGGCCCTGGCCCAGGGCACGCCGACCGGCGGCTGGGTCAACCGGGCCACTATCGCCTTGGGCCAGACGGCCGAATGGGTGATAGTGGTCTCCAACACCGGCAACGTGCCGCTGTCCCAGGTGACCGTGTCCGACGCTTTGGCCGAGGACAGCTGGTGGGGCCACGGCGACACCCATTGCGACAACGTGCCGCCCTTCGGCCTTGGTGCCGGCCAGGCCGTGGCCTGGCGCTGCTGGACGACCAATATCACCAACCAGGCCGCGCACGGCCCCGACCCGGACCGACTGGCCGCCGACGAGGACGTGGTGGTCAACTGGGCCCAGGCTCAGGCCACACCGCTGGGGCCGGACGGCCAGCCGCTGACCGACCCTGACGGTCAGCCGTTGCCCCCGCTGGAGGCTGATGACTGGGCGGCTGTCAACGCCGTCGGCGCTCCGGCCCTGGCCTTGGGCAAGTGGGTCTGCCAGCAGGGCACCGGCTGCCTCGAGCCGACCGGGGCGGATCTGGAGGATTTGACCAATGGCCTTCCGGCCGGCGGCTGGGTCAAGACCACAGAGGTGGCCTACGGCAGCCCCGCCCAATGGATGTTGCTGGTTGTCAACCAGGGCGACGTCCGACTGGCCGATGTCTCTCTGACCACGGAGACCATGGCCGAGGGCGGCCCCGACCACGGCCCCAACAGCGGCTTCTGCGTCCCGGGCCACAACCTGGGCTCGCTGGCGCCGGGCGAGGCCAAGGTCTTGAGCTGCCAGACGGACAACATCCGTAACACCGCCGCCTTGGCCCTGTGGGACGACGCCGACACGCCGGCCACTCAAAAGCCGGTTGTCAACACCGCTGCGGCCCAAGGTCTGCCGGTGGGGGCGGACGGGGCCCGGCTGACCGACCTGAACGGCGATCTCTGGCCGGCCATCGACAGCCAGACCAGCGCCGCCGCCGTCAACACGGTCAAGCCGCCGGCTTCGATCGACATCGAGAAGTACAGCGATGACGATCCGGTCGTCGGCGACTTTGACGACGCGGCCAAGCCGCTGGCGCCAGGGACGGCCACGCCCATCACTTTGACCATCAGCAACGACGGCTCCGAGCCCCTGCTGGGCGTCCAGGTGACCGACAGCCTGACCGCCGGCGCCGGCCCCATCGCCGGCCTGAGTTGCGACTTCTCCGCCCTGACGGACGCCAGCGGCCAGGCCGGGCCCAAGACCGGCCTGAGCTGGTACGGGCCGCTGCAGCCGGGCGACGGCTTCGAGTGCTCCGGCACGGTGCCCGCCCTGGAGGCCGGCCAAAGCCACTCCGACGTCGCCCAGGTGACCGCCATCTCGCTCAAGAATGGGCAGTTCGTGTCCGACGACGACCCCTGGAACGGCCTCGTTGCCGCCCCCGGGCTGAGCCTGGAGAAGTGGGTCTGCGGAGCCGCCGCTTGCTCGGCCGACGAGCCGGCGCCCGTCTTGGAGCAGTTGGCCGCCGGCCAGCCGGCCGACGGCTGGGTCAAGGCCGCCCAGGTGGCTTGGCAGACCGACGCCCGCTGGCTGCTGGTGATCACCAACACCGGCAACACGCCTTTGACCGGGGTGGCGTTGGTGAAGGAGTCGGTGACCGGCGAGGGCCACGGCGACAGCGGTGACTGCGCGGTCGAGCCGACGCTGACCCTGTTGCCGGGCGAACGCCTGACCGTGACCTGCTCGACCCGGGAGATCACCAACAGCCAGGCCTTCGGCAGCTCCCAGGACGTGGTCAACACGGCCCAGGCCGCCGCAGTGCCGGTGGACGACGACGGCCGGCCCCTGCTGCCCGATAGCGGCGACGGCCCGGGGACGGTGACCAGCGACGACAGCTCGGCCGAAGTCCGGGCCGAGCCCCCGACCCCGGACGTCAACATCGCCAAGTACGACTTGGTGGACGGGGTGGTCGGCCACTACGACCAGGCGCCGGGCCACTTGGTGCCGGCCGGGGAGGACATACCCATCGGCTTCACCGTCACCAATAGCGGCGACGAGCCGCTGGTCAACTTGCGGGTCAGCGACCAGACCACGGCCGGGGAGCCTATCAGCAATTTGAGTTGTGACTTCTCCACCGCGGGCGGCCCGGCCACAGGCCTAGCTTGGAGCGGGCCGATGGCCCCGGGGGCGGTCTTCCAGTGCGCCGGCGTCATCAAGGCCCCGCCGACGGGCTCGGTCCTGGCCGACACCGCCAGTGTCAGCGCCGACGGCCAAGGCACCGGCCAGCCTGTGGGCGACGACGACTCCTGGAACGGTCAGGTGTTCCACCCCGAGTTGACACTGCACAAGTGGGTCTGCCGGACCGGCGTCGGCTGCGCCACGCCCGACCAAGCCGATCTGGCCGCTCTGGCCGAGGGTCGGCCGGCCGGCGGCTGGGTCAAAACCACCACGGTGGAGTATCAAGGCTCGGCCCAGTGGCTGATCGTCTTGGCCAACAGCGGCGACGTCACCTTGACCGATGTCACTTTGACCAAGGAGGACTTGACCGGCGGAGGTTTCGGGGACACATCGGGGAGCTGCATCGCAGGCTTCTCCATCGCCCGCCTGACCCCCGGTCAGATCAAGACCATCCAGTGCCAGACGGCCGACATCACCAACACTGCGGCCTTCGACGCCGGGGCGGTCACCAACATCGCCCAGGCTGAGGCCGTGCCGGTGGACGAGGACGACCAGCCGTTGCTGCCTGGCGGCGACGGTCCGGGGACGGTGCCCTCGGGCGAAGACTCGGCCCAGGTCAACACCGATGAGCCGCCGGACGAGCCGACGGTCGAGCCGAGCGATGAGCCGACATCTAATGTGACGCCGGAGCCGACGCCGACTCCCACGCCGGAGCCGAGCGATGAGCCGACGACGCCGGAGCCGAGTGACGAGCCGACCCCGACGGAGGAGCCGACGACGCCGGCCCCGACTGACGAGCCGACGCCGCCGGACACCACGCCCACGCCGCACGATGTCACGCCCACGCCTACTCAGGACGGATCGCCCGTCCCGACGCCCAGCGCCACCGCCCTGGCGGGTACCGGGGCGCGCAGCTCGGCCGGCCTGTTGGCCGGTGCCATGGGTGTACTGGTGATCGGTCTGATCGTCTCCGGCGTCGGTCTGGTCGGACGCTCTCGGTCGCGGAGCCGGTAACAACCGCCCGAATCAGCCCAGGGCGCGGGGAGCACAACCCCGCGTCCTGGGCTTTCGCCCGTCCAGTCAAACCTGTGCTCCGAGCTTTCACCCGTCGGGCTGGCTCACGTCATCCCAGACCTGATCCACGTCCCCCCGGACTTGATCCGGGATGACGCTCAGCGTGTCGTCTCGGACTGGCCCACTTCATCCCGGACTTGATCCGGGATCTCGCCCAGTTCGTGAATTGGCGCTCTAAGCGGAGAGGCCCAATTGGGCGGCGCAGAAATCCAGTAGGGCGACGTCGTCCAGCGGGCCGCCGCCCTCGTGGCCGTTGAAGGGCCACTCCTGGAGGCGCTTGGGGCCGGAGTATTGGTTATAGGCGGCGAAGACGCCGGAGGGTGGCACGGTGGTGTCCATCAGACCGACCGTGAAAACGCCGGGGACGGTGACCTGGCGGGCCAGGTTGACGGCGTCGAAATAGGCCAGGACGGACATCACCTGGTCGGCCCGGTCGCGGTGGATGTGTAGATAGTCGACTAATTCGTGGAAGGGGTAGTCGTCGGTCACGGTCAGGGCGCGAGGGATGTCGCACAGGAAGGGCACTCGGTAGAAGCCGCCCGCCACCTGGTCGGCCCAGGCGGCGGCCGCCAGGGCCAGGCCGCCGCCCTGGCTGGCCCCGGTCACGATCACCCGCTCCGGGTCGATCTCGGGCAGGCGACAAACCGTCTCCGTGGCCAGCACGGCATCGGTCATCAAGCGGCGGTAGTAATAGGTCTCGCGGCTGGTCACCCCCCGGGTCATGACCCCGGGGACGGCCGGCCCCGAGCCGTGGGGGTCGGCCGTCTGGCCGAAAGACCAGCTCGCGCCCTGGCCCCGGCTGTCCATCACCAGATGGGCCAGTCCGGCCGACGCCAGGCCGAGGTGGTCCAGCCAGTGGCCCCGGCCGCCGCCGTAGCCGACGAACTCCACCACCGCCGGCCACGGCCCGCCGGCCGCCGGGGTGATCAGCCAGGCCTTGACCGGATCGCCGCCGAAACCGGAGAAGGTCAGGTCGTGGACCGCCGCCGAGCGCAGCGGAGTGCGCAGCCGGGCGCGCTCGACCGGCTGGGCCAAGGACCTAGACCAGGCCAAGGTGTCTTGCCAGAAGGCCGCGAAGTCGTCCGGCCGGGCCACCTGGCCGCGATAAGCCCGCAACTCGTCCAGCGGCCAGTCGTGATACATCTTCGATCCTCTCAATGACACCAACAGTTGTTGGCGGCCCGTATCTCCCGGGGTCCCGACCGGGCCAGGCCGGTCCAGGTCGGGTCGTTCTAATCGTTAGTCCGTTCCCACACCAGGTCGCGGACGGCGGCGTAATGGCGGCGCAGAGCCGGGTCACTCGCCCCGATCAGCAGGGTCTGGCCGGGGATGGGCCAATCCGGCGGCGCCGCCGAGCCGGCCAACACCCAGGCGGCCTGGCGGGCGGCCCCGTCGGCGACGTGCTCGCCGGCCCCGGGCGCCACCACCGGCAGGCCGAGGACGCCGGCCGCCAGGCGGCGGACGGCCTGGGAACGGGCGCCGCCGCCGATCAGGTGGACGCGCTTGATCACCACCCCTACCCGCCGTAGGGCGTCGAGGCCGTCGGCCTGGGCGCAGAGCAGGGCCTCGACGTGGGCCCGCGCCAGGTTGGCCCGGGTCAGATTGGCCAGAGTGAGGCCGTGCAGGGCGGCCGTGGCGAAGGGTTTGTTGGGGGTGCGCTCGCCCTCGAAATAGGGCACCAGGACCAGCCCGCCGGCCCCCGGCTCCGCCGCCAGGGCCAACTGGTCCAAACCGGCGTGGTCGACCTCCAGCAGGGCGGCGGCGACGTCTAGGACACGGGCGGCGTTGAGGGTGCAGCCCAAGGGCAGATAGCCGCCGGCGGCGTCGGCGAAACCGTTGACCGCGCCGCTGGGGTCTGTCACCGGCCGGGCGCTGACCGCCGCCGCCACCCCGGAGGTGCCGAGCGAGACCGAGACCTCGCCCGGGGTCAGCCCCAGGCCCAGGGCGGCGGCGGCGTTGTCGCCCGCGCCGGGGCCGATCAGGGCCCCCGCCCTAGTCCGGCCGCCCGCTTGGGCCGGCCCCAGGACGGCCGGTAACAACAGATCGTCACGGCCTGAGGCCAGTTTCAACAATTGACGGTCGTACTGGTCGGTCGACGGGTTGTAATAGCCCGTGCCGGAGGCGTCCGAGCGGTCGCTGAACAGGGCCTCGACCGCCCCGTCGCCGCCCTGGGAGCGGGGGCCGTGGCCGGCCAGCCGCCAGCTCAGCCAATCGTGCGGCAGGCAACAGGCCACCGTCTTGGCGGCGTTGGCCGGCTCGTGCTGGGCCAGCCAACGCAGCTTGGCGACGGTCAGCGAGGCCACCGGCACCGAGCCGCAGCGCTCGGCCCAACTGGCCGCTCCGGTCGCCCGGTCGCCCGAGCCCAACTCCGCGATCAGGTCCTCGGCGGCGGCGGCGGAGCGGTTGTCGTTCCACAACAGGGCTTCGCGCACCACCTCGCCGTCGGTGTCCAGGCAGACCAGGCCGTGTTGCTGGCCGGCCACGGCGATGGCGGCGCAGTCGTCCAGACCGCCGGCGGCCGCCGCCGCCTCGGCCAGGGCCTGCCACCAACGGTCCGGGTGGACGGCGGAGCCGTCCGGGTGCGGCGCCCGCCCGGAGCGGACCAGGGAGCCGGTGGCGGCGTCCTTGACCACCACCTTGCAGGACTGGGTGGAGCTGTCCACCCCCGCCACCAGGGTCATGGCCGCCCCGCTCAGCGCGCCCCGAGCAGATGCTCCAGGGCCAGTTGGTTGAGGCGGACGAAACCGGCCGAGCGCGCCCCCAGGGCGTCGACGTCGACCTGCTCGAAGTTGGCCGGGTCGCCCAGGAAACTGTCCAGGGTCTCGCCGGCGTCCAGGGTCGGCCGGGCCAACTGGTCCACCTGGGAGACCCGCAAGGCTTCTTGCACCTCGGGGTCGCCCCGGAAGGCCAAGGCCCGCTCCTTCAACAACAGATAGGTCGTCATATTGGCCTGCACGGTGTCCCAGACCTCGGCCTCGGACTCGGTCCGGGAGGGCTTGTAGTCGAAGTGGCGCGGCCCGTCGTAGCGCGGCCCGCCGCCGGGGAAGCCGTTCTCCAACAGGTCGACCGTGCCGAAGGCGCTCAACAGGTCGCCGTGGCCGAAGACCAGGTCCTGGTCGTACTTGATCGACTTCTGGCCGTTCAAGTCGATGTGGAACAACTTGCCCTGCCACAGAGCCTGGGCGATGCCGGCGGTGTAGTTGAGGCAGGCCATCTGCTCGTGGCCGACCTCCGGGTTGAGGCCGACGATATCGGCGTGGTCGAGGGTCGCGATGAAGGCCAGGGCGTGGCCCACGGTGGGCAACAAGATGTCGCCCCTGGGCTCGTTCGGCTTCGGCTCCAAGGCGATGCGCAGGCTGTAGCCCTGTTGTTTGATGTAGGCGGCCACGGTGTCGATGCCCTCGCGGTAGCGGTCCAGGGCGGCCTTGTAGTCCTTGCTCCAGTCGTACTCGGCCCCCTCGCGCCCGCCCCACATGACGAAGGTGGCGGCCCCCAGCCGGGCGGCCAAATCGACGTTGCGCAAGACCTTGCGCAGGCCGTAGCGGCGGGCCGCCCGGTCGTTGGCGGTGAAGGCCCCGTCCTTGAACAGGGGATGGCTGAAGGTGTTGGTGGTGACCATCTCGCAGACGATGCCGGTGCGGGCCAGGCCGGCCTCGAAACGGGCGATGATGTCCTCCCGCTCGGCCGCCGGCGTGCCGAAGGGGATCAGGTCGTCGTCGTGGAAGGTGATGCCCCAGGCGCCCAGCCGGGCCAGCTCCTCCAACACCGCCACCGGGTCGAAGGGCCGGCGGGTGGCGGCGCCGAACTGGTCCTGGCCGGTCCAGTTGATGGTCCACAGGCCGAACGAGAATTTGTCGGCCGGGGTCGGGGTGGGAATGGTCATGGGTTTCTCCTAAATATCGCGGGCTGACGGTGTGGCCGCCGTGGGGCCGGGCCGTGGGAATCGGGGTTGGTGTGGCCGTGGGGCGCCCGCCGTGGGGCCGGGTAGTGGGAATCGGAATCGGCGGCGGCCCCGGGTTCGGGTCCCGGGAGCGTCAGGCCGCGCGGCGCCGTCGCCCGGAGCGGGCGGGGTGGCATCCGCCGGGCGTTTGGCGGTGGTGTGGCCGCCTGATCGGTCCGCCAGGGTGGCCGCCGGGTCACAGCGCCTCCACCCGGGTCAGTCTGGGGGCCTCGGCCCCCAGACGGTGGGTCGGGCCGGTCAGCCGCACCGAGACCGCCTCGGTGGCCAGGTGGTCGGCGTCCCAGCCCAGCCAGAGCTGGACCAGACCCGGCTCGACCACCCGCTCCAAGCGCCGGTCGACCAGGGCGAAACGGTCGGTCGGCGCCAGCAGGCGGACCGTCCGGGACTCCCCGGGGGCCAGGGCCAGCTTGTGGTAGCCGGCCAGGAAACGGGTCGGGCGGACCACCGAGGCCACCGGGTCGGCCCCGTAGAGCTGGAGCAGGCAGTCGCCCGCCCGCCCCCCGCGGTTGACGACCGTCGCCCGCAGGGCGATCCAGCCGTCGCTGGCGACCTCGTCTTGCTCCGGGGCGAAGTCGTGGAACTCGAAACTGGTGTAGCCGAGCCCGTGGCCGAAGCTGAAGCGGGGCGTGGGGTCGATGGCCGAGACGCCGTTGGCCGCCACCATCTGGGAGTGGCGGTAGTTATAGGGCAGCGCGGCCACCGAGGCGGGGAAACAGACCGGCAGGTGGCCGCCGGGGTTGACCCTGCCGGACAGGACGCCGGCCACGGCCCGGGCGCCGGCCTCGCCCGGGAAGAAGGCCCAGACCAGGGCGGCCGACTCCAAGACGGCCGCCGGCAGGTTGTAGGGCCGCCCGGCCAAGGCCACCACCACCAGCGGCCGGCCGACGGCCACCAAGGCCTCGAGCAACTCGGCTTGGAGGCCGGGCAGCTCCAGGGAGGCGGCGTCGCAGCCCTCGCCCGAGGTGCCCTGGCCGAACAACCCGGACTGGTCCCCGACCACGGCCACCACCACGTCGCTGTCTTGGGCTAAAGCGACGGCGGCGGCCAGGCCGGAGCGGTCCTGGCCCCGCACCGTGCAACCGGGGGCGAAGCCGAGACTGGCCCCGGCCGGCTCATACTCCTGGCGCAAGGCCTGTAAGACGGTCGGGGAATCCAGCAGGGAGGGGACGTCTAGATGGTGGGCCAAGACGTGGTTGACGAAGCTGTAGCAGCCGAATAGGGCGGCCGAACGGTCGGCGTTGGGCCCGACCACGGCCAGGCGCAGGCCGGGGCGGGGGAACAGGGGCAACAGCGGTTGGGCGGTGGCGGCGGGGTCGGGAGCGGTGGCGGGGGCTCCGTGATCGCCGGCCCCCACCCAATTAAAGTTGTACTGGCTGGTGTCGTTGGACCCACCCCGATGGTCGTCCCCGGCAGTATCGGCCGAGGTGGCGTCGAGGTGGGCGGGAGCGGCGTGATCGCCGGCCCCCACCCCATCGGGGTTGTCCTGGGTGGTGGTCTGGGCGGCGTCGGGGCGGGCGTGGGCGGCGGCCTCGTCGTCAGGCCTGGGGCGGTCGGACGGGGCGCGGCCGGCGGCGGGCCTGGTCGGGTTGGCCAGTAGGACGATGGCGGCCTCGGCCATCCGGGCCGCCTGCGCCCGGTGGGCCGGCGGGTCCAGGCTGTCCGGGGCCCGGGCGGCCAAGGCCTCCAGACGGGCGATCTCGGCCTCCAAGTCGAGCAGGCCCAGGGCCTCCTTCTGGCTCAGCACCCGGGTCAGCGCCCGGTCCACGGCCGCCGCCAGCGCCGGGTCGGGATCGACGTCGGCCAAGGCCTGGTAGGCCACCCCGGTGGGCAGCTCGACGTCCACGCCGGCCGCCAGGGCGGTCCGGGCGGCGCCGGCCAGGTCGGCCGCCAGGTGGTGTTGGCGCTCTAGGAACTCGACTCCGAAATAGTCCGACACCACCACACCGGTGAAGCCCCATTGTTGGCGCAGCAGGTCGGTCAGGTAGGCGCCGTCGGCGTGCAGCGGCAGCCCGTCCAAATCGACGTAGGCCGGCATGACCGACTGGGCGCCGGCTAGGCGCAGGGCCGGCTCGAAGGCCGGCGCGAAGACCTCCAGGGCCTCCCGGGGGCCGGCGTGGACCGGGGCCAGGTTGCGGCCCGCCTGGGAGGCCGAATAAGACAAGAAATGTTTTAGGGTGGCGGCCACGCCGGCCGACTGCAGGCCTCTGACGTAGGCCGCCCCCAAGGTGCCCACCAGGTAGGGGTCCTCGCCCATGGTCTCCTCGACCCGCCCCCAGCGGGCGTCCACCACCACGTCCAACACCGGGGCCAGCCCCTGGCGCACCCCCAGGGCGGCCATGGTGGCGCCGATCTGGGCCGCCATCGTCTCGACCAACTGGGGGTCGAAGGTCGCCGCCCAGGCCAGCGGCGTGGGATAGGTGGTGGCCCCCCAGGCGGCCAGGCCGGTCAGGCACTCCTCGTGCGCCAAGGCCCCGATGGGCGTCCGGGTGTGCTCCAGCAGCCAACGCTGATATCCGATCAGGCGGGCCAGGCCCTCGGCCGGCGGGATCGGCTTGGTGCCGTACAGCCGGGTCAGGTGGCCCAGGCCGTGGCGGGCGAAATCGGGGAAATCGCCGGCCGGGGCGGCCGAGTCCATCTCCGGCGCCACCTGGCCGCCGTCGTCGGCCCCCAGCCACAGGCCCTGCAGCTGGGCCAGCTTCTCCGGCCAAGTCAGCTCCCGCAGCAGGGCGGCCACCTTGGGGCTGGTCTGGGACTGGCCGGCGGCCGGCGGCCAGTCCTGGGGGCGGGAGGGCTGGAAAGCCGGGTCCGCCCTCAGGCCCGTGTCCGGGTCGTCTGGAGGGTCCGGGAGGGCACGGCGGCCCGTGGTGGCGGTCGGGCTCCCCCGGCGGTCGGGTCGCGGCGTCGGGTCGGCCGCCGGACCGGTGGCCGACGGCCGACCGGCGTCCGCTCGGCCATCCCGGCCGGGGAGTGGTTCTGGCATGGCTTTCCCTTACCCCTTGACGGCGCCGGTCAGGCCGCCGACGATGCGCCGCTCGAAGATGGAGAAGAACAGCAGCGCCGGGATCATCGACAGCGAGGTGTAGGCCAGCACGGCGGCCGTGTCGGTCGAGTGCTGGGTCGAGAACTGGGCCACCCCCAGGGGCAGGGTGGGGGTGTGGGTGTTGAAGACGAACAGAGGCAGCATGTAGCCGTTCCAACTGGCCACGAAGGCCAAGACGCCGACCGTGATCAGCCCGGGGCCGGACAGAGGCAAAACGATGCGCCAGAAAAACCCCAGCCGGGTCAACCCGTCCAAGGCGCTGGCCTCCTCCAACTCCTTGGGGATGGCCCGCAGGAAGGGCACCAAGATGATGATGGTGGTGGGCAGGGCGAAGGCGATCCCGGGCAGGACCACGCCGGCCAGCTTGTCCAGCAAGCCCAGTTTCGAGATGACGGTGTACAGCGGCGTGATGGCGACCGACAGCGGGAACATCAGGCCGGCGGCGAACAGGCTGTAGAAGAAGCCCCGGCCCTTGAACTGGTAGCGCGCCAGCACGAAGGCCGCCATCACCCCCAGCAGGACCACGCCCAGCGTGGTCAGGACGGCCGCCTCCACCGAGGTGAGGGCCGGTTTCCAGAAGTCGGCTGAGGTCGACACGGTGGCGTAGGACTGGGTGACGAAGGGGTCGGGCAGGCCGGCCGGGTCGGTCGTGATCTGGGAGTTGGTGCGAAAACCGCCCATGACGATATACAGCACCGGCCCCATGCTCAAGGCCACCAGCAGCAGGCCGACGAAATAGACCACCGGGGAGCCCCAGCTGAGGGACTGGTTGGACTGGGAGCCCTTGGACGCGGCTTTGGCTTTGGCGGCCGGCCGGGCGGCGGTTGTGACTTGGGACATGTCAGTTCCCATCGGTGGTCGCGCCCTCGGTGTCGCGGCGCAAGACGAAACGTTGATAGGCCAAAGCGATGACCAGCGAGACCAAGAACATGACCACGGCGGCGGCGTTGCCGAAGCCGTAGCGCAAGGTGTTGCGGCCGTTCAAGACCATGTAGCTGGCCATGGTCGAGACGTCGACGGAGGGGGCGGCTTTGCCCCAGACGACGTAGACCAGGTCGAACAATTGCAGAGATCCGATGATGGACAAGAAGGCCCAGATGCGCAGCGTCGGCCCCAGCAGGGGCAAGGTGATATGCCATTGGACGCGCCAGAAGGAGGCCCCGTCGACCTGGGCGGCCTCGCTCAGCTCCTCCGGGATGCCCTGCATGCCGGCCAGGAACAAGATGATGGCGTAGCCGAGGTATTTCCAGGTGCAGATCAACAACAAGACCCACACGGCCGTGCCCTTGTTCAACCAGTAATGTTGCAAGCCGTCCAGGCCGACGGCCCGCAACAGGGCGTTGAGGGCGCCTCCCTCTTTGCCGGTGCCCAGGATCAAGCGCCAGCCAACGCCGACGATGGCCTCGGAGATGACATAGGGCACGAACAACAAGACCCGCAGGGTGGAGCGGCCGCGCATCTTCCGGTTCAGCAACAAAGCGATCACGATGGCCAGCGGACCCTGCAAGACCAACGACATCACCAAGATGAAGAGGTTGTTTTTGAGGGCGGTGAAGAATTTCGGGTCGCTTAAGACTTCTTTATAGTTGTCAAAGCCGACGTAGTTGGTCAGCGGTCCGTAGCCGTTCCAGCTGTAGAAACCGCTGTAGGCGGCCACGGCCATCGGCGCCATGACGAAGCCGACGAAGACGATCAGGGCCGGGCCCAGCAATATGGCGATCTCCGCCCGGGTGCGGCCCCGGCCGGAGCGCTTGGACTTGGCGGGCCGGGCGGGGACGGGCCGAGACCCCGCCCCCCCGGCCCCGGCCGCCGCTGACAGGGCGGCCGGGGCGGGAGTTGACATCGGGACGATCCTTCCGGGACTCGGGACTTGGCCGCTCAGCTCTTGGCGGCGGCCTCTTGGACGGCCTGGACGAATTCGGCCGGCTGGTACTGGCCCTGCAACAACGCCACCACGTTGTTGTTGATGGCCTCGCCGACGTTGGCCCCGTAGACCGTGTCCAGCCACAGCTGGGTGTAGGAGACATCCTTGGCCTGGGCGGTGACGTCCTGCAGGATGGGCTCGGTCAGGCTGGAGTTGGCGTTGGGGTTGGCCGGCACCGAACCGGTGGCGGCGTAACCGGCTTGCACCTTGTCGGACAGGATGTACTTGATGAATTCGACGCAGGAGGCCGGGGCGTCCTTGTGGCAGGAGAAGCCGTCGCCGCCGGCCATGGCCGCTTTCTGGTCGCCGCCGCCGCCGGGCACCGACGGGAAGGGGAACCAGCCCAAGAACTCCGGCACCTTCTGGTCGGGCGTCAAAGAGCCGACCACGCCGGACTCCCAGATGCCCATCAGCTCCATGGCGGCCTGGCCGTTGGCCAACATGCCGGCCGAGGAGCCGGCCCCGACCTGGGCCTGGGTCGTCACCCAGCCGTCGTTGAAGGGGTCGGTGGCGGCGAAGTCGGCCAAGTCCTGGGCCGCCTTCTGCCAACAGGGATCGGTGAAGGCCTTGTCGGTGGCGTCGGCCACCAGCGTGGCCTGGGAGCACTCGCGCAGGGCGAAGTTGAAGTACCAGTGGGCCGCCGGCCAGCCGTCCTGGCCGCCGACCGCGATCGGCTGCAGCCCGGCCGCCCGCAGCTTCTCGACCGCCGCGCTCAGGTCGTCCAAGGTCTTGGGGACGCTGGTGATGCCGGCGGCCTCAAACATGTCCTTGTTGTACCAGATGCCCTCGATGCCGAGGGTGAAGGGCAGGCCGTAGGTCTGGCCGTCGACCTGCCAGCCGACCACGTTGCCCTCGCCGATGACGGCGATCTCGTCGGCCACCTGGTCGGACAGGTCCATGACGTAGCCGGCCTGGACCTGGTCGATCAGCTCGCCGCCGCCCCACTGCTGGAACAGGTCGGGCGGGCTGTCGGACTGCAGGGCGGTGCGGATCTTGGTCCGCAGATCCTCGTTCTGGTAGACCTGCATGTCGATCTTGAGCCCGGGATGGTCGGCCTCGTAGTCGGCCACCACGGTCTTCCAGTAGGCCAGGCCGGGGTCGGCGTTCATGTTGTGCCACCAGATCAGGGTCTGGGTGGCGTCGCCGCCGGCCGTGGTGTCGTCGCCGGCGGGTGCCGACGAGTCGCCGCAGGCGGTCAGGCCGGCCGCCAGCCCGAAGGCGGCCAAACCAATGGCAATTTTCTTGAATCGATGCTGCGGGCGTTCCATGGCGCGTCCTCCTTGATGCGAAACTTTCGTGGGTGGTGTCTCAACCCAACCTGCCCTTATCGTGCCACGGCCAGGCGTGGCTGTCAGCCCTTCTGGACAGGAGCTTTGGTGTAGGACTGATAACGATTCGCGAAAATTACGTGACAAAAGGGGGTGGTTTCGGCTGCACTGGGGAGCATGAGCCGACTGACCGCTGATCCGACCGCTGATCCGACCGACCGACCGGCCGCCGGGCCGACTGGCGAGGTGGCCGCCGGGCCGACGGGCGGGAAGCCCGACGAGCCGATCGCCGGGCCGACGGGCGAGAAGCCCGACGAGCCGGTCGCCGGGCCGACGGGCGGGAAGCCGGGCCGGGCCGTCTCCCTGGCCGACATCGCGGCGGCCGCCGGCACCACCGTGGCCACCGTCTCCAAGGTCTTGAACGGCCGCCCCGGCATCTCCGACGACCGGCGGGCACAGATCAGCCGCCTGCTGGACGAGCGGGGCTACCGCCGCCGCGGGGCCGTCGCCCGCTCCCCGGCCCGGCTGATCGACGTGGTGGTGCGGGGGATCGACACCCAATGGTCGAATCAAATCCTGACCGGGGCCGAGGAGGAGGCGGCCCGGCTGGGGGCCGGCATCGTGGTGACGGCCACCCACGGCCAACTGCTGGGCAACCGGCAATGGCTGGCCATGCTGGCCCGGCGCCACTCGGACGGCCTCATCCTGGTGGTCTCCCGGCTCAGCCAGGGGGTGGACGGCGAACTGGCCAAGCTGCGCATCCCCTACGTCCTGCTGGACCCCATCGGGGCCGGCCCCCAGAGTGTGCCGGTGATCGGGGCGGCCAACTTCGCCGGCGGCCTGGCCGCCACCGAGCACCTGCTCCAACTGGGCCACCGTCGCATCGGCATCATCACCGGCGAGGCCGACATGCGCTGCTCCCAGGAGCGGCTGGACGGCTACCGGGCGGCCCTGGGGCGGGCGGCGGTGGTGCCGGACGACGCCCTGGTCCGCCCCGGCGACTTCCTGTCCTCCGGCGGTTATAAAGGCGCCCTAGAACTGCTCCGGCTGGAGCCCCGCCCGACCGCCGTCTTCGCCGGCTCCGATCTCCAGGCCTCGGGCGTCTACCAGGCGGCGGCCGAGTTGGGCCTGCGCATCCCGCAGGACCTGTCCGTGGTCGGCTTCGACGATGTGCCGCTGTGCGGCTGGGTGACGCCCAAGCTGACCACGGTGCACCAGCCGATCGAGGAGATGGCCCGCCAGGCCACCCGCATCCTGTTGGCCCTGGCCTACCGGGGCACGCCGCCGCCCCAGCCCAAACTGGAGTTGGCCACCCGGCTGGTGGTGCGCCAGTCGACCGCGCCCCCGCCGGGGGTCTGAGCCCTGATCCACCGATTCTCGACTACCGAGTGACCCCATCCGGGCGCGCTGACGGCGGCGCCGACGCTCAACGGACGTCCAGTCCGCCCTCGCGATGGGTCGATGAACTCAGGAGATTCCATAACGGGCCTTGGCGCGGGCCAGCATCTCCTTCGGGTCGATCAGGCCAGCCACATAGCGGGCGCCGTCGGCGCGCAGCTCGTCGCTGATTACCGCGCCCTCCAACTCGCCGGAGTGGAACGCCTCGTCCAGGCGGCGCTGGCGTTGTTCCCGCCCGGCCTCAGGTTTGACATCAGCGCTCACCGTCGGTCTCCTTACGCCTTACTGTATCTTCAGACGATTTTACTCTCGCGACGCGAACCGCGCGCTGGCCGCTCGGGGGAGCGGTGCAGCGCGCCGTCGGTCGTTTGGGGCCTCCGGCTAGCCGCTGTCGCGGTGGCGGAAGCGCCAGTCGCCGACTGCCGTCAGGGAGGCGGTGATTTCAACCGGACCCCTCCCTGTTCCCGGCCCCGTGTCCCCGGCCCGGGGCCAGGAACAGGGGGAGATGAGGGGGCAAAGAGTCACGGTTTGATAACGATCAGTGGCTTGGCTCGATATGTCGTTGGAGTACAACGGGATAATAGCCCCATCAAGTTATTGGCGAAGCCACTGGTTTTCAAAGTTGATTTCAAAGCTGAAAGGTGGGGTTGCCATGGGAAAGGTTGAGCGGGCCGCAAGGCTTTTTCCAGTCCGGCTCGCGCGACTAATGAGTATGCGGCTTTGTGTGATTAGGGCGGTGGCTGCTTCTGGGGTGCTTTGGCTGGGCTTTCTCTTGACCAGTTGCTCGGGTGGTCTGGGCACTTCAGAGGGTGACCCCTCGGGGCCTTCTCTTGACAGTGCGGTCGTTGAGACAATTTCTGAGGGTTTGGCCACCAACCTTGATGATTTCAGCGCTCAGGTCCTGCGCCAGGCTCTGGAGACGGGCCAGATCAGCGAAGCCGACTGGAAGCAGGTCAACACTAATTGGATCGCCTGTGTCCGTGGCCTCGGATCGGACGCCAGCGTCAGCTACGAGGGAACTGTGGTTATCTACACGGTTGCCTTATCCAAAAGTGTTGGTCTGGACAAGGACAGCACAGCCGAGGCCCGGGAAGCCATCCATCAGACTTGCGACTTGCCCATCAAGGACTACGTCGACGTTGTCTACGACATGATCTACCGAGAGTCTTGGAGAAGCGATCCGCGGCAGGTTGACGAACGAGTCATCGCCTGTCTGCAGCGGACCGGGGCGGCCCCGGAGTCGTTGACCTACGAGGAGCTTGAGGCCGACTTGGCCGCCGGTGAGGCCAGCCGCTATGCTCCCGGCTCGTCCGAGGCCGCGACGACCTGCTGGCTGGAGAGCTCTTGACCGACCCGGCGACGGCGCCGCCGGGCGGCTCCCGGCGGCGACCGCCCTGGGGGGCCGTCGGTTTGCTGGTGTTGTTGTTGGGCGGCCTGGCGGCGGTCGGTTTCTGGCTGCGCCCCGGCACGACTGATCCGCCGCCCTCGTTGCAGGCGGCGGCCGAGCCGAGCCTGGCCCCGGTGGAAGCGACCGAGACCGATGACGCGCGCTCGGTCACGGTCCTTTTGGAAACCTCGCCGGGGACGCCCTTGACGACGGCGGGGACGGGCCGGGTGACCGCCTCGTCTTGCCAGTCCGGGCAGATGATCGCCGCCGGCTCCGCCCCCTTCGCCCTGGACGGGGCGCCGGTTGTGGCGCTGGCCCTGCGGACGCCGCCCTGGCGCGACCTGGCCTTCGGCGACAGCGGCGACGATGTTCGCTCGCTGCAAGAGGGGCTGGCCGGACTGGGCCAGCCGGTGGAGGCCTCCGGCTGGTACGACGGGGCGACCGACGCGGCCTGGCAGGCCCTGCTGGCCGCCGGCGGCGGTCCGACGACGGCCGGCCGCTTCGTCGCCGGCCAGGTCCTGTGGCTGCCGTCGGCCTCGGCCACGGTCAGTCAGTGCCAGGCCCGGCTGGGCGACTGGGTGCAGCCCGGCGCGACCTTGGCGGTGGCGGACGGCGGCCTGGTGGCCGCCCGCGTCCAGACACTGCCGGACGATCTCGGCCCCGGCCAGCGGGAGCTGGTGCTCGACGGCGTCACGGCCCCGGTGGACGGCGACGGCGTGGTGGCGGCGGCCGAGCTGGCCGGCTTGGCCGAGGCCGAGACGGTCCAACGCCGCCTGGCCGGCCAAGAGGAGGGCGGTCCGGCCCCGGCCAGTCTGCGCCTGGTCGAGCCCCGCTTGGTCCACAGCCTGCCGCCGTCGGCCCTGACCACGACCGGGCCGACCACAGGTTGCGTGGCGGACGAGACCGGGCGGGTCCACCGTGTCACCATCGTCGGGTCGAAGCTGGGGCGGACCTTCGTCGTCTTCGACGACGGCGACCCGCCGGCCCAGGTGGCGCTGAGCCCGGCGACGGACCTGGAGTGCCGGTGAGACCCGGCTGGGGCATCCTGCCGGCGCCGTCGGGCGGGCCGGGCGCGGCCGGGGAGGCCCTGAGGCTGGAGGCGGTGTCGCATCGCTTCCCCGGCGGCGACCAGTTGTTCCAGCCGATCAGCGCCGTCTTCGCCCCCGGCCTGGTCCACGCCGTCGTCGGGCCCAGCGGCTCGGGCAAATCAACTTTGTTGGGGATCGTGGCCGGCTGGATCGCGCCGGAGCGTGGCACGGTGTGGCGCCCGGCCGGGCTGAGGGTGGCCTGGGTCTTCCAGAACCCGCACGGGGTGGCCCGGCGCAGCGCCTTGGACCACGTCGTCTTCCCCTTCCTGGCCGCCGGCCGGCGGCGGGCGGAGGCGGTCCCGCCGGCCCTGGCCCTGCTGCGGCAGTTCGGCCTGGCGGCGACGGCCGACCGCTCCTACGGCGACCTGTCCGGGGGCGAGCGCCTCCGCCTGATGTTGGCCCGGGCCGTCGCCAGCCGCCCCGGCCTGCTGCTGGTGGACGAGCCGACCGCCCAACTCGACGCTTCGGCCGCCGCCACCGTCAACCGGGCCATCGCCCAGATGGCCGGCGCCGGGATCATCACGCTGGTGGCGACGCACGACCCCAAGACGAGCGCCGCCTGCCATCAGGTCATCGCCCTGCGGCCGCCCGCCCCGGAGCCGGACGGTGACGGCGGCCCCGGACCCGGCCTGGATGGTCTCGGCGGTCGTCTCGGCCAGTCGTTCCGTCCCGGAGCCGGACTGCTGGCGGCCCCGGCCTGGATGGTCTCGGCGGTCGTCTCGGCCAGCCGTCCCGTCCCGGAGGCGGACTGATGGCGCTCCCGGAGCGGTCGGGCCGGACCGCCATGCGTCTGTCCGCCCTCGTTTCCGAGGCCGGCCTCGACCTGGCGCGGGGGGTGGCCCGCGCCGTCTGGTGCGCCTTGGCCCTGGGGCTGGTCCTGGTCGCCCTGGTGGTGGTCGACGGCTCGGCCGCCCGCCGGGTGATCGACCAGGCCCACGACTTCCAGGCCCGGGGCGCGGCCACCTTGGTGCTCAGTCTCCCCGGCGGGATCGACGGCCGGCTGTGCGACGCCCTGGCCCGGCAGCCCGGCGTCCGGGCGGCCGGCGCGGTCCGGGTCGAGGCCGACCCCCTGATGCTGGCCCCATTGCCGGACAGCCCTCTGACCTGGTATTCGGTCAGTCCCGGCTTCGCCTGGCTGCTGCCCGGGTCGACCGGCTTCGACCAGGCCGGCCTGCTGGTCTCGCGCGAGGTCGCCCAGCGCTTCGGGCTGACGGTCGGCCGGCGGCTCGACTTCGTCCAGCCGGCCGCGTCTGGCTCCGTCCCGGGCGGGGCGGCGGCCGGGGCGACCCGGCTGGCCGGCCTCTACGACTATCCCCAGGACGGCCGCTCGCCCGGCTTCGGCTACGCCGTTCTGGCCCTGGCGCCGGCCGCCGAGCCCTTCGACCAATGCTGGCTCGACCAGTACCCGGTCGTGCCGGCCACCTCCGACCTGCTCTACAGCGTCATCCTGCCCGACGCCGACACCCAGACCAACCCGCCCCAGGTGCAACAGCACAACGGCTCTTTGGGGGCGCCTCAGGACCCGGCCGCCGCCTGGCGCCGCCGCCCGACGGCCGCCGCCTGGTGGGCGGCCGGCCTGGCCGGCGCGGTCATCGGCGCCGTGTCCATCGTGGCCCGCCGCCTGGAACTGGCCTCGAACGCCCACGCCGGCCAAAGCCGACCAGACCGGTTGGCCCAGATCGGCCTGGAGACGGCGGCCTGGGCCCTTACGGCCGCCGCCGTCGGCGCCGGGGCCGTCGCCTGGGTCAGCGCCGGGCTGGACCCGGCCGACCGCCCGGCCGTCGCCCGCGCCCTGGCCGCCATCGTCTGGTCCGGCGCCGCCGGGGCCGTCGCCGGAGCCTTGGCGGCTCTTCAGAATCCAGGGTGTAGTTGGCGTCTGGCGACGGCCCGGCGATAGGGCCAATGATAAACGATCATTGGCGTTTGGCCCGGGCC
>JAISAO010000070.1 GCA_031266665.1 Propionibacteriaceae bacterium | reverse complement strand
CTCGCCATCAGTCTGCTCCGACTCGAAGGCTTCGACAACATCGCCGCCGCCACACGCCACTACTCCTGGCACCCAGACCGAATACCCGACCTACTACTCACAAGACCAGAAAAGACTTTGCCGTGACCCTGGGCACGGGGGACGCACGGCTCCTAGCCCCGACCCCATGACAAGCGCACGCTGAATATCCAGGTCCGGCAAGGACGGTTCGGGCCGTCTAGGACTGGTCCGCCAAGCGGCGGACGGGCGGGAGAAAGGCCGACATCAATGTCGTGTTGGCCCGGTAGCCGCCGTCGGCCGGGCCGACGATCAGGCCGAGCCTTTTCAAGCGGTTGACGTCATGGCTAACTGTTTTCTGGGTTTTGCCGGCGTATGCCTCGGCCAATTCGGGAGTCAGGCGGCGCATCCGAGACGGAGGGACCGGGGTGTCTTCGGGCAAGGCCAAGACCAGGGCGCGGCGCCGCCGGCTGGCCTCACCCTGGGTCTGTGAGCGGAAAATCTCATGGATGAAGCTTTCCCAGGCGATCCGCCGCTGCATTGACTGGACCTGGGCGAGCTGGTCTCGCAGGTGATCCACGAAGCCCTCGGCGGCGTAGCGGACGAACTCGGCCACGCCCTCGCCCTCAGGCAGCCGTGACGCCTGGTCGAGTCGGTGGTAATAGAGCGAGCGGGTGGCGTTGTAGTGGTTCGACAACAAGTCGGCGGCGACCCAGGGAACGATGCCCGAGTTGGCCAAGACGGCACACTCCAGGGCCCGGGCAACACGGCCGTTGCCGTCGCCGAAGGGATGGATCCAGGCGACGTAGAGATGCCCCAGAACGGCCGTCAGGAAAGCGTAGACAAAGCGGTCGTCGTCAGGGCGGGCCGGGTCACCGACGATGGCCAGGAAGCCGTTCAGCCAGTCGCACAGCCGCTCCACCAAGTAGGGCACATCGGCCGGCGGGGCACCCCGGTAGCGGCCGACGACCAGGCGGGCGGTGGTGTATTCGCCGGGGACGACGTGATCCTCGACCTCCAAGCCTCGGAGGATGGCGGCGTTCTGGGCTTTGAGCCAGTCCGGCGTCAGGCGGAAGAGCTCGCTGTCCGCCACGGCGGCACGGGCGATGCCGCTGAGGACGGCGGTGACGTTGTCGACCTCTTGCGCCAGGTAGCGCTGCGACTCGGGCAGGCTCTTGGAGCGGTTGATGATGGCGGCGACGTCGTCTTAGTCCAAGGTGTTGCCCTCGATGGCGGTGGTGGCGTGGACGCCCTTGGCCAGGTAGAGGGAGGCCAAAGCGTCGGCCGTGGCCGGTCGCAGGGGCGTCCCGGCCAGCTGCTGACACTTCGAGAAGGCCTCGCCCAGCTTCAGGTCGAGCTTCGGCTGACGGGTTTGGTGGTGGAACGTGATCCACGGATGGGTGGACTCATACTCGCGTGGCATGGGGCTGACCATACAAAACTCAGCGATATATGTCCACCAATGTGAGCCTGATCGTGACCACTGTCGCGATCCCCGCGAAACCCGTAATTCAACAAAGATAATTGTTTAACACAAATAGTTGTGCGCCGTCCTGATTCTCGAGTCAGGGATGGCACGGCATCGTCCCAGATCTGGCTGTCACCGCTACTGCGGACGATCCTCGTCAAGTGCCCCCATGAGGTCGCTGAAGGGGATGCCGAGCGCCCAGGCCAAAGCCCACCACGAATCCAGGCGTCCAGTAGTCACCCTCCCCCGGCCGTTCAGCATGTCCAGAACAGCGGTGCGTGACAGGCCGCTCGCCATGACCAAGTCGGCTATAAACATTGCTTTTGCAGCCTTGACTCGTTTCGCCGACAGCCTGGTCGCGGAGCCGGGCCATGTTGAGGGGCGGGGGCGGCTCCAAGCCGTGCGGAGGGCGGGTGGGTAGCTGGCGGTTCGCATTTGACGCCTACCAAAGGTCGGTGCTAACTTATCTCTTGGGAGTACGTAATTACTGATTTCAACCGTCATTGGGGGTGTTGGTGAAGCTGATCGGGCACATGACCGGCAGCGCGTCCAGTACTGCCGGCTTCAGACTCCAACATCCCATAACCAAGGAGTGATGCACCGATGAAGTGTGAGAAGTGCCACCGAGACCTGTACATCTGTCAGATCTGCAAGGGCAACCAGGGGAGCTTGTCGTGTTCGAACTGCAAGAACTCCGGAATGGTCTGCCCTGAGCATGGCGGCTACTGGCGGAGATGATTCTGATGCCGAGGTGCCGTTTCATCTATGTTCCTGTTTCTCTCTGCGCCGCACTTCAATATGGTAAAGCGGCCGTTCCTATTTCTGCCACGACGAGTCGGATCATCTCTACAGAAACCAGGGATGGCACCACAGTAAGTTTCTATGGGATAGGGCTCACTTGATCGATGGGGATGAGAATGGGATAGCGCTCGGAGTCGAGCCTCAAGAATAAGCAAGAATAAGTATAGGGAAACACCACAATTTCTTATGGAGGGTAAAATGGAGTTGCAAGTGGCAGGATCGGTTATAATGGTCGACGAAGATTTCATTCAGCGCGGAAAGCTCTCGGAGTCGATTCTTTGCGACAGGTGCAATGCAAAAGGAACGACGGTAAACGCGTCGGCGGGCGTTGACTTTTCTGGCCCTCAACTCGTCGCCTGCTCTAAGTGCGCAGGTAAAGGTGCTGTAGTTTCTAAGGGAATTGTAAAGAACTGGTCAGATATTACCTCATACTTGGAAGAGCCATACGAAGAAGTCAAGCCAATACTGGCCGCGCTGATCAAGAGAGTGGCAACGCTCGCCAAAGAGGAATATGCCATCGCTAAACCCTATGTGCAAGATAACTCTCCAGATGGCCAATACTGGCGTGAGAAGCCTGGCTCGGGACGAACAGAGACGACTCTTAGCTTCTTCATTACGCAAGAGGCGAAACTGAAAGTCGTCAATATCGAGAAGGAGCGAAGCGCATCAGGCTTCTATTTTGATAGGGGAACTACCGTTCTCGCTGTCTCCGTCGATGAAGTCCTCTTAGAATTTGACTTCGAGTTTTGCGGCAGTGGCTGGTCCACGTCCTGGATGCCTGGTGACCTTTACGGCTGCAAGTACCTGTCGTATGCGCTAGCAAATCGATCTGTTTTCTTTCATGAAGTTATGACGGGCGTAAGGTTAAATCTGAGCATCACCCAGAATTTCGCGAAAGGATACGGCCTTGTCAAAACTCTGCTTGATGCATGCACCACGCTGCACGAAGAAGAGATAAGGCGCGAAAAAGAACGAGAGAAAGCTGAACGAGAGCGGCAGATCCGCATCAAACGAGAAGAAGCCGAGGCGAAGGGTAGAGAAGTCAAGCGTCGGCAAAGTGAGTCTTGGCGTTCACAGGGTCTCTGCGCCCATTGCGGAGGACGGCTTGGACTTTTCAAGAGATGCAAGATCTGTGGAGGGAAATACTGAGATTTTCAGACCATATTCGTGGACGGTGACACCGGGCAGGGCGTTGATTTTGAGTCACGCGGTCAGGGCTATCTGGGCTGAGGTTCGGAAGTGCCCCCAAGACCACGATCCGACCGGGCGACACCGGTAGGCTCTCATATGGGCAGATGCCGACGGTTGTGTTGGGCCAGCGCGCTTCGAGGAGGTGGCCCAACGTGGCGATCTGCGCCTTTTATCTCGTCGTCCAAGGGTTCGGTCTTGACGATTGGGAGCAAGTCGATCGTTTGTGGACCGATCAGTTCGTCATCATTACCGCGAGCGTCGGCGGTGTGGCCGTCATCGGCGTTGAGGTCGTGGTCGAGACTGCCGTCGGGGTGATCGACGTCGCCCGCGAGACCGTACGCAAATGGTCGGCAGGTGATCGCCGCAGTTCGTTCCCCGCTCCTCGCACCGTCTTGACCGGCGACCAGAAGATCTGGCGCTGGACTGTCGTTCACGCCTGGGCCGCCCCCACCTTCACGGCCAACTGCCCGGCGATTTGCCCGAACCCCTGGATCTGGCCACGGCGACCGCTTCAACGCCGCCTGCCACCCCGGAGGCTGGTTACCCAGCCGATGGACCGACCCCCTCCAGCGGCCCGCCACGGTCACTGCGGGTTTGCCATGATGCGGCCCGGCCTGGGGCCGGAGCTGCGATTAGGCCCGGGAGCCGCCCCTGGGCTATAGTTTGTCGTCGGTTCGTCGCGACGGACCGAGGCCGCAAGGCCCCGTGGCGCAGTTGGTTAGCGCGTCGGCCTGTCACGCCGAAGGTCGCGGGTTCAAGTCCCGTCGGGGTCGCCAATCCCTCTCACGGTCCGCCGTGGGGGCCAGGTAGCTCAGTTGGTAGTAGCGCATCCCTGAAAAGGATGAGGTCGCCGGTTCGACCCCGGCCCTGGCCACAAATGATCCACAAATGATTCAGAGGCGGCAGCGTTGCCATCGCCTCAGGCGGCGGTCAGACGGCGAGCCCTCTCCTGGACCCAGGTCTCAACCAGTTCGCGGACGGGGGTGCCGGTCAGACCGGCCTCACGCTCCAGCGCGTCGAACACCTGGGCGGGCAGATTGATGGCGATGCTGCGAGGCTCGCGGCCTGGATAGCTGACGTTCTCCACGTCGAAGTACTGGTCGACGTCCTCTTCCCCTTGGTCGAAGACGCGGTCCAACTCATCAGCCTCGATCATGGCCTCATCCTCCCACCTCAGCCTTTGGTGGGGCGGGGGACGAGTTTGACCAGGCCGGCGGGGGCGTGGGCCTCGATTAGCGCCCACAGGCGGTTCGGGCTGATGGCCAGCAGGGCGGTGCCGCCAGTTTGGTGAGGCGTATGATCCACGGCAAGAAGATAGTGGTTAAGTGGGTGACAACGTGTTGACCGCGACTGTCTCCGGCAAGGGGCGGATCGTCATTCCGGTCCAGCTTCGTCGCCAGCTAGGGCTGGGCCCGGGGGACACGGTCGTCTCCCAGCTCGGCCCGGACGGCCGGGCGGCGGTGCTGCGGCGGCGCCAGACCGGGGACGAGTTGTCCGCCCGCTTCCACGCCTGGATCGAGCCGGGCGCGCCGCCCCTGGAGGACGCCCACGGCTTCTACGGCCCGACCGTGGGACGGCCTTGACCCAGGTCGGCCGGGGGGGAGGGGACGTGTCCGGGCGGCATGATCGACATTTGGCCCTGCCGGGATTCGGGGCGGCCCAGTTGGGGCGGCTGCGGGCGGCCAGCGCGCTGGTGGTCGGGGCGGGCGGCCTGGGGGCGCCGGTGCTGACCTATCTGGCGGCGGCGGGGGTGGGCCGGCTGGTGATCGTGGACGACGACGTGGTCGAGGAGGCCAACCTCTCTAGGCAAGTCTTGTTCGCCGCCGACGCCGGCGGGCGGTCCAAGGCCGCGGCCGCCGCCGAGCGGGTGCGGGCGCTCAACCCGGCGGTGGAGGCCCGAGCGGTGGCCGCCCGGCTGGGGGCGGACAACGTGGCGGCGCTGGTGGCGGTGGCGGACGTGGTGGTCGACTGCTCGGACAACCCGCCCACCCGTTACCGGCTCAACCGGGCGGCCTTGGCGGCCGGCCGGCCGCTGGTGTGGGGGGCCATCGCCCAGTTCTGCGGCCGTTGCGCGGTCACGCCGGCCGGGCGGGGGCCGTGCTGGGAATGCCTCTTCGGCCCCCAGGAGCAGTTGAGCGGCTGGCCGACGGCGGCGGCGGACGGGGTCTTCGGGCCGGTCTGCGGCGTCGTCGGGGCCTGGGCGGCGGCCGAGACGGTCAAGGTCATCACCGGACTGGGCGACCCCCTGGTCTCCCGGATGCTGCTGGTCGACGCCCTGACCGGCGAGACGCTGGTCATCCCGGTCCAGGCGGACCCGGACTGCCCGGCCTGCGGCCGGCGCTGACCCCCGGCCGACCCCGGAGCGGCGGCGGACGCTCGCTCGGAGTCGGCTGAGGCCGTCCGACCCGTGGCGGGCGGACCCGGTGAGGCCTGGCGATGGTCGGCCGTCGCTCCCCCGACCCGCCGTCGCCTCGCTCCGGGAGGCTGCCCGAATGGCGGTGGCGGCGATGGGCTTCGCCCCGTCTGGCCGAGCGTCCCGGGAAGCGTGCGGCCGGATCGCGGACGAGCCTTGACGGGGGCGGGGTGGCGATGTAACTTATTCTCGTTGAAACTAGTCAAATCTGTGAATATCGCAGTTGACTTCATTGGGGGCAAGACATGTCGACCACCCGCGCCGCCGCTGGCGTCATCACCGAATGGGATCCCGAGGACCCCGCCCGCTGGCAGTCCGGCCAGGCCTGGCGCACCCTCTGGTGCACGACCTTCTCCTTGATGCTGGGGTTCATGGTCTGGTTCCTGGTCTCCAGCCTGGCACCGATGCTGCAGAACGCCGACATCATCACCCAGTCCCAGGGCTACTGGCTGGCCGCCATGCCCGGGCTGGCCGGCGGTGTGCTGCGCCTGGGCTGGATGTTCCTGCCGCCGCTGATGGGCACCCGTTCCATGGTCATCTGGTCCAATGTCGCCCTGATGGCGCCGATGGCCGGCTGGGCCTGGATCCTGACCCTGCCCCAACCGCCCTTCGCCGCCATGATGTTGTTGGCCTGTCTGACCGGGATCGGCGGCGGCGTCTTCTCCGGCTACATGCCCTCGACCTCCTACTTCTTCCCCAAACGCCTCCAGGGCACGGCCCTGGGCCTGCAGGCCGGCCTGGGCAACTTCGGCGTCTCGGTGGTCCAACTGCTGACCCCGATCCTGGTCGGCTGGGGGCTGTTCGGCGGCGCCCAACACCTGGTCAAGCAGGACCGCGAGGTCCACCTCCAAACCGCCCCCGCCCTCATCCTGCCGCTGCTACTGGTCGCCCTGGTGACAGCCGTGGCGGTGCTCAAATCCGTCCCGGTCAAGGCCAACCTGCGCCAGCAGTTGGACATCTTCTCCAACCGCCACACCTGGATCATGACCATGATGTACGTCCTCACCTTCGGCATCTTCTCCGGTTTGGCCGGCCAGTTCGGCAACGTCCTGAAAGACCTCTTCGACACCGTCCCCACCATCGGCTGGCTGGGCGGCACCACCATCGCCTTCCTCGGCGCCTTCACCGGCTCGCTGGCCCGCGTCTGCTGGGGGCCGTTCTGCGACCGCTTCGGCGGCGGGGTCTGGACCGTGGTGTCGGCCGTCGGCATCGCCTTGTCCACCATCCCGGTGCTGATCGCCCTGCGGGCCGACGTGCCGGGGGAGAAGGATCACGTCTCGGTCGGCCTGTTCGTCACCGGCATGTTGCTGGTCTTCTTCTTCTCCGGGGTGGGCAACGCCTCCACCTTCAAGCAGATGCCGATGATCTTCCCCGCCCGCCAGGCCGGCGGCGTCATCGGCTGGACGGCCGCCATCGCCGCCTTCGGCCCCTTCCTCTTCGGCCTGGCCTTCGACTGGTTCCCCAAGACCGGCGTCTTCGGCTTCGTCCTGGGCTACGCCGTCCTCTGCGCCGTCTTGGCCTGGCAGCAATACGCCCGCCCCGGCGCTTTGGCCAAGAGTTGACGCCGGCCCCGCCATGGACGGCCCCTCGCCCGCGGTCCGGGCCCTGCTCAAAGGCCGAGCCCTGGTCACCCGGGAGGACATCGCCGCCGACGGCCGGACCACCACGCGGGCGGCGAGCGACGGCTGGGAGCGTTTCTACCGCGACCGCTACGCCCACGACAAAGTCGTCACCACCACCCACGGCGTCAACTGCACCGGCTCCTGCTCCTGGCGGGTCTTCGTCAAAGACGGCCTGATCGCCTGGGAGCACCAGAACCCGGACTATCCCACCCCCGGGGAGGACTGCCCCGAGTACGAGCCCCGGGGCTGCCCCAGGGGGGCCAGCTTCTCCTGGTACACCTACTCGCCCGCCCGGGTGCGCCACCCCTATATCAGGGGCCGGCTGCTCGAGTTCTACCGGGCGCAGCGGGCCCAGGGCCGAGACCCGGTCCAGGCCTGGGCCGCCATCGTGGCCGACCCCGGGCGCTGCCAGGACTACAAGTCGTTGCGCGGCAAGGGCGGTTTCGTCCGGGCCGGCTGGGACGAGGCCCTGGAACTGATGGCGGCGGCCCACGTCCACACGGTCAAAGCCTTCGGCCCCGACCGCTGCCTCGGTTTCAGCCCCATCCCGGCCATGTCGATGGTGTCGTTTTGCGCCGGCACCCGTTTCTTCTCCCTGCTGGGCGGCACCCTGCTGTCCTTCTACGACTGGTACTGCGACCTGCCGCCGGCCTCGCCCCAGATCTGGGGCGACCAGACCGACGTGCCCGAGTCGGCCGACTGGTTCAACGCCGGCCACATCATCTTGTGGGGCGCCAACGTGCCGGTGACACGCACCCCGGACGCCCACTTCCTGACCGAGGTGCGCTACAAGGGCACCAAGGTCGTGGCCATCAGCCCCGACTACGCCGAGTCGGTCAAATTCGCCGATGACTGGCTGGCCCCCCGGCCCGGCACCGACGGCGCCCTGGCCCAAGCCATGGGCCACGTCATCTTGGCCGAGTGCTTCCGCGACCGACAAGTCGACCACTTCGACCAATACGTCCGCCGCTTCACCGACCTGCCCTTCCTGGTGCGGCTGGAGCCGGCCGGACAGGGGCGCTTCCGCCCGGGCAAGTTTTTGACCGCCGAGGACCTGCCGCCGCTGGCCGACCAGGCCAACGCCGCCTTCAAACCAGTCCTGCTGGATCGGGGGCGCCGCGCCGCCGTGGCGCCGCCGGGCACCCTGGGCGACCGCTGGGGGGAGGCCGGGCTGGGGCGCTGGAACCTCGACCTGGGGGCCATCGACCCGGCCCTGTCGGCCGCCGACCTGGCCCCCGGCGGCGTTGTGGCCGCCGGAGGGGCCGAGAAGGGTGTGGCCCCCGGGAGCGCCGGAGTCGCCGGCCCCGGCCCAGCCGCTCCGGGCGGGACTGGTGCCACGGACGCCTCAGCCGGCCCAGACGCCTTGGGCGGGACGGGCGCCACGGGAGACGTGGGATCCACGAGCCTCACGGACGCTCCGGGAAACGTGGGAGACATGGGATCCACGGGCGCCGTGGGAGACGCGGGCACCGTGGGAGACACCCCCGGGGCGCCGGCCGACTGGGGCGGGCCGGTGATGGTCGAGTTGCCGCGCTTCGACCAGCCGGCGGACGGCGACAAGGGTGGTTCTATGGTGCGGGGGGCGCCGACGCTGCTCGTGGGCGGTGTCCGGGTGACGACCGTCTTCGATCTGATGCTGGCGGCCTACGGCGTGGCCCGGCCTGGACTGCCGGGGGACTGGCCCCGTGACTACGACGACCCGTCGGCCCCGGCCACGCCGGGCTGGGCCGAGGCCCACAGCGGGGTCAAGGCCGGCGACATCATCAAGGTGGCCCGCCAATTCGCCGCCAACGCCGAGCAGACCAGGGGCCGGTCGATGATCATCTTGGGGGCCGGGACGAATCATTACTTCCACTCCGACACCATCTACCGCGACATCATCGCCTTGCTCCTGCTGACCGGCTGCCAAGGCGTCAACGGCGGCGGCTGGGCGCACTACGTCGGCCAGGAGAAGGCCCGCCCGATCACCGGCCAGCAACACATCGGTTTCGCGTTGGACTGGGCCCGGCCGCCCCGCCACCAAGCCGCCACGGCCTTCTGGTACCTCCATTCCGACCAGTGGCGCCACGACCTGTTCCAAGCCGGCGACATCGCCTCGCCCACCGGGGCGGGCCGCCTGCCTAAGACCACCCCCGACTGTCTGGCCCAGGCCGTCCGCTCGGGCTGGACCCCCGGCCACCCCGGCTTCAACCGCAACCCGCTCGACCTGGCGGACGAGGCCCGGGCGGCCGGGTTGGAGCCCGGCCCCCACATCGTCGCCCAGCTCAAGTCCGGGGCGCTGCGCTTCGCCGTCGAGGACCCCGACGACCCGGCCAACTTCCCCCGCACCCTGACATTGTGGCGGGCCAACCTATTGGGTAACTCGGCCAAGGGCTCGGAGTACTTCCTGCGCCACCTGTTGGGGGCCGACTCGGCCGTCACCGCCCCCGAACTGCCCCCGGCGGACCGGCCTAAGGACGTGGTCTGGCGCGACCAGGCCCCCCAGGGCAAGCTGGATTTGGTGACGACGATCGATTTCCGCATGACCGGCTCGGCCCTGTTGTCCGATGTGGTGCTGCCGGCCGCCACCTGGTACGAGAAACACGACATCTCGACCACCGACATGCACCCTTTCATCCACGCCTTCAATCCCGCTATCGCCCCTCCCTGGGAGGCCCGGACCGACTACCAGATCTTCAGCGACTTGGCCGACCGGGTGTCCGAACTGGCCCGCGATCACCTCGGCACTCGGACCGATGTCATCCCCGTCCCCCTGCTGACCGACACCCCGGACGAGTTGGCCCAGCCCCACGGTGTGGCCCGGGACTGGAAGCGGGGCCAGTGCCAGCCGGTGCCCGGGGTGACGATGCCGAAACTGGTGGTCCAGGAGCGCGACTACACCGCCCTGGGGCGGAAGCTGCGCTCCCTGGGGCCGTTGATCGGTCGGCTGGGGACCACCACCAAGGGGGTCACCACGCCGGGGGCCGACCCGGTGGCCTTCCTGGCCCGCCACAACGGGGTCGACGACCAGGGGCGCCCCCGTTTGGACACCGATGTCAAGCTGGCCGAGGCCATCTTGGCCCTGTCCGGCACCACCAACGGCCAGGTCGCCCAAGCCGGCTTCCGCGCCCTGGAGGCCCGCGTCGGCCAGCCCTTGGCCGACATGGTGGGGGAGAACGCCGAGCGCCGCATCAGCTTCGCCGACACCCAGGCCGGGCCGACACCGGTCTTCACCAGCCCGGAGTGGTCCGGGGTCGAGACCGGCGGGCGGCGCTACTCGCCCTTCTGCATCAACACCGAGCGGCTGCGCCCCTGGTCCACCCTCACCGGTAGGCAACACTTCTACCTGGACCACGACTGGCTGACCGAGCTGGGCGAGGCCCTGCCGGTCTACCGGCCGCCGCTCGACCTGGCCCACTATGCGCCCGACGCCCCTGGTTCGGCCGGGGTCGGGCTGCGGCTGCGCTACCTCACCCCCCACGACAAGTGGGCCATTCACTCTTCCTACGCCGACAATCCTTATATGTTGGCCCTGTCGCGCGGCGGACCGACTATCTGGTTGTCGGAGGCGGACGCCGCCGCCCTGGCGGTGGCCGACAACGATTGGGTCGAGGCCGAGAACCAGCACGGCGTGGTGGTGGCCCGGGCCGTCGTCAGCCAGCGGCTGCCGGCCGGGACGGTCTTCATGTACCACGCCAAGGATCGCAACATCGATGTGCCGCTGACCGAGGCCAACGGGCGGCGTGGCGGCATCCACAACGCCTTGACCCGGCTCTACGTCAAGCCGACCCACCTGGCGGGCGGCTACGCCCAACTGACCTATGGTTTCAACTACTACGGCGCCACCGGCAACCAACGTGATGAACTAGTTTACTTGCGCCGCCGCTCCCAGCAAGTGGACTACGGCGACGTCGGCCGAGCGCCAAAACGCGCTGGCGCGGGTTTGGCCGAGGCCAAGGAAGCCGTTGACGGGCGCGGCCCGGAGCACGGCGACGCCGGCCGGGCGCCCAGACGGTGGGGCCGGCTCTGGTCTCGGGGCGGGGGGACGGGCTGATGCGAGTCAGGGCCCAGCTGGCCATGGTGATGAACCTGGACAAATGTATTGGTTGTTCGACCTGCTCGGTCACCTGCAAACAGACGTGGACCAACCGGGATGGCGTCGAGTATGTCTGGTTCAACAATGTCGAGACCAAGCCCGGTATCGGCTACCCCCGCTCCTGGGAGGATCAGCCGCATTGGCGGGGCGGCTGGCGGCTGGACCGCCAGGGGCGCCTGCGGCTGCGCTCCGGCGGGCGCTGGCGGCGACTGGCCAGGATCTTCGCCAACCCCGACCTGCCGACGCTGGACGACTATTACGAGCCCGCCACCTACGACTTCGACAACTTGTTGTCCGCTCCGGCCTCGGACCAGATGCCGGTGGCCCGGCCGCTGTCGGCCGTCACCGGCCGGCCGCTGCGGCTGGAGTGGGGGCCGAACTGGGACGACGACCTGGGCGGCTCCGCCCTCTACGCCGCCCACGACCCCAACTGGGCCGGCTTGTCCCAGAGCGTCCAGCGCTCCTTCGAGACCACCTTCATGTTCCATCTGCCCCGCATCTGCGAGCATTGCCTCAACCCGGCTTGTGTGGCCGCCTGCCCCTCGGGGGCGATCTACAAGCGGCAGCGCGACGGCCTGGTCTTGGTCGACCAGGACAAGTGCCGGGGTTGGCGGATGTGCGTCACGGCCTGCCCCTACAAGAAGATCTATCTCAACCGGACGACCGCCAAGGCCGAGAAATGCACCTTCTGCTTCCCCCGGGTCGAGGCCGGTCTGCCGACGGTCTGCGCCACCACCTGCGTCGGGCGGTTGCGCTACATCGGTTTAGTGCTGTACGACCTCGACCGGGTGGAGCCGGCCCTGGCCGTGCCCGACGACCAGTTGGTGGCCGCCCAACGCGGCCTCTTCCTCGACCCGGCCGACCCGGCGGTGGCGGCCCAGGCCCTGGCCGACGGGCTGCCGCCCGACTGGCTTCAGGCCGCCCAGGCCTCCCCCATCCACGCCTTGGCCATCCGCCACGGCGTCGCCCTGCCGCTGCACCCGGAGTACCGCACTCTGCCCATGGTGTGGTACATCCCGCCCCTGTCGCCGGTCCTCGACGCCACGGCCGCCCTGGGCGGCGACAACGCCTCGGCCGACGACATCTGCCAGGCCGTGGCCGGGCTGCGCATCCCTCTGGCCTACCTGGCCAACCTGTTCACGGCCGGCGACGTCGACCTGGTGGCCGGGGCGCTGATGCGCCTGGCCGCCGTCCGCTCCCACATGCGGTCGGTGACCGTCGGCCGCCCGGACCCGGCCGACACCGCCGCCGCCGGCCGGTCGGCGGCAGAGTTGGAGGCCTTGTACCGCTTGTTGGCCGTGGCCAAGCCGAAGGACCGCTATGTCATCCCGGCGGCCCACCGGGAGGAGGCGGCCGAACTGGCCCAATGGACCTCCGGCTGCCCCCTGGACCGGCTGCCCCTGGGGATCGCGCCATGAGCCCCCAGAGGTTCGGCCTGGCGGACACCCGCAACAGACCTCGCCGCCTGGGGATCGCGCCATGAGCCCCCAGAGGGTCGGCCGGGGGCCGGCGGTCTGGGGGGCGAAGTCCAGGGGGTCGCTGACGCCCGGGCCGGCCGGGCCTGAGACGGTCGGGCTCGGGCCGGAGGAGGCAGATCGGGTCGAGCCGCAGACGGCCGTCGGCGAGCGCGAGCGGCGTGATCTGCTGGCCTTGGCCAGTCTGTTGTTGGTCTACCCCGACGACCAGGCCATCGGCCAGCGCCAGACGGTGGCGGCGGCGCTGGCCGGCTTCCCCGGCCCGGTCGCCCGCAAGTTGTCCGGCCTGGCCCAATGGCGACTCCAAGCGGACCCCCACTGGCTGCGGCTCGACTATGTGGCCCGCTTCGACACCCGCCGCCGCAGCTGCCTCGACGTCACCTACTGCCGCCACGGCGACAGCCGCGCCCGGGGGCCGGCCCTACAGGGGTTCGTCCGGCTCTACCGCTCGGCCGGGTTCGCGCCGACGGCCGGCGAACTGCCCGACTTCCTGCCCCTGGTGCTCCAATTCGCCGCCCTGGCCCCCCCGGCGGCGGCGGACCGGGCGCTGGCCCTGGCCCGTCCCGGCGTGGTGGCCGCCGCCCAAGCCCTGGCCCGCCAAGGCTCCCAGTACGCCGACGGCTTGGCCGCCGTTTTGGAGTTGATCCCGGAGGCGGCGGCGACGGTGGACCCGGACCCTTCTGTTCTGGGCGCCGATCCCGGGGACGGTCTCGGTTTCGGGGGCGGCCTCGGCCTCGGGAACGGTGTTGGTCTTGAGGGTGGTGTGGGTCTTGGGGGAGGCGTCGCCCCGGCGCCACCTGGCCCGGCGTTGGGTCGCCCCGGCGTCGGGCCAGGTGGTGTCCCGGCCGCCGGGGCCTGGGAGGGGGCGGCAGTGTGAGCACAATCCTGTTCGGCGTCTGGCCCTACCTCGCCGGGGCCGTCTGCTTGGTCGGCCACGTCTGGCGTTGGCGGTTCGACCAATTCGGCTGGACCAGCCGGACGAGCCAGCTGATGGAGAAACGCTGGTTGGCCATCGGCTCGCCCCTGTTCCACCTCGGCGCCCTGATGGTGATCGGCGGCCACGCCCTCGGGCTGCTGGTGCCGGCCTCGGCCACCCGGGCGGTCGGCCTGTCCGATCACGCCTACCATCTGGTGGCCGTCGGCGGTGGCGTCGCCGCCGGCGCCGTCTTCGCCGCCGGCGCCGTCATCTTGACCATCCGCCGCTTCCTCAGCCGGGCCCGTTTCCGGTTGTCCAACCGCCCGGCCGACCTGGTGATGTACGCCCTGCTGGGGATCACGGCCGGCTTCGGCCTGGGCGGGACCCTGGTCCTCAACGCCTTCGGCCAGGGCTATGACTACCGCCCCACCATCGCTGTGTGGTTCCGCGGCCTATTCGTCCTCGACCCCCGGCCCGAGCTGATGGCCGCCGCCCCCTGGCCCTACCAGGTCCACGTCCTGGCCGCCCTGGCCCTGATCGCCTGGTGGCCCTTCACCCGCTTGGTCCACGTCTGGTCCGTCCCCCTGGGCTACCTCATCCGCCCGCCCATCGTCTACCGGAGGCCGCCCTCATGAGCCCTCAGACACAGCTACCCCTGGCGGCTCTCGGCTCCCGGGGCGCCGTCGGACCGCTGGAGGCCGTCGTGGCTGGGACCGCTGTTGGTCCGGGGAGCGTCGTCGCTGTGGCGGGCGCGGCCGGACCGGAAACAGGTATTGGTCTGGTGGCTGCGACCGGGCCGGGAATGGCCCTGTCGCCCGGACCGGCCGGCGATCCCTCGATCACTCCGGGGGGTGTGACGGGTCCGGCAGACGTGACCAGGCCGAGGGGCGGGGCGGTTCCCGGGGGCGTCGGGGGTCGGTCTCTCGGGCCGGCCGGGGCTGATCCTTGGGCCGCTCCGGGGGCCGGGTCGGACCGGGCGGACGCCCCAGAAGCGGACGCCCCAGGACGGGTCCGATTGGTCGATGTGGCCGACAAGGCCGTGACCGAGCGGCGGGCCACGGCCCGCGGGCGGGTCGACTGCGCGGCGGCGGCGGCTAAGCGGCTGGCCGCCGGCACTCTGCCCAAGGGTGACGGCCTGGCCGTGGCCAAGGTGGCGGGCCTGATGGCGGCCAAGCGGACGGCCGACCTGATCCCGCTGTGCCACCCTCTCGGCCTGGACGGCGCCGCCGTCGAACTGACGGTGGGGGAGAGCGGGGTCGAGATCGAGGCCACCATCCGCTCGACCGGTCGCACCGGGGTCGAGCTGGAGGCCCTGACAGCGGTGGCCGTGGCCGGGCTGACCGTGATCGACATGATCAAGGCCGTCGACCGTTCGGCCCGCCTGACCCAGGTCCGGGTGGTGGCCAAGTCGGGGGGCCGGTCCGGCTCCTGGGTCGAGCCGCCGGGCGGATCGGGTTTGGCCCCCCTCTCACCGCCGCAGAGGTCGGACCCGGCCGTCGGCCGTCCCTGGGCCGCCGGTTATGTCGTGGTGTCCGACCGTTGCGCCTCGGGTCGGACGGTCGACCGGACCGGGCCGGTCTTGGCGGCGGCCCTGGAGCGGGTCGGGGCCGACTCGGTGGTGGGGACGGTCGTGGCCGATGAGCCGACCGCTATCCGGGGGGCGGTGCGGGCCTGGTTGGCGGCCGGACTCAGACTGGTTGTCACCAGCGGCGGCACCGGAGTCGGCCCGCGCGATGTCACCCCGGAGGCCCTGGCCCCCCTGTTCGACAAGGCCCTGCCCGGGGTGGCGGAATTGATCCGGGAGCGTGGCCGACGCTCCACCGGGCTGGCGGTCCTGGGCCGGAGCGTGGCCGGAGTGGTGGGCCAGGCCGTCCTGGTCGCCCTGCCGGGCTCGCCGGCCGCCGCCGCCGACGGTGTGGCGGCCCTGGCCGAGGTGCTGCCCCACCTGCTCGACCAACTGGCCGGCGGCGATCACGGCCATGTCCCGGGCGGGGGGCCGGCATGACCGCGCTGGTGCGTTGGGCGACTGTCGGTCCGGCCGTCCTCGACCCCGCCGCTCTGGAGGCCGTTGTGCGTCAACCGGCGGCCGGGGCGGTGGTGACCTTCAGCGGGGTGGTGCGCCATCTGGACGGCGGTCGGACGGTGACCGGGCTGGAGTATGAGGCCCACCCGGAGGCCGGCAGCCGCCTGCTGGAACTGCTGCGCGACTGGTCCGACGCCTGGCCGACGGCGCTGGCGGTGGCGGTGGGCCATCGGGTCGGCCGGCTGGCCGTGGGCGAGGTCGCCTTCGCCGCCAGTGTGGCTGCCGCCCACCGGGGCGAGGCCTTCGCCGCCTGCGCCGCCCTGGTCGACCTCGTGAAATTAGACTTGCCGATCTGGAAGCTGCAGCACTTCGGCGACGGCGCCAGCGAGTGGGTGAACCTGGCATGACCGTCGCCCCACCTCTCCCCGGCGGTCGGGCCGTCGGGCTCGACCCGGCCGCCGGGGGTGCCCACCAAGGTGGGGCTGTGGCCGGCAGAAACGCCCTTCGGGATCGCGTTGTGGTGGGCGGGGACGGTTCTCGGGGTCAGGCCGTGATTGGCGGGAACGGTCCTCGGGGTGGGGTTGTGGTGGGCGGGAACGGCTCTCGCGCCGAGGCCGTAGCGGCGGCGGACGGTCTACTGGACGACTGGGGCGGTCCTGGGGGTGGCGCCGCGGGCCTGGGGGGCGACGTGTTGGTGGACGGCTTCGGGCGCCGTCAGCGCGACCTCCGACTGTCGCTGACCGACCGTTGCTCCTTGCGCTGCTCCTATTGTCTGCCCCAGGGGCGGGTGGCCTGGCTGGTGGCGGACCGCCTGCTGCGGAGGGAGGAACTGGTCCGACTGACGGCGGTGGCCGTCTCCCTGGGGATCGAGCGGGTGCGGCTGACCGGGGGCGAGCCGCTGGCGCGACCGGACGTGGTCGAGATTGTGGCCGCCCTGGCCGGGCTTAAGCCGAGACCCGAGTTGGCCCTGACGACCAACGGCCTGGCGCTGGAGAGACTGGCCGGACGGCTGGCGGCGGCCGGGTTGGGGCGGGTCAACGTCTCTCTCGACAGCACCGACCCGGAGCATTACCGGGCCATCACCGGTCGCGATCGCTTGGACCGGGTGCTGGCCGGGCTGGATGCCGCCCTGGCCGCCGGGCTGTCCCCGGTCAAGCTCAACGCCGTCCTGCTGCGCGGGGTCAACGAGGCCGACGCGCCCGAGCTGCTGGACTTCGCCGTCGCCCGCGGCCTGGAACTGCGCTTCATCGAGCAGATGCCGTTCGCCGCCGCCCGCGATTGGAGCCGCGCGACCATGGTGACGGCCTCGGACATCTTGGCCCGGCTGGGCCGCGACCACCGCTTGACCCCACTGGTCGGGCGCGGCCCGGCCCCGGCGGCGCGCGCTGGCAGGTCGACGGCGGCCCGGCCGTGGTCGGGATCATCGCGGCCGTCAGCCAACCCTTCTGCCAACGCTGTCAACGACTGCGCCTGACGGCCGACGGCCAACTGCGCGGCTGCCTGTTCGCCGGGGCCGAGACCGATCTCAGAACCCCACTGCGGGCCGGGGCCTCCGAGGCCGAACTGGCCCGACTGGTGCGGGCGGCGGTGTGGGCCAAACCGGCCGGCCACGGCATCGGCCAACCCGGCTTTACCCCTCCGGCCCGGCCGATGTCGGCCATCGGCGGTTGATATGACCACCCCTCAGAGCCCGCTCTCAACGCCCGATGGCGCTCCGGCCCGCCCGGGGAAGGCGGACGGAATTGGGTCGGAGAGCGGGGTCATGGCGCCCGGTCGTCCGACCTGCTCAGGCGGGACTGGAGTGGAGTTCGACGCCATCGTCTTGGCCGGCGGCCGCTCCAGCCGCCTGGGCGGTCGGGACAAGGCCGCCTTAATCGGTCTGGACGGCCGCACCGCTTTGGACCACGCCCTGGGCTGCGCCCAGGCCGCCCGCCGGACTGTGGTCGTCGGCCCCAGGCCCCAGCAGCCGGCGCGAGCCGTGTTGTGGGCCAGGGAGCGACCGCTGTTCGGCGGGCCTGCCCGGGGACTGGCCGCCGGTTTGGCGGCTCTGGGAGAGGACGGCCCCGGCTGGGTGCTGGTCCTGGCCTGCGACCAGCCCCTGGCCCGGCCGGGCGTGGCCGCCCTGTTGGCGGCGGCCGGCGACCGGCGGCCAATCGATGGCGGGCCGTCGGCGGCCGAGTCTTCAGTGGCCGGAGCGTCGTCGGCGGTCGGGGAGGCGTCGGCGGCCGAATCGTCGTCGTCGGGGCGTCGCTCATTGGTGACGGTGACGCCGGACGGGCGGCGCCAATGGCTGCTCGGCCTCTACCGCCGACGGGAGCTGGTGGCAGCCTGCGCCGGGCTGGTTCCCGGCGGGGCGGGGGAGTCCGTCCGGGCACTGGTGGCGCCACTGGAGCCGATTGTGGTGGCTGTGTCCCAGTCGGTGGCGGCCGACCTCGACAGCTGGGACGAGGTCCGCCGGCTGGGCTTCGCCCCGGCCGACGCCGGCCGCCGAGCGGTCCCGGTGGACTGCGGCCGGGAATATGCCTCCCTGGGGCGGGGACGGTCCCCGCTGCCCGGGGAGTCGCCCAGTGATTGACAGAAAGGAATCGCACCATGGCTGAATTCGACTTGCTGGAAGGTTGGTTGGAAGCCCTGCGGGGAGAACTCGATCTGACCGGTCTGGAGGGACCGGACGTGGCCCAATTATTGGCCGCGGTCCGGTCCATCGCCCACACCGTCAGCCACCCGGCCGGGCCGGTGGCGGCTTTCGCCGCCGGCTACGCCGCCGCCCGGGGGGGCGGGTCGGCCATGGTCGTGGCCGACGCCATCGAACGCACGGTCCGACTGGCCCAGAACTTCGAGGCCGAGGATGTCTGAGACAGTCTTGGTGCGCTATTTCGCCGCCGCCCGTCAGGCCGCCGGCCGCTCCCAGGAGGAGATCGCCGCCGGCCGGCTGGGGGAGGTGGTGGCGACCGCCGCCGCCCGCCATCCGGGACTGGCCCCGGTGCTGGCCCGCTCGACCTACCTGATCGACGGCCGGCGGGCGGACTCGGACCAATTGGTCTCGCCCGGAGCCACAGTGGACGTGTTGCCGCCCACGGCCGGCGGCTGAGCCGTCTCGACGCCGCCCCCGGCCACCCACCCTGGCAGGGCCGGCCGTCCTCAGCCCGGCGGTCAGTGGGCTTAACCGGCCCGCCGCCGCTGGCCCCACCGCAGCATCGGTGGAGTTGGGCTGAGGTCTGCCATCCCACGGGGCGACGGTCGCTTCTTGGCACCGCTGATCGACAGCGGTCCGCGCCGCCACGCCGGGCGGTCCGCTAGATGGTTAATTCCAAGGGCTGGGCGATGGATTCGCGCTCAGAGGGCGGGCCGGCATGGAAGTGGTGGGTGGCGTTGTGTGGAATCGCCGACCGACGATGACGCCGCCGGCGCGTCGTCTGGGCGTGAGGACGAGTCCATGGCTTGGAATTAACCATCTAGGTCAGCCAGCCGCTAGTCCAGTTCCACCAACTCCACCATCGCCCCGGCCGCTGCCTCTCCCCAATCCTCGGGAATGACGGCCAGGGCGTCGGCCCCGGCCAGGGAGGCCACCAGGTGGGAGCCGGCCCCGACCGGGGCGGCCGGGGCGGCCTCCAGACGGCCGTCGGCGGCGGTGGTCGGGCGGACGGGCATGAACTGGCGTTTGCCGGTCGGAGACTTCCAGCCCTGGGTCAGGCGGGCCTGGCCGAGGGCCGGCGGCGCGGCCCCCAGCCAGGCCTGGAGCAGGGGCCGCAGGAAGACGGCGGCCGACACCGCCACGCTGACCGGGTTGCCGGGCAGGCTGAGGACCGCCCGCCCCCGCCAGCGGCCCGCCCCCTGGGGCTGGCCCGGCCGCATCCGCACCCGGACGAACTCGACCCCCTCCCGTCCCAGCAGAGCGCGGGCCACATCCCGGTCGCCGGCCGAGGCGTCCCCCGTGACCACGATCAGGTCGGCCGTCAAGCCTTCCAGAACGGCTTCCAGGACGGCCTCGTCGTCGCCCGTCCGTCGTGCCTCCACCACCTCGCCCCCGGCCTGGGCGACGGCGGCCACCAGATAGGGGCCGTTGCAGTTGGCCACTGTCGCCGCCCCCAGGGCCGCCCCGGGGGCGGTCAGCTCGTCGCCGGTCATCACCACGGCCACCTGGGGCCGGCGGGCCACCGTCAGCCGGTCTCGGCCGCAAGCGGCGGCGGCCGCCAGATGGCGCGGCCCCAGACGACAACCCCTGGTCAAGACCAGTTGCCCTGGGGCCACATCTTCGCCCGGGTGGCGGACATTGGCCCCCCGGACGATGGCTGGCTCCGGCGACACCACCTCCCGCCCCCGGGCCGTGGCCTGGTCGGGGCCGCCAGGCCGTTGGTGGCCGGCCCCCGCCGCCGGCCGGCCATCCGCTATTGTCCCCGTCACCGCCAGCGTCTCCGTTGCCACCTCTGGCGCCAGCACCACCCGTCCGGCCCGCTCCGTCGCCCTCTCCAAAGGCACCACCGTGTCGGCCCCGGCGGGCAAGGGGGCGCCGGTCATGATGCGGACGGCCTGGCCCGCCGGCAGCGGCTGGGGGGAGTCCCCGGCCAGCAGGCGCCCGGCCAGGGGCAGGCCGTCGGCCGATAGCAGGGCCAGGTCGTGATGGCGCAGGGCGAAGCCGTCCATGGCCGAGTTGGCGAAGCGGGGCAGGGCGAACTCGGCCACCAAGTCCTCGGCCAAGACCCGCCCGGCCGCCTGGTCCAGCGGGACGGACTCCCCGACCGGCACCCCGGCTAGGGCCAAGACGGCGGTCAGATGTTGCTCGACCGAACGACTGGTTCGGTTCATCTCCGAATTAAACCGACTAATCATGGTTTCAACTATCTCCGGCTGCTACTATAGCGTCATGAACCACACCCTGTCAGTGTCGACTGGACACTTCCTTCGCCGCTTCGCCCGGGCGCCCCTGGCCGCCCTGGCCCTGGCCCTGAGCCTGACCGCCTGCGCCGGCGGCCCAACGGACAACCCCGCCACCACGGACGGCAGCGGGACCGAGACTTCAACCGGGACCCCGGCCGAGACCTCGGCCGAGGCGCGTGAGCTGCTGGTCTTGGCCGCGGCCTCCTTGACCGAGAGCTTCACCGACTTGGGGCGGGCCTTCGAGGCCGCCCACCCCGGCGTCAGCGTCAGCCTCAGCTTCGACGGCTCGTCCACCTTGGTGACCCAGATCCAAGGCGGCGCCCCGGCCGACGTCTTCGCCTCGGCCGACCAGGCCAACATGGACAAGCTGGTGGCCTCGGGCGAGGCCGTCGCCCCGATCACCTTCGCCGCCAACAGCTTGGTGGTGGCCGTGCCGGCGGCCAACCCGGCCGGCGTCGGTGCCCTGTCCGACCTGGCCGACCCCAACATCACCACCGTGGTCTGCGCCCCCGAGGTGCCCTGCGGGGCGGCCGCCCAGCGGGTCTTCGCGGCGGCCTCCCTGACCGTCTCCCCGGCCAGCCTGGAGCAGAACGTCAAAGCCGTGCTGACCAAGGTCGCCCTGGGCGAGGCCGACGCCGGCCTGGTCTACGCCACCGACGCGGCGGCGGCCGGGGCCGATGTGGCGGTCGTGGCCCTGCCGGACGACCCGGCGGTGGCGGCGGCGGCCCGCACCACCTACCCCATCGTCGCCCTCCAGGCGGCTCCCCAGGCCGAGCTGGCCCAGGCCTTCGTCGATTACATCCTCGGCCCCGAGGGGCAGGCCGTGCTGGCCGGATACGGCTTCTTGAACCCGGCCCCGGCCGCCGGCTCAAGCCCGGCGTGACCGCTCTAGGGCTGCCCCGCTGGGCCACGCCCTTGGCCCTGGTCGGCCTGGTCTTCGTGGTCGGCCCGGTGGCCGCCCTGCTGGTCCAGGCCGACTGGCCCCGGCTGCCCGCCGCCCTGGCCACACCGGCCGCCCTGTCGGCCCTCGGCCTGACCCTGGTGACGGCCCTGGTGTCGACGGCGGCCTGCGTCCTGCTGGGGCTGCCGGCCGCCCTGGCCCTGGCCCGCTGCCCGCCCCGGGCGGCCACCTGGCTGCGGGCCGTCGGCCTGGCGCCGTTGGTGCTGCCGCCGATGGTCTCGGGCGTGGCCCTGCTCTATTGGCTGGGCCGGCGGGGGCTGCTGGGCCGGGTGCTGGCCCTGGGCGGGATCACCCTGCCTTTCACCACGGCGGCCGTGGTGGTGGCCCAGACCTTCGTCGCCCTGCCCTTCCTGGTGGTCAGCGCCGAGGGGGCGTTGCGGGCGGTCGGCGACGGCTACGCCCGCGCCGCCGCCTCCCTCGGGGCCGCCCCCTCCCGGGTCTTCGCCACCGTCACCTGGCCCCTGTTGGCCCCCGCCCTGCGCGGCGGCGTGGTGCTCTGCTTCGCCCGGGCGCTGGGCGAGTTCGGGGCCACCGCCCTGTTCGCCGGCAACCTGCCCGGCCACACCCAGACCATGCCCCTGGCCATCTACACGGCCTTCAACGGCGGCGGCGTCGGCCAGGACGTGGCCGTGGCCCTGTCGGTCGTCCTGATCGCCGTCTCCATCGCCCTGCTGGCCGGCTCTGGCGCCCTGGCCCCACGGGCGGAGGGAGGCCGGGGCGCCCGGACGGGGACGGCTCGGCTGGGACGGGGCCGGCGGACGCGGGATCGGGCCGGCGCGGCTCGGCTGGGCGGAGTCGATGGGACGGCCTAAATGGGATGAGAAAGGCCCCGGTCGTCTGACGGCCGCGATCACGGTCCGCCGTCTCGGCTTCACCCTGCGGGTCGCCCTGGAGGCCGCCCCGGGGGAGCGGATCGGCCTGATCGGGCCCAACGGCTCAGGCAAATCCACCTTGTTAGGAGCCTTGGCCGGCCACCTCCGCTTGGCCGTCGGCACGATCACCTTGGACGGGCGCCGCCTGGACGGCCCCGGCCGGCGCGACTGGGCGCCGCCGCACCGCCGGGGCGTCGTCACCCTGGGCCAAGAGCCCCACGTCTTCCCCCATCTGAGCGTGCGGGCCAACATTGAGTACGGCCCCAAGGCCCAGGGGCGGCCGGCCCGGGAGGCGGCCCGGCGGGCGGGCGAGCTGATCGAGGGCCTGGGGCTGGCCGGGCTGGCCGCCGCCCGGGGGTCACAGCTGTCTGGCGGCCAGAAGGCCCGGGTGGCCCTGGCCCGGGCGCTGGCGGCCGATCCGGCCCTGTTGCTGTTGGACGAGCCCTTCGCCAGCCTCGACCTGCGGGCGGCGGCCGAGCTGAGGGCCGGACTGGCGGCCGAGTTGGAGCGGCGCTCCACCACCTGCCTGATCGCCACCCACGCCCTGCTCGACCTGACCGCCTTGGCCGACAAGGTGATCGTGCTCGAGGCCGGGGCGGTGGCCGACGCCGGGGAGGCCGAGCGGGTCCTGGGACGGCCCCGGGCCGGTTTCGCGGCCGACCTGGCCGGCGTCGGCCGGGTCCCGGGGACGGTGGCCGACGGTCTGGTCGAGACCGTCTTCGGGCGTTGGCCGCTGGCGGGGGCGGCCCGAGCCCGGGGGGCGGCCACGGTCTATCTGCCCCAGGAGGCCGTGGCGGTGGACCCGGCCGCCGGCCCGGGCGAGGGGGCTTTCCGCCTGACCGGCGTGACCACCGTGGCCAGCGGGCTGTTGCTGGGATTCGAGGCCGCCCCGAACCTGATCCTGCCCCCGGGGGCGGCCCGCCACGCTTGGTTGCAACCGGGTAAATGGGTGCTCCTGCGATTTGATTTGGAAAAACTCGACTTTGAGACGACAGACCAGGGAATCCTTGGTTAGACTCAGCCCCGATCCGCCGATGATCGGCCTGGCGAGCGGCGCCAGGCGGGTGTTATGGCGGTGGGGTCGGCGCGATGGCGGACTGGACGTCCGTTGAGCGTCGGGGCCGCCGTCAGCCGCCCGGATGGGGTCGCTCGGTGGTCGAGAAGCGGGGGGTCGGGGCTCAGGAGCGGCCTGGCCGATCGGCCCCCTGGCGACTGGAGGCCCCTCGACGGTAGGAGCCCCTCGACGGTTGGAGGAAGCATGGCGGTGAAGGCGTCCCACGTCTACGACGGCACCACCGGCGGCACGGACCGGGGCGGGCGCCGCACCCACATCATCCAGCTCCTGCGCGACGCCAAGGCCCCCTTGTCGACGGCCCAGGTGGCCGAGTTGGTGGGGGTCCACCTCAACACCGCCCGCTTCCACCTGGAGTCGCTGGTCGACTCCGGCCTGGCCGAGCGTCAGACCGAGGCCAGCGGCCAGCCCGGGCGCCGCCGCGTCCTCTACAGCGGGACATTGCCCAACCAGACCCACGAGCGGGCCCAGGGCTATCGCCTGCTGGCCGAGATCCTGACACGCACCATCGCCGCCAAGTATCCCGAGGCGGCGGCCGAGATGTACCAGGTCGGGATCGACTGGGGCGGCTACCTGACCTCGCGCCCGGCCCCCTACGAGACCTTCGACGAGGACGACATCGCCAAGCGGGTGGTGGACAAGCTCGACGCCCTCTGGTTCGCGCCCGAGCTGCGCCGCTCCCCCAGGCCCCACCTGCTGCTCCACAACTGTCCTTTCACCGGCACGGCCGCCGGCGCCCCCCAGGTCGTCTGTCAGCTCCACGTCGGCATGATCAACGGCTCGCTGGCCGAGCTGCGCTCCAGCCAGCGGGTGGTCGAGCTGTGCCCCCAGGTCGAGTCCCATCTCTGCCAGGGCTGGCTGGGGCCAGCGCCGGCGGAGGAGTTGACCAGCGTGCCGATGCGCCTGCCCCAGGAGGACGAACGGCGAGCCTCGGTCGACGACCTGCTGGCCGACCTGGCCGAGACCGCCGCCTGACCCCGGACGACCGGACCGACCCCGGGGGATCGACCCCGAGGGACTGACTTCGGGGGATCGGCCGGGGACTCGCCGCTCGCTGGATCGGCCGTCGTGGGCGACCGACCGACCGATCCGACCGCCCGTCCGTTCGGAGAGCCGCCGCCCGTCGTCTGATTGATCGTGGTGTTGGTCTCGCGTCCGGGCCGTCGTGATCGTGGTTCGCCTCCGGCTCGTGGTCGTGGTCGTGGCCGCGTGTCCGGCCCGCCGTCACACCCGGACGCCCCGTTTGGCGTAGGGCAGGATGTAGACCGCGACGGTGACGATCAGGAAGACCACGTAGGCCGCCAGCAACCACCACAGGCCGAGCTTGTAGCCCTCCACCACTTTGACCGACTCGTCCAAGTGGTCGCGCAGTTTCAAGGCGCCGTTGAAGGCCTGGGGGATGAGGAAGCCGCCGTAGGCCCCGAAGGCCGAGACGACGCCCAGGGCGGCCGAGGTCTTGCGCTCGGTCGAGATGCCGGCCGACTTGAACTGAGCGTCGGCCTGGCCGGCCCGGAAGGCGAAGACGGTCGGGATCATCTTGTACATCGAGCCGTTGCCCACGCCCGTGGCCACGAACAAGACCATGAAACAGGCCAGGAAGGCCCAGAAGCCGGCCCCGGCGCCGAGGCTGCGGATGGCGGCCAGGCTGGCCAGGATCATGACCACGAAGGCGGCCACCGTCACCTTGGCGCCGCCGACCCGGTCGGCCAACCGGCCGCCGTAGGGCCGGGCCAGGGAGCCGACCAACGGGCCGAGGAAGGCCAGGCCGACGCCGACCGCGCCCAGTTGGATGGTCGAGTAGGCCGGGAACTGGTCCTTGATCAGCTTGGGGAAGGCCCCGGCCAGGCCGATGAAGGAGCCGAAGGTGCCGATGTAGAGGAAGCTGAGCAGCCACAGGTGGGGGTCTTTGAGGGCGGCGGCGTAACCGCCGAAATCGGTCTTGGCGGAGCTGAGGTTGTGCATGCGGGTGGCCGCCAAGACGATGGCCAAGACGATGAAGGGGATCCAGAACCAGCCGGCGATGGGCAGGTTGACGACGCGCTGGCCTGTTCCGGTGACGCCGGCCGCCGTCACGGTGATGATGATGGGCACGACGAACTGGGAGACGGCGGCGCCGATATTGCCGCCGGCGGCGTTCAGGCCCAGCGCCCAGCCCTTGGTGCGCTGGGGGAAGAAGAAGGTGATGTTGGCCATCGAGCTGGCGAAGTTGCCGCCGCCGAAGCCGCCCAGGGCGGCCACTAGCAGCATGACGCCGTAGCTGGTGCCGCCCGTGCCGTCGGGGCCGGGATGGTGGGCGATGGCCAGGCTCATGGCGACGGTCGGGATCAGCAGCAGACTGGCCGAGCAGATGGTCCAGTTGCGCCCGCCCAGCCGCGACACCATGAAGGTGTAGGGGAAGCGCAAGGTGGCCCCGACCAGGCTGGGCAGCGAGATCAGCCAGAACTGCTGCGAGCTGTCGAAGCTGAAGCCGTACCAGCCGTTGAGGGAGACCACCACGATGCTCCACAGCTGCCAGACGACGAAGCCCAAGAACTCGGCGTAGACCGAGTACTTGAGGTTCTGGCGGGCTATCTTCTGCCCCTGGGCCTGCCACTGGACGCTGTCCTCGGGGTCCCAGTGGTCGATCCAACGGCCGGGGCGGAAGTGTAGTTGGTGGGTCTCGGAAGCCATGGCGAAGCCTTTCATCGGCTGGCGTCAACGATGACGCGGGTGGTCGCGCGAGCGGAGGAGCCCACTCTAACTAGATTTAACTAGTTAGAGTGGTGTCAATCTAGCAGAGTCGGTGTCAAAGTCAACAGTCTGGTGACAGATTCGTCATAAATCGGGAAGCCCGCTCGGCCCTCCCGGCGGCGCCAGGTCGCCGCGCGGCGGTCAGACTCGACCCAGGCGGCGGCCACAGCCCGGTCGGTGCTGGCCGAGTGGCCCGGACAGGTCAAGCTGGAGGTCATGACGGTGGACGGGTTGGCCGCCTAGGCCACCCGGCTGCCGCCGCCAGTTAGGTAAGGCGTATGATATGAGGTAAGACGATAGTAGAAAAGTGGGTGATAACGTGTTGACCGCCACCATCTCCAGCAAGGGGCAGATCGTCATCCCGGTCCAACTCCGCCGCCAGCTCGGGTTGAGCCCGGGGGACACGGTTGTCTTCCAGCTCGGCCCAGACGGTCAGACGGTGCTGCGGCGGCGCGAGACCTGGGACGAGTTGTCCGCCCGTTTCCACGCCTGGATCGAGCCGGGCACGCCGCCCCTGGAGGACGCCAGCGGCTTCTACGACAGTCGCGAGCCCAGGCTATGATGATGACCGCCACCCTCGATAGCGACTCGGTCCGGCGTTGGCAGCCGCGCGATCACGGCTCCAGGTGGTGGCGATGACCGCCACGCTCGACACCAATCTGGTCCTGCGGCTGCTGCTGCGTGACATCCCGGAACAGTACGAGTTGGTCCGTGACCTGGTGACGGCCCCCGGGGCGCGCTACCGCGTGACCGACACTGTGGTCAACGAGACGGTGCATGCCCTCACCCACCATTACCGCTTGTCGCGCCACCATGTGGCCGAGATCGTCCGGGCGCTGCTGCAGGACGGCGCCGTGGAGGCCGACAAGGCCTTCCTGGACGGCGTGATTATATGTTTCGTCAACCACCCCAAACTGTCGTACACGGATTGTTACCTGGCCGAGGAGGCCCGGGTCTCGGGCCACGTCCCGCTGTTGACCTTCGACCGCCGGCTGGCCCGGGAGCACGCCTCGGCCCAGTTGCCCGGCCCGACCGCGGAACCGATCTGACCAGTCATCTGTCGCCGCCATCAGGCGCGTCGCCCGACGACGGGCGCGGCTGGCGGTGCGTCCCGGCGCCGCCGGCCGGCGGCGGCCCGCTAGGCTCAGCGCCATGTCTGACACCGAGCAAGTCCTGGTCCTGGTCAAGCCCGACGGCGTGCGGCGCGGTCTGGTGGGACAGGTGATCGCGCGGGCCGAGGCGCGGGGCTTCGCCATCCAGCGCCTGGAGCTGCGCCAGGCGACGCCCCAGCTCCTGGCCCAGCATTACGCCGAGCACGCCGCCAAACCCTTCTACCCGTCGCTGGTGGAATATATGACCTCGGGGCCGGTGGTGGCCCTGGTGCTGGAGGGCGCCCAGGTCATCGTCTCCTTCCGGGCCATGGCCGGCGCCACCGACCCGGTGAAGGCGGCCCCGGGCACCATCCGGGGCGACTTCGGGCGGGACTGGGGCACGGGGGAGATCCAGAACATCGTCCACGCCTCCGACTCGCCCCAGTCGGCGGCCCGCGAGATCGCCATCTGGTTCCCAGCCGGCTAGTCCGGCCGTCCTCGCGCGCAGGCGGGACGTTGGAACGGGCGCTGGGACAGCCAACTCGCGCATGGTCCGTCGTGTGACGGGAGTGATGCCAGGGTCTCCTTCCGCCACGAGGCTGCCGACCAGGGCGACCGTCTGACGAAAAGTATGATAATGATATGATCAGACTATGACGACGAAAGTGCGTAAGACGTTGACGTTGGACCCGGATGTGGTCGGGGCCTTCGGGGACGAGCCGGCGGCTTTGTCGGCGGCGGTGAACGCCGTGTTGCGTCAGGAGTTGGAGCGGCGGGTCCGCCGCGCGGACCTGGCGGCTCTGGTGGCAGAACTCGACCGACGTTTCGGGGAGCCTGATCCCGCCCTGGTCGAGGAGTTTGAGCGGGCGCTGACGTGAGCGTGTTGGTGCTGGACTCGGAGGCCGTCTCCCGCCTGGCCCGGGCCGGTTCGGGCACCGCGCCGGGCGCCGTCCAGGCGGCTCTGAAGGCCTCCCTAGCCACTGGTGCCGAGGTGCTGACGCCGGCGGCGGCGTTGTCCGAGCAATGTCGCGGCGACCGCCACGACCAGATAGTCGACGCCTGTCTGAGCCGCCACCGCAGCATTCAGATCGTTGACACCACCCAAGCCTTGGCCCGCCGCGTCGGCCACCTCCTGGCCCGGGCTGGCCGGGGGTCGGCCGACCACGTCGACGCGACGGTGGTGGCGACGGCCGTCTTGGGCGGCGGCGGTCTCATTATTACCTCCGACCCCGACGACCTGGGGGCGCTGGCCGACGGTCTCCCCGGCGTCACCATCGCCCGGGTTTAACCAGACCGGGGTGACGACTGGCGCCCGGCGGTCTTGGTCAGGACTCCTCTATCGCAACCAGCGGGGTGTGAGAGGGCTTCCGCCCCAGGCCTTCGCCGGGCCGTCCAATGGGCGGCGTGTGACCCATTGGACGGCGCTATGTCGGCGACCCCAACTTATTTTCTCGGGTCGGCCGCTGTCAGAGCCGGAATCCGCCGTTGACCCCGATGCGCTGGGCGGTGATCCAGCCGGTGCCTTCGGCGGCGAGCGCGGCCACGGCGGGACCGATGTCGGCGGCGGTGGCGTGGCGGCCGAGCGCGGCCCGGTCGCCCATCGCGGCCTGAACGTCCTGGCTGGCGCGGATGTAGCCGCCGGCGAAGTCGGTCGCGACCGGGCCGGGCGCGATGGTGTTGACAGTGATGTTGCGGCGGCCGAGTTCGACCGCCCAGTAGCGGGTGAGAACTTCGACGGCGCCCTTCATGGCGCCGTAGACGGAGTTCGGGACGGTCACAAAGCTAGCCAGGCCGGAGGAGAAGTTAATGACACGGCCATTGTCGGCGAGCAGCGGCCGGCTCCCGTCCAAGGCCGTGGCGATGGCCTGGGTCAGCAGGTAGACGCCCTTGAAATGGACGGCGAACAGGGCGTCGATCTGTTCCTCGGTCGTCGCGCCTAAGGGGGTGCTGCCGGCGAAGCCGGCGTTGTTGACCAGGATATCGAGGTCGTCCCGCCGCCAGGTCAACTGGAGCCGGTCCCGGAGAGTTTGGACGAAGCCGTCGAAGTCGGCCGTCCGGGTGGTGTCGAGTCGGAGGGCCGCCGCCGTGCGGCCCTTGGCCTCCAAGGCGCGCACGACTTCGGCCGCCTCATCGGCGTGCGACCGGTAGGTGATGACGACATCGACCCCCGTGTCGGCCAGCGACTCGGCCGCCGCCCGGCCAATACCGCGATTGCCCCCGGTGATGAGCGCGATTCTCGACATGATGTTGCTTCTCTCTCTCAGCCCCGCCGGTCGCGAAGGGCTCAAAGACCAGAATGGACCAGCTGACGCTCACTATGGGGCGGCCAACCCTTGGGGACGCGGAAGCTTCTATCATACAACGACGGTATGGGTATGTCTGGAGGATTATTCACGGGCTGGCCCAGATCCCGGATCAAGTCCGGGATGACGACTGGTGGCGGCGGGGCGAGCCTGACCCGCGATGGCACTCACCAATAAGCCTCCTGGGTTGGGAGATTCCTGTCGGTTCGGGCGGCTTGGAGCAAGGCCGGGCCACGGTGGCGGCCACAGTCGGCCTCGAGCGCGGGTAAACGCCCCAACGTAACGCCAAGGCGGGAAGAAGCCCCATGGGGAACCCGGCGCGTCAGGCCGACGGCCGGTCAGGCGGTGGCGGACCAGGCTTTGAAGCGGCGCAGGCGCAAGGAGTTGGAGACCACGAAGAGGGACGAGCAGGCCATGGCCGCGCCGGCCAGCAGCGGGCTGGCCAGGCCGAGGGCGGCCAAGGGGATGGCCGCCACGTTGTAGGCCAGAGCCCAGAACAGGTTCGAGCGGATGACCCGCCAGGTGGCGGCGGACAGGCGGATGGCGTCCGGCACCAGGCGCAGATCGGTCCGCACCAAGGTGATGTCGCTGGCCTCGATGGCGGCGTCGGCCCCCGAGCCCATGGCCAGGCCGATGTCGGCTGTGGCCAGGGCGGCGGCATCGTTGATGCCGTCGCCCACCATGGCCACGCGTCGGCCCTCGGCCCGCAGCCGGGCCACCTGGTCGGCCTTCTGGCCGGGCAGGACGTCGGCCACCACCTGGTCGAGGCCGACCTCGGCCGCCACCTGGTCGGCCGTGCGCCGGTTGTCGCCGGTCAACAGGATGGGGGTCAGGCCCAGCCGTTTGAGCTCGGCCACGGCCGCCGCCGCGCTGGGCTTGGGCCGGTCGGACAGGGCGATGACGCCTCGGGCCAGCCCCTCCCAGCCCAGCACCACCGTGGTCTGGCCGGCCGACTCGGCCGCCGCGACGGCCGCAAGCGGGTCGTCCCCGATCACCAGGCCCTCGGCCGCGACCCAATCGGCTTTGCCGGCCAGCACCGCCAGGCCGCCCACCCGGGCGCGGACGCCGCGCCCGGGGACCGATGTGAAATCCTCCGCCTCGGCCGCGACCCCGATCACGGCGGCGGCCGGGCCGGCGGCGGCTCTCCCGGCCGTGGTTCCGGCGCCGCCCGTGGACCCAGACTCGACCGTCAGGCCCTCCGGGGCGCTCCCGACTACAGGCCCAGCCCCGGCCGTGGTCACGTCCTCGCCCCCGTTCGTGGCCTCGCCCCCGGCCGGGGACACGTCCACCGCCACACCCGTCGTCCCCTCCGCCAGTCGCTGGCGGGCCGCCGCCACCACGGCTTCGGCCACCGGGTGGGTCGAGCCAGCCTCGACCGCTTGGGCCAAGGCCCAGAAGCGCGCCGGGTCGACGCCGGCCGCCAGATGATGGCCGGCCACGGTCATCCGGCCGCTGGTCAAGGTGCCGGTCTTGTCCAAGACCACGGTGTCGAGGCGACGGGCCGACTCCAGCGCCTGGGGGCCGCGGATCAGGATGCCGAGCTGCGCCCCCCGGCCGGTGCCGACCAGCAGGGCGGTGGGCGTGGCCAGCCCCAGGGCGCAGGGGCAGGCGATCACCAGCACGGCCACGGCCACGGTCAGGGCCCGGCCCAGTCCGTGCCCGGCCAACCACCAGCCAGTCCCGGCGATCAGAGCGATGGCCACCACCACCGGCACGAAGACGGCGCAGACTTTGTCCGCCAGCCGCTGCGCCTGGGCCTTGCCGCTCTGGGCCTCGGTCACCAGCTTGGTGATCTGGGCCAGGGCCGTGTCCCGGCCCACCCGGGTGGCCTCCACCACCAGCCGACCCTCGACGCAGACCGTCGCCCCGGCCACCTGGTCGCCGACCGCCACCGCCTGGGGCACCGGCTCGCCGGTCAGCATCGAGGCGTCGACCGCCGAGGCGCCTTGGCGCACCACCCCGTCGGTGGCGATTTTCTCCCCCGCCCGGACCACGAAGCGGTCGCCCACCCTCAGCCCGGCCGCCGGCGCCCGCCGCTCGACCCCGTCCTCCCACAAGACGACTTCCTTCGCCCCCAGGTCCAGCAGGGCCCGCAGGGCGGCCCCGGAGCGCCCCTTGGCCCGGGCCTCCAGGAAGCGGCCCAACAAGACGAAGACGGTCACCGCCGCCGCCACCTCGAGGTAGATCTCGGCCGGGGCGCCCATGCCGTCCGACTGCCGGGCGGGCCAGAGCGAGAACTCCATCCGCATCCCGGTCTCCCCGGCGCCGCCCAGGAACAGGGCCCAGAGCGACCAGACGAAGGCCGCCGACACGCCCAAGGAGATCAGCGTGTCCATGGTGGCGCCGCCGTGGCGCAGATTGGTCCAGGCCGCCCGATGGATGGGGTAGGCCCCCCAGACGGCCACCGGCGCGGCCAGGGCCAGGCTGAGCCATTGCCAATAGTCGAACTGCAGCGGCGGGACCATGGCCAAGACCACCACCGGCAGGGTCAGCCCGGCGCAGACCAACAGCCGCCGCCGCGACGGCGCCAGGGGATCGTCCCCGTCTTCGTCCGGGGCCTCCCCGACCGGGCCGGCCGGCGCCTCGGGCACGATCTCGGTGGCCGCGTAGCCGGCCGCCTGGACCGCCGCGATCAGGTCCGCCACCGGCACGTCGGCGGTCTCTACGGCGGCCCGCTCCAAGGCGAAGTTGACCGTCGCCCGGACCCCCTCCAAGCGGTTGAGCCGCTTCTCAATGTGGGCGGCGCAGGCGGCGCAGGTCATGCCCTCCAGGGCTAGTTGCACGGTCATGGCTTCTCCGGTTCCGGTGGTGGTTCGATCACGTCTATACGCGCCCGAGACAGGCCCATAGGCGGGCGGCGCGGGTCATGCCCTCCAGGGCTAGTCGCACGGTCATGGCTTCTCCGGCTCCGGCGGTGGTTCGATGACGTCTATACGCGCCCGGAACATGCCCATGGAGCAGGCATACCACAAGGTGCCGGGCTGGGCGGGGGTGAACGCGAGGCGGTTCTCCCCCCTGGCCAAGGTGACTTGTCCCAGACCCATGGCCTCCAGGTTCATCGAGCTGGCGCAGGACAAGGAGTTTGAGGTGATCTCCCAGCGCACCGGCCGGCCGGCGTAGACCACGGCCTGGGCCGGCCGGTAGCCGCTGCCGTCCTGGACGGTGGTCAGGACCTGGACCCCGTCGACGTCGACCACGTTGTCGGAACGCTGGGACACCGTTGGCCCATTCCCGGCGCCCAGATCGGGCAGCAGCAGGTTGGCCGCCCCGGACAGGTTGACCAGGGCCAGGGCCATCACCACCACCCCGAGGCCGTGGAACAGCCGCTCGCCCCGCCTCCCGCCGCCGGCCGCCCCGGCCAGTCCGACCGCCATCAGGCCGGGCGTCGTGCCCAGGGCGAACAGGGCCATGACCACCCCGGCGCGGACCGGCGAGGCCTGGGACAGGGCGTAGACCTGAACCGCCTGGGTGAATCCGCAGGGCAGGAAGAAGCTGCCGGCCCCGATCAGCCAGGGGGCCGAGGCCGAGTCCAGCCGCCGGCTCAGCCCGGCCGGCCAGGCGATGGTGAAACGGGCGGCTTTGGGGGACAGGCCGGTCAGGCGCAGCCCCAGGGCCAACATGACTAAGGACAGGGCCACCAGCAGTAATCCTCGGGCCCAACCCGACAGTTGGAAGACCGAGCCGACGGCCCCCAGACCGGCCCCCAGCACCCCGAAGCCGACGATCCGGCCCAGGTTGAACCAGATTTGGGGCCGGACCAGCCGGCGTCCGACGGCTTCGGGGTGGCTCTTGGCCCAACTGGCGGAGATCGACATCACCAGCCCCCCGACCAGCGCCATACAGGTCGAGACCGAGGCCACCAGCCCCAGGACGAGCACGAAGACCAGCGAACCGGCCGACAGCCGCCCGGTCAGACCACCCGCCAGGTCCCCGGCCCCCGAGGCTCGCCAGGCCAAGATCAGGCCGCCCACCACCACGGCCGCCACTAGGGCATCGGCCCAGATCCGCCGCTCCCGGCTGACCCAGGGCAGGGCGGCCGCCCCCACCTGGTAGCCGGCCTGTTCGACCGCCCGGGCCAGCGGCTCGGCCGCCAGCGGCCGGTGCGACCAGATCGCGGCCGTCCCTCTAACCGCCGAGACCTTGACTTTGACCACCCCGGGAACCCGCCCCAGCGCCTTCGACACCCGGGTCTCGCAGGAGGCGCAGGTCATACCTGCCACCGGCAACTCCCGGCGGCAGGCCGGCTCGGTCCGCTTACCCATGGCTTAGAGTCAACCAGCCCCAAGTGGAGTCCAGATGGCGGTCAGATCGACTTTTGATCAAGATGGTGTTGGTCGAGACCTAATTCACGGCTCCACGGCGCCATCACGGGCCAGGCCCGCCACGCCGTCAGCGGTCGTCATCTTGGACCCGATCCGGGATCTCGCCGCCGCCGGTGGTCGTCCCGTCACTGGTCGTCGTCCTGTCGCCGGTCGTCGTCCCGGACTTGATCCGGCATCTCGGCCGGCCCGTGGACAAGACCCAGGACCGTCCGGCGGCCGGCCCGAAAAAGTGGTCACTTGGGCGAGCGAGTCTGTGCTTGCATGTTAGGACTGGTTGTAATACGGTCTGGCCATGTCGCCAACTCCGAATGGCGGTCCCCGCTTGGGTGGACCGCGTTCGCCCTGGTCAGAGGCCGTTTCAACGGTTATCTGACGCTCATGTCCGACGGTCGGCCCCACCCCGGCCGTCTCTTCTCGACCAAAGGATCTGATATGGGATTTGACATGACCCACCACTCGTCCCCCTGGCGGCTGCGCCGCTGGGCCGTCGTCCCGCTGGCCGCCGCCGCTGTGGCCATCGGCCTGGCCGTCGGTCCGGCCACGACCACGGCTTGGGCCGACCCGTTCCCAACACCGACTTCCTCAGCGCCGACTTCGGCCCCGAGCCACCCGACCGGTTATGTCCCTCTGGACCCGGAGGTTGTGATCGTCCTGCCTGACCAAGGCGACGCCCCCGACCCCGCGCCGTCCGCCAGCCCCGAGACCGAGCCCCCGGCCGACCAAGGGGTGAACGGGACCCTGCGAGGGCTCTGGCAGACGATCGTCCGACTGCTGCTCCAATTGCTGTCCAGCCTGTTCGCGGGAGCGTAGACCTGGGAGCTGGCCCACGGGCTGGTCCAACTTCTGATTCACTACGAGACGGTCGAACGGCTGAGGCGAGCGAGTGTCTTGTGTAGTCGTCTTGGACGTGGTAAGTTCTCGCCATGCCTCCCTCTCCGAATGGGCGTCCCCTCTATCACGGTCGTGTCTATCGCCTGATCGCCGCTCTATTGGCGGCGGTGGCCCTCGCCGGCGGGTTGTCCGCCGTCCGCCCCCTGTCCGCCCGGGCCGATGGCGTCCCGGGGTTGGCCTCGCCCGACCAGGTGGTCTATCTCAACTCGATCACCTACGACGACTACCGCCATTCCGAGCCGGACTGCGGCCACCATCCGGAGGATCCGGAGTCTGGGCGTCCGGAATTCGAGTACTGCATGGTCGATTACGCGGGCGTGGTCATCGACGGCTTGAAAGACCAGGCGGTGGAAGACAAGATCAACTCCACGACCTGGGACGATTTGACTGCCTATCGTTACAGCGGCGGCAATTACAAATATACATACAACACGTCCAGCGGCCTATATGTGAATTATGATTTCACCTACGATAACTATGTGAGCGGCAATTTCGCCAATGTCATCTCGGTGCCGATGACGTATGTGACCGGTAGTGTCGCACGGTGGGGGCCGGGATTAAATTTTCGTCTGGACACGGGCGATGAGCTGGCCTTCTCGGATCTGTTCATGCCGGGGACCGACATCCTCGGCCTGATCGAGTCTTTAGACCCCTGCGCGGCCGACCGAGTCCTCGATCCGGAGGCCTGTTTGGACGATATTCGGGAGTCTTACCGGGCCAACCCGAACCCAGCCTTCGCCTTCGACGACCGTAGGTTGACGTTCTGGCTCGACGGGTTGTCGTCCATCCAGTTGGATTGGGTGGACCATTGGCAAGCGGTGGCGGTGTTCACCCGTTTCGCCGGGGCCGGCGATCTTTACACCCAGCCGGCCATTGGATGCACCTCCCCCTCGCGGTGGAACCGCGAGAGCCGGTCTTGCTCGCCCCCGCAAGCGCCCTCAGAGTCGCCCTCTCCCAGTCCGGCCGCGCCTACCGACGCTGTTGCGTCCGCGACGGCCTCCCAGGCGTCTTCCCCGACGGCCAGCCCTGGCCCGTTCGAGTCTCCCGGCCCGTCCGCGCCCCCAGGTTCGGCGTCCGCGGACGACAGTTTTCCTCCGACCATTTCCACCTCGACAGCGACTGTGGCGAATAGCTCCAGTCTCACGTCTACCAGTCCCTCGGGCAGCAGTATTTCACCTTCGCCCTCCGCCGCGCCCCCAGCCTCGGCTCCGACCGATGGACATAGTCCGGACACGTCGTTCGCCCCGCCCTCTCAGGCTCTCATGTCGTGGCCACCGGGCTCTCCGTCGCCGGTCTCGGGAACCTTGCCCCACACCTCGGCGACGGCGGCCCCAAGCGTTGTCGTGGCCGCCGTGCTGATGGTCTTGGCCGGCCTAGTCTGCTGTCTTAGCCTCACTCGTCTCCGCCAACCCGTAAGGACTCCACATGACTGACAAATTATCCAAGTCATCGTCACCGCGACACCGCGCCCGCTGGGCCGTCGGCCTGCTGACCGCCGCCGCTCTGGCGGGCGGCCTGGCCGTCGGCCCGACCTCGCCGGCAGCCGAGGCCGCCCCGGCTCCAGCTTACCTTAACGCCTATATCCCCCCGGACATCGACTACGAGGCCATCAACAAGGCCGAACTACAGCCACGCCTTCGACACCAATCTCCGACTGCCCATCCAACTTGACCTCAGATCAACCGTCGGTCCGGTCCGCGACCAGACCACCAACGGCGACTGTTGGGCCTTCGCTGCCACCGCCTCGGCCAGCTCCAGTCTGGCCGCCAATGGTCGGGCCGGCGCGGAGCTGTCGACCATTCACCTTGACAACGCCGTCTACAACGAGCGCGGTCTCTACCGCTACATCGACCGGGCGTCTGATTTCACCCGCGACGGCGGTAACGCCCTGGTGGCGGCCACGGCCTTAGCCAAGGGTTACGGCACCCAAACCGCTCAGGCTTATCCCCGCACCAATCTGGCGGCTCGTTTGACCATGGCCCAGATCAACACCGCCGCCTACCGGCTGGAGAACATGTTCATTTTTCCGGCACCGCGTGACGTCAACCGAGTCTACAGTCCGGCCGGCGTTGCCACTGTCAAACAGGCCCTGCTTCAGTACGGCGCTCTCTTCACCGCTTACTACGCCGACGACGGGCAGGCGGGAAATTGGGCGTCTGAGGCCTATAACCCGACCACCAGCGCCTACTACTATCCTGATATCAAAGGTGGAGCCTGGCGCGACGGGGCCTACCACGCCAACCACGCTGTCACGCTGGTGGGTTATGACGACGCTTACTCGGCCGCTAATTTTCGGACCCGGCCGCCGGGCAACGGGGCTTGGTTGGTGCAGAACAGTTGGGGAACCGGCCGGGGCGACGGCGGTTATTTCTGGTTGTCCTATTACGATTACACGATGGAGCCTAGCTACTATTTTGACGCCGAGAATTCGCGTAAGGGCTTGAACTACGTTTTCTTCTACGACGACGCCCCGCCGACCGGGAGCCTGGGCTTTGGTGACAGCCAGATAATCGGCGCCAACGTCTTCACGGTGCCGGCCGGAGGGCCCAAAATGTTGTGGGCGGTCTCCTTCTACTCATCTCAGGCGAACCTCGACTATGATGTCGCGATCTATCGAAATCAGCCGGTCGGCAAGCCGACCTCCGGCGACTAACTGGACGTCGCGAGCGGCGACGGGAAGACGGTCAAAGGCCATATCGATTTCGCCGGCTTCCATCAGGTTAACCTGATGGAAGCCCGGCTAGAGGCTGGCGACAGTTTCGCTGTCGTCGTGACCCTCTCCGATCCCGCCGGAGGGGCGGTAATGCAGTACATCGAGAATCCTAAGGGTATCCGTAACTTCACCAGTTACATGACCATCTCACCGGGGCAGAGCTATGTCTCCGGGAATGGCGGTGCGACTTGGTACGACGTCTACGACTCCGCCTACCCCGGTGGCGGCAACCTGTCTATTAAAGCCTTGGCCGGCGATCCGCTGACATGGGATTCCACATCCCTGGTTGAGATATGGAACTTTATTCTGGCTCAGCTCCTCAGAATCCTCGCCAGTTTTGGCTGGTGACCGACCCGATGGCGCCCCGTGGGCGACATCGGCCCAAGCGGGGCGGGGGGCGACCGTCTAGGCTTTCCCTATGCCTGAGCGTCGAGCCTTGGTGGTGGAGGACGAGGCCGTCTTGTCCACCGTGGTGGCGGGCTACCTGGCCCGCGACGGTTTCGCCGTCACCGAGGCGGCCGACGGCCCGAGCGGCTTGCGGGCGGCCCGGGAGACCGACCCGGACGTGATCGTGTTGGACCTGGGGCTGCCCGGGATGGACGGGATCGAGGTCTGCCGCCAGATCAGGACCTTCTCCGACTGCTACATCTTGATGTTGACCGCCCGGGCGGACGAGATCGACACCTTGATCGGCCTGTCCGTCGGGGCCGACGACTATCTGACCAAGCCTTTCCGGCCGCGCGAGCTGTCCGCCCGGGTGGCCGCGCTGCTGCGCCGCCCCCGAAGTCCCGCCCCGCCGCCGGCCGGCCCGGGGGACGAGGCCGCCTCGCCGGCCGGTCCGGCGGCCTCCCCCCAGGGGCGCGGGCCGACGGTCGGACCCCCGCCGGTCGGGCCGGCGACTTTCCCTCCCGGGCGCGGACCGGCCAGCGGCTCGGCGGCGGTCGGTCCGACCTCCCAGCGGGGACCATGGCCGGGCCGCGCCCCGGGAACGGTCGGGCCGGACTCCCGGCTGAGGCTGGGCCAACTGGTGATCGACCGGCTGGGTCGCGAGGTCCAGTTGTCCGGCCGGCCGGTCGAGTTGACCCGGACCGAGTTCGACCTGCTGGCCGCCCTGGTGTCCCAGCCGGGGCGGGTGTTCAGCCGTCGCCAGTTGGTCGAGGTCGCCTGGGGCGACGCCGGGGCGGCCGAGGAGCGACTGGTGGACAGCCACCTGTTACGGGTGCGCCAGAAACTGGGCGACTCGGCCCGGATCGGGCGCTACGTCCGCACCGTCCGTGGGCTCGGCTACAAGGCGGGCTCCGGTGTCTGACCGCCCCCGCCCGGATCGCCGCTCACGTTCGGACCGCCGTCCCAAGACCGGCGACACGGCCCCGGGCGGGCCGGACCCCGATGTGGCCGCCGACCGGGCGTCGGGCCGGGCCGGGCTCCTGAACGACCGCTCTCGAACGGCCCCGGGCGGGTCGACTCCCGATCTTCCGGGCGACCACGCCCACCTGGGGGCGGCCGGCCGGACACCCTGGGGCCTGGGCGCCCGGCTATTCGCCGCCTTGGCCGCCACCGCCTTGGCGACGGCCGCGGTGGCCTGGCTGGTGTCGGCCCAGGTGGGGCCGGGCCTCTTCCACCTCCACCTGGGGCAGGCCGGACTGGGCGACAACCCGGCCGCCGCGGCCCACGCCGAGGAGGCCTTCCGCTCGGCCAGCGCCACCGCCGTGGGGGTGGCGGCCGGCGTGGCGGCGGCGTTGGCGCTGGCGCTGAGCTGGTGGCTGTCGCGGCGGCTGGCAGAGCCCCTGCGGGAGTTGTCGGACGCCGCCGCCGAGGTGGCGGCGGGTCGTTTCGCGGCCGTGCCCGACCCGGGGCTGGGACGTGAGTTCGACCAGTTGGCGGCGGCCTTCAACGCCATGGCCGACTCCTTGTCCCAGTCGGTCGCCCTGCGCGCCCGGCTGTTGAACGACGTGGCCCACGAGTTACGCACCCCGGTGGCCGCCATCGCGGCCGGCCTGGACGCCATCGAGGACGGGGTGCTGGAGTTGTCGCCGGCCACATTGGCGGTCGTCCGCGCCCAGGGCGACCGGCTGGTCCGCCTGTCCCAGGACCTGGCGTCCGTCGCCCGGGCCGAGGGGCCGGAATTGTCCCTGCGCCTGCGCCCGGTCGAGGCCCGCGACCTGGCCCGGGCCGCCGCCGTGGTGGCCGAGGACCGTTTCCAGGACAAGGGTCTGAGCCTGACGCTGGACACGCCCCCGGCGGCGGCCGGGAGCCTGATGGTGCTGGCGGACGGCGACCGGATGGGCCAGGTGCTGGGCAACCTGTTGGACAACGCCTGGCGCCACACCCCGCCCGGCGGCGCCGTCCGCCTCGCCGTGGCGGACCGGGGTGGGACCGTCCTCCTGTCCGTCAGCGACACAGGCGAGGGTGTGGCGGCCCAGCACCTGCCCCACCTGTTCGAGCGTTTCTACCGCGCCGACACGGCCCGGGACCGCCAGCACGGCGGCTCGGGCATCGGCCTGGCCATCGCCCGCGCCCTGGTCGAAGCCCAGGGCGGCACCATCACGGCCTCGTCCGACGGCCCCGGCTTAGGCGCCCGCTTCGACATCACCATGCCCCGCCTGGCCCCACCGTCTTAAGCCTAACGGCCCATACCCGGCGTCAGGTCGGGCCGTTCCGGCCGCGCCCCCGCCGGCCACCACTCGGGGCGCTGCTATCGTGCTCTTCGTGTGGAGGGGAGTATTTCCCCGTGGCGTGCTCGTCATCACGGTCGGCCCAACCGGCCCGGGCCGCCGGTTCCCGCCGTCGGGCGAGTGAGCGAGAGAGACCTTCAGACTATGTTCGGCACCGCGCGACACCAGTCTGGAGTTCATATCTGATGGGAATCAACACCGCCACCTGGGCGATCTCGATAGCCGCCGTGGTCGCGGTCATCGGCCTCGATTTCGTCCTCCACGTCCGCCGCCCCCACGTCCCCGGCCTGGTCGAGTCCGCCACCTGGATCGGCGTTTACGTGACCGCCGCCCTCGGCTTCGGCCTGGGCCTGGGCCTGGTGGTCGACTGGGGCCTGGCGGGGCAGTTCTTCGCCGGCTACGTGACCGAGGAATCCCTCTCCTTGGACAACTTGTTTATCTTCTTGTTGATTATAACCAAGTTCCGTGTCCCCAAAGAGGCCGAGCAGAAAGTCTTGCTGGTCGGCATCTCTATCGCCTTGGTCCTGCGCCTGGTCTTCATCTTGTTGGGGGCGGCCGTCATCGAGCGTTTCGCGGCCGTCTTCTACCTCTTCGGCGGTTTCCTGCTCTACACGGCGGTCAAGCTGATGCTCGAGCAATTCCAGGAGGCCCCGGACGAGCGGGCCGAGACCTACACCGAGTCCCGCCTGATCCGGCTGCTGCGCCGCTGGCTGCCGACCACCCCGGGCTTCGTCGGCGACCGCGTTGTGGCCCGTCACGAGGGCAAGCGGGCTTTCACCCCGTTGCTGATGGTGATGGTGGCCATCGGCTCGACCGACATCTTGTTCGCCATGGACTCCATCCCGGCCATCTTCGGGCTGACCAAGGAGCCCTACATCGTCTTCATGGCCAACGCCTGCGCCCTGCTCGGCCTGCGTCAGCTCTACTTCCTGATCGGCGGCCTGATCGACCGCCTGGCCTACCTGCCCCAAGGCCTGTCGGTGATCTTGGCCTTCATCGGCTTCAAACTCATTCTGGAGGCCCTGGCCGCCAACGACCTCCCCTTCATCAACTCCGGGCGCCCGGTCCACCTGCTGGAGATCCCCACCACCGCCTCCCTCGGCTTCATCGTGGCCACCTTGGTGGTGGTGGTCGTCCTATCCCGCCTCAAGACCCGTCGCCAGGCCGGCCCGGACCCGGCCCCGCCGTCGTCGCCCCAGTCGCCCGCCGAGGGCTGATCTCGCCTAGGGCTGACCCCGCCGAGGGCTGACCCCGCCGCCGCTGGATCCGGGTTCAGACCGGCGGGCGGCGACTGTGGGCGGTGACTGTGAGCCTCGTCGGCCCGACGCCCCGCCAGTTTGACCGTCTATCCTGGTCGCCATGTCCTTGGCCTCGACCGTCCCCCCCCGGATCCAGGCCCACCAGCGTCGCCGCGCGGCCGTGCCCCAGAGCGCGGCCGAGCCCTGGTGGCGCCGCTGGGCCAACCCCTGGCTGCCCCTGGGGTCGGCTCTGGTCGCCATCGAGGTTTGGAGCCTGGCCTGGATTTATCGCACGCTGACGGTCGGCCAGGAGCAGCCCGACGGCAGCGTCGTCCCCGGCTTCAACCTGGACGCCATCTGGCTGGCCGCCAAGTACGCCTGGCCGACGCTGGCGGTCCTGGCCCTGATCTTCATCGCCTTCGACCGTTTCCGGCCGCAACGCCTGCCACTTTGGCTGCTGGCCCTGACCTGGGGCGGCTCGACGGCCTGCGCCGGGGCGCTCTTCTTGAACGAGTGGGCCTCGTCCCGGCTGGCTGTGATGGGGTGGGAGCCCGGCTACAGCACGGCCCGGCTGGCCGTCTTCATCGCCCCCTTCGTGGAGGAGGCGATGAAGGCTGTCATCTTGTTCGTCATCGTCTGGGCCGACCGGGGGCGGATCGTCAGCCGCTTGTCCGGCATCAGCCTGGCCGGACTGTCGGCCGTCGGCTTCGCTTTCACCGAGAACATCATCTACTACGGCCAGGTCGTCGTCTACGGCTCCCAGACGGCCTCGGCCGGGGACGTCCAGTCCTGGCTGCGCCAGTTCGCCCTCCAGCGCGGCCTCTATTTCTGTTTCGGCCATCCCTTGTTCACCGCCATGACCGGCATCGGCCTGGCCGTGGCGGTCCGCCACCGCTCCAAGATCGTCCGGGTGGTCGCGCCCCTGGTCGGCTACCTGACCGCCGCCGGGCTGCACATGGGGTTCAACACGGCCGTGACCGCTGAGCTGGTGCCGTCGGAGAACCTGGGCCTGATCTACCTGCTGGCGATGATGCCGGCGGTGTTGGTCCTGATCCTCTTCGTCCGCTTCACCCTGGGGCGCCAGCGCCGTCTGATCGCCAGCCGGCTGACGGACTACGTCGTCATGGGCTGGCTGCCGACGTCCTACCCCGACCTGTTCGCCAAGTGGTGGACCAGGACCAAGGCCTTGTTGATCTCGCCCTGGCACGGCAACGTCATCGCCACCGTCCGGCTGCAATCGGCGGTGACGGAATTGGCCTATCTGCGCGACGCCGTCGTCCGGGGGGTGGCCGATGAGGGCGGTCTGTGGCGCGAGTACGAGCTGGTGAATGACATCCGCCGTCTCAGATCTAAACGTGCGATTGAGAATCCCTCCGGTTTGAGACCCTATCTCTGGCGGCGACGGGCGGGAAAGCTAGGCTTGACCAAACTGTGGGGGCAACCCGCGAGTGTCGTTCCGGCTATTCCGGCGGGCCCGGCGGTCCAGCCGTTAAGCTCGGGCGGACAGATGCGCCGCACGGCGGTTGATCCCCTCTGGGGCCCACCAGCCTAGGCGGGCGAAGGAGGCAAGCGATGGCGAGTGCCTTGGAACTGGCGCTGTCGCGGTTGCGGGCTGCCCTCGAAGCCGCCCGGCTGCCATTGCCCCTACCCGGGGCCGAGGCCGCCCGCCGTCAGATCGAGGAGGTCGTGGGGCAGCTGGACGACTACGTCCTGCCCCGGCTGCGTCAGATCCGCGCCCCCCTACTGGTCATCATCGGCGGCTCCACCGGCGCCGGGAAGTCGACTTTGGTCAACTCGATCATCGGCCACGCCGTCAGCCAGACCGGAGTCATCCGCCCGACCACCAAGTCACCGGTCTTGATCCACCACCCCGAGGATGTCGACTGGTTCAACGACGACCGCATCCTGCCCGGGCTGGCCCGCTCCAGCGGCGTCTACCACGACCTGCACAGCCTCCGCATCGTGCCCGACCCGGCCATGCCCCGGGGGATGGCCGTGCTCGACTCGCCCGACATCGACTCCATCGACGCCGCCAACCGGGCTCTGGCGGAGCAATTGCTGGCGGCCGGCGACCTCTGGCTGTTCATCACCTCCGCCACCCGCTACGCCGATGCCGTGCCCTGGCAGTACCTGGCCGAGGCGGTCGACCGCTCGGCCGCTGTGGCGGTGGTCTTGGACCGGGTGCCGCCGGCCGCCATGGCCGAGGTGCCGAGCCACTTGGCGGCCATGATGACCGAGCGCGGCCTGGGTAACTCGCCCTTTTTCGCGGTGCCCGAGACGGTGGTGGACGAGCAGGGCATGTTGCCGAAGGCGGCGGTCGAGCCGATTCGTGGCTGGTTGGCCGCCCTGGCCGCCGACCAGCGCACCCGCGGCCTGGTGGTGATGAAGACCTTGGACGGGGCCGTCGGCGCGCTGTCCTTCCAGGGGCCGGAGATCGCCCGGGGGCTGGCCGGCCAGTTGGCGGCGGTCGAGCGGCTGCGCCAAGACGCCGCCGCCCAGTTCGGCGCCGCCTTGGAGTCCGTTTTCGAGGCCGGGGAGGCCGCCCTGCTGCACGATGAGGTCCTGGTCCGCTGGCAGGATCAGTTCGGCGCGGGCGAGGCCATGCGCCGGCTCGACTCCGGCTGGGCGCGCTGGCGCGACCGGATGTCGCATCGCATCAAGGGCCAGCCGGTCGAGGCGGGCAACGCCAAGCTGGCCGTCGAGTCGGGGTTGGAGACCCTGCTGACCCAGGCCGGACAACTGGCCTGCGAAAGCGCCCAGGCCGCTTGGCGCTCCCAGCCGTCCGGCGAGTTCGTGTTGGAGCGCGGCGGAGCCGACCTCGGCCGGCCGGACCCCGGCTTCGGCCACGCCGCCGCCGAGGCCGTCCGCCAGTGGCAAACCGACATTTCGACTTTGGTGGGCCAGGAGAGCGAGTCGAAGAAGGCCCAGTCCAAGATCGCGGCCCTGGGGGCCGACGCCGTCGGCCTGTCCCTGATGCTGGTGTCCCTGGTCCGGGCGACCGGGGCGGGGGAGGCCGGGAACGCCGTCGGCCCGGTCGTGGCCGGCCGGGTCTTGGACCTGGTCTTCGGCCCCGAGGCGGCCGGCCGCCTGGCCCAGCGGGGCCAAGAGCTGTTGGGCCGCCGGGCGCAGGAGCTGATGTCGGGCCAGTTCGGCCGTTTCGTGGAGCTGCTGGAGCGGCTGCACCTGGATCCGGCCCTGCCCCACCAGTTGAACGCCATCAGCCAGGAGATCGACCAGTTGCGGGGCGAGGAGCTGGTCGAGCTCAGCCTCCAGGCCGTCTTGACCTCGGCCGAGCGGGCCGCCGCCCAGACGGTCGAGGCCAGCGGCCTGGAAGCTGTGGCGGTGGGACCGTCCCCCATGGCCTCGGCCGGGAAGTGAGCGACGTGGCCGATCTATCCGTCTCCCAGAGCCTCAACCTGTTGCGCGAGGCCATTGAGGCCGCCTCCGGCCGGGTGGACGAGACCCTTTTGAACCCGGCCCGGACAGTCCTGAGGCGGGCCGGACAGCGGCTGGCCCTGGCCGGCCCCGTCACCGTCGTGGCCCTGGCCGGGGCCACCGGGGCGGGCAAGTCCAGCCTCTTCAACGTCTTGTCCCGGACCGCCCTGGCCGAGACCGGGGTGCGCCGCCCGATCACCTCCGAAGCCATGTCGATGACCTTCGGCTCCACCGACACGGACGAGCTGCTGGCCTGGCTGGAGGTGCCCCGCAGGCACAGCGTCCCCGGCCGCGACCTGAGGGATCTGGTCTTGATCGACCTGCCCGACTACGACTCGACGGTCCAGCGCCACCGGGACGAGGTCGACCGGATGATCGAATTGGTCGACGTCGTCTTGTGGGTGGTCGACCCCCAGAAGTACGCCGACGCCGCCCTCCACGACCGTTACCTCATCCCGATGGCCTCCCACGCCGAGACCATGATCTTCGTCCTCAACCAGATCGACCGCATCCGCCCGGAGCAGATCGACCGCATCCGGGCCGACCTGGCCCACCTGCTGGCCGGCGAGGGCATCACCGGGGTCGACATCCACGCCGTCTCCGCCGCCACCGGCCAAGGCGTCGACCAGCTGCGGCGGGCCCTGCGCGAGGTCGCCGCCCGCAAGCGGGCCGTGGCCGCCCGCCTGCTGGCCGATGTGGCGGCGGCCGCCCGCCGGCTGCGGACAGCGGTCTCCCCGAACCTGGTGGCCCCGCTGAGCGAGCCGGCCATCGCCGATCTGGATCGGGCCATGGAGGCCGCCGCCGGGGTGGACGAGGTGGCCCAGGCGGTCGGCGCCTCCTGGCGCTATCGCGGCCAGGTGGCGACCGGTTGGCCGCCGGCCAATTGGATCCGACGGTTGCGCCCCGACCCGCTCAAACGCCTCAACCTGGCCCCCGCCGGCCATCAGCCCGTCGACGGCGGGTCCTCCCCGGACTCGGGCGCAAAGGAGGCCTCGGACCGGCCCCGGGAGGCCGGACGAACCTCGGTCCGAGCCTGGCGGTCGGTGCCCGCCGCCCGGGTGGACACGGCCTTGCGCGGCCTGGACGACGACTCCATCCGCCGGCTGCCGCCCAGTTGGCGACAGGCCGTGCAACGGGCCGCCCGTTCCCAGGAGACCGTCCTGCCGGCCCGATTGGACCGGACCGTCGGCTCGGCCGACCTGGGGCTGGACCATCGTCCCGGCTGGTGGTCCGGGGCCAAAGTCGTCCAACTGGTCTGCTTCTGGACGCTGCTGGTTAGCCTGCTCTGGCTGGGCTACGACGCCCTCGCCCAGGTCCGTGGCTGGCCCGCCCCGCCCCTGCCCAACCTCGGCCCCCTGCCCTGGCCGGCCTGGCTGGCGCTGGGCGGACTGGTGGTCGGCCTCGGTCTGGCGTTCCTGGCCCGGGCGGCCGTCGTCTCCCAGGCGAGAGCCAAACAGACCAGAGCCGTTTCGACCCTGCGCCAAGCCGTCGCCCAGGTGACACGGGAGGCGGTCGTGGCCCCGGTCAACGACGAGTTGGTCCGCCACAACCAGGCCAGCCAGGCGCTGCGGGCCCTGTTCTCCCGCTGACTGTCGTCCACGGTCAGATTCGACACGGCTCTGAGCGGTTGACTCTGAGCGGTTGACGCGCGGGTCGGCGGAGATCCTGGATTCGGCGGAGATGACGCGGGGCGAGGTTGTGGCTGGCGGATCGACGCCCCTTGGGCCGACCTTCGCCGGCCCAAGGGGCACCTTCGGAGCCGCCCGGCCCCGGTCATCCCAGTACCCCCCACTGTCTGCCCGGGGCCGGGCGGGAGTCTCAGTCCTGATCCACCGCCGCGTCGATCGGCGGCGGATCTGAGTTCAGCCCTGGTCCATCGCTGATCGGCTAGCGGGCGACCCTATCCGATCAGCCGTTGATCGGGTCAGGCGGCCAGGGCGGCCGGGGCCTCGGCCTCGGCCGGGTCGGCCTCGTCCACCTCGTCGGGCGGGGCCGAGACGATCTCGGCCGAACGCTCGGAGCGGGTAAATTGGCTGGCGCCACGGTTGAGGTCGTGGCCCACGGCGATGGCCTCCACCACCGCCCGGTCGTGTTTGGCGCCGTCGGAGCCGATCCACTCCGAGGTCCGCAGACGGCCGTGGACGATGACGGGCTGGCCCTTGCGCAGGCTGCGGCCGACGTGGGTCGCCAGGTCGCGGAAGCAGGTCACCTGGGTCCAGGTGGTGGCGCCGTCGATCCAGACGCCGTGGCGGTTCAGGCGCGGCGTTGTGGCCACCCGGAACGACGTCACCGGCAACCCGGCGGCGCTTAGGCGCGTCTCCGGGTCGGCCCCGAGATTGCCCGTCAGAGTAACGGTTATGTCCATGATGTGATCCTTCGCGGTCGATGGGCTATCACCTATGACCATGGGCCGCGCCGGGGGAGAAGGGCCGCCGACGGCGCCGGCTGGGGACGGATCGGGCCGACCTGCGTCGCCTGGGGATAACCTGGCGGGGTTGGGGCGGACTGGCATAATATCCTGGTTCGCCGTCGCCTGGAAGATTGGTTGGCGGCGGCCAATCCTTGGGGCTAAGCGGAGGACTACAGATGGCCGATTTCATTTTGACCCTGCACGAGGTGCGGAAGAAGCTGGGCGACAAGCTCATCTTCGAGTCGATCAGTATGAGTTTCTTCCGTGACGCCAAGATCGGCGTCGTCGGACCCAATGGCGCTGGCAAATCGACCTTGCTGAAGCTGATGGCCGGGTTGGAGAAGCCGAACAACGGCGATGTCTTGTTGGCCAAGGACGCCAGCGTCGGCATCCTCTTGCAGGAGCCGCCGCTGACCGAGGGCAAGACGGTCCTGGAGAATGTCGAGGAGGCCGTGGCCGACACCTTGGCCAAGGTCAAGCGCTTCAACCAGATCGCCGTCGAGCTGGGCCACCCCGAGGCCGACTATGACACCTTGCTGGCTGAGATGGGGGAGCTGCAGACCGAGTTGGACCGGCTGGAGGCCTGGGACTTGGACTCGCGCCTGGAGCAGGCCATGGACGCCCTGCGCTGTCCGGCGGCGGACGAGCTGGTGGACCACCTGTCCGGCGGCGAGCGCCGTCGGGTGGCCCTATGCAAATTACTCTTGCAACAGCCTGACTTGTTGTTGTTGGACGAGCCGACCAACCACCTCGACGCCGAGTCGGTGGCCTGGCTGGAGGGCCACCTCAAGAACTACCCCGGGGCCGTGCTGGCCGTCACCCACGACCGCTATTTCCTGGACAAGGTGGCCAGCTGGATCGCGGAGGTCGACCGGGGGTCGCTGTTCGGCTACGAGGGCAACTATTCGGCCTACCTGGAGACCAAGCGGGCCAGGCTGCAGGTGGAGGGCAAGAAGGACGCCAAACGGGCCAAGATCTTGGAGCGCGAGCTGGAGTGGGTGCGCTCCAACCCCAAGGCCCGCCAGGCCAAGAGCCGGGCCCGGCTGGCCCGCTACGAGGAATTGGCGGCCGAGGCCGAGCGCAACCGCCCGGTCGACCCGGCCGAGATCAATATCCCGCCCGGCCCCCGCCTGGGCTCCGAGGTCATCGCCGCCGACCAGTTGTCAAAGGGCTTCGGCGACCGCCGTCTGATCGAAAACTTATCTTTCAATTTGCCCCGGGCCGGCATCGTCGGCGTCATCGGCCCCAACGGCGTTGGCAAGACAACTTTGTTCAAGATCTTGATCGGCCAGGAGGACCCGGACGCCGGCCGGGTCCAGATCGGCCAGACGGTCAAGTTCAGCTACGTCGACCAGGAGCGGGCCGGACTGGAGCCCACGGCCAACGTCTGGCAGGTGGTGTCCGACGGGCTGGACCACATCAAGGTGGCCAACTTCGAGATGCCGTCCAGGGCCTACGTCGCCAGTTTCGGCTTCAAGGGCCCGGACCAGCAGAAATTGGCCGGCGTCTTGTCGGGCGGGGAGCGCAACCGGCTCAACCTGGCCCTGACTCTGAAACAAGGCGGGAACGTGTTGTTGTTGGACGAGCCGACCAACGACCTCGACGTCGAGACCCTGCAATCGTTGGAGGACGCCTTGCTGGAGTTCCCCGGCTGCGCCGTGGTCATCTCCCACGACCGCTGGTTCCTGGACCGGGTGGCGACCCACATCCTGGCCTGGGAGGGCGACGACGACGACCCGGCGCGCTGGTTCTGGTTCGAGGGCAACTTCGAGGACTACGAGGCCAACAAGGTGGCCCGCCTGGGCGTCGAGGCCGCCCGGCCGCACCGCACCGCCCACCGCCGGCTGACCCGCGACTGACGGCAGGGATAGTTTGAGCCCGGACCCATCCGGGGTAGTTTGTTCCCCGTGAATCAGCCCGCGAACTTGACCGCCACCGACTTCGTGGCCGACGCCGTGCGGGCCGACCGGGCCGCCGGCCGCTACGGCGGCCGGGTCCAGACCCGTTTCCCGCCGGAGCCCAACGGCTACCTCCACATCGGCCACGCCAAAGCCATTGTGGCGGATTTCGGGATCGCCCGGCAATTCGACGGGGTTTGCCAACTGCGTTTCGACGACACCAACCCCGACACCGAGGACGAGGAATACGTCGAGTCGATCATCGAGGATATCGCCTGGCTGGGCTTCGAGCCGGACGCGGTGGTCTACGCCTCCGATTATTTCCCGGATCTCTACCGCTGGGCCGAGGACCTGGTAAAAGCCGGGCTGGCCTACGTCGACCAGCAGGACGCCGCCACGGTCTCGCTGCAGCGCGGCGGCTATGGCCGTCCCGGGGTCGAGTCGCCTTATCGCGACCGGCCGCCGGCCGAGAGCCTGGACTTATTCAGGCGGATGCGGGCCGGCGAGTTCGAGGACGAGTCGATGACGCTGCGGGCCAAGATCGACATGCAATCCGAGAATATGCAGCTGCGCGACCCGGTGATGTATCGCATTCGGCGTAGCCGCCACCATCGGACGGGCGACGACTGGGTGATTTATCCGACCTACGACTGGGCCCACGGCCAATCCGACGCCCTGGAGGGCGTGACCCATTCCATGTGTACCCTGGAATTCGTCAGCCACCGGCCGCTCTACGACTGGTATTTGGCCCACCTCGACCTGCCGGGCGAGGCTCCCCAGCAATTGGAGTTCGCCCGGTTGGAGTTGACCCACACCGTCACATCGAAACGACGCTTGCGTCAACTGGTGACAGACGGCCTGGTCGACGGCTGGGACGACCCCCGGCTGCCGACCCTGGCGGCGCTGCGCCGCCGTGGCTACCCGGCGGCGGCCATCCGTGATTTCTGCGCCCACATCGGCTTGAACAAGACCAACGCCCGCCACTCGCTGGAGGAGTTGGAGGCCTTCGTGAGGGCCGAGTTGAACCGGACCGCGCCCAGGCGGATGGCGGTGCTGCGGCCGGTCAAACTGGTGATCGACAATTGGCCGGCCGACCGGGTGGAGTGGTTCGAGGTGGTCAACAACCCGGAGGATCCGGCCGCCGGCCTCAGGCGGGTGCCCTTCTCGGGCCAGCTGTGGATCGAGCGCGACGACTTCGCCGAGGCGCCGCCGCCCAAGTTCTTCCGCCTGTCGCCGGGCCGCGAGGTGCGGCTGCGCGGCGCCTACCTGGTGACGGCCACGGGGGTGGACAAGGACGCCGCCGGCCGGGTGACAACCATCCACGCCGTCCACGACCCGGCCACCCGAGGCGGCGACGCGCCGGACGGGCGCAAGGTCAAATCGACCATGCACTGGGTCTCGGCCGACCACGCCGTCCAAGCCACGGTGGCCCTGTACGACCGCTTGTTCTTAGCCGAGACGCCGGGGGCACGGACGGGCGAGCCGCTGGACGACCTCAACCCGGACTCGCTCGAACTGCTGACCGACTGCTGGTTGGAGCCGGCCCTGGGCCAGGCCCCGCCCGGCCAGGTGGTGCAATTCGAGCGCCTGGGCTACTTCGCGGCCGACCCCCGGCGGCCGTTGTGGTTCCACCGCACGGTCGGGCTGCGCGACGAGTGGGCCGCCATCAACCGCCGCCAACAGCCTGAATCGGCTGGCGGGCGGCCGGCCGCCGGCCAGAGCAAGGGGCGGCCCCAGGCCGCCGAGAACAGTGGGCGGCCCCCGGCCGCCGAGAACAACTAGAACAGGTGACGAGGTGACCATGTCCGAGCCCGGCCTCAGCCTGGCCGAACGGTTGGAGGGCGGCGTCCGCGTCGGCCCCAACCTGACCCTGACCCGTAATCCGGAGCGGCAGTCGGGCGACCCGGCGGCCCTGGCCGCCATCTTGGACGAGGCCTTGGTGGCCCACGTCGCCTTCGTCCGTCGCGGCTGGCCGGTGGCGCTGCCCTTCTTCCACGCCGTGGGCGACCTGCGCGACGGCCACGGCCCCCAACTGTTGTTGCACGGCTCGCCGGCTGCCGGCCTGTTCGAGCAGGCCGGCAGCAACGGCGTCGACGTGGCGGTCTGCGTCTCGCTGCTGGACGGCCTGGTCTTCGCCCGTTCGACCTTCGGCTCCTCGGCCCATTACCGCAGCGCCGTCATCTACGGCCGCGCCCGGCTGGTCGCCCCCGACCTGCTGCCGGCCGCCTTGGGCTTCCTGGTCGACCACATCACGCCGGGGCGCCGCCAAGAGGTCCGACCGCCGCTGGGCCAGGAGGTCAAAAAGACCGCCGTGCTGGCCCTGGGCCTGACCCAGGCGACGGTCAAGCTGGCCCAGTCCTACCAGGGCGAGAGCCCGGACGACGGCGAGGACCGGGGCGTCTGGGCCGGGGTGGTGCCGCTGGCCCTGCGGGCCGACCAGCCCCGGCCCAGCCCGGAGACCCAGAACCCGGAGCAGATCCCGCCCTCGGTCCGGGCGCTGGTCGAGCGCCTGAACCGCTGAGCCGACGGCGCTGAGAGCGAGGGGCGATGATGCTGGGTCGGTTGGCGGCCGCCCTCGGCCTCAAGCCGCGCCGACCGTCTGTCCCCGCCCAGTCCGTCTCGGGCGAGTCGGACGATGAGGCTGCGGCGGCGGTCCCGCCGTCGGATCCGCCGGCCGGTCTGGAGCCGGCTGGGTTTGTGTCGTTTGCCGGTGTGGAGCCGGTTGGGTTCGTGTCGTCGGCTGACGTGGGGACGGCTGAGTCTGTGTCTCCCGCCGCCTGGGTGCCGCCGGGACCGCCGGTCTCGTTCGAGCCGCCGCCCGGGGTGGAGCCGTTGTCCGGTGTGACGATGGCCTCCGGGTTGACGCTGCCGCCGATCACGCCGCTGTCGCCCGGGCCGGAGCCCCCGCTGATCGTCCCGGCGATGGAGGTCGTCCTGGCCCAGAAGGTGGCCGCCGCCGAGCGCGAGCGGGCCGAACGGCCCAATGTCTGGTGGCGCCACGAGCTGGATCAGATATGTCTGGTCGACCGCTCCCAATTGGTCCAACTGGTCGACTACCTCAACCTCAAGACCGATCAGCCGCCGGCCTTCCCCGGCCTGGCCCACCTCTTCGCCCAGTTCATGGCCCGCTTCCCCCTGGCCGGGGTGGCGCGGGCCTACCGCGCTCCCACCAGCCGCGACCTCCCCTGGGAGTTAAGCCAACTCAAGTTGCGTGACGAGGACTTGCGGACGGTCTTCCGGGTCTTGGCCACGACCAACCTGCCCGATCCGGTCGATGAGACCGCCCAACTGGCGGCCTGGATGATCGGCCGCTTGTCGCCGCAGCACGTCTGGCCCTTCTTCGCCCAACACCCGCTCTGGCTGGAACAAGCCCTGGGCCTAGTCCCCAATCCCAGACCCGCGTATAAACACGACTCGGAGCTGAGACTGGCATTGCGGATCTTGGCCATGTTCCCGGCGCCGCCGCCTGAACTGCTACCGGTTTTGGTCGAGTGGGCCGTCGGCCCCAGGCGGCGCCACCGCCGCCAGGCCCAGGCCGTGTTGGAGGTCTGGCCCGGCGCCGTCGACTTGGCCGCCCAACGGCTGACCGCCCCCGAGCAGGAGGTCAGGGCCAACGCCGCCGCCTGGCTGGGGCGGCTGGGCGACCCCGGGGCGGTCGAGGCTTTGAGCCGGGCTTGGTCCAAGGAGAAGCGCGAGCCGGTCCAGGCCGCCATCCTGGCCGCCCTGTCCGCCCTGGGCCAAGACATCGCCCAATACCTGACCTCCGAGGTCCTGGGCCGGGCGGCCGTCAAAGGGTTGGCCGGGCGATTCCCGGCCGATTTCGGCTGGTTCCCGTTGGACGGCCTGCCATCTTGCCGCTGGGCCACGGGCGGGCCGGTCGATCCCGTGATCATCCGTTGGTGGGCGGTCTTGGCCGACAAGTTGAAAGACCCGATGGGGGCCGGGCTGATCCCGATCTATGTGGGGCTGTTGGACCAGTCCAGCCGAGAGGCCCTGGGCCGTTTCGCCCTGGAGGCCTGGACCGCCCAGGACACCATCCGCCCATCGGACGAGGACTGTCGGCGCCACGCCGTTGAGCAACTTTCATTGTGGCATCGACATCGCTTGAAAGCTGAGGCCGAGGAGCGGATCCTTGAGCAGCTACGACAGGAACGGGCCAGGGGATACGCCGGCTCGGCCATCGCCAGTAAAGGCGTCTTGGCCCTGACGGCTGGCGCCCCGGGCTATCTGCTGGCCGAATGGGGCCGGCGTTACGACCGGGACCACCGCGCCCGACGGGCCCAGATCGAGGCCCTGGTCTGCGCCGCCGCCGCCAACGACTCGCCGGCCGCGATCCAATTCGTCCTCAGCGTGGCCCGCTCCCACCGCCAGGCGACTGTCAAGGCCAAGGCGGCGGAATTGGTCCAACAGATCGCCGAGCGCCAAGGCTGGTCGATGGACCAGTTGGCCGACCGCACCATCGCCACCGCCGGCTTCGACCAGGACGGCGTCTTGGAGTTAGACCTGGGGCGCCGCCAGTTCCAGGGCCGGATCGCCCGCCGTCCTAAGACCGGGGCTTTCGCCATCGAGTTGTTCAACGCCGAGGGTCAGCCGGTCAAGGCTTTGCCCAAGGCCGGTGTGGGCGACGACCCGGATGTGGTCAAACAGGCCGCCGCCCAATTGTCCGGGGCCAGGAAAGAGCTGACCCAGACGGTCAGGCTGCAGACCACCCGGCTGTTCGAGGCCATGTGTTCCGGTCGGAGCTGGCCGGCGACCGAATGGCGTCAACTTTGGGTCGAGCACCCGCTGATGCGGTTCTTGGCCACCACCCTGGTCTGGCGGGCGGACGCTCCCGGCGGCCAACAGCTATTCCGGCCCACACCGGCGGGGGAGTGCTTGGGGGCCACCGACGAGGCCGTGATCTTGGAGCCGGCGGCCCGGGTGGAGTTGGCCCACCGCATGACAATCGGATCGGAGGCGTCCACCCTCTGGCGCGACAGTCTGGTCGCCCATCAGGTGCGGCCCTTGTTCGATCAGTTCACGGCCGCGCCGCCCGACTTCGCCGCCGGGGCCGACGTCATCGACGACCATAAGGGCTGGTTGTCGGACAACTTCGCCATCCGAACGCGGGCCGGCCAACGCGGCTACACCCGGGGGATAAACGAAAGCTCCTGGTTCACCTATTACCAAAAAGAGTTGCCCGGGGCGGGCATCGTCTTGGAACTAAACTTCACCGGCTCGCAGCTGCCGGAGCAGCAGGCCCCGGCGGCGGTCACCGAACTGGTCTTCCGCCAGGCCGATATCGGCCAATTGGAATTGGCCCAAGTCTGGCCCATCCTGCTGGCCGAGGCCTACGCCGACTACGCCTATGTGGCCGAGGCCGGCGCCTTCGACCCCGCTTGGGAGCTCAAGGTCGCCCTCTGACGGCTACCCCGGCGACCGGCCTCCCCGGTGTCGTCTCCAAGAGACAGCCCGGGCCAGATGGCCGCTAAGGACGCCGAAGCCGATCTGGAGGTTCAAGCCTCAGGCCATGTACTAATGTTTTCGGCGGTGTTCGACTTTAGGGAGGGGCGGTGATACTGGGCAGATTGGCGGTCGCCCTCGGCCTCAAGTCGAAGCCGCGCGGCGAGACGGCGGCGGTTGAGGCGCCGGTGGACGAAGCACAACAATTATTCAGTTACTGGCCTCAGGAGCATCAGGCCGCGGCCGAGGCGGTGCGGGACTATGTGGTACAGGGCCAAGGCGACCCGGCTGGTTTGGCCTTGACGCGGGACCAGCTCCGAGCGCTGAAACAGCAGTGGATGGAACAGCCCGGGAACCATAGGCATTTCGCCGACTTGTCCTTGAACCATCAACGGTTGTCGGCGCAACAGTGGATCCGGCTGGGGCGGGTGTTGGCCGTGTTGCCATACGGCCACACCATGCCGCCCCGCCCGGCGGCGGTTCCGGACTGGCTGGCCTATTTGCAGTCGGCCCGGGCGCAAGCCATCGGCCACCATCAGGCCTGGGAGCCGGATTTCGTGCTGCGGCTGCTGGCGGGGGACCCGTTCTATGACCCGGACCGGGCGGCTTTGGCCGCTTTCTGGGACAGTTTCCCGCTGCTCAGCGTCACCGGCGGCTACTCCTCCTATTTCGACCGCGACGTCATCTGGCTCTGGGGGAAACAGGCGCGGCCGGCCGAACGGGCCTGGGTGCGATATGTCCGGGACCAGGCTGAGACGGCCGTGGCCACATTGGTCGAAGCCTCGACCAGTGCCCGCGCTTCGGCTCTGGTCTGGGCCGGGGTGTTACCCGATTTGGCCCCGGTTCTGGCACCGGCGGTGGTGGAGATCGTCCTCGACCGGACCAAGGCGGTCCGTCAAGCCGCTCTCGACCTGGTGGCCGGCTGTCCGGCCGAGATTAGACAACAAGTATTTTTAGATGTGATTGATCGGACGCCGACTGCGCAGTTGTCCGCCGTGATTGATCGGGTGGTTCGACTGGGCGACGCCGGCCGGCCGGTGCTGGAGGCGGCCTTGGCCCAGGGCGATGCCGGCCGGCGGGGCGAATGGTTGCGCGCCGCCCTGGAGACTGTGGCCTTGGTGGCCCCGCCGGCCGGGCGGTCGGAGTCGGGAGGGGAGGGCGAGTCGGGCGGGGATGCCGCGGCGGTCGCGGGAGCGGCCCCGCCGCCGGATGCGCCGCCCGGGGCGGAGTCATCGGCCGATGTGGCGACGGCCTGTGGCTTGACCTTGCCGCCGGTCACGCCGCCGCCGCCCGGGCCGGAGCCTTCACTGATCGTCCCGGCGATGGAGACCAGCTTGGCCCAGCAGGTGGCCGCCGCCGAACGCCGCCTGGCCGAACACCCCAGCAACTGGTGGCGGGCTGAATCAGAGCGCGCCGAATTGGACCGATTACGTCTGGTCGACCGTTCCCAACTGGTCCAGTTGGTCGACTATCTCAACTTCAAGACTGATCAGCCGCCGGCCTTCCCCGGCCTGGCCCACCATTTCGCCCGTTTCATGCCCCGCTTCCCCCTGGCCGGGGTGGCGAGAGCCTATTGCCACCCCACGAGCCAAGGCATCCCCTGGAGTATAAGTAAATTAAAGTTGCGTGATGAGGATCTGCGGACGATCCTCCGAGCCTTGGCCACGACCGACTTGCCCGATCCGGTGTCGGAGACCGCCCAACTGGCGTTCTGGATTATCGGCCGTTTGTCGCCGCAGCACGTCTGGCCCTTCTTCGCCCAACACCCGTTCTGGCTGGAGTTAGTCCTAGGCCTGGTCCCCAACTCCAGGCCCGAGTATCACGACGACTCGCATCGACTACTGGCGTTGCGAATCTTGGCCATGTTCCCGTCGCCGCCGCCCCAATTGCTGCCGGTGTTGGTCGAATGGGCCACCGACTCGGACGGGCGTTACCGCCGCCAGGCCCAGGCCGTGTTGGAGGGTTGGCCCGGCGCCGTCGGCTTGGCCGTCCAAAAATTGACCTCCACCGGGCAGGAGGCGCGGGCCAACGCCGCCGCCTGGCTGGGGCGGCTGGGCGACCCCGGGGCGGTCGAAGCCTTGAGCCGGGCTTGGTCCAAGGAGAAGCGCGAGCCGGTCCAGGCCGCCATCTTGGTCGCCCTGACCGCTCTGGGCCAAGACATTTCCCAATATTTGACTCCCGAGGTCTTGGGCCGGGCGGCCGTCAAGGGGTTGGCCGGGCGATTCCCGGCCGATTTCGGTTGGTTCCCGTTGGACGGCCTGCCGGCTTGTCGTTGGGCCACGGGCGAGCCGGTCGATCCCGTGGTCATCCGTTGGTGGGCGGTCTTGGCCGATAAGTTGAAGGACCCGATGGGGGTCGGGCTGATCCCGATCTATGTGGGGCTGTTAGACGCGCCCAGCCGGGAGGCCCTGGGCCGTTTCGCCTTGGAGGCTTGGATCGCCCGGGACACCCGCCGGCACCCGGACGAGGAATGCCGTCGTTACGCCGCCGAAGAGACCAAGTCGTGGATGCGGTCGTGGTTGCACGACCACGATGACGAGACCGAGGAGCAGGTTTTCGAGCGGAAGTGGCGGGAGCGGTCCATGGAATACCTCGGCTCGGCCATCGCCAGCAAAGGCGTCTTGGCCCTGGCGGCTGGCGTCCCGGGCCACCTGGTGGCGGAGCTGGGACAGCGCTACAGCCGCGACCACCGCGCCCGCCGGGCCCAACTGGAGGCCCTGGTCTGCGCCGCCGCCGCCAACGACTCGCCGGCCGCGATCCAATTCGTCCTCGGCATCGCCCGCTCCCACCGTCAGGAGACCGTCCGGACCAAGGCGGGAGAGTTGGCCCTACAACTAGCCGAGCGTCAGGGCTGGTCGATGGACCAGTTGGCCGACCGCACCATCGCCACCGCTGGCTTCGACCAGGACGGCGTCTTGGAGTTGGACTTGGGCCGTCGCCAATTCCAGGGCCGGATCGTCCGTCGTCCCAAGACCGGGGCTTTCGCCATCGAGTTGTTCAACTCCGAGGGTCAGCCGGTCAAAGCTTTGCCCAAGGCCGGTGTGGGCGATGACCCGGAGTTGTTCAAACAGACTGCCGCCCAGTTGTCCGGGGCCAGGAAGGAGTTGACCCAGACGGTCAAGCTGCAGACCGCCCGGTTGTTCGAGGCCATGTGTTCGGGTCGGAGTTGGCCGGCGGCCGAGTGGCGGCAACTCTGGGCCGAGCAGCCGCTGATGCGGCCCTTGGTCGCGACCTTGGTCTGGAAGGCGGTCGCCCCCGACGGCGAGCGCCTGTTCCGGCCCACGCCGGAGGGGGAATGGCTGGACGAGGACGACGAGGCCGTGGTCTTGGGGCCGGCGGACCGAGTGGAGTTGGCCCATCGGGTGACGATCGGCCCGGAGAAGGCCGAGCTCTGGCGCGACAGTTTGGCCGACTATCACATCCGGCCGTTGTTCGACCAGTTCACGGCCCCGCCGCCGCAGTTCGCGGCCGAGGCCGACACCATCGACGATCACAAAGGTTGGTTGTCGGATAGCTTCGCCATCCGGGCGCGGGCCGGCCATCGCGGTTACACCCGGGGGGTGGTCGAGGAAGGATCCTGGTTCAACTATTACCAAAAAAAGTTGCCTTCGGCGGGCCTTGTCTTACAACTCTGCTTCACCGGAGCGCTGATGACAGAGGGGCAAGTGCCGGCGGCGGTCACCGAGTTGGTCTTCCGCCAAGCCGATTTTAGTCAATTAGAATTGTCTGAAGTCTGGCCCATCCTGTTGGCCGAGGCCTACGCCGACTATGTCTATGTGGCCGAGGCCGGCACCTTCGACCCCGATTGGGAGGTTAAGACCCGTGTCTAACGGCGAGCCCGGCGGGCGGACCACGCAGCCGTCGCCCCCAGGGGCTGGCCCGGACGAGGCCATCCGGCGGCCGGCCGAGGAGCGCCACGACGACGAGTTGGCCCGGCTGCGAGACCGCGACCAGTCCGAGGGAGCGGCGCTGCCGCCGGGCTGGCGGCTGAGCCCGCGAGCGGTTCGCGACTTCATCCTGGGCCAGCCGAGGGCGGGGGTGTCGCCCAAGTTCTACGGCGACGACGCCTTGGTGGACCGGGCCATCGTCACCTTGTTGGGCCGCCAGGGGCTGATGCTGGTGGGCGAGCCGGGCACGGCCAAATCGATGCTCTCGGAATTATTGGCGGCGGCCATCAGCGGCAACTCGAATCTGACAGTTCAGGGCACGGCCGGCACCACCGAGGACCACATCCGCTATTCCTGGAACTACGCCCTGCTGCTGGCCGAGGGACCGAGCCAGCGGGCTTTGGTCCCATCGCCCGTCTACCAGGCCATGCGCTCGGGCTCGATCATCCGTTTCGAGGAGATCACCCGCGCGGCGCCGGAGATCCAGGACACGTTGATCTCGATCCTGTCCGAGAAACAACTCATGGTGCCCGAATTCGGGGCTGACGCCAGAGTCGTCGCCCGTCCCGGGTTCAACCTCATCGCCACCGCCAACCTGCGCGACCGTGGCGTCAACGAGATGTCGGCGGCGCTCAAACGCCGTTTCAACTTCGAGCGGGTCTCCCCGATAGCCGATCGTGACCAGGAGGTCGAACTGGTCTGTCACCGGTTGGGGGACGAGCTGGGGGCCGAGGGGGGCCGGGAGCCGGTGCCGCGCGACGTGGTGGAGCTGCTGGTGACCGTCTGCCGTGAGCTGCGGGCCGGAGTCACCGTCGAGGGCACGGCCCTGAAACGGCTGGAGACGACCATGTCCACCGCCGAGGCCGTCAACGTGGCCGTGGCCGCCGCTTTGGAGGCCCGTTACCTGGGCTCCGGCGTCGTCGGCCCGGCCGAGGTGGCCCGCCAATTCGGCGGCGTGGCGCTGAAAGACTCGGACGAAGACGCCAAGAGGCTGCGTTTCTACATCGACACGGTGGTGCGACAGCGGGCCCGCTCCGACCGCTCCTGGAAGGCCTTCCAGCTAGCCGCCGCCGAACTGTGGGACTAATGACACTGGCCGCCGGCCCGGACCCGGGGGCGCCGCCGGACGCCGGTCCGGTCGGGTCCCCCGGCCTGGACGAGCGACTGGACCAAATCCGGCGGACGCGCCAACAGTTGGAGGGCGACGGCTGCTTCTTCGCCCCCATCCGCCACCACTCGCCGGCCTGCGCCCGGGCCGTCGCAGCCCTGATCGGGCAAGTCCGGCCGGCGGCGGTGCTGATCGAGGGCCCCAGCGCCTTCGACGCCTTGACGCCCTGGCTGACGGCGGCCGAGACCAGCCCACCGGTCGCCTTGTTGTCGTTGCGCCGCCACGGCGACCAGACGGCCAGTTGGTTCTACCCGTTGGCCGATTTCTCGCCCGAATGGGTGGCTTTGCGCCGGGCGGCGGCCCAGGGCGCGGCCATCGGCTTCATCGACCAGCCGCTGGAGGACCGCTCGGGGCCGGACCCGGACGAGCTCGGCCTGTTGGATGAGGTTTATTACGCCCGCAGCCGCACCCTCGACGCCCTGGCCCGGCGGGAGCGCTGTCGCGACCACGACGAGTTGTGGGACCACTTGTTCGAACTGCGCCCGGGGCCGGGGAACGACTGGCGGGGCCTGCTGGACGACGTCTTCGCCTGGGGAGTGATGGCCAGGCAGGACTATCAGCCGGCGGTCTTGGCGGCCGAGGGTTTGGACGCCCGGGAGGCCTGCATGGCGGCCCGACTGGCCGACTGGCGGTCACGGGCGGACGGCCCGCTGGTGGTGGTCACGGGCGCCTTCCACACGCCCGCCCTGGTCGAGGCCTTGGCCGGGAAACGCCTCTCGGCCGGGAAACGCCTCTCGGCCGCATCCCGGCGCCCCGGCCCCGTTCCCGGAGCGGTGGAGGGCGATTGGCTGATCCGCTACGACTTGGCCCGCTTCGACGCCCACGGCGGCTACCACGCCGGCGTCCGCTCGCCCGGCTACCACCAGCGGCTGTGGGACGCCTCGGAGGCGGACCGTCCCCGGCTGGCCGCCGCCTGCCTGGTCGACGTGGCCGCTGCGGCCAACGCCGCTGGCGCCACGGAGAAGGTCTCCTTGGCCGCAGTCATGGAGGCCGACTTGCAGGCCGAGCGCCTGGCCAGTCTGCGGGGCCACCCCTGGCCCGGGCGGGCCGACCTGCTCGACGCCTGCGTCAGCTGTTTCAGCCAGGGCCAAGCGATGCCGCCGGCGACGCGCGACGCTATCGCCCAGGTCTTCGGCGGCTCCAAACTGGGATCGGTGCCTGCGGGAACGCCGGCCCCGCCGATCACGGCCGAGGCTCGGCGGCGGGCGGCGGCGGGCCGGTTCAACCTGACCAACTCGGCTCCGCGCCACACCGTCTTAGACGTTCGCCGTTCGGCCTCCGCCCGCCGTCGGGCCCAGTTCTTGGCCCTGATGTCGTACCTGGGCACAGGTTTCGGCCGCCAGACCGCCGGCCCCGACTATGTTTTCGGGCGTGGCCTGGGGCGGCTGCGGGAGGAGTGGGATTACGCCTGGACTCCGTTGGTGGAGGCGGCCTTGGCCGACTTGGCCGGCGAGGGCGCGACTTTGGCTGCCGTGGCCGGTGCCCGACTGCGACAAGCCGAGCGGGTCTTGGCCGACTCGCCCCAGCGGCGGTCGTCGCAGCCGGTCGTCCGACTGGTGGCCCAGGCGGCCCTGATCGGCTTGGGCGACGAGGCCCGGCGACTGGCCGACCGGGTCGCCGCCCTGGTGGCCGACGACAACTCGCTGGCCTCGGTCACGGGCTGCCTGCGCCAATTGTTGGGCTTGTGGCGGTCACGCGACCGGTTGGGACTGGCATTGCCCCAGACGCTGGCCACAGCGGCCCGGGCCGTGCCTCAACTGGCCTACCTGATAGGCCAGTCCGCCCAGGTCAAAGCCGCCGACGAGACCGAGCGGATCGGCCAACTGCTGGCCGCCGCCGCTCTGACCCGAGAACTGACCGAGGATCCGGCGTCGCCGGCCGAGCGGCTCGACGCCACCCCGCTAGACGACGCCTGGCGGCGTCTGCGCGCCCGGCCCGACACGGCTCCGGGGGTGGCCGGCTGCGCCTGGGGCCTGGGCGTCCAGGCGGGCCAAGCCGACGTGGACGACTTGGCCCGGCGGGTGGGGACGGCCTTCGGGCCCGGGGCCGACCCGACTGAGGCGGTCCGCTTCCTGGCCGGGGTGATGCAGGCCACGCCCGACTTGCTCCTCCACATACCCGAGTTGTTCGAAGCCGTCAACGATGTCATCGCCCGGGCGGACGGCGACGATTTCTTGCGCCTGCTGCCCGACCTCAGACGCTCTTTCAGCCATCTCAAACCGCTTGAGACCGCCCGGCTGGCCGAGCGGGTGGCCGCCCTGACCGGGGTGGGCACCGCCGCCGTGGCCGGGGCCGAGTGGAGGCTGAGCGAGGACGATCTCCGACGCGGCGTCACTCTGGAACAAAGGTTGCGCCAGGGGTTGGCCGACGACGGCCTGCTCGGCTGGGCCGAGGCGGTGGAGGCGTGAACCAGTTGGACTTGGCCCGCCGCTGGCGGCTGGTCTTGGGACGCTACGCCGACCAGGCGATGGGGCGCGAGATCCTCGGCCCGGAGGAATTGGGCCTAGACCAGGTGTTGGGCTTCCTGTACGACCGTGAGTACGCCGGGCGCGGCCATCGTTGGGACGACCCCGGCGGCCAGGACGGGTGGACGAGGCGGGGGGGACAGGCCCCGCCGGCTCTGACCGCGCTCACCTGGCTGGAGCGCGGCCGGGCACTCTTCCCTCGCCAGACCTTCGAGCGGCTGCAGACGGAGGCGGTCCAGCGTTACGGCCTGAACGAGTTGTTGGCCGACCCGGCGGTGGCCGAGAGCCTGAGCCCCAGTCCGGAGCTGGGGGCGGCCCTGCTGGCCTTGCGGGGCAAGCTCGACGCCAAGCTGGCGGATGGTCTGCGCACAGTCGTGGCCAAGGTGGTGGAAGACATCGTGGCCCGTCTGCGGCCGGTCTTCGCCACCGCTTTGAGCGGCCGGCTGAACCATTTCCGGCTGTCTCTCCGCCCGCGCTCCCAGGATTTGGACTGGCGCGTCACCGTGCGGCGCAATCTGAGCCATTACGACATCGAGTCCCGCCGTTTGGCCATTGATCGGGTCTATTTCAACTCCCGGACCGCCCGGCACCTGCCCTGGGAGGTCATATTGTGCGTCGACCAGAGCCAGTCGATGGCCGAGTCGGTCATCTATTCCGCTGTCGTCGCCTCTATTTTGGGAGGCCTGCCCGGGGTTGGCGTCCGGCTGCTCCTATTCGACACTGCCGTGGTCGATTTGACCGATATGGCAGACGACCCGATTACCGTTTTAATGACCGCCCAATTGGGCGGCGGCACCGACATCGCCCGGGCTGTCGCCCTGGCCGAGACTTTGGTGACCCGGCCGGCCAGGACCGTCGTGGTTCTGATCAGCGATTTCGAGGAGGGGGGATCGGTGCCACAGCTGCTGGCGACTGTGACCCGCCTGCGCGGCGCCGGGGTCGAATTGCTCGGCCTGGCGGCCTTGGACGAGGCGGCCGAACCGGTCTACGACCGCCAGATCGGCGCCCTGCTGGCCGACCGGGGTATGAAGGTGGCGGCCTTGACCCCGGATCGCCTGGCCCAATGGTTGGCCGAGGTCATGGCATGAGACCGGTGTCTGGCCGACGGGCCGGTGTCTTGGCCGTCCGCTCCGGATGGGCGGTCCGATGGGCCAGCTAGACGCCTACCGGCGATTGAACGACGCCAGTCTGATCCGGCTTAGCAGTCCCGGCCTGGTTCGGCGGGCCGCCAAGCTGGCCCTGGAGGCCGCCTGGGCGGATCGGCCCACCACGGTGGCGGTGGGAGGTTGGACGGTTCGCCTGGCCGCCTCCGGCCTGGCCGACTGCCGCTGCCCCTGCCCGGCCGGCGGCGTCTGCGTCCACCTGTTGGCGGCGGCGCTGTTCGCCCGGGCCGACCAGGGGACGGGAGAGGCCGATCCGGCCGGCGGGGCCGTCGTGGTTTCGGCAGACTCGGCGGGAGCCGGTTCGACCTCGGCGGGAGCCGGTTCGACGGGTCCGCTCGACGGCGTTTCTCCCCACAACGTTTCGCCCGACTCTCCTGCGGGAGCCACGGCCGCCAACACTCCGGCCGAGGGGTTGAGCCCGACGCAGCGGCTCTGTCTGGAATCGGTTCGCCAATACTTGGCCCGGATCGTCCGGGGCGGATTGTCCCATCTGGGGGCGGAGACGGCTGAAAGGTTGGAAGATCTGGCACTCGAGGCCGCTTCGGCCGGTCTGCCCTTACTGTCCAAGATGACGGCTGCCGCCGCCGGCCAGGCCGAGGCCGTGGCCGCCCGTCGCGACGACAGCTCCGAGGACCGGCTGACTGGCGCTTTGGCCCAGGTCTGGGCGCTGACCAGAGCTTTGGAGGCGGCGACTGGGGCGGCTTGGCCGAGGCTGCGCGGCATCGCCCGGCGGCAATACTCCACCGCCGCCACTATGTCGTTGGTCCCGCTCGGCGCTAGTTGGTGGGAGTCGGATTCGGGCGCCTGGGGTATCACCTTGTTCTGCTGGGAGCCCGAGGCCGCTGTGTTGCGCCGCGTCACCAGTACACGCTCGGGAGCGGTCGACTGGTCGTTCCGCCGCGACTATGACAATTCAGCTTTTTGGGGGTCGGCTTTGTCGACGGTCTTGCGGCGTCCTTTCCAGCTAGTCGGGCCGCGTCTGAGCCGAGACGGCGCCCTGGCTCCCAACGGCGCCCGGGTCCAGCCATCAGCCAGAGGCTTCGACTCTGGTCAACTGGACTCCATCAGCGCCGAGCTGCTATCGGGGACGGCCGGCCAAACCGGTTTCGGTCTCTTTGAGCGCCCGCTGAGGCTGCTGGCGGCGGCGGGCAACGGACGCTTCGACCTCGACCAGTCGGCCCAAGAACTAGTCTGGACCCTGCCCCTGGTCGGCGGCGCGGCCATCCGTCTGCGTCAACCGGTCGGCCGGGCCGAAAGCCGACGGGCCGACACCCTGATCGACTTCGAGAACAGCGGCCGTAAGGTCCGCTACGTCTTGGCCGAACGAATAATGCCGCGCTGGCAGCCGGTGTCCTTATTCTTAGAGGGTCAAGAGTTCGAGCCGGTCAGCCTGGACTTCCACCATTTCCCGGACCGCCCCCCGGACCGCCTCCCTACCGGGCCACCGTTGCGCCGCCGTCTGCGCTCATTGCTCGAGCGCCGTTCGGCCGTGCCACTGCCTCCGCCACCCGGACCCATCACCCGCACTCTGGACGACAGCCGCGACCTAGTGGTCGCCTTGACCGCCACCGGCCGCTGTCGGCTGAGCCCGGCCGAGGCCGCCCGCTGCCAACGCCTGGCCGCCGTCTGCGACGACCTGGCCCTGGCCGTGTTGGCCCGCTCCCTGCGCTCTCTGGACCCGGACCCGACCCCGGAGGCCCTGCTCAGAACCTATTTCCTGGTCGACCGCCTGAACCGAAAACTGACGTAACGCATATAAAGTAAAGACAATATCTTTATTATAGTTGGATCAGGTGGTAGTCTTGAGGCCAGGAAGAGGAGGTCTGTCATGGCTGACACGACGCTGGTGAACATCCGTATGGACACCGAGTTGAAGCGCGACCTGGAGGAGACTTGCCGCGAGTTGGGTCTGAACCTGACCACGGCCTTCACGATCTTCGCGCGGAAGATGACCCGCGAGCGTCGCATCCCCTTCGAGGTGTCGGTGGATCCGTTCTACTCGGCCGCCAACTTGGACCATCTGCGCCGGGTGCGCACCGACGCCGAGGCCGGGCGCGACATGTCCACGCACGAGTTGATCGAAGCCTGATGCCATACGATCTGTCGTTAGGCCCAATGATACGAGCCTGAGGGCGGTCGTGTCAGTTGTAGGGATCATCCAGGTGGTCTATCAGTTCCCCTAGGCGCATCTCGAGCGCGCAGGCGATCGCTCGCCATGTCCGAACGCTTCCCTCGTGGTAGCCATACAGCGCTCCCGTCACCGTTGACTCCGCGATGCCCGCGCGGGCCACCACTTCTTTCAGCGTCAGCCCGAGCGCCTGCCGCCGCAGGTGTGCGGCCAGGCGCAAAGCCTTGAAGTTGGGTTCCCCGGTCGGTCGCGCCGTGCTGGGGCGACGAGATGACACGAAACCATTTCACCCCCCGCCCCCATCCCGTGCGTTCCAACATCTCGGAGGGTGTAGTATCACTCCGATATCTCGGAGTACTCCGACCACCACGCCGGATACTCGGCCTCAGCCGCAACTACTGGAAGGCGAGAGCAATGGCTTCGGAGGGTGAGTATCTGTCAGCGATCGCGCGGGTTGGGGCGGGCACCGCCAGTCAGCGCGACTACGAGCTTTGCTCCGAGGCGGCCAAGCAAGTCGGCCCCCTCGGCAACAAGGCGCGCGAAGCCATGAAGAGCGCGGGGCGGTGACGGATGGCTTCGATGATCCCGAGGTTTAAGCACGCGGGTGCTATGGGCCTGCTGGACTCCGTATACTCAGGCGAATTTTTAGAATTGACGTCGGCCGATGAGGCCGATTACGAAGCACTGGTTTCCTTCGTGCTTGCTCGGCTGCCGAAGATCGTCTCGAGCATTCTGCCAATCGAGGAGGAGTTTTCGTCGTACGCGATGAGGAACGCCAGCGATCTTGGTTTTGCCGCCATTCTTAGCGGGAAGAGCAACATCCGGGCTCTGTCAAGCATGTGGTCCAAAGACATGTCCGGAGTGGTGTCACTGGAGGAAAAGGAAGGCGGCGGCACTAAATCCATCATCGTAAAAGCCAGCGGCTTCTTCCCCGCCGATGCGGCTGGCTGCTTCATTGATGAATTAGCGAAGGCGGTCAGGCCTCATTGGCCGAACGTTGTCAGAGGCTCAGAGGGATCAGCGAAGAAGACCGAACTGAATAGGGAACCGGCTCCGGAGTTCAATTATAGCCTGATGTGGGGATCGGCGTTCGGCTTGTATTTCTTGACAAGTGCGATCGTCTTCGCCGCGACCACCCCAGATAACAGGGCCGCTTTCCCATTCGGTTGCTTACTTCTTCTGTTCGAGTTCTTGATGCTAATCATGCTGGGCGACGGTCGTTTCATGCCATTCTTGATCGCGGTTCTCCCCGCTATCCTTGGTGGCGCATTAATCGCTTGGCGGTCTTACGACCTTCGAGTTCGACGGCGCGGCAGACTTTGATCTGGTGATCGAGCGCGGTAGTTGATACGAATCGTGGGCCATGTTTGAGGCGGCACCGTCGACATCTGCCACGTTTGAAGTTATGGTGTTGATAAAACAAAACCTAATCATACGCGGTGGCCGAAGCGCGGGAGCGGCCTCATAGGCTGTCAGCTCTTGTTTTATTAGAACCACAACAGCCGAACCTATGTAACTTCAGTCAAGAAGACCCCCATCCCGCCGACCGCGAGTTCAGTAAATCCGTAGCCGCGCTCCGAGTGCCGGTCGAGTGGGTCGGGCGTGACATGTCCGCGCACGAGTTGATCGAAGCCTGATGCTGAAGGCGTGGCACGACACCGTCTGGGACGACTCTTGTGGTGGCATGCCTAAGATCGCCAGGCGCTCCCAAAACGGCTCAACGATTCACGTCGCCGGACGGTGCCCGGGCCGGTGACGCGGGCGGTCCACCCTCTTGAGAGCCAACCACTTATCACTTGTATGGCGACGAGCCGTTGCCCACCTGGGGCGAGTTCGGCCCGTCCAGTGGGTTGTCTCCGGCCCGTTCCGCCGCCTCAGCGCGCCGCCATATCCCAAAGGCGGGCGGCGAACCTGGGGGCCGTGGCGGTCAAGCGATCACAGAACTGACGCCTTGTCCGGGGCGGTCTTTGGTACGAGACTCGTTTGCGCTCGACGGCCGCCCAGACGGCCGCCTCATCTTGGTCCAGCAATTGGAGCAGAAAGTCATCGGCCCTCACCGCTGTGACGCCGTGCGGGTGCAGCGCCTCGGCCGGGAAGTCGGCCAGGTTCTCCGTCACGATCACGGGGCAGTCGGCCTGAACGGCCACGGCCAGGACGTGGCGGTCCTTGGGATGGTTGCGCAGTCCGGGGATCAGAGCCTCGAAGCCGGTCACGGCGGCCCTCGGCTGGGCCAGCCTCATCTGTTCGATGCGATACCCGGCGCGATCCACCGACAAACCGAGCTTGTCAGTTAAGGCCCGTTCGACCTCTCCCAGGATGGTCTCCGACCACAACGGGCGGAACAGCCTGTCGTCGGCCAGCTCCATCAGCACATCGCACAGCGCGATGGGGACGAGGACGCAAGCGTCCAGCACGGCCCTGGGGGGTGTCATCGGGTGGGGACGAAGCCGCCGTCGAACGGGTCAAGCTCGTCGGACATGGCCAACAGACGGTCCACGGCGGCCCGCCGCTCGGACCGCTCGGCCTGGTGGGCGACCAGATCGGCCAACTTGATCCGCCGATGGCTGTTGGGCCGCTGGTAGGGGATCTCGCCCAACTCGAGCGCCCGGATCAGGGTGGGCCGGGAGACGCCCAGGAAATCGGCCGCCTCCTGGGTCGTCAGATAGCTGTCCCGCCCCGCCACCACGACCGCTTGGCCGTCGGACAGCGCCCGCGCCGCCGCGCTCAGAACCGCCCGCAATTCCACGGGCAGCCGAACCGCCTCCCCCTCGGCGGTCAACAGCGAGGCCTCCCGGTCGCCGCTCAAGGCGTCGGCCACCCGGGCCGACTCGTCCACCCGTCCGGGCACCACTGTCAAGGTCACAAGCCGAGTCTAAAACGAACAAATCGCAAGCGCAAATGCCGTCGACCGGATAAGCGCTAAGGCCTCGGTTTTCGACCGGAGCCTAAGGCGGGTCAGTCGACGGGGCCGCCGAGGCGGTCAATCGAGCGGGGGTCAGCGCCTCCCGGCCGCCTAGATGGTTAATTCCAAGCCATGGGCTCGTCCTCGCGCTCAGACGACACGCCAGACTGCGTCCTCGTCGGTCGGCGATGCTCGCATCGCCAGCCTCCTCTTCCTGGCCGGCCCGCCGCCTGAGCGCGAATCCATCGCCCAGCCCTTGGAATTAACCATCTAGATAGGGGCACAGGGCGACGGGCAGGCAGACCGGCCGTTGGCTTGTTGGTGGTTCTCCGGCCGGGTGACTACCGTAAAATCAAAACCTTGGCCCGCGCCAACCGTGCCGCGGGCCGAGTGCGGCTCCCTCGGCTGGTGATCCCGGGGCTGTCAGGCCGCCGGCCGGAAGCTGATTTCCAGACTCATGTCCAAGGCCTCCGCGATCCGCCACAGAGTGTCCACCCGGGGCGTGCGGCCGGCGTTCTCGATCAGCGAGATCTGGGCCTGCGTGGTGCCGGCCCGGCGGGCCAGCTCCGACTGGCTCAAACCGGCCGCCGTCCGCGCCTGGTAGAGGGCGTCGGCCAGGTCGAGGCGGACCCCGGCCGCCTGGTACTCGCGCTCGAAGGCGGCCCTCTCGTCCTCGGTCATGCCGGCCAGCCGCTTCGCCTTGACCTCGCGCCAATCAGTCATCTTCCCGTCTCCCTGTCCCTGATCCGATCAGCTTGCGCCCGTCTGGCTCGGGCGACCTCCCGGGCCTCGTTGTCCCGCCGTTTGGGGAACGCCGTCAGCAGCCAGGCCGTCCCGTCCTCGAAGACGTGGGTGACGCGCGCGTCCACGTCGCCCAAAGAGATCCTCAACTCGTGCAGGCCGCCGCCCAAAGGGCGCGACCGGGGCATCCCCAGCCGATAACCGTCTCCAGCCGATCCACCGTCCGGGCCACCGAAGCCGCGTCGTCGTTCGACAGCCCGGCGTACCAACCGGCCACCTCGTCCGAGAAATCCACCACGGGCACACTCGTATTATACAGTAAACGATATGACGGCGAGCAATCCGACGGGCCGGATCTGTCGCCCGCGCCTTCATGGCGGCCGGCTTGATCGCCTGCTCCACTGCTCGCGGGTTGGTGTAACGATTCTCTGCCAACTGAGGTATGTCAGTCGGCGGGGCCGCCGAGGCGGTCAGTCGAGCGGGGTCAGTGTCTCCCGGCCGCCCAGATAGGGGCGCAGGGCCGCCGGCAGCGTGACCGAGCCGTCGGCTTGTTGGTGGTTCTCCAGCAGGGCGATGATGGTCCGGGTCATGGCGCAGAGGGTGCCGTTGAGGGTCGCCACCGGCCCCACTGCGCCGTCGGTCCGGCGGGCGCGGACGCCCAGGCGGCGGGATTGGAACTCGGTGCAGTTGGAGGTCGAGGTGACCTCGCGGTAGCGGTTCTGGCCCGGGAACCAGGCGTAGCAATCGTACTTGCGGGCGGCCGACAGGCCGAGGTCGCCGGCCGGGACCTCCAAGACCTGGAAGGGGATCTCCAGCAGTTGGAGGAACTGGCGCTCGAAGTCCAGTAATTTCTGATGCTCGTCTTGGGATTGGTCCGGGTCGCAGTAGACGAACATTTCAACTTTGTCGAACCAATGCACCCGGAAGATGCCTTTGGTGTCTTGGCCGTAGGAGCCGGCCTCCCGCCGAAAACAAGGCGAATAACCGACGTAGCGGCGGGGCAGGGTCGCCTGGTCCAAGATCTCGCCCGCGTGGTAGGCCGCCAGCGCCACCTCGGAGGTGCCGACCAGGTAGAGGTCGTCGGCCGGCAGGTGGTAGACGTCCTGGGCGGCCTGGCCCAGGAAGCCGGTGCCCTCCATGGCGGCCTGCTTGACCAGGGCCGGCGGCAGGATCGGAGTGAAGCCCCAGGCCAGGGCCCGGGCCATGGCCAATTGGACCAGCCCCAGCTCCAACTCGGCCCCCACGCCGGTCAGGAAGTAGAAGCGCGAGCCCGACACCTTGGCCCCGCGCTCCATGTCGATGGCCCCCAGCCGGCGGCCGATGGCCTCGTGGTCCGCCGGCGTGAAACCCTCGGCCGCGAAATCACGGGGGGCGCCGACCGTCTCCAAGACCACCGCGTCGTCCTCACCGCCCATGGGCACGTCCTCGAACACCGGGTTGGGCAAGAGCTTCAGCAATTCCTCGAAGCGGGCCTCGGCCAAGGACGAGCCGGCCTCGGCCGACTTCACCCGGGCGGCCAGTTCCTTGGCCTCGTCCAGCAACTTAGATTTGTCACTGGCGGCGGCCCGCGAGACCTTCTTGCCCAACTCCTTCTGCTGGGCGCGCCAATCCTCGAAGACGCCGATGGCGGAGCGTCGGGCCTCGTCGGCCTCGATCAGCCGGTCGATCAGGGCGGTGTCCTCGCCCCGTCGGGCCTGGGCGCGGCGCAAACGGTCGGGGTCGGTGCGAATGAGTTTGGGATCGATCACGGCGCCCAGCTTAGTGTCGCCTCCAGACGGCCGGTCCGTCCCATCCGGGGACCCCGGCGGCGCTCGGCGGCGGGCTGGCGGGGCTTTGCAACCGAATCGTGACCCGGCCCAGGCCGCCTCGCCCGGGGCGCCCGGGGTGTCCGTCGCTAGGGTGGGAGGGCGCGGGTCGGCAGTCGTCCCGCCCATAGCTAGATCTTATTGATTGGAGTTATCAAGTGAAGAAGACAGCAGTCGTTCCGGTCCTGTTGGCCGGGGCAGCCCTGCTCTTGTCGGCTTGCGGCGCGGCCCCGGATGCCACCTCGGACGGGTCCGATGGCAACACCACCGACACCGCCGGCGGCGACTTCCTGGCCTGTATGATCTCGGACGCGGGCGGGTTCAACGACAAGTCGTTCAACCAGTCGGGCTACGAGGGTTTGCAGCGCGCCGGCAGCGAGCTCGGCGTCAAAACCTCCCAGGCCGAGTCCAAGGACGCCTCCGACTTCGGCCCCAATCTGGAGGCCATGCAGGCCCAGAACTGCTCCTTGACGATCACCGTCGGCTACATCCTGGCCGAGGACACCAAAGCGGCGGCCGAGGCCAACCCGCAGTCCCACTACGCCATCATCGATGACGACTCGATCAACGCCGACAACGTCAAACCGCTGGTCTTCAAGACCTCGGACGCCTCCTACCTGGCCGGCTACCTGGCGGCCGGCTACACCAAGAGCGGCATCGTCGCCACCTACGGCGGCCTGCAACTCCCAGCCGTGACCATCTTCATGGACGGTTTCGCCGACGGCGTGGCGGCCTACAACAAAGACAACAACACCACGGTCAAGGTCTTGGGCTGGGACAAGGCCGCCCAGAACGGCTCCTTCGCCGGCGGCTTCGACGACCAGTCGGTGGGCAAGAACACCACCCAGAACTTCATCGACCAGGGCGCCGACGTCATCATGCCGGTGGCCGGGCCGGTCGGCCTGGGCACCCTGGCGGCCGTCAAGGACGCCGGCGGCGACGCCGTGGTCATCTGGGTCGACGCCGACGGCTACGTCACCAACCCGCAGTACAGCGACATCATCTTGACCTCGGTCATGAAAGGTATCGGCGAGGCCGTCTTCGACACCATCAAAGAGGCCTCCCAGGGCAGCTTCAGCAGCGACCTGTATATCGGCACCCTGGCCAACGAGGGTGTCGGCTTGGCCCCGTACCACGACTTCGACTCCAAGATCCCGGCCGAGTTGAAGGCCAAGATCGAGCAGCTGAAGTCCGACATCATCGACGGCACGCTCAAGGTCGAGTCCCCCTCCGACCCCAAGCAGTCGTGAGTCCAACCGTCTGAGACGGTTCCAGGCCGCTCGTCGGCCCAACGGGCCGGGTCCCACGCCACCGCCAGGCGTGGGACCCGGATCGTTCTCCGCCGCGACAACCATGGACCCGCTCCTGGATCGGTTCTGTTCCCTCGGACGGGGTTGGGGAGATCTATTACAATCTCTCCGAGATCGTCTCCGAAGGGTGGCGACCGCCGCACGAAACAGGCGGCGACAATCGATACTCTTTCGGGGTGGCGAGGCGGAAGGGCGGCGTCGGCGGTCATGCCAGCGAGGCTCGTCCCCGGCGACTGGCTCGCTGCCACTTAGATCCCCGCCAACCCGACCAACGGACAAGAGAGAGAACGACACCATGGATTACAACGCGATCGCGGCCCAATTGGCCTCGCCGGAAGGCTGTTTGGCTTTGTCGGACGAGCCGGGGCACGGCGCCCAGAAGAAGGCCCAGGCGGCCTGCGACTTGTGGAACTCGGCTGACGAGCGCTTCGTGGGCGCGGTCGCCCCGCTGCGGGCGCCGGGCGGCACCGGGACGGGACTGGTCATCTACGTCTACTGGAACCCGGCCGAGGTGACCCCCGACCTGAGTGAGATCGAGGTGGCGATCAACACCGCTCTGCCCGTGCGGATGATCAAAGACGACAACAAGGCGGCCTGGAAGAGCCGGGACAAGAAGCAGGGCGGTTTCTTCTTCTGGCAGGGTATGAGGTCGCGCGCCTTGGGCCAATGGTTCATGGAGCGTTACGGCGTCGGCGCCTGCGCCAGCCAGGTCTTCGCCCCGTCCGATTTCAGGTATAACGCGGCGGTGGTCGCGGTCAAGGGCGGCGTCGACCATCTGTGGACGCTGATCCAGTGAGCCTCCACCGCCGGTCCAGTGAGCCTCCACCGCCGGTGAGGATCCCCGAGAAGGCCCGCCGCCCGGCCGGCGGCCTCCCGCGGTCAGCCGTCGGCCAACCCCTCCACGGCTTCGGCTAGTCCGTCCACGGCCTCAGCTAAGTCCGTCCCAGCTAAGTCTCGTCCACTAATCGTCTGGCCGCTGGCGTCCAGCCGTCTCAGCCAGTTGGCGGTCGATGTCGGCGAAGGCGTTGGTCAAGGCCTCTTGGTGGTAGCGCTCATAGTTGTCGCGGACGTAAGGGGTGAGGTCGGCGGCGTCCCAGCGGGCCAGGGCCTGGGCGGCGCCGATGTCGTGGTGGCGGGCGTAGTGCTCCAGCAGGAAGAGGAAGAACTCGGTCTCGGGCGGGAGCTTGTTAGCGTACATAGAGCGAGTCCCCTTGGATGTAGGTGGACCAGCGGGGGTCGCCGTTGGCCCGCTCGTTCTCGAACATATCGATGATGACCAGGGGCGAGTCGTGCCACAACAGGGTCTCCGGGTCGGCCAGCATGGCGTGGGTCTCGGAGCCGAGGAAGCGGCGGATGGCCTCGTCCTGAGACAATCCCCAGTGCTTGACGGCGTGGTCGACGGCCCACTCGTCGAACATCGACAACAGGCCGGGGTCAACCGGTGGCATCGGACACCTCCCGCAGGGTGAGCCGTTCCAGCGCCTCACAGGTGGCGAAGACGTGTTGGTCGGCCAGGTTCTCCGGCTTGATCAAGGCGATGGCCAGCGGGGCGAAGGCGGCTTTGTCGTCGGCTTGGAGGTATTGCTGGACGACGGGGATGGTGCGGTCGTTGGCGACCGGGCCGATGATGAGGTCGAAAGTCGGACCCCGGTAGGCGGACAGGCGCTGGGCGGCGATGAACTCGAGCCATTCGACCGTGGGCGCCGGGAAGCGTTTGACCCGGAGGCCGTCCTGACGGCCGGAGTCGAAATCGTAGGCGTGGACAACCGGCCTCAAGCTGTGGTGGCGGCGGGCGACGGCTTGGGCCCAACGTCGCGCCTGGGCCAGGCTGCTGGTGCAGTAGAACCCGGGTCCGAAGTCGAGGGCGCGGTTCGGCACCAAAATCCGCGGCCGGTCGATGACCACATCCGTCCCGTGGTAGAGCCTCACGCTGTGAGCATACCGAGGCCGCCGTCCGGGTTCGGGACCATGGTGGCGGTGACGGGAAGCCGGCCAGCGGCGCTTGCGCTTGCGATTTGTTCGTTTTAGACTCGACCCATGGTTGTGACGGTGACGCCCGGGAGGGCGGACGAGTCGGCCCGGGTGGCCGACGCGCTGAGCGGCGACCGGGAGGCGTCGTTGTTGACCGCCGCCGGGGAGACTGTCCGGCTGCCCGGAGAGCTGCGGGTGGTCTTGAGCGCGGCGGCGCGGGCGCTGTCCAACGGTCAGGAAGTCGTGGTGGCGGGGAAAGACAGCTATCTGACGACCCAGGAGGCGGCCGATTTCCTGGGCGTCTCCCGGCCCACGGTGATCCGGGCGCTCAAGTTGGGCGAGATCCCCTACCAGCGGCCCAACAGCCATCGCCGGATCAAGCTGGCCGATCTGGTCGCCCATCAGGCCGAGCGGTCCGAGAGGCGGGCCGCCGTGGACCGTCTGCTGGCCATGTCCGACGAGCTGGACCGGTTCGACGGCGGATTCGTCCCCACCCGATGACACCTCCCAGGTCTATGTTCGCCTCCCGTCTCTGGGACCTGGCGGCGGCTTGAGCAGAGCGGAATGACCCAGTGGTAATCCACGGGACGGGCCGAGCGCGCCGGGGGTGTTCCCAGAGGCGTCCCAATCCACTTGTGAGGCCGTGGTTCCGCTATGCCGGGCCGGCGGCGGGTCAGATGAGTTTGAGGGCCACGGCGATGGTGGCGACCAATAGGAGCAGGCTGATGGCCAACTCGGTGCGGCGTTTGGTTTGGAGACGGCCGCCGTCCAGGGGCGGGAAGGGGATCAGGGCCGAGGACAGGACGAGGACGCCGGCCAGGGCGGTGGCGCGGGTGGCGGGGACGGCGGTGACAGCGGCCAGGGCGGCCAGCGCGAGGGTGAGGACGGTGAGGGCGGCGATGCCGGAGCGGCGGACGGCGGCCGGGGCGTGGTCGGCCGCCAGGGGTGCGGGCGGGGTGAAGCCGAGGCCGAAGGGGGCCAGTCCCAAGGTCAGCAGGGAGGCCAGGGGGAAGGCCTGGTGGCCGGCATCGCGTCCGGCCGCCAACAGGCGTGGGGCGAAGGCGTGCCAGCCCAGCAGGACGACGGCGCCGAGGCCGACCAGGACGGTCTCGCGCCAGCCGTTGGGTCCAACAACCCACAGCAGGGCGGCGGCGCTGACCAGGCTGGTGATGGCGGCCGGACGGCGCAACCGGGTGAGGGCGGACAGTCTGGGGTGGGCGCCGCGTTTGAGGGAGCGTTGGGCCAGACGCTCGGTGAACAGGCTCTGGGACAATTCTTTGCCCACGCGCAGCAACAGGACGAAGACCAGGCCGGCGGTCACGACGGGGGTGTTGGCGCGGACGGTTTGGGCCAACTGCCAGTCGGCTGGGATCGGTTTGGAGACGTCGAGGCCGGAGGCGTAAACCTCATTGTCGAAGCTCAACTCGGGGTCTTGGTTCTTCCACCCCGAGTCCAGGGCGCCGGCCCGGCCGAGAGCGCCCTGGGACAGGAGGAAGGCGCCGAGCCCGGGTTGGTCGGCCTCCAGGGCGCCGAGGTTAAACCAGGCGATGGCGTAGTCGGGTAGAAGGCGGACGGCCTGCTGGAAGGCCTGGGCGGCGGCGGCGGCCTGGCCGTCCTGGGCCAAGAGGACGCCGAGGTTGTTCCAAGACGAGAACAAGGAGGGGTCGAGGTCCAAGCTCTGGCGGTAGGCGGCGATCAACTCGGACCGGTCCGATCCGGGGTCAGCCTCGTCCGGGGTTGTCTCAGGGTTGGTCGTCACGCCGGCGGGCTCGGCCGTCGGGTCGGCGCTGGACGGTGTGGCTTGTCCAAGGGCGCGGCGGGCGTCGGCCACAGCCTCTTGGTAGAGGGGGGAGAAGGGATCGGCCGCCAGGGCCTGTTCGGCCCAGTCCAGAGCCGCCTGGTAATCACCCAGCTTGAAATAGGCCAGGCTGATGGCTTGTTCCTGGGCGCCGGTGACGACCGGCTGCCAGAAGCTATCGCGCAACGCGATGGAGGCCTCCATTCGGGCGATGGTCTCTTGGTGGTCGGCCTGGTCGCTGGCCAGTTGGCCGCGCTCCATCTCAACGTACATGTTCAACAATTGGGCGTCGTCCTGGGAAAAGTGCTCAAAACCAGCCGGCCACTGTGAATCGAACGGCACTTGGGCCTGTGAGACTAAATCAAGCAAGGCAGTGGCTGATTTCCAGTGGTCTTGTTGACGTTCGGCCGAGGCTTGTCTGAGCAAAGCCCAACCTGGGCCAGACATATTCCTTAAGCGGCCGTTCGACCAGTTTTCCAAACGATTGTTTGGCTGATCCCTCTCGGCCGGTCCGCTGGTGTAGGTGTTGTAGAGGTTGTTTGCCTGGGCGCAGGCTTCGGCTGCTCCGATCCAATCGCTTTGCAGGAACTTGACTTCTCCCAGCCGTTCCCAAGCCACCGGCTCGTCGGGCGAGCTTTCAACCCAAGCCTCATTCCAGGCGGTCGCCAGGTCGAGTTGATTCCATTGGCGCATTAAATCTTGCAAGGTGTCGGCCGCCGCCACGCTCATGTCGGTTACTCGCCCGCGGGCGGCGGTGACACCGCAGATATTAAGATAGTAGTAGTCGAGGCTGTGGAGCTGGCAGATCTGGTCGGCGCTGCTCCAGTCTTCTGCTAAGAGGGCGTAGCCGAGCATGGCGCGGTCGGTCGCGCCGTCTGTGATGGGTGCTAGTCTGGGATTTTCATAGCTGGGATCGGCCCGTGTGATTGGGGTGAATCCAAGGTCGTCAACCTGTGAGCTTGCTCCACCGGGGTACGCATTGGAAATGAATCCAAACGCGCCACCGGTTGCGACCGTGACAAACGATAAAGGGTCGTAATACATGTATGAAGGGTTGAGTTCAAGGCTCGGTGCCGAGGGAGTTTTGACTCCGGCGGCACTATCGGTTAGAGCCAGGGCTCGGGTGAAATCTTTCCTAGAGGCGGTCAGTGCCGCTGCCAGGGTCTGGGCTTGTTTCTGATTCGCCGTGGACGGCAGCGCGGCCAAGGTGGCCTCAACTCCGTCCAACCGTCCAGCTATAAACTGGGCTTGGGCTAGGGACAGCCGTAAGGCTGGCTCCGAAGATATTTCAGTCGCTGCTGTATAGGCGGCTACGGCTTGCTCTCGGAAGTGCGCTAGGCTGAATTGACCGACGGGTGCACGCCTCGCTAACAGCAGATAAGCATCGCCGACTAAGGCGTGAGCGGCGGCGACCCGGGGCCACGCGGCGATCAATTCGGTTAACGTTTGTTCTACTGCGGCCCAGTCACCGTTATCAGCGAGACTTACCCAGGTCAATAATTGTACGCCCGGCAGTCCCCTATTTGAATCCCCTCGGATAAGTTTCGACCTGGCCTGTTCGATGGCTGCGGTCGGGTCGTCAGGGCAGCGTTTGATCACGTTATCATAGAGTTCTATCACCTGATTGGTGTTGGCTTGCTGCACCAGGCCATGAATGTAGGCAGCGGTGAGACGGGAGTCGCAAGAGTCAAAACGGGCCGCAGCTTCCTCGGCTACTGCCACGGCATAAACAGACGCACGTTGATGTTCGTCAAACAGTGAGTAGTCGGATGAGGTGAAAGCGGCTTCGAAAACTAGTAGCCCGGCCAGGTCGAGTAAATCTTGTTCGGACTCGGAGTTCAACGCTTTGACCGCTGAGGCGAGCCCGGGTATAGCTTCGGACGGATGGGCGGGCACACCCCACCAATCACTTGTTGACGGTATTGCCCACAGGTCAATCCAGGTCGAGCCGAAGACGCGCTCGCCGGTCGTTTGGACGGCGGCGTCAAAATCGCCGGTCTCCCATTGCTGGACCGCCCAGTCGCTCAGCAGGGGCAGACTCCTGATCCCCATGTCCAACGGCAGGTTGTTATCGAATTGGGAGGTGGAGCTGGTCTCAGCCTCGGGGTTGGGGGCGGATTCGGACGTGCTGCCCGTGGGAAGGACGGCGTTGTCCACCACATTGGCGGCGTAGCCCTGAGCCAACAGGGGGAAGGCCAGTGTCAGGACGGTGACGGCGGCCAGCAGGGCCGCGCCGGCCGTCATGACTGTCCGTCTCGGGCTCCAGCCCGATGGGGTCGCTGGGGGTGTTGTTGGAGGCGGTGGATCGCCCTGTCTTAGAGCATCAGACGGAGGCGGTGGAGGTAGCGGGGGGGGGGGGTATAAATGATGATTGTGTTAGTCCGGCGGTCTGCGTGTCATTGGTCGCTGACGCCGACTCCGGCCTTGACGACGGCTGAGGAGCGAATCCGTCTGCGGTCGCCCCGTTCCGCGGTTCAGTCATGTCACCGTCCCTTTCCCCCTGCTCGGGGGGAAGGCTAACGCCTCTCCGAAGCGATGGCAATGGGGACTTCGCGCTCATTCTTGGCCGAGGCGCCTCGTGGGGCGTGGTGCTGGGCGCCAGTCGCGAGCGGCCCGGAGCCGCCTGCCCGGCGCCGGCAAGAAAGCGATGGAAATTGTTCACAGGTGTGGCAGGTCGAGCGTCGTTGGGCGACTGCCGCGAGCCACCAGGCGATAGAGCCAACGGATGTAGTGTTCTGGATGTGGCTCCCGGTCCATCCGGGGGGCGGCGCGACAGCCTTGGGGGCAGGACATATGATGGCGTGACCCTTAATGGCGAGGACGACAGACAGGGGGCTCCGGGTGAGGCTTGAACTGTGTGGGGTGACGAAACGCTTCGGCGCCTTCGTGGCCAACGATGCCGTCTCCGTGACCGTCGAGCCGGGCGAGATCCACGCCCTGCTGGGCGAGAACGGGGCCGGCAAGTCGACCCTGATGAACGTCCTCTTCGGCCTCTACCGGGCCGACGGGGGCGAGATCCGGCTGGACGGGAAGCCGGTCCAGTTCGCCGGGCCGGGGGAGGCCATGGCGGCCGGCATCGGCATGGTCCACCAGCATTTCATGCTCATACCGGTCTTCACGGTGGCGGAGAACGTCGTCATGGGCCACGAGCCGGTCAAGGCCGCCGGCCTGATCGACCTGGCCGCCGCCCGGCGGCGGGTGAAGGAGATCTCAGACCGTTTCGGCTTCGACGTCGACCCCGACGCCTTGGTGGACGACCTGCCGGTCGGCGCCCAGCAGCGGGTCGAGATCATCAAGGCCTTGTCCCGGAAGGCCGAGATCCTGATCCTGGACGAGCCCACCGCCGTCCTCACCCCCCAGGAGACGGACGAGTTGATGGCCATCATGCGCCAGTTGAAGCAGTCCGGCACCTCGATCGTCTTCATCACCCACAAACTGCGCGAGGTCCAAGAGGTGGCCGACAAGATCACGGTCATCCGCCACGGCAAGGTGGTCGGCCAGGCCCTGCCCACGGCCTCCCAGGCCGAGCTGGCCGAGCTGATGGTGGGCCATGCCGTCGGCCTGAAGGTGGACAAGTCGCCGGCCCAGGCGGCCGACCTGGCGCTGGAGGTGGAGGGCGTTTCCTTGGTCGACCAGTCCGGGCTGACCCTGCTGGACAACATCAGCTTCCAAGTCGCCAAGGGCGAGATCCTGGCCGTGGCCGGCGTCCAGGGCAACGGCCAGACCGAGCTGACCCAGATCCTGATCGGCCTGCGCCCGACCACCGCCGGACGGATCAGCCTGGGCGGCCGCGACCTGACCGGCGCCTCGGTCCACCAGATCCTCGACGCCGGCGTCGGCTTCGTCCCCGAGGACCGCTCCAAAGACGGCATGGTGGCCAGCTTCAACATCGGCGAGAACCTGGTCTTGGACCAGGTCGACCACGACCCCTTCTCCCAGCGGGGGGCGCTCAAGATCGGGGCCATCGCCGACAACGCCCGCACCCAGATCGGGGCCTTCGACGTCCGCGCCCCGGGACCCGAGGCGACCATCGGCACCCTCTCCGGCGGCAACCAGCAGAAGGTCGTCTTGGCCCGGGAGTTGTCCCGCGAGTTGCGCCTGCTAATCGCCTCCCAGCCCACCCGGGGGGTCGACGTCGGCTCCATCGAGTTCATCCACGAGCGCATCGTGGCCGAGCGCGACAAGGGCACGCCGGTGGTGATCGTGTCGACCGAGTTGGACGAGGTGGTGGCCCTGGCCGACCGCATCGCGGTGATGTACCGGGGCCGCTTCGTCGGCGTCGTCCCGGCCGACACGCCCCGCGGCGTGCTCGGCCTGATGATGGCCGGGGTGCCCTACGCGGAGGCCGTGGCCCAGCCGGCGGCGGGTGAGACCACGCCCGGGGGGTCCGCCTCTCAGCCGGCGGCGGGTGGGGACGGGGCCACAACGTGAGCCCCGTCGTGCCCCAGACAGACAACAGCGGTCGGCCGGCGGTGGGCCGGGAAGGAGTCAGGTCGTGAGTCAAACAGCACCCCCTCCAACGGCTGGGGCGCCCAGCCCTCAGACCCAGGGCCGGGATTGGCGGGCCGTCGCCCGCCGCGTCGCCCAGGGCTCGGCGGTGACCTCGGTCTTGGCCGTGGTGGTGGCCCTGGTGTTGGGCGCGATCCTGATCGCCGCCGCCAACAGCCAGGTCCAAGCCACCGCCGGCTACCTGTTCGCCCGGCCGGGGGATTTCTTCGCCGCCCTCGGACGGACCATCGCCGACTCCTACTCGGCCTTGTTCCAAGGGGCGGTGGTCAACCTCTCGGCCAGCTCGGCGGGCGACTTCCTGCGGCCGTTGACCAACACCATCGGCCACGCCGTGCCCCTGATCTTCGCCGGCCTGGGGCTGGGGATCGGTTTCAGGGCCGGCCTGTTCAACATCGGCGCCCAGGGCCAGATCATCTTCGGGGCCATCTTCTGCGGCTATATCGGTTTCGCCTGGCACCTGCCGGTCGGCGTTCACCTGGTGCTCTGCGTTCTGGGGGCCTTCGTCGGCGGGGCCCTGTGGGGCTTCATCCCCGGCATCTTGAAGGCCAAGACCGGCGCCAACGAGGTCATCGTCACCATCATGTTGAACTCGGTGGCGGCCTTCTTCCTGGGCTGGCTGTTGACCCGCGAGGCCTTCCGCAAACCCGGCTCCAGCGACCCGCTCAGCCCCACCCTGGACGCCTCGGCCCACTATCCCAGCCTGTTCGGCACCCGGGCCAACCTCGGCTTCGTGCTGGCGGTGGCGGCGGCCATCGGCGTCTGGTGGCTGATGGAGCGCTCCACCTTGGGCTTCGCCATCCGCGCCGTCGGGGCCAACCCGGCCGCCGCCCAGACCGCCGGCCTGTCGGTGGCCGGGGCGACGGTCTGGACCATGGTGCTGGCCGGCGGCCTGGCCGGCCTGGCCGCCACCTCGCAACTGCTGTCGACCTCGGCCCAACAGCTCAACTCCGACGTGGCCGGCACCTTCGGCTTCGACGCCATCACGGTGGCCCTGCTGGGCCGCTCCAAACCGCTGGGCACGGTGGCGGCCGGCCTGTTGTTCGGCGGCCTCAAGGCCGGCGGCTATCTGATGCAGGCCTCGACCGACACGCCGATCGACGTCATCTTGGTGCTGCAGTCGGTCGTGGTCTTGCTGATCGCCGCCCCGCCGCTGGTCAAAGCCATCTTCCATCTGCCGGACGAGGACCGACAGGCCCGCAAAGCGGCCAAGCAAGCCAGGCTGGCTCTGAGGACGGAGGCCACGGCATGAGCGCCACAGCCATCACCGGGCTGTCGCTGGGCGGCGGCGCCAAAACCAGCGCCCCCATCAGTTGGAAAGTCCCCATCGCCTTGACCGCCTTGACGCTGCTGGTCGGCGTCGGCTTCAGCGTCGGCGTCGGGCCGGGCGAGGTCAGCCACGTCACAATCGAGACCGGCAACAGTTGGTCCGGGCGGCCGACCTTCGACCTGCCGACTAGGGCCAGCGTCATCGTCTTGGCCCTGGTGGCGGCCCTGGCCGCCGGCTATAGCTGGTGGCGGGCCAGCCGGCGGCTGAAGATCGGCCGCTGGGTGCCGGCGGTGGCCGGGGCGGCCTTGGTGGTGGCCTTCCTGCTGTGGGCGGTGGGCGGCCGGGAGCAGTCCCTCCAGGCCACCAGCTTGTTGTCCGGGGCCTTGTTCTTGTCCGTGCCCTTGATCTTCGGCGCCCTGTCGGGCTGCATCTGTGAGCACGTCGGCGTCATCAACGTCTCGATCGAGGGCCAACTGCTGGCCGGGGCCTGTCTGGCGGCCGTCGTCGGCTCAATCACCGGCAACCCCTGGATCGGGCTGATCTGCGCCCCCATCGCCGGGGCGCTGGTGGGCTGTCTGCTGGCCCTGTTCGCCGTTCGCTACTGGGTCGACCACATCATCGTCGGCGTCGTCCTCAACGTCTTGGTGACCGGGTTGACCAGCTACCTGTTCTCGACCGTGCTGGAGCGCCACGCCGTCTTCGCCACCCGCGTCCAACTGCCCCGCTGGGAGATTCCGCTGCTGCGCGACATCCCGGTGCTGGGGCCGGTGCTGTTCCGCCAGAACGTGCTCACCTACATCATGTTCGTGGTCGTCGTGGTCCTGCAGATCTTCTTGTTCAAATCCCGCTGGGGCCTGCGGCTGCGGGCCTGCGGCGAGCATCCCAAGGCGGCCGACACGGTCGGCATCAAGGTCAACCGCACCCGGGTCCTCAACACCATCCTGGGCGGCGCCGTGGCCGGGTTGGGCGGGGCCTATTTCACGGTCGCGGCCGGTTTGGCCTTCGGCAAGGAGATGTCGGCCGGACGCGGCTACATCGCTCTGGCGGCCATGATCCTGGGCGGCTGGAAGCCCAAGGGCGCCATCCTGGCGGCCCTGCTGTTCGGCTTCGCCGACAACCTGCAGAACGCCCTGGGGGTGGTCGGGGTCGAGATCCCGAGCCAGTTCATGCTCATGGCGCCCTACCTGGTGACGATCTTCGCCGTGGCCGGCGTGGTCGGCCGGATGCGCCCGCCGGCCGCCGAGGGCCAGGCCTACAAGGGATGACAACGACGCCCGGGACCGGTTGGGAGGAATTGCTCCAGGCCGCCCGCCAAGCGGCCGGGCGGGCCTACCAGCCCTACTCCCACTACGCCGTCGGGGCCGCCGCCCGGGTCGACGACGGGCGGATCGTGACCGGCTGCAACGTCGAGAACGCCTCCTACGGGCTGACCCTGTGCGCCGAGTGCGGCCTGGTGTCGGCCCTGGCGCTGTCCGGCGGCGGCCGGCTGACCGCCTTCACCTGCGTCGATGGCGCGGGCGCTATCATCACCCCCTGCGGGCGCTGCCGCCAACTGCTGTGGGAGCACGGCGGCCCCGGGTTGCGGGTCTTGACCGCCGCCGGCCCGGGCGACTTGGCCCAACTATTGCCCCAGGCCTGGGGGCCGGACGACTTGGCCGGGTGACCGCAGCCGGTCCGAACGGCTCGCCCGGACCCCCGGGCGCCCGAACGGGAGAAAGGACGAAGCCTCATGGGCGAACCGTTCGACGCGGTCGAGGTCATCACCGCCAAGCGGGACGGCGGACAGTTGTCCGACGCCCAGATCGACTGGGTGATCGACGCCTACACCCGGGGCGCGGTGGCCGAGGAGCAGATGGCGGCGTTGGCCATGGCCGTCTTCTGGCGCGGCCTGAGCCGGGGCGAGCTGGCCCGCTGGACCGCCGCCATGATCGCCTCGGGCGAGCGGCTGGACTTCTCCGGCCTGGACCGGCCGACGGTGGACAAACATTCGACCGGCGGCGTCGGCGACAAGATAACCCTGCCCCTGACGCCGCTGGTGGCGGCCTACGGCGTGGCTGTGCCCCAACTGTCGGGCCGGGGGCTGGGCCACACCGGCGGCACCTTGGACAAGCTGGAGTCCATCCCCGGCTGGCGGGCCGAGCTGACCAACGACCAGTTGCGCCGCCAACTGTCCCAGGTCGGGGCCGTCATCTGCCAGGCCGGCGCCGGTTTGGCCCCGGCCGACCGCAAGCTCTACGCCCTGCGCGACGTCACCGCCACGGTCGCCGCCATCCCGCTGATCGCCTCCTCCATCATGTCGAAGAAGATCGCCGAGGGCACGGCCGCCCTGGTCCTAGACGTCAAGTGCGGCAGCGGGGCCTTCATGGTCGAGTTGGAGCCGGCCCGCCGCTTGGCCCGCGCCATGGTGGAGTTGGGGACCGACTCCGGGGTGCGCACGGTGGCGCTGGTGACGGATATGTCGACCCCCTTGGGCCTGACCGTGGGCAACGCCTTGGAGGTCCAGGAGGCGGTCGAGGTCCTGGCCGGCGGCGGCCCGGCCGACGTGGTACGACTGACCGTCGCCCTGGCCCAGGAGATGCTGGGGGCGGCGGCCGACAACTTGGAGGCCCACGGCCTGCCCGCCGCCGGCCTCGCCCCCGGCTCCCCGGCCGCCCGCTCCCGGGCGGATCGGCTGCGGGCGGCGGACCCGGCCGAGGGTCTGGCCTCCGGCCGGGCGATGGACAGTTGGCACCGCTTGATCGCGGCCCAGGGCGGCGACCCGACGGCCGCGCTGCCTCGGGCGCGGGAGACGGAGACCGTCTCGGCCGAAGCCGACGGCCGGCTGGTCCGATTGGACGCCCTCCAGGTCGGCCTGGCGGCCTGGCGTCTGGGGGCCGGTCGGACGCGGCGGGAGGACGCCGTCCAAGCCGGCGCGGGCGTGGTCTTGGCGGCCAAGCCGGGCGACCGGGTGCGGGCCGGCCAACCCCTGATGACCCTGCACAGCGACACCCCGGAGCGCTTCGCCCGGGCCCGAGAGGCCCTGGCGGGGGCCTGGACCATCCAGCCCGACACCGCCCCGCCGGCCGGCGGCCCCCGACCGGTGTCCCCCACCACAGCGGCGGCCCCCGCGACGTCCGCCACAGCGGCCTCCCGGTCCGCGACCAGCCTGACAGCGACTACAGCGACGGCCCCGAGCGCGATGGGGGGCGCGATCCTCGACCGCATCGCTTGACACCATCGCTCGGCGACCGGCCGCCCGGCTGTTCGCCCCCACGACCGACCACCGCCCAGCCTTCGACCGCCACCCGGCCGGCGGCAGAACAGGAGAACAGGCCATGACTTTGACCGCCGCCCAGGTGGCCGCGATGTGCGACCACACCTTGCTCAAACCCGAGGCCACGCCGGCCGACATCGCCGCCTTGGTGGCCGAGGGCCTGGAGTTGGGCGTCTGCGCCATCTGCTGCTCGCCCTCCCGGCTGCCCCTGACCAGGCCGGGCCTCAAGGCCTCAGGGCTGAAATTGGCGGCCGTGGTCGGCTTCCCCTCCGGCGCCCACCAGTCGTCGGTCAAAGCGGTGGAGGCGGCCCAGGCCGTGGCCGACGGGGCGGACGAGATCGACATGGTGGTCGATCTGGGGGCGCTCAAAGCCGGTGATTGGGAGGGGGTGGAGGCCGACATCCGGGCCGTCCGCCAGGCCGTCCCGCCCCCCACCGGGTTGAAGGTCATCATCGAGTCGGCCGCCCTCGGCCCGGCCGAGATCGTGGCCGCCTGCCAGGCGGCGGAGGCGGCCGGGGCCGATTTCGTCAAAACCTCGACCGGTTTCCACCCGGCCGGCGGGGCCACGGTTCAAGCGGTCGAACTGATGCGGGCCACCGTCGGCCAGCGCCTGGGGGTCAAAGCCTCGGGCGGCATCCGCGACCGGGCCACCGCCGAGGCCATGATCGCCGCCGGGGCCAACCGGCTGGGCCTGTCGTCCACCCGGGCCATCCTGGCCCAGTACGACCCGGCCTGACGCCGATGGACATCGTATTGGAAGTTGTCGGCTGGCTGGGCTCAGCCCTGCTGGTCTTCTCCGTTTTGCAATCACGCTTCATGCGCTTCCGAGTCCTGAACGGCATCGCCTCAATCGTGCTGACGGGCTATAACGCCGTTATCGGCGTCTGGCCGATGGTGGCGGTCAACGCCTGTCTGGTGCTGATCGACGCCTGGTTCATCTGGCGGCTGGCCCGGGCCAAGCGCGACGATGTGGCCTTCACCCACAGCATGGCCGATCCGGCCCTGCGGGACTGGTTCGTCCGCGCCCACGGCGCCGACCTGGAGCATTTCCACCCCGGCGCGGCCGAACTGCTGCCCGACTGCCGGGCGGCCGTCATCTTCCACCAGGACCGGGCCGTCGGCCTGGTGGCCTGGCGGCCGGCGGACCGCCCCGAGGCCGAGTTGGTGGCCGACTACGTGGTCCCGGAGTACCGCGACTACGCCCCCGGGGCCTACGTCTACTCGGCCGCCGGCCCCCTGCGCGCCGCCGGCCTGCGGGCCGTCGCCGTCGAAGACCCGCAACCCGTCGTGGTGGCCTATCTGCGGAAACTCGGCTTCACCGAGTCGAAGCCCGGCCGGTGGGGGCTGAGGCTGGGGCCGCCCTAGCCGGGGCCGCCTGCGGCCGGCCCTGAACCGGTCCCAGATCGCGGAAAATTCCGGGCGGTCCATCAATCTCCCGCCAGATGGCGAACGTCTTCTTTGAGGGCGAGCTAGTCCGGTCGGGAACGGTTGCAGATTTTGCAACAGTTCAAGCGACTGTCTGAGGGCCGCTCCGGGGCCGGGCGCGGCCGGGCCTAAGCTGGCACCACACTGGGGCCGCCCAGACCACCGCCGGTTCAGGCGCCCGGTAGGCGCCGTCGGGCGCCGGCTGCGGCGATCACCGGGAACGCGCCGCCACCCGCAGCGAGAGAGAGGACCAGCGATGACCGACAACACCGTCTGGTTGGCCCAGGCCGCCCAGTGGCTTGAGGACGACCCCGACCCGGACAGCCGTGATCAACTGCGAGCCCTGATGGCGGCGGCGGCCGACGACCCGGCGGCGGCGGCCGAGTTGGCCGACCGCTTCGCCCGGCCGCTCCAATTCGGCACCGCCGGGCTGCGCGGGGCGATGGCCGCCGGCCCCAACCGGATGAACCGGGCGGTCGTCATACGGGCGGCCCGGGGCCTGGCCGACTACCTGCGTGACAGTCTCCCGGGACAGTCGCCCCGGCTGGTTATCGGCCACGACGCCCGCCACCACTCCCGCCGCTTCGCCCTCGACAGCGCCGCCGTCGCCACCGCCGCCGGTAGCCAGGTGTACCTATTCGACCAGGCCGTGCCCACGCCGTTGCTGGCCTACGCCGTGCGCGCCCTCGGGGCCGACGCCGGCGTCATGGTGACCGCCTCCCACAATCCGGCGGCCGACAACGGCTACAAGGTCTATCTGGGCGGGCGGATGGTGCCCGAGCCCGAGCGCGGCGTCCAGATCGTGCCCCCCCACGACCAGGCCATCGCCGACCGCATCGCCGCCGTCGCCGGCGCCGCCCAGGTGGAGCGGGCCGACAGCGGCTGGGCCGGACTGGGGGATGAGGCCGAGCGGGCCTACGTCGCCGCCATCGCCGCCGGCCAGACCAACACCGTGCCGCTCAAGATCGTCCACACGGCCATGCACGGCGTCGGCTCCGCCATCGCCTTGGAGGCCCTGACCCGGGCCGGTTTCACCGACCTGGCCCCGGTGGCCAGCCAGCAGCAGCCCGACCCGGACTTCCCCACCGTCGGCTTCCCCAACCCGGAGGAGCCCGGGGCCATCGACCTGGCCCTGGAGCAGGCCCGTAGCCTGGGGGCCGACCTGGTGATCGCCAACGACCCGGACGCCGACCGCTGCGCCGTGGCCGTGGACGACCCCCGGAGCGGCTGGCGGATGCTGCACGGCGACGAGCTGGGGGCCGTCCTGGGTCAAGACATCGCCCAACGGCTGGCCAGGGAGCGAGCGGCGGCTGGCGCCCCGGACGATAGGTCTGAGGCGGTGGGAGCGCCGTCGTCCGGCCGGGACGATCAGCGGCTGACGGGCGGGCCGGACGATCAGTCGTCGGCGTCCAGCCCGGGCGACTGGCCCGAGGCGGCGGGGCCGTCGGCCGCCGACCTCAGCGGCGGGGCCGGGGAATCGGCGCCAGCGGGCCAGGGGGCGCCGGCCCCGGTCTTGGTCAACTCCATCGTGTCGTCGCGCCAGTTGGGCCGGATCGCCGCTGGGCACGGCCTGGCCCAGGCCCAGACGCTGACCGGTTTCAAGTGGATGGGCCGGGTGCCGGGGATGGCCTTCGCCTATGAGGAGGCCATCGGCTATTGTGTCCGCCCCGATCTGGTCCACGACAAGGACGGTTTATCCACGGCGGTGGCGGTGGCCCGCCTGGCCGCCCGGCTGAAAGCCTCCGGCCAGACCATTGTCGATCTGTTGGACGACTTGGCCCGCCGTCACGGCCTCTACCTCACCAGCCAGTTGTCGGTCCGTTTCGCCGACCTGTCCTTGATCGGCCAGACCATGGACCGGCTGCGCCAAGGCCCGCCGGACCGTCTGGCCGACAGCCCGGTGAGCCTGGTGGCGGACCTGGCCCAGGGGCACGCCGGCCTGTCGCCGACCGACGGCATCCTGCTGGCCAGCCAGGCCGACGACCGGGTGATAGTCCGACCCTCCGGCACGGAGCCGAAGGTCAAGTGCTACCTGGAGGTGGTCCGGCCGGTGGCCCCCGAGGCCAGCTTCGAAGACCTGACGGTCATCCGCCGCCAAGCCCAGGAGCGGCTGGACCAGCTCAAGGCCGACCTCAGAACCGTCCTCTTCGCCTGATCAGGCGAAGGCGGCGGCCACGGCCAGCCCGAGGGCGCCCTGGAAGACGGTCTCGCGCTGCTCGGCCGTCATGTCGGAGCCGGTCTTGGTCAGGTGGTCGGAGACGGTCAAGACGGCCAGGGCGCCCCGGCCGTGTTCGGCGGCCACGCCGTAGAGGCCGGCGGCCTCCATCTCCACGCCCAGGACGCCGTGGCGGCGCAGGGCCTCCAACTGGTCGGGGATCTTGAGGTAGAAGTGGTCCGAGCTGATGACGCAGCCGCTGAAGACCGGCTGGTCGGCCTGGTCGGCGGCGGCCAGGGCGGCGGCGGCCATCCGCAGGTCGGCCACGGCTGAGAAATGGGTCCCCGGCAGCCGCAGCTCGTTCATCGAACTGGTGGTGTGGGCGCCGACGGCTATCAAGACGTCGCCGACGTCGACCTGGTCCGAGACGCCGCCGGCGGTGCCCACCCGGATGATCCGCTCGACGTCGAAGAAGCGGAACAACTCGGTGGCGTAGATGGTGATGGACGGCATGCCCATACCGGAGGCCATGATCGACAAAGGCTTGCCCCGGTGGGGGCCGTCCCCGGCGTAGGCGCCGGTGAAACCGGGGATGCCGCGGATCTCGGTCACCAGCTTGGGCTGGTCCAAGATGGCCTGGGCCATCCGCTCGGCCCGCTTGGGGTCGCCCGGCATGAGAACGGCGGGGGCGAAGTCGCCCGGTTGGGCCGCGATATGGGGTGTGGCCATGGAAAATCCTCCTCGACTCGGCCTGCCGTCCCACCCTAATGCCCGCCCGGCGTCCGGCGGGACCGCCCCGCCCGACCAGCCCGCGCCCGGCGGCTCGGCCTCCGCCCGCCGCCGGGGGGTCGAGAGCGCGGGACCGGGCCGAGTGGTGGGCCTGGTCCGCCGGCCCGCCCACCGTGACGCCTGGCGTCGGGCTCGGGGAGCCGGGCCTGTCGGCCCGCCCACCGCAACGCCGGGCGTCGGGATCAGAACGTCGGGCTCGGGGCGTCGGGCTCGGGGTCGATCCGCGCCCGGCCGCCGCGACTCCGTCCTCAAAGCTCAGGGTTGACCCGTACCGCGTCGGCCGTCTCCGAACGGGCGGCGTCATCCCGGGGAGGGAGGCCGGGGCGGGAGATCTCGTCCTGAGGGAGGTTCCCGGGTTGTCTAAGGCGGACTTAGTGTTTGGTGAACGGCTGAAATTGCGAGGAGGAACATGATCGAGTTGAACGGCTTGACCAAGCGTTACGGCGACAAGCTGGCGGTCAGCGACCTGACGGTCGACATCCGGCCGGGCCTGGTGACCGGCTTCTTGGGCCCCAACGGGGCCGGCAAGTCCACCACCATGCGGCTGATCCTGGGCTTGGACAAGCCGACCGCCGGGCGGGCCACCATCGACGGCCGTCGCCTGGTCGACTGTCCGGCCCCGCTGACCGAGGTGGGGGCGCTGCTCGACGCCAAGGGCGTCCCCGGTGGCCGCTCGGGCCGCGACCATCTCCTGGCCTTGGCCGCCAGCCAAGGCATCGGCCGCCGCCGGGTCGACCAGGTGCTGGAGCTGTGCGGGTTGGGCGACGCCGCCCGCCAGGCCTTCAAGACCTACTCCCTGGGCATGGGCCAGCGCCTAGGCATCGCCGCCGCCCTGCTGGGCGACCCCAAGGCGCTGATCTTGGACGAGCCGGTCAACGGCCTCGACCCGGAGGGTGTCCTGTGGGTGCGCGGCCTGGTGCGCCACCTGGCCCACGAGGGCCGGACCGTTTTCTTGTCCTCCCACTTGATGAGCGAGATGGCCCAGACGGCCGACCACCTGATCGTCATCGGCCAGGGCCGGCTGCTGGCGGACAAACCGGTCGAACAGTTGCTGTCCCAGGCCTCCGAGACCGCCACCCGGGTGTCCTCCCCCCAGATCGCCGACATCATCCGTGTCCTGGGCCAGCTCCCCGGCGTCAACGTCACCATCGAGTCGTCCGACAGCTTGGTGTTGCACGGCCTGGCCCCGCTGCCCATCGGCCAGACGGCCGCCGCCTACGGCTGGGTGCTGTCGGAATTGACCCCGATCATCAGCTCGCTCGAAGACGCCTACCTCGGGCTGACCGAGGGCGCCGTCGATTACCGTTCCACCGCCCTGGTTTAGAGAGGTTCCCACTGTGACCACCACCACCGACGCCCTCGCCCCCACCACCACCCCCGCCGCCTTGGCCCGCCCGACCCGCCCGGCCGGCCGGCCGGTCGGGCTGACCTGGCCCAGGGTGTTGCGCTCCGAGTTGATCAAGCTGCTGTCGCTGCGTTCCACCCGCTGGGCCTTGGCCGTCATGGTCGTGGCCACGGTCGGGATGGGCGCGATTTACGCCTTGGCCGTCGAGGCGGAGGATTACGCAGTCGACTCGCCCGCCCACCCCGCCAGGATGGTTTCACGGCTGGCGCAATACATCGTCCAGTTCGTCGCCTTGGTGATAGGCGCCCTCGGCGCCGCCAGCGAATACGGCTCCGGCGCCATCCGGTCGAGCCTGTGCGCCGTGCCCCGCCGCCGCACTCTGCTGGTCTGCCAGACCGCTGCCAGCGCCAGCCTGCTGGCCGGCGGCGCGGCCGTGGCCATGGCCTCGGGCCAGGCGCTGATCAGCGGCCTGCTGGCGGTCCGCGGCATCCCTGTCCAAGTGGGCTGGGGCGACCTCCGGCTGCTGCTGGGGATGGTCTTCTACAGCGTCGTCATCGGTTTGGTGGCCTTCTTCTTGACCGTCGCCACCCGCTCGGCGGTGGGCGGGGTCAGCCTGGCCCTGGGGCTGACCTTCCTGGCCCCGATCATGTTGGCGCTGGCCGCCGTCGTCGGGCTGGACTGGTGCCTGGAGGTGTCCGCCTTCCTGCCCGAGCACGTCGCCGGCCAGACCTGGTCGACCTCCTACGACCCGAGCTACGGCGGGGTGCTCGGCGGTTACGCCATGGGCTGCGGCTGGATCGCCATCGGCCTGATCGTGGTCGGCGGCCTGTTCCACGAACGGGACGCCTGAGCCCTGAGCCTGAGTCCCGCGCGTCGGCAGGCCGAATGTCCAGGGCGGCGGCGCACTCCATAGCCGCACCGACCCCCCCACCAAGGGCGCCCGTTCCCTCCGGGCGCCCTTGGCCTTTCCCCGGCCTTCGCGGCACCAGTAGGCTCGTGGCCAGTCGAGCGGAAGGAGATCGCCGATGGCCACCCCCCTGACCCAGGACGATCAAGCCGAGCCGCGCCCCGGCCGCACCCCGGGCCTGTGGTCCATCCCGCCGACCGCGGTCCAACTCGGTCGCTGGACCGGCCGCCGCGCCCAGGTGACGCGGGTTCTGATGGTCGCCTGCGCCGGGTTGATAGCGATTTTCGGCCCCGGCGGCATCGCCTGGATGTACCTCGGCGCCATGGCCTTCCTGGGCACCCCGATGCTGCGGCCGTCAGCCTGGGCGGTGGCCGTGGTGACGGCCGGTTTCCTGGCCACGACAGTGGCCTTCTGGTTGTGGCAATGGCGCCAGCCGATGGCCTTCTTCTTCGCCGCCACCGGCTTCCAGGTGCTCTGGACGCTGGCCTTCCAAGTCCACCAGCCGGCCGTCGGCATCGGTGCCTGGGTCTTCCTCTGGTTCGCCCTGTATTACATCTGCCAGCGCCTGACGACCCTGCTGGCCTGGATCTGCCTGGGGGTCGACCTGGCGCTCCACGCCTCCTTCATGGCCGTCTTCCAGACCCAGGAATGGGGCTCTTTGACGGTCTCTTGGCGGGGCCAGTTCACCATCACCTTGGTCATCAACCTGGCGGCCAGCGCCTTCGCCATCCTGCGCGGCACCCGCCGGGGCTACGTCGACACCTTGGTGGAGCGCAACCGCTTGTTGTCGGAGCAGCGGGACCAGCGGGCCGAGTTGGCCGTGGCCGCCGAGCGCTCCCGGATCGCCCGCGAGTTGCACGACATCGTGTCCCACTCCCTGGCCGTCATGGTGACCCTGTCCGACGGGGCGGCCCGGCTGGTGCGGAGCGAGCCGGAGGCCGCCGCCAAGGCCATGGCCGAGATCTCCCACACCGGCCGCCGGGCGGTCGGCGACATGCGCCGCCTACTGGCCTTCGTCCGCTCCGAGGCCGACCTCAAACCCCAGCCGAGCCTGAACGACCTGGGTGACCTGGTGGCCTCGCTTAGACAATCCGGCCTACCGGCGAAAATTAATTTGTCGACCACGTTGCCACAGGACGCCGCCTTCGGGCTGACGGTCTACCGCATCGTCCAAGAGGCCTTGACCAATGTCTTGCGCCACGCCCCCGCCTCTCCCGAGGTGACGGTTCAGATCAGCCGGCCGACCCCCGACCGGATCGACATCACGGTCGACAACGCCCCCGGGGCCAGCCCGCTGGCCGTCGTCGGGTCCGGCTCGGGCCACGGCCTGGTCGGCATGCGCCAACGGGTCGCGGTCTGGGGCGGCGCGCTGGAGGCCGGCCCCCGCCCCGGCGGCGGTTGGCGGGTCCACGCCACCTTGCCCCTGGAGGGTCTGGACGAGGACGAGGACTGACGGGCCAACCTCCGGCCGGGCCGGGGGTCAATGGCCATCGGGACTTCCCTGTGAGGAGGACTGACGGGCCGGCCTCCGGCCGGACCGGTGGAGGGGGCGCCGGCCGGTGGTCCGGGGTGGACGAGGGCCGACGGGCCGTCTCCCGGCCGGGCCGGGGGATGGGTCAAGCCCCGGTGAGCCGGGCGTGACAAGATGGGTCCATGTCCGAGCCGATCAGAGTCCTATTGGTGGACGACCAGTCCTTGATGCGCATGGGCTTCGCCATGGTTCTGCGGGCCGAGCCAGACATCAAGGTGGTGGGCGAGGCGGCCGACGGGCGGACGGCCCTGGCCCAGGCGGCGGCCCTCAAACCGGATGTGGTCTTGATGGACGTCCGAATGCCGGGGATGGACGGGATTGAGGCCACCCGGCGGCTGGTCGAGCGTGCCCCGGCCGCCAAGGTCATCGTCTTGACCACCTTCGACCTGGACGAGTACGCCTTCGGGGCGCTCAAGGCCGGGGCCTCCGGCTTCCTGCTCAAAGACGTCCGGCCGGACGACCTGGTGACGGCCATCCGGGCGGTGGCGGCCGGCGACGCCGCCATCTCGCCCCGCCTGACCCGGCGCATGCTCGACCTCTTTGCCGCCGAGCTGCCGCACCAGGGCGAGTCCGCCGAGCCGGCGGCCGACCCCTTGGAGCAGTTGACGCCCAGGGAACGCGACGTTTTCCTGGCCGTGGCCGAGGGACTGACCAACGCCGAGATCGCGGCTAAACTATTCGTCTCCGAGACCACCGTCAAAACCCATGTGGGCAACATCTTGACCAAGCTAGCCCTGCGCGACCGAGTCCACGTCGTCGTCTGGGCCTACGAGAACGGTCTGGTCCGCCCCGGCCAATCCACCACCACCCTGGGCTGAGGCCGGGCGGGAGCGTCTCCCGCTGGCCGCCATCCCGGATCAAGTCCGAGATGACGCGGGATGGTGTCACGGTGGGCGGTGTGATCTCGCCGCGCACCAGCCTCAGCTTCGACCGCCTCCGGCCGGCCGGCCTCGGGGCGAGTCGGCGAGACCGCTCGGTCCGGCCCGGGCGGTCTGGTCCGGCCCGTCGCCGCGCGCCAGCCATCGTCGAGGCCGGCGTTTCAGCCCGACGGTGGGGGTGTCAGTCGGGCCCGTCGCCGGAGGAGTCCGGCCCGTCGCTGGGGGGCAGAATCAGTCTGAGGCCGGCTCGGGCCAGCAGTGGGGCGGCCTGGCCGCCGACGTGGACCAGTCCTTGATGGTCGGCCGTGACCGTGAATTGGCTGGAGTAAGCCTGATGGGCGGCGATCAGACGCTCCAGGCCGGGTCCGGCCTCGTACACCGTCACCTCGGCGCTGTCGGTCCCAGTGCTGGCGCCGGCGCCGGTCTGGGGGGTGACGATCTCCCAGAAGGGCAGGCCCAGCTCCCGGGCGGCCCGCCGCCCGGCCTGGTGGCAGCGCACATGGTCTGGGTGGCCGTAGCCGCCGGCGGCGTCGTAGCTGACCAAGCTGTCGGCCCGCCAGTGTCGGGCGCAGGCCACGACATCCGCCACCACCTCGTCCAGCGGCGCCCGGCAGAGGGCTGTGGCCGGCGACTGCGGGGCCGGGCCGGCCACAGTCGGCGTCACCCAGGCCATGCCGGAGTCGGAGTAGACCCTGGGGTCTTGGCCGGGCGCCCGGTTGGGCGGCGTGCCCAGGAAACCGGCGTCCCAGGCGCCGAGCTGAGCGATGGCGCGGGTCCGCTCGCTCAGGCGGCGGGTGGTCAGCCCGGCCCGGCCGAGGGTCCGGGCCACCCGTGGTGTGACCTCGCCCAATTCGCCCCGGGTGGCCGTGACGATGATCGGCTCGGCCCCGGCGCGGACCAGGGCCAAGATGATCGGGCCGGTCCCCAGCGTCTCGTCGTCCGGGTGGGCGTGCAAGAACAAATAACGTTGTGCTTGGCGGCGCCGGGCCGGTCGGTCGGCCGGGCTGGTCGGGCGCCGCTCGGCGTCGCCGGACGGGCTCGTCCCCGGCGGGGTGGGCTCGGCGTCGGTGGCGGCGGAGTCGTGGGTTGAACCGGGACCAGAGCCGGGGGTTGAGTCGGAGCCGGTGGTGGCGGCGGGGTCGGGCAGGGCCGTCGCCCGCCCCGTCGGAAGCAGGACCTGACGGTAGAGGCGTTCCAACTGGGAGGCCGTGGCCGCCCAGCTGAAGCGGCGGGCGTGGACCCGGGCGACCACGCCCATGCCGGCCAGCCCCCGCCGGTCGGACAACAACTTGGTCATGGCCACGCCCCAGTCCTCGGGCTGGCGCGAGTCCATCAGCCGGCCGGACTCGCCGTGGACCACGGCCTCGCGCAGCCCGCCCCGGGCGGCGGCCAGGACCGGTGTGCCGGAGGCGGCCGCCTCCAAGGCGACCAGGCCGAAGGTCTCGGAGTGCGAGGGCACCAGGCAGAGCACGGCCCGGCGCAACAGCCAGGCCAGCCCGGCCCGGTCCTGGGGGCCGACGAGGTGGACGTAATCGTCTAGGCCGAACTCGTCCACCAGGGCGTGGAGATAGGCCGGATAGTCGGCGAAGTCGGGCGAGTCGTCCCCGGCCACTATCAGGTCGGGCCGGATCGGCTCGGGCACATGGGCCAAGCCGGCGATGGCCAGATCGGGGGCTTTGAGCGGTTGGAGGCGGGCGGCGAAGACTATGAAGCCACGTTTGTGGCGGGTCAGGTCGACCTCCGGCGGCAGGGCCGGGCCTGTCCCGGGCGGTGTCGGCGCCGCCGCCTCGTTCGGGGCCAGGGGGCGGAAGAGGTCCTGGTCGACCCCCGGGGGGACGATGGCCACCCGATCCGGGTCGGCCCCGCAGCGCTCGATCACCGTCCGGGCCTCGGCCGCCGAGATCGCCACCACCAGATCGGACTCCCGGGCCAAGGCGGCCTCGCCCGGCACTCGGGCCGGCGACTCGGGCGGCTCGCCGTCCGACAGGGCCGACCCCGGTGTGGCGGCCACGGAGTGGTAGCTCTGGAGGTGGGGGATGCCCCAGGCCCGGGCCAGCGGCAGGGCCGCCGCCCCCGACATCCAGTGTTGGGAGTGGATCAGGTCGTAGGGCCGGGCTTGGCCGGAGTCGACCAACTCGGCCAGGGCCTCGGTGAATTCCGGGATGTGCTGGTCAATGGCCGACTTGGCCAGTCGGGCGGGCGGTCCGGCGGTCAGGTGGCGCAACGTCACCCCCGGTCCCAGGGCGATGGCGTCGGGCAGCCCAGGGTCGCCCCGCCGCGTCAACAACTCAACCTCATGGCCCAACTCGGCCAGGGCCATGGCCTGGTGCCACTCCACCACGTTCATGCCGCCGGCGTCCCCCGAGCCGGGCGAGTCGATGGGCGAGGTGTGCAAAGACACCATCGCAATGCGCAGCGGACGGTCGGCCATGGCTGCAACCTACCGCCCGACCCCCCGTCGTTGATCGGTCGAGCGGAGCGCCGGCTCACGGGAACCGCGCTTCCAGGGCTCAGGCCGCGGTCGGCTCGTCCGGCGGGCGGCGGCGGGGCCAGGCGGCGTAGACGCTCCGGGCCACCAGGGCGGCGAGGTAGACCCCGAACAAAACGGTGTTCACCTGGGGGCTGAGGTGTCGGGCGGCCAAGCTGCCCAGCGGGGTGGCGGCGGCGGCCGGCAGGCCGATCAGGGCGGCTAGTCGGAGGTTGACCAAGCGGTTGGCCTGGTTCTTGATCGTGCCCGAGACGGCGCCGGGAATTATCATCACCAGCGAGGTGCCCCGGGCCAATAGGTCGCCGGCCCCGAAGACGAGCGACAGCGCCGGCACCACCACCAGCCCGCCGCCGATCCCCAGCAGGGCCGCCACCACCCCAGTGGCCAGCCCCAGCCCCACCAGCCCGCCGGCCACCGGCCAGGTCAGGGCGATGTGGCCGTCGCGCCCGGGGAAGGAGACGAATTGGGTCACCGCCACCAGGGCTAGGAAGCAGGCGAAGCCCCAGCGCAGGATCGCCTCCGGCAAGCCGGCCAACAGTCGGGCGCCGATCCGGGCGCCGACGACCACGCCGACCACCAACAGCCCGGCCGCCGCCCAGTCGACCCGGCCCCAGAGGGCGTAGGGGACGGCGGCGGCCACGGCCGCGGGCACAATGGCGGCCAGGGAGGTGGCCGCGGCCCGGCGTTGGTCCAGTCCCAGCCAGACCAGGGCGGGCACGATGATGGTGCCGCCGCCGACGCCGAAGAAACCGGCCATCCCCCCGGCCGTCAAGCCGACGGCCAGCGCCGGGACGACGCCGAGGGGAGCCGGCGGTTGGTCTGACGGCCGAGCGGTGCGCATAGAGGTATTTTGGCAGGACGGTGTGACGGCGCGGTCGGGCCGGGCTCGGTCCGGGTGGCTGGGTCGGGCTTGGTCTGGGTGGTGGTGCGGTCGGGTGGGGCTCGGTCCGGGTGGCGGTCTAGCGCGGTCCGGCCCGACGGGACGCGGCCCGGTGGGTCTGGCTTGACGCCGCCGGTTCGGGAGGGAAGACTACAGCCTGTATGTCTCCGATGGGAGGCAGCCGCGTAGTCCCAAGCGCCCGCGCGGGCACGACTCGCGCGACCAACCGCAGCACGCCTCGCAACCAGCAAGGCGGCCAATTGAAAGAGGAGCCCCAGTGGCAAAGGCCAAGTTCGAGCGGACCAAGCCGCACTGCAACATCGGCACCATCGGGCACATCGACCACGGCAAGACCACGTTGACCGCGGCGATCACGATGGTGCTCCACGAACAGTTCCCCGATCTCAACGCCGTCTCGGCGTTCGATCAGATCGACAAGGCGCCGGAGGAGCGCCAGCGTGGCATCACCATCTCCATCGCCCACGTCGAGTATCAGACGGACAAGCGCCACTACGCCCACGTCGACTGCCCCGGGCACGCCGACTACGTCAAGAACATGATCACCGGCGCGGCCCAGATGGACGGCGCCATCCTGGTGGTGGCCGCCACCGACGGCCCCATGCCACAGACCCATGAGCATGTCCTGTTGGCCCGCCAGGTCGGCGTCCCGGCCATGGTCGTGGCTCTGAACAAGGTCGACATGGTCGATGACGAGGAGATCATCGAGTTGGTCGAGATGGAGGTGCGCGAGCTGCTGACCAATCAGGAGTTCGACGGCGACAACTGTCCGGTCGTGCGCGTGGCCGCCTACCCGGCCATGACCGGCGACCCCAAGTGGAAGCCCGGCATCGTCGAGCTGATGAAGGCGGTGGACGACTACATCCCGCAGCCGGAGCGCGACATCGACAAGCCCTTCCTGATGCCGATCGAGGATGTCTTCACCATCACCGGCCGGGGCACGGTCGTGACCGGCCGGATCGAGCGCGGCATCATCAAGACCGGTGAGCAGGTCGACATCATCGGCATCCGCTCCGCCAAGCAGACCACGACGGTGACCGGCGTCGAGATGTTCCGCAAGATCCTGGACGAGGGCCGGGCGGGCGAGAACGTCGGCGTCCTGCTGCGCGGCACCAAGAAGGACGATGTCGAGCGCGGCATGGTCGTGTGCAAGCCCGGCTCGACCACGCCCCACACCGAGTTCGAGGGCAACGTCTACGTCCTGACCAAGGAGGAGGGTGGCCGGCACAAGCCGTTCTTCTCCAACTACTCGCCCCAGTTCTTCTTCCGCACCACCGACGTCACTGGCACCGTCCATCTGCCGGAGGACAAGGAGATGGTCATGCCGGGCGACAACACCGACATGAGGGTGACGCTGAACAAGCCGATCGCCATGGAGGACGGCCTGAAGTTCGCCATCCGCGAGGGCGGCCGGACGGTCGGCGCCGGCCGGGTGACCAAGATCATCAAGTGATCCGCTGACCCGACCGCTCAAGGGGGTCTCGCGCCAAGGCGCGGGACCCCCTTGGCCCATCTTGGGCGGGCAGCGCGGGCCACGATCAGGCCGAGGTTGCGCCTCGTCCGGCGCAGGTTGGCCACGGCGTAGGCCTCGGTGGCGATGGGTAGGGCGTGGCCGGGTCGTTCCACGGTGTTGGCACGGATCTCGCTCGGATCGGCTTGGGTGTGGACGAACTCGATGGTGCCGTACGGAGTGCGGAAGGTGCCGGTGCCACCGGTCGTCATCAGTGTGACCCGGTCGGCCGGAACCTGTGAGATCAGCCCCCATTGCGACAGCGCCGACTCCAGGCTCTCGAAACTGTGCTCGCCTCGGCGCAGCGCCAAGGCCACGTCCTCGATCGTCGCGGCCCCGATCCGAGGGCTGTAGGCGAAGACGTACACCCCGCGCGCCGCTCTTATCAACACGCCTTTCGCCGTCAGACGCTTGACCGTCTGGTCCAGGTTGTTGCCCGATTCGGCGAACACTTTGGCTAGGTCGCGCTTGAGATGGACGTACTTCCCCCGTCGGTCCCACTGCGCCAACAGAGCCACCGCTTCCTGCGTCTTCATGTCACCTACGATATGGCAAAATGGTACAAATTTGTACCATTTCTCCCAGCCAAACTCAAGCAGGCCCGAAGCCCAGCACGTCCCCTCGGGCGCGGCGAGCCCGCTCGTACAGCGCCGCCAGGCTGTCGGCGGGACTCTTGGCCCACAGGCCAAGGGCCACCTTGACAGGGGCAATGACCAGTTCGATCACCATGTCGAGCGAGGGGTCGGAGTCGGCGACGGCGCACAACTCTCCCAGCCGCCGCTGAGCGCTGGCGACCAGGCGTTGCTCCCACTGGGCCAGGATGGCTTGGAGGTCGCTGTCCTGGGCGATCAGGTGCTGGAAGCGTTGGTACTGCTCGCCGACGGCGACGTCGGTGTCGGCATACTCCGTGATGGTTTGTTGGATGGTCTGTTCGAGCTCTGACAGGATGCCGGCCGGGGTGGCGCCGATGATCGTCAACTGCTCGACGAAGGTCGCGATCTCCGGGAGCCAGCCGAAGACGAGTTCGGCTTTAGTGGGGAAGTGGCGGTAGACGGTGCGGGGGGACACCCCGGCGGCGCGGGCCACGTCCTCCATCGTGGTGGCTTTGTAGCCCTGGGTGTCGAACAGCCCGAGCGCCGCCCCGGCGATCTCGCGTCGGGTCTGGTCGCGCAGACGGGCCCGCAACCCCTCGCTGGCCAGCTGGTTCATCACGTCCTCCCGTCGCCCGCGTGAGGCTAGACCGGCGGTCCCCAGCGTTGGCGACGGATCAAGACCTCGGCTGTCAGCATACGCCAGTGGGAGACAGAATTATGTCACTATGGCAGTTTATGCCATAATGACAGTTACTGTCATAAAGGGGCGGGGCCCGTACTCGACAGCCACATGACCATAGAGGGGACACCATGCGCCACTGGATCGCGAGGGCGGCCGACCAGGTCGTCGACCACAAGAAGCTCGTCTCGCTCATCATGGTGGTGATCACGGCGGCCTGCGGGGTCCTGATCCCGCGCGTCGAGGTCAACACGGACATGTCGACGTACCTGCCGGCCGACTCGCAGATGGGGCAGGGGCTCGAGGTGATGGCGGCCCAGTTTCCCGACGAGGCCACGACCCAGACCATCCGGGTCATGTTCACCGGCCTGCCCGTCGACCAGGCGGAGGCGGTCAAGACCGAGCTGGGGCAGATCAAGGGCGTCGACTCGGTCGACTACACGGCCGACGACCTGGCGTACAACCAGGACGACCACACGCTGTTCGTCGTCAATACCGCTCTGGCGTACGACTCGGCGGGCGAGACCGCCATCGAGGACGCCATCCGGACCGATTTCGCCGGCGACGACATGGTTCTGAAGAATGACAGCAGCCCGGATGGGATCCCGAACTGGGTCATCATCGTCGCCGTGGCGCTGCTGCTGGCCATCCTGCTCGTCCTGAGCGGCTCCTGGCTGGAACCGCTGTTCATTGTCGCCGCCATCGGCCTCGCCATCGTCATCAATCTGGGCACGAACATCGTCTTCGGCTCGGTGTCGAACACCGCCTTCGAGATCTCCGCCATTTTGCAATTGGTCTTGTCCATGAACTACTCGGTCATCCTGACCAGCCGTTACCGCCAGGAGTCCCGTCTGACCGAGGACCGGGCCGAGGCGATGAAAGCGGCCCTGACGAAGGCCTTCTCCTCCATCACGGGCGGGGTGATGGCGATGGTCGTGGGCCTGTCGATGCTGCTGTTCATGCGCTTCCGGCTCGGCGGGGAGCTCGGTTTGGTCCTGGCCAAGGGCGTCTTGTTGTCGATGGTCTCGATCTTCACCATCATGCCCGCCTTCCTACTGCTGTTCGACAGCGCCCTGCGGAAGACGAAGAAGCGGATCCTGTCCCTGCCGACCAAGGCCCTCGCCCGGTTCAGCTACCGCGCCCGCCGCGTCTTCGCGCCCGTCCTGATCGTCTTGTTCGCGGTCTCGGCCATCCTGCAAGGCGGCACCAAGATCGACTTCGCGCTGCAGACCTCCGACCCGATCGCCGACCACTTCCCTCCGACGAACACGATCATCCTGGTGTACGACAATGCCGACGATGCCGCGGCCACCGCGCTGGCCGAGAAACTGGCCGCCGACGACCCCCATGTGCGGTCCGCGACCAGTTATTCCACCACTATGGGCAAACCGCACGCCGCCGCCGATCTGGCTTCTTTGATGGGCCTGGACCCAGCCATGGTGGCGCAGCTCTACGCCTACTATGCCGGAAGCCAGGACCTCACCGCCGGGAAGACGGTCACCCTGCCCCAGTTCACCGGCTTCTTGTCCGCCATGGTCGCCGACCCGGCTTTCTCCAGCCAGTTCGCCTCGGACCAGGCAATCCAGTTGGCCGGGTTGAACCAGATCGTCCAGGCCGCCGCCTCGGACCAGCCCTTGCCCGGGGCCCAATTGGCCGCGATCACCGGGATGGACCAGACCACGATGGTGGACCCGATGCTGGCGGCCCAGGCCGTCACCGCGATGACTCTGCCCGACTTCCTCGACGCCGTCATCGCTACCGCCGGGCCCGCGTTCGACCAGGCGACCCAAGCTAAACTCAGCGGCCTGAAGACGCTAGCCCAGACCGCCGCCTCTGGCCAAGGCCTCACCCCGGCCCAACTGGCGCAGGAATTGGGGATGGACCAGGCCCAGTCGACACTGGTTTGCGCCATGTACCTCGGCGGTCAGGACCAGAACCTGACGCTGACCCCGCAGCAGTTCGTCGACTTCCTGGTGTCCACCGTGGCCCCCGACCCCGCCTTCGCCTCCCAGTTCACCCCCGATCAACTGAGCCAGCTCACCGACCAGCAGGGGCAGATGGCCAAGGGCGCCGCCTCGCTCAAAGGCCCGTCGCACTCCCGGCTCATCCTGACCACCACTTATCCCGACGAGTCGGACGAGACGACCGCCTTCATCGACGCCCTGGAGCAGGACACGGCGTCGTTCCAAGGCGACCACTACCTGATCGGCAACTCGGTGATGGGGGACGAGATGGCTCAGACCTTCGACCATGAGATGGGCCTGATCGCGCTGCTGACCGCGCTGGCCATCTTTGTCGTCGTGGCGCTGGTCTTCCGGTCGCTGGTCGTGCCGGCGATCCTCGTCCTGATCGTCCAGACCGGCGTCTTCGCCACCATCGCCCTCAACGGGGTCTTCGGCTACAGCATCTACTACCTGTCGTCCATCATCGTCCAATGCATCCTGATGGGCGCCACCATCGACTACGGCATCCTGTTCTCGAACTACTACCGCGAGAAGCGCCAGGCCTTCGACGCGCCCGAGGCCCTGACCGGGGCGTACGGCGGGGCCATCCACACCATCGCCACCTCCGGGTCGATTATGGTCTTCACCCTCGGCATCATCGGCGTCCTGCCGGTCGACCCCTCCATCGGCAAGATCTGCCAGGTGCTCTCCCTGGGCGCCTTCACCGTCATCGTCCTCATCTTGTTCGTGCTGCCGGGGCTGCTGGCCGCTTTCGACAAGCTGGTCGTGGGGCGGCGGGCTAGGCAGAGGGAAACCCTTTAGCCAGTAGACTACCGCAGCTAAAAGTTGGGTTATGAGCGGCGTCGGGCGATGTCGATGGCAAGGCGGATGGGTGGACCTGAGCTAAAGGCGCTCGAGTCTAGTGGAGCTAGAGTTGGTCCGATGACCGAGATTGTTCCCGCCCGGCTGCGCGTGGCCCCGTCGCCGACCGGCGACCCCCATGTCGGCACCGCTTACATGGCCGTTTTCAACCTGGCCTACGCCCGCCACACCGGCGGCCAGTTCGTCTTGCGCATCGAGGACACCGACCGGGCCCGTTTCCAGGCCGGCTCGGAGCAGCAGGTCTTCGACAGTTTGGCCTGGCTGGGACTGGACTGGGACGAGGGGCCGGACAAGGGCGGCCCCCACGCCCCCTACCGCCAGTCCGAGCGCCTGGACTACTACCGCCCCCAGGCCGAGCTCCTGCTGGCCCGAGGCCAGGCCTACCACTGCTGGTGCTCGCCCCAGCGCCTCAAAGCCCTCCGGGGCGAGCAGGAGCGCTCCAAGGCCGCCGTCACCGGCTACGACCGGCGCTGCCTGGGGCAGACCCGGGACTCCTTGCTGGCCCAGGGCGTCGATCCGGCCGAGCTGGTCGACCAGCCGGTCGTCCGGCTGCTCATCCCCGACGACGTCGAGCTGGGCTTCGACGATCTGGTCCGGGGCCGGGTGTCCGCCCCCCGCCCGGACGACCAGATCATCCTCAAGGCCGACGGCTTCCCCACCTACCACCTGGCGGTGGTGGTGGACGACCACCTGATGGGTATCACCCACGTCGTCCGGGGCGAGGAGTGGATCTCCTCCACCCCCAAACATCTGCTGCTCTACCGCCAGCTCGGCTGGACCCCGCCGGCCTTCGCCCACATGCCCTTGCTGCGCAACCCGGACAAGTCGAAGATCTCCAAGCGCAAGAACCCGGCCGCCCGCCTGCTCTGGTTCAAAGAGCAGGGCTACCTGCCCGAGGCCCTGGTCAACTTCCTCTGCCTGCTGGCCTACCCGCCGGTCCACCAGGGCGATGAGGTCCAGACCTGGGACGAGTTCGTGGCCAGCTTCGACTGGTCCAAGGTCAACTCCACCGGCCCGATAGTCGACTTGGCCAAGCTAGATTGGCTCAACGGCAGTTACATCCGCTCCCTTGACCCGGACGAACTGGCCCGCCGCATCACGGCCCAGGCCCAGACCACCGGCGACTGGCCGAGGGACCCCGACCCGGCGGATCAGGAGCTATTGCGCCGGGCCGTTCCCCTGATCCAACCCCGCCTGGCCAGCCTGAACGACGCCCTGCCCCAACTTGACTTCCTCTACCGGCCCGACGACCAGTTGCCGGTCGACCCCGAGGCGGTGGCCGCCCTGCGCGACGACGCCGACCAACTGCTGGCCGCCGCCACCGCCGTCCTTAAGGCCCTGCCCGACTGGTGCCACGACACCATCCAAGCCGCCCTCAAAGCCGAACTGGTGGAAGCCCTAGGCGTCAAGCCCAAGTTCGCCTTCGCCCCCCTCCGCGTCGCCATCACCGGCCGGAGGGTCTCGCCGCCCTTGTTCGAGTCGATGGAATTGCTGGGCCGGGTCGCCTGCCTCAACCGGATCGCCCGCTTCCGGTTGCGTTGAACCGACTGTCGGCGAGTTATGGCCTCTGCGCCAGCACGGCTTCGACGGTAGACGTTTGCTGAACATATATTGTTAAATCGGGCAGTAGGAGTTGGAGCAGATCGACGAGTCTCCGTTGGGTGTGGAGGATTCCACGGCCCGGAGCGCCTCCGAATAGAGGCTCGTGGTCGGGTAGCCCCGGCGCGTTGCCGCGCCGGGGCCCCCTCAGAACCGGACGTGCCCCTTTCGAGGCATCACGGCTCAAGCAAGCCCTGGGGCGGCTCGGGTCGGTGGGGCGCGGTTGACGCAGTGCATGTGCAGGAGTTGGCGTTGGTTCCCACCATTGGCTGTGGGGTCGTTGGCGGCCCGATGCTTGATCGCGGTGCGGATGCCTTGGTGCCACGCCTCCCACTCTACGGGGGTTTGGGGTGGACGGTCGGCATAGAGCAGGAGATCATGGCAGCGGGGGCAGCGACCGTGTTGCCATTTGAGCAGGTCGGCCAGGAAGTCCGCCACGGGGGGTGGTTGTCTCCGGCGGCGGCGTCGCCAGTCGTCGACCGTTTAACAAAGCTAATGGCGATCTTGGACGAACCGGTCGAGACCTATCTGAGTGAGACGCACGGGTGATACGGTGATTAAACGTCGGTTGGCCGGACTTCGGGCAAATCTTCTCGTCGGCGGTGGCTGGATCCAGCCAAGGCTCAAGACTCGGGATAGGATTGACTCATGGGTGATTCACAGCCCGGCTCGGTAGGTTTCGGGGTGCGAGGCATGACTCTGCGGTCGTCTGATCGAATGGGGGCGATGGCCCGTGAGCGAGGCCGGCTGGGGCGGTGGCGCCGGGCTGGGCGGTCGGGTCGGGACGATCCGCCGGCGGAGGCCGGTTGGAGTGTGGCTGATTCCGGCTACATCCGCCCTCCGGTCATGGCGCCGGTCTGCCTGGACGACCAAGGCGAGGCCATCAGGTTCGGCAGCCGGTGGGGAGAGGGCGGGCCGCCGCACGAGGCTTATTCGGCGGTTCACTACGCGGAGCGGTTCGCGCCCGTCGTGACTGTGGCGGAAGCGGTGGTCGCGTATTTGGATAGAACCTATGACGTGATTGTCGATGATATTTCAGACCTGGCCCAAGAGCGTGAATTAAAATATTCTATCACACCAGAGATCGCCCAGGCGCGACGTGTGCTCGAGATTACTCCTGGCCTCAGTGACGCCGCCCGTCTCGTGGTGGTTCTCACCAATTTCCCGTCGGTCGAGCTGCGGGCCGGCGCATTTTTCGAGGCGGCTTTCCCCGACTGTGGCTGCGACGCCTGCGACGATGAGTGGTCGGGCTGCGCCGACAGACTGGAGGAGACAGTCTTGGCGGTGGCGCGAGGAGCTTTCTCAGAGAATATTCGCGGGGGTCGAGTGGTGACCATTCTCGGACTTCCGGAGAACGGTCAGAGCTCAAGCTGCAAACTCAAATACCTGCCCTACTCCGACGCTTACACCGCCCGGGCGCGGCGACTGCTGAAGCCGCTGCGGGCCGGCTGGCAGCCTTGGCCTCGACGCCAGACGACCGCTTGATGGCCTTGGCCCCGACGCCCTGGGGCCGGTCAGCGGCGTCTTGGCCGGTCTCCGCCCCGCCGACCGAGGCCTGCCTGCGTGAGTCTTCGGCGGTGAGTCTCATGACCCGAAGCCGTCGACAGGCCGACTCGATGGGGGGCACAATGGCGTCCATGCTGTTCGAACCCTTGTCATTGCGTGGTCTGACCTGCCGCAACCGAGTCTGGCTGCCGCCGATGTGCACCTACCAGGCCGAGGCCCAAGACGGCCGGGCGACCGACTGGCACCTGGTCCACTACGGCGCCCGGGCGGCCGGCGGCTTCGGGCTGATGATTGTCGAGGCCACGGCGGTGGACCCGGTCGGCCGTATCACCAGCCACGACCTGGGCCTGTGGGACGACAGTCAGATCGAGGGCTTCGCCCGCCTGGCCGGCTTCGCCCACCGCTTCGGCGCCGCCCTGGCGGTCCAACTGGGCCACTCCGGGCGCAAGGGCTCGGTCTGGCCCGACCGGGCGGGCTTCCCCGACGGCCTGCAACCGCTGGAGCAGGGCGGCTGGCAGCCGGTCGGCCCGGGGCCGGAGGCCTTTCCTCAGTTGGCCTCGCCCTGGGCCTTGAGCACGGCCGAGGTCCAGGCCCTGCCGGCCGTCTTCGCCGCCGCCGCCGCCCGGGCCCAGGCCGCCGGGCTGGACGCGGTCGAGTTGCACGCCGCCCACGGCTACCTGTTGCACCAATTCCTGTCGCCCCTGTCCAACCACCGCGACGACCAATACGGCGGCGACCTGGCCGGCCGCGCCCGACTGTTGCGCGAGACCGTGGCGGCGGTGCGCCGTGTCTGGCCCGAGTCCAAACCCTTGTTCGTCCGGCTGTCGGCCACGGAGTGGGTCGACGACGGCTGGTCCCTGGACGACACCCTGGCCCTGGTGGAGGATCTCAAACCGCTCGGCGTCGATCTGGTCGACGTCTCCTCCGGCGGCAACCTGGTGACCGCGATCCCCTCCGGACCCGGCTACCAGGTCGGCCTGGCTGCGGCGGTCAAACAGGCCAGCGGCTTGGCGGTGGCGGCGGTGGGGCAGATCACGGAGCCGGTCCAGGCCGACCAGATCGTCCGCCTGGGCCAGGCCGACGCCGTCCTCGTCGGCCGGGCCGGGCTGCGCGAGCCGGCCTGGCCGGAGCGGGCCGCCGCCGCGCTGGGCCGGCCCACGCCGCTGGCCGACTCCTACCGCCGAGGAGCCTTCCCCCGCTGACGGGCGCCGCTCCGCCGGGAGCGGCGGGGCTGTGGCGTCGGGTCTAGGGGCGTCGGGTCTAGGGCGTCCGGTCTGGCCGGCCCCGCCCGATCCCCGTCGAGGGGTGGCTTGTCCCTAACCTCCCCCGGGCGGCGCCCGGCCGCTGTCCAGGTCGGACAGTGTCGGCGCCCCTCGGCCCGGGTGGTCCCGCCGTCGCCCCGTCTCGGACGGTCCCGCCGCCTGGCCGGGCGGCGGCATTGTGGGTTCAGGACAACCGCCGGGTCGACTTCATGGCCGGGGTTGATAACAACAGTCGAGGCGACGGGCGATAGAGTGCGGCCGAAGCCGGACAGGGAGGTCGAAATGGATGTGGCGACGGTGCAGCGGCGCCTGTGGGAGCAGGCCCCCGAGTCGGTGGGCGCGATGCTGACCGCCCGGATCGCTCAGACCCCGGATCTGATCGCCTTCTCCCACCCGGACCGGGACGAGAACTGGCACGACCTGACTTGGACCCAGACTGGCGAACTGGTCTTCGCCCTGGCCGCCGCCCTGCTGTCGGTCGGACTGGAGGACGAGGACCGGGTGGCCATCGCCTCGATCACCCGGCTGGAATGGATCATCGCCGACTACGCCATCGCTTGCGCCGCCTGCGCCTCGACCACGGTCTACCCCAACACGGCGGCCGACGACGTGCATTGGATCTTGTCCGACTCCGGGGCCAAACTGGTCTTCGCCGAGAACGCCGCCCAGGTGGCCAAGGTGGTGGCCCAGCCCGACCTGGAGGACACCATCAAGACCATCGTGGTCTTCGACGGCCCGTCCGACGGCGGCCGGGTGATCGCCTGGGAGGACTTCCTGGAACGCGGCCGGGCCTATCTCAAAGACCACCCAGATTGCGTCAACCAGGCCATCTCACGCACCCATAAAGACACTTTGTCAAGCTTGATCTACACCTCCGGCACCACCGGCCGGCCCAAGGGGGTGCGCCTGAACCACGGGGCCTGGGCCTACCTGGCGGTCTCGGTCGAGCTGATCCAACTGGTGGGCGAGGCCGACACCGCCTTCCTCTGGCTGCCCCTGTCGCACGTCTTCGGCAAGTCGATGCTGGCCTTCCAGCTGCGCCTGGGCTTCCGCTCGGCCGTGGACGGGCGGATCGACCGTATCGTGGACAACCTCTCCATCATCAACCCGACCTTCATGTGCGGCGCCCCGCGCATCTTCGAGAAGGTCCGGGCGGCCGCCCTGACCGGCGACACCTCCCGCGGCTTGAAGGGCCAGCTGGCCCGCTGGGCCTTCGCCACCGGCTACAAGACGGTCGACCGCCGGCTGGCGGGGGAGAAGCTGCCGCCCGGCTTGGCGGCCCAGTACGCCGTGGCCGACAAGCTGGTCTTCTCCCGCCTGCGGGCCAAGATGGGCAGCCATCTGCGCTTCATGATCTCCGGCTCGGCCAAGCTGTCGCCCCAGGTGCAGCGCTGGTTCTACGCCGCCGGCATCACCATCATCGAGGGCTACGGCTGCACCGAGACCTCGGCCGTGTCCTTCGTCGACCACCACCGCCACCCCACGCTGGGCTCCCTGGGCCCGGCCATCCCCGGGCTGGAGGCCGAGATCGCGGCCGACGGCGAGATCTGGCTGCGCGGGCCGACCGTCATGACCGGCTACCACAACGCCCCCGAGGCCACGGCCGAGGTGCTGGACGCCGACGGCTGGTTCCACACCGGCGACATCGGCCACCTGGACCCGGACGGCAACCTTTTCATCACCGACCGCAAGAAGGACCTGCTGAAGACTTCGGGCGGCAAATACGTCGCCCCGGCCAAGGTCGAGGGGGCCATCATGGCCAATGTGCCCTATGTCTCCCAGGCGGTGGCGGTGGGCGACGGCCACAAGTACGTGGCCGCCCTGCTGGTGCTGGACCGGGAGGCCCTGATGCGTTGGGGCCGCAACCACGGCCAGCCCGACGCCAGCTACGCCGAGCTGTCCCAGCTGCCGGCCATCCGCCGCTCCATCGACCGTTTCATGGCCCGGGCCAACCGCCGGCTGGACCATTGGGAGACGGTCAAGCAATACGCCATCTTGGACCACGAGCTGACGGTCGACGCCGGCGGCGTGACGGCCAACTTGAAGATTCGGCGCGACTTCGTCATCGCCGCCCACCGCGAGCTGGTGGAGTCCTTGTTCGAGGGCGAGGCATGAGCCGGCGGGTCTGGGTGCCGCTGCGCTGGGGCGACCTCGACGCCCAAGGCCACGTCAACAATGCGGCTTTTGCTGATTACCTCCAGGAGGCGCGGGCCGACTTCTTCTACGGCGATGCCGCCGAATCGCTCATCCGCCAGGGAATGGTGGTGGTCGGCCAGCAGATCGAATACCTCTCGCCGGTCAATTTCGAGTCCCAGCCCTTGGCGGTCGACCTGGCGCCCAGCCGGGTCGGCGCGGTCAAGTTCTCTTTGGCCTACCGCCTGTGGCAGGGCCAGCGGGAGGCGGCCCGGGCGCGCACCAAACTCTGCCCCTACGACTTCACGGCCGGTCAGCCCCGCCGCATGACCGCCGTCGAGCGGACCTGGCTGACGGACCGGGTGGAGACCGTCGAGCCCTTCCGGCCCATCGTCAACCGCCCTCTGACCGCCAACGCCCGCCGGGACCGGGTCAGGGTGCGCTGGTCCGACCTCGACGCCTACGGCCACGTCAACAACGTCTTATTCTTCAACTACATCATGGAGGGCCGGATCGCCTTCACGGCGGCGGCCGTCCAGTCGATGAACGACTCGGTCGACCAGGGCTACCTCTGGTTCGTCGTCCGCCAGGATGTCGACTACCTGGCCCCGATGGGTTTCCGGCTGGAGCCCTACATCGTCCGCACCGGGGTGGCCCAGTTGGGCCGAACCTCGCTGACCTTCTGCTCCGAGATCGTCGACGCCCTGGGCGGCCAGGTCTACGCCCGCGCCTCGACGGTGGCCGTCTTCGCCGACGCCGCCGGCCGGCCGGCCCCGGTCCGCCCGGAGTGGAAGGCCGCCCTGGAACCCTACCGCCTGCCCTGATACACCGCTGCTCGACTGCGGCAGCGTCTTCCCCCCACCCCTTCGGCGGCGCCCGACAGCGCCCGGCGGGAGGGGACGGCGAGGGCGGCCAACCGCAGGCCCGACCGACGGCCAATCTTTCACGCACCCAGCGGCCAATCTTTCACGACCCCAGCGGCCAATCTTTCACGAACCTAGCGGCCAATCTTTCACGACCGGTGGCAGAATGAGGCCGTGAACCATGTGCCCGCCTCGCCCATCGGCCGTACCTTGCCGCGCCGAATGGAAACAAGTATTGCTGATGCCTTGACCGACACGCGAGTGGTCCTGGTCAATGGCGCCCGGCAGTGCGGCAAGTCGACGCTGGTCGCCCAGTTCGGTCGCTCTCGGGACGCGGTCTGGCGCAGTCTGGACAACGCGGCCAACCGCCAGGCGGCCGCCTTCGATCCGACCAGCTTCGTGCTGAGCGACCGACTACTGGTGATCGATGAGGCGCAGCGCGAGCCCGGCCTGTGGTTGGCGATCAAGGAGACGGTCGACGCCGACCCCAGGCCGGGACGTTTCCTATTGACCGGCTCGGCCAAGGTCCTGGGCCTGCGCGGCTTGCCGGACGCTCTGCCAGGGCGCATGGAGACCATCGAGTTGTGGCCCTTGTCCCAAGGCGAGATCGACGGCCGGCCCGACGGCTTCGTGGACGCCGTTTTCGCCCTCGGCCCCGAGTTACAACATCAATCGTCCGAGGACCGAGGCGGTTACCTGAGCCGCGTCATCCGAGGCGGTTTCCCCCAAGCGGTGGCCCGTTCGGGGCGACGGCGGGAGGCCTTCTTCGACAATTACCTGGCCGATCTGATCAACCGCGATGTGATCCAATTGTCCGAGATCCAGCGGGGTCCCCAGATGCGGGCGCTGGTCAACCTGCTGGCGGCGCGCTCGGGCCAATTACTGGTGCCGGGCAACCTGGCCGGCCGACTCGGCCTGCCCCAGACCACGGTCCAGCGCTACCTCGGCCTGTTGGAAGAGGTCTTCTTGATCAAACGCCTCCCCGCCTGGTCGCGGAGCATCGGTTCCCGGGCCATCTCGACCCCAAAAGTCGCGTTTGTCGATGCGGGCATCGCCGCCAACCTGTCGGGCCTAGACGAGGCCGGCCTGGCCCGGGCAGGAGGCCACCTTTCGGGCGGACTGTTGGAGGGTTTCGTGGCCATGGAGATCGCCCGCCAACTGTCCTGGTCCACCACCCGGGTGGACCTGTTCCACTATCGGACCAAAGACCAGACCGAAGTCGATGTGGTGTTGGAGAACCGACGCGGCCAAGTCGTCGCCATCGATGTCAAAGCCTCCGCCGTGGTCCGCCCGGACGACTTCGCCGGTATCAACCACCTCGGCGCCCGGCTGGGGGACGACCTGCTGGTCGGCCTCGTCCTATACAACGGTGGGGAGACGCTGGCCTTCGGCCCGAAGAACCGGGCGATGCCGATCAGCGCCCTGTGGGAGGTCGGCCCCTCGGGGGAGTGACGCAGGATGGTCCGGACGCCGCCTCCGCTCAGTCGGGCAGGTCGTCTTTCAGGGCTTGGGCCAGGGAGACACCGACCCGGCAGAGGGGGATCAGGGTGGCCTGGAAACCGTGGTAGATATCTGGCTTGCCCGGCCAGACGGTGGCGGCCGGCTGGTCCCGAGCTGGGCCAAATGGCTTAGTGTCTGAATTATGTGCCGGTTAGGCGCAGATCACGTAGTCAGAGGTGTATTGGCCAGGCGCAGCTTAACCCTGTGAACCAGCTCTGGTGCTATGAGAACTAGCCGGTCGCGGCTTGTTTTTGGACGTGGTGGGGGCGTGATGTCGTCGCCGCGCTGTCTGGTGTGGCCCGGGTGTCGGGCCGGGGCGGTCAGTGGACAAACTCTGCTGTTCCCACGACGGCAGCCCGGCGGCTGAGGCCGTTGGTTTGAGAGTCGTCAGCGGGGCTTGTGGTGTGAGGCCTCCGCGTTGTGTTAGGTTGACCATAATGGCAACAATGGGCGGATGGCTATGTCCCAGACGGCGGCGGGTTTGCGCTCCCAAGTGGCGGCGACGGTCGCGCGCGTCAACCAGTTGGAGCAGGAGATCGCCCAGGCGAAGGCGGACATCGGCCACTTGGAGGACTTCCAGTCCCGGCAGGCCAGTGTCACCGACAACATCTGCTACAACTTGGCGTCCCGCCGCGAGCGCTTGTCGCGCAGTTCGGTCGACCCGGCGCGGGTACGGCTGTTCGCCGGTTACGCCGACGCCATGGGACAAATGCTCAACCGGAGCCAGGCGTATTTGGACGAGCGTCAGGACGAGTCCCGGGCGATCTACAACGCCCGCTCGACCCGGGAGGACGAGCTGTCGGACTGTCAGCGGGAACTGACCAGATGTCAGGGGCAGTTGATCGAGCTGCGGTTCGCGCTACGTCTGGCCGAGGCCGCTGAGGCCGCCCAGGCCGCCGGGGGATGGTGATATGAGTTCCGGCGACGGCTCGCCCGGCGACCTCATCGTAACGGACGCCGAGTTCCTCTACGCCGAGCAGGCCGCCATCGCTTACCGTCAGCGGCTGCGCGAGGCCGCCCGGCGCCTGGCCGACATTCTGGGTTGGGTGTTGGAGCGGGCCATCCGGCAGAGCGCCACCACGCCCGGCCTGGAGGCGGCCATCGCCCGTCTCAATGTCATCGCCGCCGGGTTGGACGATGTCGTCCCGGCTGGGCGGGCGGCGGGGTTCATCGCCCGGGTCGACCAACTGGACGACTTCGTGTACTGACGTGGGCCGATCCGGGAGAAGACCATGAGTATCCATATCGACGAGGCCGAGTTGGCCGGGTTGCGCGACCAGATGGCGGCGGTCGCCGCCGACCTGGCCCAGTTGGCCTCGGCCGCCGCCGCCGCGGACGGTCTCTTCCCCCAGTCCCGTGGAGGGTCGGCCGGGGCGGCCCAGGCGGTGGTGCGGCGGCTGAGCGAGCAGGCCGACGCCCTTCACGACGTCGGCGTCGGGTTGGCCTATTACCTGGACCGGGTGATCGTGGAGTTCACCCGGGCCGACGCCGAGTTGGCGGTCGAGGCCATCTTGGCCGCCGGGGGCTGAGACTGATGAGACCGGTTGGACCAATGAGACGGGCGGTCTCGCTGCTGCTGGTCGTCGGCCTGCTGGCCGCGTTGGGAGGATGTGCCATGATCAAGCCCAAGCCCAAGCCCACCCCGGCCGAGGTCCGCCAACAGATGCTGGACTATCTGGCCGCCAAGTACGGCCGGGAGTTCGAGGTCTCGTCCATGAACACCCGCGGCTTCGACGCCGGAGACCGCGACGTCATGGAGGCCTACCCGGCCGGCGGAAATAAAGCCGACACCTTCCGGGTCTACCGCGAGGGTGACACCTTCGACCCGGTGATGTCCGACGGCTATGTCGGCTACGTCATGCGCGACCAATACGAGGCCATGGCCAGACCGATCGTGGAGGCCCACTTCACAGAATTCAGACTGGTAGTGGGCAACCCGGGAGTGTCCCGCACCTTCCCGGCCGACTTCACCCCCGACATGTCCTTCGAACAATTCCATGACTACCTGAGCAGCCACGGCGGCATCAGCTTCAACGTGTTTATCCCCTGGGACGCCCCCGCACCTGACCCCGGGTTCCAAACCACGGCTAAGGCCCTCGTGGACGACATCAAAGCGCAGGTCGGCGGGGAGGGGTACGCCACCGTCCATGGCTACGACCCTAGCGTCTTCCAGATAAGAATCGTAGAGGACGAGAATGGCTTCTTCGAAAGGTTTAACACTTACCCGATAATGCTGGCAGCCCAAACATACCACGACGAGTGGCTGCCCTGACCATAGAAAAGAGGGACCCATGCCCCCCACCGCCGAGCAGCTACTAGTCCTAAACTCAGTCCTGTACCTCGATAGCCTGGAAACGATTAGCCATAACCAGCAGAGCGTCTATGACTGGGCTTTGCATTACACCCCGCAGGGCAATGGCGGCGAGATGTCGCCGGAGGACCAGCAGCATCTGGTGGACGAGATCCTGGCGCACCCGTATGTGTACCAGAACATCGTCCCGGTCAAGGTGGAGAACACGCCGGCGTCGGTCGACCCGGACGGGGGCCAGGTCACCAATGTTGCTTTCGCCTATAAGGACCCGGACGCGGGAACCGCCGCCATGATTGTGGTTTACAAGGGCACGGGCGGGCCGATGGAGTGGCGCGACAACGGCGTGGGCGGCTACTACGACACCACCGACACGCCACAGCAACAAGCCGCCTTGGACTTCTTTAACCAAGCCACCGCCGGATACGAAGGCGACATCTATGTCACGGGCCACTCGAAGGGCGGCAACAAGGCCCAGTATGTCGCCGTGGTGGCCGACGACCCTCGGATCCAGTCGGTGACCTCGTTCGACGGGCAGGGGTTCAACGC
>JAISAO010000065.1 GCA_031266665.1 Propionibacteriaceae bacterium | reverse complement strand
GCAAGGCCCAGCAGTCGGCCATGCGCGGCGGCGCGATCGGCATTCGGATCCAGTGCTCCGGGCGTCTGGGTGGGGCCGAGATGAGCCGCTCCGAGTTCTACCGCGAGGGCCGGGTGCCGCTGCACACCCTGCGGGCCGACATCGACTACGGCTTCTACGAGGCCCGCACCACCTTCGGGCGGATCGGCGTCAAGGTCTGGATCTACAAGGGCGACGTCACCGGCACCCGGGCCGAGCGGGCGGCCCAGAAGGCCGCCCGTCAGGCCGCCCTGGGCCGTCAGCGGCCGGGCCGGCGCCCCGGCCGGGGCGAGCGCGGCGACCGGCCCGAGCGGGGCGACCGGCCCGAGCGCGGCGCCCGTCGCGGCGGCGAGCCCCAGGCCGAGGCCCGCGCCACCACCACCACCGAGCCGGTAGGAGCGTGACGACATGCTGATCCCACGTCGGGTCAAGTTCCGCAAGCAACACCACCCCAAGCGGGGCGGCGTGGCCAAGGGCGGGACCAAGTTGGCCTTCGGCGAGTACGGCATCCAAGCCTTGGAGAGCTCGTATCTGACCAACCGCCAGATTGAGGCCGCCCGTATCGCCATGACCCGCCACATCCGCCGTGGCGGCAAGGTCTGGATCAACGTCTACCCGGACCGGCCGCTGACCAAGAAGCCGGCCGAGACCCGGATGGGCTCCGGCAAGGGCTCGCCCGAATGGTGGGTGGCCAACGTCAAACCGGGCCGGGTGCTGTTCGAGCTGTCCGGCGTGGGCGAGGAGGTGGCCCGGGAGGCCATGCGCCTGGCCATCCACAAGCTGCCTTTCAAGGCGCGTTTCATCAAGCGGGAAGCGGGTGAGATCTGATGGCCGCCAATAAGGCCCCCGAGTTGCGGGAGATGAGCCGGGCCGACATCAACGCCCGGATCACCGAGTTGAAGGGTGAGTTGTTCACGCTGCGCTTCGCCGCCCAGACCGGTCAACTCGAGTCGCACGGCCGGCTGCGCGGCGTGCGCAAGGACATCGCCCGCTGCTACACCGTGCTGCAAGAGCGCAATCTCGGCATCGTGCCCGATCCCGAGGCAGAGAAGGAGTGAGTGATGGCTGAAACCGCTGGGGCGAAAGCCGCCCCCAAGACCCCGCAGCCCAGGCGCGGCGCCCGCAAGGTGCGCGAGGGCCTGGTCGTCTCGGCCAAGATGGACAAGACCGTGGTGGTGGCCGTCGAGGCTCGGATCAAGCATCCGCTCTACGGCAAGGTCATGACCCAGACCTCCCGGCTGAAGGCCCACGACGAGGCCAACGCCGCCGGTTTGGGCGACCGGGTCAAGGTGATGGAGACCCGTCCTCTGTCGGCCACCAAGCGCTGGCGGCTGGTGGAGATCGTCGAGAAGGCGAAGTAGGCGAAGACATGATCCAACAAGAGTCCAGGCTGAAGGTGGCCGACAACACGGGTGCCAAAGAGATCCTTTGTATCCGGGTGTTGGGCGGCTCCAAGCGGCGCTACGCCTATGTCGGCGACACCATTGTGGCGACGGTCAAAGACGCCATCCCGGGCGGCAACGTCAAAAAGGGCGAGGTGGTCAAAGCGGTGGTGGTGCGCACCCGCAAACAACACCGTCGCGGCGACGGCTCCTATATCCGTTTCGACGAGAACGCCGCCGTCCTGCTCAACAGCGCCGGCGAGCCCAGAGGGACGCGCATCTTCGGGCCGGTGGCGCGCGAGTTGCGCGAGAAGCGTTTCATGCGCATCGTCTCATTGGCGCCGGAGGTGATCTGATATGGCAACGCAATCCAAGTTGTATATAAAGAAGGGTGACCGGGTCAAGGTCTTGGCCGGCAAGGACCGGGGGGCCGTGGGCGAGGTCATCGCCATCGACCCCAAGGCGCGCCGGGTGACCGTCTCCGGGGTCAACATTGTCAAGCGGCACCGCAAGGACCGCCAGGACACCTCCGGGCGCAACAACGTCATCAAGGGCGGCATCATGTCCTCCGAGGCCCCGATCGACGCCAGCAATGTGGCCTTGGTGGTGCGGACGGACGGCGGCGAGGTTGTCACCCGGGTGCGTCACGAGCGCCGGCCGGTGACCAAGCGGCGTTCCGACGGCTCCGAGTACCAAGGCTGGCGGTCGGTCAGGATCGCCGTTAAGACCGGCAAGGAGATCTGATGGCCGACAAGAAGAAGACCCCGGCTCCGGCTCCGGCCGCCACGCCGGCTGTGGCCGAGAACCCGACGGTGGCGGCCCCACCGCCCCGGCTGAAGCTGCGCTACCGCCAGGAGATCGCCCCGGCCCTGTTCCAGCAATTCGCCTACGACAACGTCATGCGCATCCCCGGCCTGACCAAGGTGGTGGTCAACATGGGCGTGGGCGAGGCCGCCCGGGACTCCAAGATCATCGACGCGGCCCTGGCCGACCTGACCCTGATCACCGGCCAGAAGCCGGTGGTGACGAAGGCCCGCAAGTCGATCGCCCAGTTCAAGCTGCGCGAGGGCATGCCGATCGGCTGCCACGTCACCTTGCGGGGCGACCGGATGTGGGAGTTCGCCGATCGCCTGTTGTCGCTGGCCCTACCCCGCATCCGTGACTTCCGGGGCCTGTCGCCGCGCCAATTCGACGGCCAGGGCAACTACACCTTCGGCCTAACGGAACAGGTCATGTTCCACGAGATCAATCAGGACAAGATCGACCGCACCCGGGGGATGGACATCACCTTCGTCACCACCGCCCGTAGCGACGAGGAGGGCCGGGCGCTGCTGCGTCAGCTCGGCTTCCCCTTCATGACCGACGAGGCCGCCGCCGCCCAGGCCGCGGCCAAAGCGCCCCGCCGGCGGCGCCAACCCATTAAGAAGAAGAGGTGATCTAGTGGCCACCACCGCCATCAAGGCCAAGCAGGCCCGCGTCCCCAAGTTCAAGGTCCGCGCCTACAGCCGTTGCAATAGCTGCGGGCGGCCCAAGTCGGTCTACCGCAAATTCGGCCTCTGCCGCATCTGCCTGCGGACCATGGCCCACCGCGGCGAGCTGCCCGGCATCACCAAGTCCTCCTGGTAAACCACCCACCATCGAACTGACGCCGTAGGTCCCAGCGGGAAACCCCGGCGAGAAAGAGGCCTTCCAGCCATGACCATGACCGATCCGATCGCAGACATGCTGACCCGTCTGCGCAACGCCAACCAGGCCTATCTCGAGTCGACCACCATGCCGCACTCCAAGATCAAGGTCGGCATCGCCCAGATCCTCCAGCGCGAGGGCTACATCGCCGGTTACCGGGTGGACGACGCCCCCGACGGCCAGGTGGGCCAGACCCTGACCGTGACCTTGAAGTACGGTCGCCAGCGGGAGCGGGCGCTGGCCGGGCTGCGCCGCATCTCCAAGCCGGGGCTGAGGGTCTACGCCAAGGCCACGGCCCTGCCCCGGGTGTTGGGCGGACTGGGCATCGCCATCGTCTCGACCAGCCAGGGTTTGCTGACCGACCGAGAAGCCAACAAGAAAGCCGTCGGCGGGGAAGTCCTCGCCTACATCTGGTGAGGTAGGGCCATGTCACGTATCGGAAGAATGCCGATCCCGCTGCCGGACGGGGTCGAGGTCAGTCTGGACGGCCGCCAGGTCGCGGTCCAGGGCCCCAAGGGGTCGCTCAGCCACACTGTGGCCGAGCCCATCGCGGTGGACCGCCAGGACAATCAGCTAGTGGTCTCACGGCCCGACGACGAGCGCCGCTCGCGCTCCCTCCACGGCCTCACCCGCACCCTCATCGCCAATATGGTCCAAGGGGTGACGACGGGTTTCGAGAAGCGATTGGAGATCGTCGGCGTGGGCTACCGGGTGGTGGCCAAGTCGGACGCCCAATTGGAGTTCGCCCTCGGCTTCTCCCACCCGGTGGTGGTGAACGCCCCCGAGGGCATCAGCTTCGTGGTCGAGAGCAACACTCGGCTGGTGGTCCGGGGCATCTCCAAGCAGGCCGTGGGCGAGGTGGCGGCCAATATCCGCAAGCTGCGCCCGCCGGAGCCCTACAAAGGCAAGGGCGTGCGCTACTCCGGCGAGAAGGTCCGGCGCAAGGTTGGAAAGGCTGGCAAGTGATGGCCATCAAGCTGCAAATCCCCAAGACTCTGGCCGACCGGCAGGCCGCCCGTCTGCGGCGCCAGAACCGGACCCGCAAGTCGATCTCCGGCACGCCCGAGCGGCCCCGCCTGGTGGTCACCAAGTCGAGCCGCCACCTGGTGGCCCAGGTCATCGACGACAGCGTCGGCCACACCCTGGCCTCGGCCTCGACCCTGGAGAAAGAGTTGCGCGCCCAGGCCGGCGACAAGTCGGCCAAGGCCAAGTTGGTCGGCGCCCTGGTGGCCCAGCGGGCCCAGGCGGCCGGCGTCACCCAAGTGGTCTTCGACCGCGCCGGACACCAATACCATGGTCGGATCGCGGCCCTCGCCGAGGGCGCGCGGGCCGGCGGACTCGGGTTCTGAGGAAAGGGATCTCATGGCACAAGCTGCAACCAACCGCCGCGGTCCGGGCACCGGCGCCGGCTCGGGCACGGGCGAGCGCCGCGGTCGCGACGACCGCCGGGGCCCCCGCCAGGAGGCCGAGGCCAAGAGCCAATACCTGGAACGGGTGGTGGCGATCAACCGGGTGGCCAAGGTGGTCCAGGGCGGACGGCGCTTTGGCTTCACCGCCTTGGTGGTGGTGGGCGACGGCAATGGTTTGGTCGGCGTCGGCTACGGCAAGGCCAAGGAGGTGCCGGCGGCCATCGCCAAAGGCGTCGAGGAGGCTAAGAAACATTTCTTCACGGTGCCCCGGGTGCAGGGCACCATCCCCCATCCGGTGCAGAGTGAGAAGTCGGCCGGCGTCGTCATGTTGCGTCCGGCGGCCCCCGGCACCGGCGTGATCGCCGGCGGCGCCGCCCGGGCCGTGCTGGAGTGCGCCGGCGTCCATGACGTGGTGGCCAAGTCGTTGGGCTCGTCCAACGCCATCAACGTGGTCCACGCCACCGTGGCCGCCCTCCAATCCCTGGAGGAGCCTGCGGCCGTGGCCCGCCGCCGCGGCCTGCCGGTCGAAGAGGTCGCCCCGGCCGCCTTGCTCAAGGCCGTTCGGGCGGGGGCGGAGGCGGCGCTATGAGCAGCCTGGAGATCACCCAGATCAAGTCCGGCGTCGGCGCCCTGGCCAACCAGCGGGCGACACTGCGCAGCCTGGGGCTGCGCAAGGTCGGCCAGTCGGTCGTCAGGCCCGACACACCTCAGGTCCGGGGCATGGCCCGGGCCGTCGCCCATCTGGTGACGGTCGAGCAGACGAAGGAGACGAAGTGATGGCCCTGCAGGTCCACCATCTGCGCCCCGCCCCGGGCGCCCACACCCGTAAGACCCGTGTCGGACGGGGCGAGGCGGCCGGCAAGGGCAAGACCGCCGGCCGGGGGACGAAGGGCACGGGGGCGCGCAAGAACGTGCCCCAGAACTTCGAGGGCGGCCAGATGCCGCTGCACATGCGCCTGCCCAAGGTGAAGGGGTTCAAAAACCCGTTCAAGGTCTCTTACCAGGTGGTCAACCTGGCCACGCTGGCCCAGTTGTTCCCCCAGGGCGGCCCGGTGACGCCGGGGGACCTGGTGGCCAAGGGGGCCTGCCGCCCCGGCCTGGTCAAGATCCTGGGGGAGGGCGAGATCAGCCAGGCCTTCCAGATCCAGGCACACGGCTTCTCGGCCCAGGCCCGGGCCAAGATCACCGCCGCCGGCGGCTCGGCCGAGTCTTTATGACAACCTTGATCGTCTAGACTAACGTCCGGCCGGCCCTGTGGGCCCGGTCCCAGGCTAAGGAGTGGTCATGCTGACCGGTTTGATGAACGTCGTGCGGTCGCCCGACCTGCGCAAGAAGGTGTTGTTCACCCTCGGCATCTTGGCCATCTTCCGGGTCGGCTCGACCCTGCCGGTGCCCAATGTCAACGTCGGCCGCCTGAACGAGTGCCTGACCGCCGCCCAGGCGGGGGAGAACGCCTCCCTCTACTCCATGATCAACATGTTCTCCGGCGGCGCCCTGTTGCAGCTGGCGGTCTTCGCCCTCGGCATCATGCCCTACATCACGGCCTCGATCATCTTGCAGATCATGACCGTGGTGGTGCCCCGGCTGGCCACCTTGAAGAAGGAGGGCTCCTCCGGCCAGGCCAAGATCACCCAGTACACCCGCTACCTGACCCTGATGCTGGCCGTCCTCAACGGCACCGGCATCATCATGATGGCCATCAACGGCCAGTTGCTCGGCTCCTGCGACAACATCGTCTACGACAAGGGCCTGTTCTCGATCGTCTTGATGATCTTGGTCATGACCGCCGGCACCGGCATGGTCATGTGGCTGGGCGAGTTGATCACCGAGCGCGGCGTCGGCAACGGCATGTCGGTCCTCATCTTCACCCAGATCCTGGCCCGCTTCCCCTCCCAGATGTGGTCCATCAAGACCAGCAACGACCACGGCAGCGGCGACCGGGGCTTCTTCTTGTTCTTCCTGGTCTTGGCCATCGGCCTGCTGGTGATGGCGGCCATCTTGTTCATGGAGCAGGGCCAGCGTCGCATCCCGGTGCAGTACGCCAAACGCATGGTCGGGCGCAAGATGTACGGCGGCTCCAAGACCTACATCCCGCTGAAGGTCAACCAGTCCGGCGTCATCCCGGTGATCTTCGCCTCCAGCCTGCTCTACCTGCCCCGGCTGTACACCATTATGCGCCCCCAGAACCCCGACCGGGACGACTGGGGCGACAAGCTGGCCTCCTTCATCAGCAATAACTTCCTGAGGGGCGACGGCTGGACCTACAACCTGCTCTACTCGTTGTTGATCATCGCTTTCTGTTACTTCTACATCTCCATCACCTTCAACCCCGAGGAGATGGCGGACAACATGAAGAAGTACGGCGGCTTCATCCCCGGCATCCGGGCCGGGCTGCCGACCCAGCGTTACATCGCCTACGTCCTCAGCCGGTTGACCGCCCCCGGCTCGCTCTACCTGGCCCTGGTGGCGCTGATCCCGACCCTGGCCATCGCCTACCTCAACGCCGACCAGCAGTTCCCCTTCGGCGGCACCTCGATTCTGATCGTGGTCGGCGTCGGCTTGGACACGGTCAAACAGATCCAGTCACAGCTGGAGCAGCGCAGTTACGAGGGCTTCCTCAGTTAGCCGTTCCGCCGCTCGGCGGGCCGCAGGTCAGGAGACAGATATGAGACTGCTCATCATGGGCCCGCCGGGGGCGGGCAAAGGCACCCAGGGGGCGCTGGTGGCCCAATTGCTGGGCGTGCCAGCCATCTCGACCGGGGAGATCTTCCGCTCCCACGTCCAACGCCAGACCGCCCTGGGCCAACAGGTGGCCCAGATCATGGCCCGGGGCGAGTATGTGCCCGACGAGGTGACCATCCAACTGGTGGCCGACCGTCTGGATCAGCCGGACGCCGCCGCCGGCTTCCTGCTCGACGGCTTCCCTCGGACGGTGGCCCAGGCCGAGGCCCTGGACGCTCTGCTGGAGGAGCGCGGGACCGGGCTGGACGTGGTTTTGAGCCTGACCGCCGACCAGGAGCAACTGGTCGCCCGGATGTTGCGCCGGGCCCAGAGCGAACAGCGGGCCGACGACAACGCGGACACCATCCGGCGGCGTTTCGAGGTCTACCAGGAGCAGACCGCCGACCTGCTGGCCCGTTACCGCCAACGCGACCTGTTGACCGAGGTCGACGGCCTGGGCGAGATCGCCCAGGTGACGGATCGGATCGTGGCCGCCCTGAACCCGGCCGACTGACTTGTCCGCCAGCGGCGCCGGCGTCGAGATCAGGACCGAGGACGAGCTGCGGCTGATGCGCCGGGCCGGCTTGGCGGTGGCCCGGGCGCTGGCCGCCATGGCCGCCGCCGTCGACGTCGGCGTCACCACGGCCGACCTCGATGTCATCGCCCGCCAGACGTTGGCCCAGGAGGGGGCGGAGTCGAACTTCCTGGGCTACGCCCCCGGCTGGGGGACGACGCCCTACCCGGCGACGGTCTGCGTCTCGGTCAACCAGGCGGTGGTCCACGGCATCCCGGACCGGACGGCGCTGGCGGCGGGCGATCTGGTGTCAATCGACTTCGGCGCGGTCAAAGACGGCTTCCACGGCGACGCCGCCGTCACGGTGGCGGTCGGGGCGGCCTCCCAAGCGGCCGTCCGGCTCAGCGCCGCCACCCGGGAGGCCCTCTGGGCCGGCCTGGCGGCGATGCGTCCGGGCGCCCGGGTGGGCGACATCTCGCACGCCATCGAGCGCTCCATCCGCCACGCCGGGCGCTACGGCATCGTCCGTGACTTAACCGGCCACGGCATCGGCACGGCCATGCACCAAGAGCCCGATGTGCCCAATGTCGGCCGGCCCCACCGCGGCCTGGAACTGGTTGAAGGATTGTGCCTGGCGATTGAGCCGATGGCGACGCTGGGAGGGGTGCGCACGGCCGAGTTGGACGACGGCTGGACCATCGTCACGGCCGACGGCTCCTGGGCGGCCCACTGGGAGCACACCGTGGCCCTCACCCGGCACGGCCTCTGGGTGCTGACGGCCGAGGACGGCGGCCAGGCGGAGCTGGCCCGCCGGGGCCTCCCCTTCGGCCCCCTGGCCGACTGAGTCCTGAGCCCCCGATCCGCTGGGAGCGTCCCTATAAAACCAGCTTTGGGCATGGACAGCGACGGGGGTGGTCGAGCAGACTTCTGGAATGACCATCGCAGCCGCCTCGCCCGAGACCGATCCCCAGGCGGGGGAGGTCGTGCCCGACCGCCCCGAGGCCGCCGAGGCCGGGGTTGAAGCCGTGGCCGCCGAGTCTGTGTCCGCCGAGTCCGGGGCCGGCGAGTCCGGGGCCGGTGACGCCGAATCCGTGGTCGATGTGGCCGTGCCTGGCGAGTCCGTGTCCGGCGAGTCCGGGACCGTGATCGATGTGGCCGTGGACGGTGGAGCCGAGTCCGTGGACGGCGGGCTCGTGCCCGGTGGGGTCGATGTGGCCGTGTCCGGTGGGGCCGAGGCCGTGGACGGTGGGCCTGTGTCCGGTGGGGTCGGGGTGGACGAGGTCGAAGGTGATGTGGCTGGGTCCGACGATTCCGTGGCCGACGAGTCCGGGGTCGGTGACGTCGAGGCCGTGTCCGGTGGGGCCGAGGCCGTGGACGGTGGGCCTGTGTCCGGTGGGGTCGAGGTGGACGAGGTCGAAGGTGATGTGGCTGAGTTCGGCGATTCCGTGGTTGATGAGTCCGTGGTGGATGAGTCCGGGGCCGAGGTCGGTGGGGGTGGGAGCGAAGAGGCTGGGGACGATGGGGCCGAAGCTCGGCCGGTCCCTGGGCCGCGCCAGTTGGAGCGGGCGGCCGCCCAGGCCACCAAGGAGTCTCTGATCGCCCAGGCCATGGTGCTGGCTCTGACCGGGGAGGCGGCCACGGCCCGGGGCGAGATGGGGCGGTTGCTGGGGGAGTGGCGGCGCAGCGGTCGGGCGGCGGCCGACCAGGACGAGGCCCTGTGGGCCAGGTTCAAGGCCGCCCAGAAGATCCTGGACACCCGCCTGGAGCTGGAATGGCGGCAGCGGCGCTCCCGCGAGGCCGCCGCCCGCCAGGTCAAGGAGGGGCTTTGCGCCACGGCCGAACGGCTGGCCGAACGGCTGGACCTGAAGCAGGCCAGCGAGACCATGCGGTCGCTCCAGGCGCAGTGGCGCCAGGCCGGGCGGGCCCAGGGCGAGGCCGAGCTGTGGCAGCGTTTCCAGGCCGCCCAGCGGCGACTGTTCGCCCGCGTCGACCAGGAGCGCCAGCAGGTGACGGCCGCCCAGACCGAGGCCACCCAGGCCAAACGTCAGATCGTGGACCAGATTCAGGCCCTGGTCGGCGTTGCCGACTTGTCCTGGGCCCGGGCCGAGGCCGCCCGGCTGAGCGATGCCTTCCACGCCGGCGGCTACGCCGGCCCGGCCAAGGAGCGACGGCTGGCCGGCCAACTGCAGCAGGCCCAGCGGGACTTCTACCGCTGGGCCAAGGAGGAGCCGGCCCGCCGCCGGGGCAGCGGCCAACAACCCCTCTACACCAGGCGGGTCCGTCTGGAGCAACAGGCCCAGCGGCTGGAACAAGACGTCGCCCGGGTCCAGGCCGCCTTGGACTTGGCCCCGGAGGGGTCGGCCGGCCGGCGTCAGCACGGCTCGGGCTTGACTCTCAGCCTGACCGGCGGCGGCCCCGGCTCGGCCCTGGCGGCCGAATTGATGCGCCTGCGGCTGAGCCTGGAGGAGACCCGGCGGGAGATTCAGAGCCTGGACCAGCGGCTCGACCAGACGCCGGACCAGGATCGGCCCGAGCCGGACGGTGATCGGCCGCGGTCCGGCGGTGATCGCTCACGGTCCGGCGGGGATCGGCTTGGTGAGAGCCGGTCGCGGTCGGGCGGGGGCCGGTCGTCGGGTGATGATCACCCGGCTGAGAAGCGGTCTAGGCCGGGGTCGGGCAAGGGCCGGTCGCGGCCGGTTAAAGGCCGCTCGGGCGGGGGGTCGTCCGGGTCGGGCGAGGGCCAAGCCGGACCAGATGAGGGACGGTCTGGACCCGACGGGAAGCGGTCTGAGCCGGTCGTTGAGCCGCCTGAGTTGGAGGGGGTGTCGCCTGAGATGGGCGGTGAGCCGCCCGAGCTGGACGGGGTGTCGTCTGAGCTGGACGGGGTGTCGTCGGGGTCGGATGATGGTTCGTCGGGGTCGGACGAGGGGTAGTCCTAGTAGAGGTCCAGCCCGCCTCCATCCGCCAAGACATCGACATCGCCCGACACCACTCATCACCCAACTTCTAGCTGCAACGCTCTACTAGCCGGATGGCCGGAGCGCGGCAATGGTGCGAGAATGTCCTGCGTGACCCAGAAGAACGTTTCCGACCAATCCAAACCGCCTCGCGTCCTGGTGGCCGAGGATGAGGCCTTGATCCGCATGGATCTGGTGGAACTGCTGACGGACGAGGGTTATGAGGTCGTCGGCCAGGCCAGCGACGGCGAGGAGGCCGTCGCCCTGGCGCGCGACCTCACCCCCGACGTCGTCGTCATGGACGTCAAGATGCCCAAGTTGGACGGTATCTCGGCCGCCGAGACCATCGTCGGTGAGCGCATCGCCGCTGTGGTCATGTTGACCGCCTTCTCCCAGCGCGACCTGATCGGCCGGGCGGCCGAGGCCGGCGCCATGGGCTACATCGTCAAACCCTTCGACGCCTCGGACGTGGTGCCGGCCATCGAGGTCGCCCTGGCCCGCTTCAACCAGATCCTGGCGGTCGAGGCCGAGGTGGTGGACCTGGAGGAGCGGCTGGTGTCGCGCAAAACCGTCGACCAGGCCAAAGCTTTGTTGCAAGAGGGTCTGGGGCTGAGCGAGGCCGAGGCCTTCCGTTGGATCCAAAAGACCGCCATGGACCTGCGCAAGCCGATGCGCGAGGTCGCCCAGGGCGTGATCGACCACGGTCGCCCGCCCAAGGCCGAGCGGTGAGCCCGGCCGCCGGGGACAAACTGCTCCTGATCGACGGCTACTCGGTCGCCTACCGGGCCTTCTTCGCCCTGCCGGTGGAGAACTTCGCCACCGCCTCAGGCCAGCCCACCAACGCCGTCTACGGCTTCACCGCCATGCTCATCAGCCTGCTGCGGGACGAGCGGCCGAGCCACGTCGGCGTGGCCTGGGACGTCTCGCGGACCAGTTTCCGGACCGCCCAGTACCAGGACTACAAGGCCACCCGGTCCGAGACCCCGCCCCAATTCGCCGGCCAGGCCGAACTGATCAAGGCCGTGCTCCAAGCCCTGGCCATCCCCTCGGTCGAGGCCCCCGGCTACGAGGCCGACGACATCTTGGCCACCTGGGCCGTCCAGGCCGACGGCGACGGCTTGGCGGTCCTGGTCTGCTCCGGCGACCGGGACACCTTCCAACTGGTGACCGACAAGGTGACCGTCCTCTACCCCAGGCGCGGCGTCTCCGACCTGGCCCGGATGACGCCGGCCGCCGTGCTAGAAAAGTACGGCGTCACGCCGGCCCGTTATCCCGAGCTGGCGGCGCTGGTGGGGGAGACCTCCGACAACCTCCCCGGGGTGCCCGGGGTCGGCCCCAAGACGGCGGCCAAGTGGCTGGGCCAGTTCGACGGCCTGGACAACCTGTTGTCCCGCCGGGACGAGCTTCCCGGCAAGGCCGGCCAGTCGTTGCGCGACCATGTGGCCCAGGTCGAGCGCAACCGCCGGCTGAACGCCTTGGTGCGCGACCTCGACCTGCCGCTGCGGGCGGCGGACCTGGCCCGCCGGCCCTGGGACGAGGCCGCCGTGGCGGCCGTCTTCGACCAACTCGAGTTCCGCAGTCTGCGCCACCGTCTGGCCGACATCGGCTTCCAGGCCGAGCCGACAGCCGCCCCCGCCGTGGCCGGCCGGCGGCTGACCCCGGGCCAGGTCCGAGACTGGCTGGCGGAGCACGCCCGACCCGACGCCGAGCCGGTGGCCGCGACGACCGCTGGGGGCGATCCGGCGACTTGGACCGGTCTGGCCGCCGTCGGCCGCTGGGCGCCGGCCGGCGGCGATCTGACCGGGCTGGCTCTGGCCGCCCCGGACGGCGGCAACGCCTGGCTGGACGTGGCCGACTTGGCCCCACAGGACGACCGGGCGCTGGCCGACTGGCTGGCCGACCCCCGCCGGCCCAAGGCCGGCCACGGCCTCAAGGGGCTGCTCAAAGCCTTGTGGCAGCGGGGCTGGGACCTGGACGGCCTGGCCTGCGACAGCGAGCTGGCCGCCTACCTGGCCCATCCCGAGCGGCGTGGCCACGACCTTGAGAGCTTGGCCCGGAGCTATCTGGGCCGGGACCTGGCCGCCGCCGGGGCGCCGCAGTCCAGCCCCGGCCAGGCGGAGTTGGACTTCGGGGAGGCCGACGCCGGGGCGGGCGACCGGGGCGGGGACGACAGTCTGCTTCAGGCCGTGGCGGTGCGCGACCTGGCCGCCGCCCTGACCGTCGATCTGGCCTCGCGCGGTCGTTCCCTGGACCTGCTGCGCGAGTTGGAGCTGCCGCTGGAGCGCGTCCTGGCCCGGATGGAGGCGGTCGGCGTGGCCGCCGACCAGGCGTTGTTGGACCGTTTGTGGTCCGACCTCGACGCCCAAGCCGTCCAAGCCGCCCAGAGCGCCCACCAGGTCATCGGCCACCCGGTCAACCTGGGCTCGCCCAAACAACTCCAGGCGGTGTTGTTCGACCAGCTCAAGATGCCCAAGACGCGCAAGCTCAAGACCGGTTACACCACCGACGCCGACTCCTTGGCCCAGCTGTTCGACAAGACCGGACACCCCTTCCTGGCCCACCTGCTGGCTTACCGCGACGCCGTCAAACTGCGCCAGACGGTCGAGGGACTGACCAAGGCGGTGGGCGACGACGGTCGTATCCACACCACCTACCTGCAGACCGTGGCCGCCACCGGCCGCCTGTCCTCGGCCGAGCCCAACCTGCAGAACATCCCCGTCCGCACCGCCACCGGCCGTCAGATTCGGGAGGCCTTCGTGGCCGGCCCCGGCTTCGAGGCCCTGCTGACGGCCGACTACTCCCAGATCGAGATGCGGATCATGGCCCACCTGTCGGGCGACCAGTCGTTGATCGACGCCTTCCGCTCGGGTTTCGACTTCCACGCCGTCATGGCCGGCCGCGTCTTCTCCCTGCCGGCCGACCAGGTCGCCCCCGAGCAGCGCTCCCGCATCAAGGCCATGAACTACGGCCTGGCCTATGGCCTGTCGGCCTTCGGCCTGTCGGGCCAGCTGGGCATCCCGGTGGGGGAGGCCAAGGCCCTGATGGACGACTATTTCCAGGTCTTCGGCCCGGTCCGCGACTACCTCGACCGACTGGTCGCCCAAGCCCGCCAGACCGGCTACACCGAGACCATCCTGGGCCGCCGCCGCTACCTGCCCGACCTCAACTCGGACGACCGCGCCCGCCGCGACACGGCCGAGCGCATGGCCCTCAACGCCCCCATCCAAGGCTCGGCCGCCGACATCATCAAACTGGCCATGATCAAAGTCGACCAGGCCCTGGCTAACGAGCGTCTGGCATCGCGCCTGCTGCTCCAAGTCCACGACGAGCTGGTCTTCGAGGTCGCCCCGGGCGAGGCCGACCGGTTGGAGGCGCTGGTCCGCCGGGCCATGGGCACGGCCCAAGAGTTGAGTGTGCCTTTGGACGTCTCGGTCGGCCTGGGGCCGAACTGGCGGGCCGCCGCCCACTAGATGGTTGATTCCAAGCCATGGGCTCGTCCTCACGCCCAGACGACACGCCGGACGGCGTCATCGTCGGTCGGCGATGCTGACATCGCCTCCCTCCTCTTCCTGGCCGGCCCGCCGTCTGAGCGCGAATCCATCGCCCAGCCCTTGGAATCAACCATCTAGCCGAAAAGATACGGAATTGCGCCCAGAAAGTTCTGGTTTATCGGGCTGAGAGCGGTCATCGTCAAGACTTCGTTAATAGGGGCAGTTTCCAGGTCCTACTGTGCGAAAATAACACGATTCCTCTGTCGGCTCTTGAACAGGTCAAGAGTTCAGCCTTCATTTTGAAAGGATAACTATTCCCATGACCGTCGAAGTCAACTATCGTCCGGGGCCCAGCGAAGCCTCAGTGGCCGTCGAGCAGCGCGACCCAGGCGGCCGGCCCGCCCATAAGCCGGCCGCCCCGGCTGCCACCCGCCCGACCGCCCCAGCGGCTCCCACCACCCCACCGGCCGCGGCCGCCCGGCCCGCCCCGGCCAAGGCCGCCGTCACGGACGACCGGGGCCTCAGCCTCACCACCACGCCCGAGGCGGCCCGCCTCTACAACCAAGGGGTGTACAACATCTTGGGTCTGCGCAAAGGGCACTACGACCTCATCGCCCAGTCCGTCGTGGCCGATCCCAGGTTCGCGCTGGGCCACGCCGCCAAGGCCTTGATGGCCCACGAGCTCTGCGCCCCGGCCATCGTGCCGGACGAGCTCTACCTGGCCAGCCTCTACGCCGAGAAGGCCACTGACCGCGAGCGCAGCCACGTCAACGCTGTCCAGTCCCACATCCGGGGCTCCAAGACGGCCCTGGTCGACCATGTCCGCCGCCACCCCAAGGACGCGCTGCTGCTCAACTCGATCATGCCGACGATCCTGTTCGGCGGGGCGGTCGAGGTCCCGGCCGAGGCCTGGGACGTGGTCGAGCGGGCCGCGCCCGCCTACGACCCGGACGACTGGTGGTTCCTCGGCACTCTCAGCTTCGTCCGCCAGGAGCAACTCCGCTTCGACGAGGGCATGGACCTGGCCAAGCGCTCCCTGGAGCTGGAGCCGGCCGGCGGCCACGCCGCCCACTCGCGCGCCCACTGCCACTACGAGATGGGCGACCATGTGGACGGCCTCAAGTTCATGTCGGACTGGGTCGACGGCCCCGGTGTGGGGGCCGACCCGATTGACCACAACGCCTGGCACGCCGCCGTCCACGAGTTGTCGCTGGGCGACGTGGCGGCCGTCCGCCGCCGCTATGAGCGCCAACTCGACCCGGCCAAGATGACCGGCTGCCGCGCCCTGGTCGATGGTGGGCAACTCTTGTTCCGCTGGGCGATCACGCCCGGCGCCCAGCCGTCGCCCGACATGAGGCTCATCCTCGATCTGGTCGGCCACGAGGCCCTGATCCACCCGGCGACGCCGTTCCACGCCTACCACGCCGCCTGTGTGCTGACCGGCCTGGAGGACGTGGCCGGGTTGAAGACCCTGGCCGCCTGGGCGGCGGGGCGCCGCCAGCCGGTCTTCCGCGAGGCCGTGGCCCCTTTGGCCGAGGCGATGGGCGACTTGGCGGCCCACCGGCCCGGTCTGGCGGCCGACAAGCTGGCCTTGATGGCGCCCCAGGTCCGGCGGCTAGGCGGCTCCGACGCCCAGCGCGAGATCATTGAGGAGGCCCGCATCGCCGCTCTCCTCAAGGCCGAGCGCTTCGAGGAGGCCGTCATCGTCTTGGAGGCCCGGCTCAGCCGCCGCCACGCCCCGCGTGACGTCGCCTGGATCGAGTGGGCCGACCAGCAAGCCCGGGCCAAGCAGACCGCAGCGGCCTGAGCCCAGATCCACCGATTCTCGACTACCGAGCGACCCCATCCAGGCGCGCTGACGGCGGCGCCGACGCTCAACGGACGTCCAGTCCGTCTTAGCCTCGGCCCCACCGCCATCACACCCGTCTGATGCCGCTCGCCACGCCGATCATCGATGGATCGGGGCTGAGCGACACCTCGAAACGGCCTCCGGCGCGCTGACACCCGCAACGCGCCGGAGGCCGTTGGCCGTCTGGCCGCTGATGCCGCACCCACGCCACTCCGTTCGGCCCACAGGCGCCAGCCGAGGCTCGAGCCCCAAGCGGCGGTCAGACGATGGCCCGGCCGCGCACCTGGAAGTCTTGGACCGGGTAGCCGAGGTGTTCGTAGAAGCCCTGGGCGTCGCGGTCGTCGGATCGGACCAGGAGTTGGAGGCGGGTCGCGCCGCGCGCGGCCAACCATTGTTCGGCCGCGACCAGCAGGCGTCGGGCCAGGCCCCGACGGCGCTGGGCGGGCGCGACGGCCAAGAAATAGACCCAGCCACGATGGCCGTCGTGCCCCACCATCACCGTGGCCACCACCACACCCTCCTGGCGCAGGCCGAGGACGGTCGAGGCTCCGTCGGCCAGCGCTTGGCGGTACTCCGCGCCCAAGTCCCTGCCCTGGGGCGCCAGATCGGCCTCCGACCATAGCCGCACCACCGCGACGGCGTCGGCCTCGGTCAGCTCCTCCACCCCTCGGCCATGGTCGGCCAAGGTCTCACCAGCCGCGGTCTTGCAGGCGGACGGCGGTGGGCTCAGCGGCGATGTCGATGCCGACCATGGCCTCGCCCAGGCCGCGCGACACCTTGGCGATGACGTCCGGGTCGTCGAAGAAGGTCGTGGCCTGCACGATGGCCCGGGCGCGGGCCGCCGGGTCGCCCGACTTGAAGATGCCGGAGCCGACGAACACGCCCTCGGCCCCCAGCCGCATCATCAGGGCGGCGTCGGCCGGGGTGGCGATGCCGCCGGCGGTGAATAGGACCACGGGCAGTCGTCCGCTGCGGGCCACCTCGGAGACCAGCTCGTAGGGGGCTTGGAGCTCTTTGGCGGCGGCGAACAACTCGTCTTCGGGCAGGTGGGCCAATAGACGGATCTGGCGGCGGAGCTGACGCATGTGGCCGGTGGCGTTCGACACGTCGCCGGTGCCGGCCTCGCCCTTGGAGCGGATCATGGCCGCGCCCTCGGCGATGCGACGCAGGGCCTCGCCCAGGTTGGTGCAGCCGCAGACGAAGGGCACGGTGAAGGCCCATTTGTCGATGTGGTGGGCCTGGTCGGCCGGGGTCAGCACCTCCGACTCGTCGATATAGTCCACGCCCAGCGCTTGCAGCACCTGGGCCTCGACAAAATGTCCGATCCGGGCCTTGGCCATCACCGGAATGGAGACGGCCGCGATAATGCCCTCGATCATGTCCGGGTCCGACATCCGGGCCACGCCGCCCTGGGCGCGGATATCGGCCGGCACCCGCTCCAAGGCCATCACGGCCACGGCGCCGGCGTCCTGGGCGATCCTGGCCTGGTCCGGGGTGACGACATCCATGATGACGCCGCCTTTGAGCATCTCGGCCAGACCCCGCTTGACCCGGGCGGTGCCGACGCCGGCCGGGGCGGCCTGGTCCGGGTTGATGGTTTCAGCGATCATAGCGGCCATGGTAGTGGGTTCGGGCTGAGCCCTGGTCCACCGATTTTCGACTACCGAGTGATCCCATCCGGGCGCGCTGGCGGCGCCGCCGACGCTCAACGAACGTCCAGTCCGTCTTCGCGCCGCCGACACCGCCATCACACCCGTGGGAGGCCGCTCGCCACGGAGACCATCGGTGGATCAGGGCTTAGTAGGATCGCCTGTCGTGGTCGGTTTGACGGTCGGTGTGCTGGCGCTCCAAGGTGACGTGCCGGAACACGTCGCGGCCCTGGAGCGGGCGGGGGCGCGGACCGTCTTGGTGCGGCGTCCCGGGGAGCTGGCCAGGGTCGACGGGCTGGTGCTGCCCGGCGGCGAGTCGACGGTCATCGATCAACTGCTGCGTCTGTTCGAGTTGCGCGATCCTTTGCGCCGGCTCATCCGGGAGGGATTGCCCGTCTATGGGTCGTGCGCCGGCCTGGTCCTGCTGGCCGACCGTCTGGAGGGCGGGGCCGAGGACCAACAAACCTTGGGCGGCCTGGACATCGTCGCGCGTCGCAACGCCTTCGGCCGCCAGGCCGACTCGTTCGAGGCCGACCTGGACTGGGACGCGGCGTCCGGCGACGGTTACGCCGAAGGCGGCGGGCGCGGCCCGCTGCGGGCGGTCTTCATCCGCGCCCCCTGGATCGAGCGGGCCGGAGACGGGGTCGAGGTGTTGGCCCGCCTCCCACAGCGGGACGTGGCGGGCCGGCCCCTGGCGGTGGGGGCGGGCCGGATCGTCGCCGCCCGGCAGGGCAAACTGCTGGCCACCGCCTTCCACCCCGAACTGGTCGGCGACACCCGGGTGCATCAACTCTTCGTCCGCATGATCGAGGGCTGAGCCGACGCCAACCCGGGCGGGTCAAGGGCTAACCGGCGCCAGAGCCCCAGCGACGCCCACTCATGGCGCGGTCATGCTCCGGCGTCTTGGCCGTGCCGCGTGGCCGTGCCGCTCGGCCCGCAACGACCCGCGATCCGTCTGGTCCCCGATGGCTGTGCCGCGTGGCCGTGCCGCTCGGCCCGCAACGACCCGCCATCCGTCTGATCCCCGAGGTCGGTGGAGGCCTCCCGGTCTCGGGTACGCCTAGAGGCCGGGCGCCGGCTGGAGGCGCGCCGGGTGGGGTGGGTTACTGCCAGACGGGCTCAGTGGTCTCGCGCAGGCGGCCGTCGGCGCCGAAGGCCAGGTAGCGGTCGAAGCCGCGGGCGAACCAGCGATCGTGGGTGACGGCCAACACCGTGCCCTCGAACTGGTCCAGCGCCAATTGCAGGGCCTCGGCCGACTCCAGGTCGAGGTTGTCGGTCGGCTCGTCCAGCAACAACATTGTGGCCCCGCCCAATTCGAGCAGCAGGATTTGGAAACGGGCCTGCTGGCCGCCCGACAAGCTGTCGAAGCTCTGCTCGGCGGCCCGGGACAGCTCGTAGCGGCGCAGAGCCGACAAGGCCGCGCCCCGGTCGAGGGCGTGGTCGCGGGACAGGACCTCCAACAGTCGCCGACCGGCCAACTCGGGGTGGGCGTGAGTCTGGGCGAAGTACCCCGGCAGCACGCGCGCCCCCAGCCGCCAGGTCCCGGTGCGCTCGACCGGCTCCCCAGCCAACAGCCGCAAGAAATGGGATTTGCCAACACCGTTGGCCCCCAGGAGCGCCACCCGCTGGCCGAAGAAGACCTCCAAGTCGAAGGGCCGCGTCAGCCGCCGCCCCCGCTCCGGGCCCGTGTGGAGGGCCAGCCCCTGGCAGGTCAGCGCCCGCACCCCGGTGCGGCCGCCCTTGAGCCGCATCGTGATCTTCTGCGGGGCGGGCGGTTGGGGCGGCGGCCCGGCCTGCTCGAACTTGGCCAGCCTGGTCTGGGCGGCTTGGTAGCGCGAGGCCATGGCGTCGGAGCGTTTGGCGTACTGCTGCAGGTCCGCCACCAGGCGCTTGAGCTTGGCCCGCTGATCGTCCCAGCGCCGGCGCAACTCGTCGTAGCGCTCGAAACGGGCGGCCCTGGCCTGGTGGAAGCTGGCGAAGCCGCCGCCATGGGTCCAGGTCTCGGCCCCGGCCGGCGAGGGCTCCAGGCCGACGATCCGGTCGGCCGCCTGGTTCAGCAGCTCACGGTCGTGGCTGACCAGCAAGATCGTCTGCTGGCTGGCGCGCAACTGGTCCTCCAGCCAGGCCTTGGTCGGCACGTCCAGATAGTTGTCCGGCTCGTCCAGCACCAGCACCTCGGCCTCCCCGCGCAACAGCATCTCCAGCACCAGCCGTTTCTGCTCCCCGCCGGACAAGGTCTTCACCCGCCTCGACGCCACATGGTCGTACGGCCGGCGCAAGGCGGCCTGGGCGCAGCTGTCCCAGCCGGCCTCGGCGGCGAAGCCGCCGGCATCGCCCCAGTCGTTGATGGCGACGGCGTAGGCCAGGTCGCTGGCTTGCCCGGGGTGGTCGCGCCGGGCCCGCTCGGCCGCGGCCAGGGTCTCGCCGGCGCCGCGCAGAGCGGGCGGCGACAGGCCGACCAGCAACTCTCGGACCGTGCGCTGGTCACGGATCGAGCCCACGAATTGCGGCATCACCCCCAGCCGGCCGTCGACTTGGACCGTCCCGGAGTCCGGCGACAAATCCCCCGCGACCAGCCGTAACAACGTGGTCTTGCCAGTTCCGTTGGGGCCGACCAGGGCGGTGACGCTCGGCCCGGAGGCGCGCAGACAAGCGTCGGCCAAGAGCCGCCGCCCATCGGGCAGGAAGACATCAACGTGCGCCACCTCGACGAATCCCATCGCCCATCCTCCTTGTCATCACAGTCCTCGGACCCCAGTCCACCGGCGCCTCGCACTCGGTCTTCGAATCGGTTCAGACCGCCACCCGGCCTCGGGGAGCGGGCTTGGCGCAGAGTCGTTGACGCTGGCGTTCGATGGAGTCGAGAGGGCTCACCCGGCCCCCTTCGCCACGACACGTTCGGTTAAGGCCCGGCCAACATCGGTCAGGATGTACTTCTGAGTGGAGGCTCTTGGATTGTCTGGGTTGGTCATAGCGACTAAACCCTGCTCGATCAGTGGTGACACATGACGCAGGAAAGCGCGGCGGTCCCCGTAGATGCCGATCTCAGCGAAGATGTCGGTGCGACTGGCGGGCTCGCTTTGAAGGCGGCGGAGGATTGTGACAGTGTGCCGCCCGAAGACTTGATGCTCAACTTGATGCTTTTCGAGGTCAACTTGATGCTTGACTTGATGCTCTTCTGGCGTGACGTCATGTTTGGCATGCTGCTCCCGGTGTCTGGCGGTCGCCTCGACGCGGAACTTCATGGGGTCGTGGTTCTGGATGTGGACGGTGGTCCGTAGCCGCTCCACGGTCTCCTCGAAGTCGGGCTCGGGCAGACCTGCCGCTGCTAGGGCCTGCATGACGCCGGGGATGCCCGTGCCCCAACGCTCGATTAGTGACAGTTCCTTGAACACGCGGGCCAGAACCGGGTTGCGGACTTGCGAGACCCCCTGCTTCATCAGCTCCACCGTCATGCCGGGAACCAAGCCTCCGGGGCTCTCGATCCAGATCTCGTCGTCGAGGAAGGCGACCTTGATGGCCGTCCCGTGGCTGTCATAGCTGGAATGGACGAGGGCGTTGACGACAAGCTCTTTGAGCGGCTCCAGGGGAATGGACCAGACATCCTCCCGGCGCTTGGGGCCAATGTCAAAATCCGCCGATAGAAAAGCGTTGGCCCTCAGGAAGTCCATCACTTTGTCCACGGCCAGCGGGAGAGGCCCGTAGACGTCCCGTTGATCGGTGATGTCGCGTTTGGTCGGGCCGCGGAATCTGGCGCACTGCACCCAGGCGAAAGGCATGAACAGTTCTGGATGCGGCGCGCCCACAAGAATCCCGCCATTGGTCGGGACGGTCTCGCCCTGCTCGTCGCAGACTAGTTCCAGGGTTTGGAGAATGGCCGGGGTCATTTTACGGCCCATCAGCGTCGACAGCGCCTTCAAGTCGAGGTCCTTCATCGTGGCGCCCACGCGAGGGAGTTGGTCGAAGCTCCGCTCTTTGGCCGACCGCTCCAGTTCGCGGACCATGGCTGGGCCGGCCTGACGGTTTCCAGCCCCCGTCCGGTAGAACGTGCCTTGGAATCGGCCGACGGGCTTGAGATGGTAGGGGCGCTGCGAGCCCAGCGAAACCGTGGCCACCAACACGGTCTCGCCGGCCAGGGGAACCAGGTCGATCACCGGAGCGAGTTGGGGCCGGATCGAATCCGCGATCAAATGAGCCAGGCGCTGTTGGTCGACCAAAGGGTCACGGACTCCGACCACGGCGCCGTCGTCCCGAACGCCGATGATCAGCTCGCCGCCGGCCGAGTTGGCGAAAGCGACCACCGACTGCAACACCCGCTCGGAATTCGTCAGATTCAGTTTGAACTCGCGCGTCTTGCTTTCGGGCGTGGTCAAGCGGCCCCGCGCGTCAAGGGTCAGGTCAAGCGCCATGTCGCCTCATCTCGGGTTTCCTTCCAAACGGGACAAGCCTACGGGCGGCCGCTGACATTGTCTGGAGCTGGCCTCATTCATGACCGGTGTCGGTCCGGCGTGGGACCGGGTCCAAGGTCGCTCTGGGTTTAGGCGATGGCGGCGCGGAGGAAGGCCTCCACCGCGCCTAGTGAGGGGGCCAGGCTGATGTCGGCGTCGACCGGGGCGGACTGGGCGGCCAAACTTGGCCAGCCGAAGCGGGAGAAGGCCACACCCTCGGGCGTGTCGAGGAAGAGGTAGCGGACCGGGTCCGGCAGCCAGTAGCGGGCCACGTCCGAGTAGTGGAACACCTCCGACCCGTCGAGCGACTTGGCCCAGGCGTTCTCATCCGTCGGCCGGGCCACGAACAAGCCGGTCGTCCCCACGCCGCCGCCGGCCGTGAGCTGGCAGATCGAGCAGTCCAAGCCGATGGCCGGGTGGACTAGGACCGTGACCTCGTCGCCGGGGGTGAGGGCGCCGCGCACGGCCTGGTCCACCCGGACTGTGAGAACGCTCATGGTGTCGTTCCAATCGGAGAACTCGACCCGGATCCCATCAACCCGGACAATCTCACCCGCGAAGATGTCATTGTCTGCCAACAACTCATCCTCCGTCATCTCCGTCAGCGCCAACGCCACTCCCAGAGTCTCTGGCGGGTCGACGCGGTTCACGGTCACGCCGTGCGGCCCGAACACTCTGGGCACCACCGCCGCCGCCACTAGGACCACGGCTCCCGCCGCCGCCAAGGCCCACACCCGCCACCGGGCCGGCCGCCGGGCGGGCGCGGCGTTCGCGTTAGCGGCCTCGATCCGTTGGAGCAACCGCTCCTGGGTTGTGGCGTCCGGCGTGACTTCGTCCCACGCCGCCGCTAACCGTTCATTTCGCATCGAACCCACCTCCCAGGTTCCGCCGGAGCAGTGCCCGCGCGTCGGCCAAACGATTGCGCACGGTCGAGGGCCGCTCCTCCAGCAAGGCCGCGATCTCACCGGTCGCATAGCCCTCGTAGTAGTAGAGGTAGACGACCGCCTTGTGCTTGTCCGGGAGGGCCAGGACCGCGCCCAATGTGGCATCCACCTCGGGCTCCGTTTGAACCGGGTCCACCGCTGCGGTCTCGTGGCGGCGCAACGCCCGCTTGAGCGCGTCCTTGCAAATGTTGATCGCCGTCCGGATCAGCCAGCCCTCCTCGTGGGCGGCCGACTGGAATATCGGCGCCGACCGGATCAGCCGGACGAACGTCTCCTGAACGGCGTCCTCCGCGTCCGCCCGGCACCGGAGGTAGGCGAAGCACAACCGGTAGACGGACCCCACCCGCCGCCGGTAGACGGCGGCGACATCAAACTCGGATGGCGCGGTCATAACTCTCATCATGGTGAATACGACAGGGAAAGGCGAAATGTCGCCCCGGCGGCGCGCGTTCTTCAACCGCCGACCTTCGGTCAAGCTCCGCGTCCTCCCGGCGGTGGGCGGATCAGCCCCGGCGGCAACCGCCTCAGGCGCCGCTCGCGGCCCACACCCGTTAAGCGTGCCGCTACTTGAGTCTCCAGGCGTTGCTGGGGCTCTGCTTGCTCGGCTCGGTGGGCTCCACCAAACCGTCTGCCTCCAGCCCTTGGATCTGTCTTCTGATCGTCGTCACAGTGACTCCCGCCTCCGCCGCCAACTGGGCCGTGGTCTTCGCGCCATCGCTCAGTAGAGCCAGAATCTGTCGTTGCCGGCCCAAGACCCCCGCCAGAGGCGGGTCGGGCACGACGGCGTACTGGTGGACAAGGTGACCCGGAATTCGGTGATCCGGTTCGACACGACGGGCTGCGCCATCCCCGCCTGTTGGATGAAACGGGACACCGCCAGCAGGACTGTGCCGCGATTCTCGCACACGGTTTGGGTGGTCTCCGGATAGGCCACGTCCTCCAAGAGCTTGGCCAAGGCCGCGTTCCGCGACGACGAGACGGCCTCGTGCGGCAGAGCGCCGGCTGGCACATCCCCATACAAGCCGCCGGGGCTGATCACCTCGAGCCGGTCGGGGTAAAGCTCGACCCTGACCTGGGAGCCTTGCGCCAACGGGTGGTAGTCACGATGCATGACGGCGTTGCCGAGCAACTCGCGCACGACCTCTTCGGGGTATTCCCAATGGTCTTGACGACCGATGCCCTTGATGACGGCACGGCGAGTCATGTTCCGGCGCAACACGGTCAGAGCCTCCTGGATCATCACCGGGATCGGCCCGTCCAGGGAGGCGTTGTCAAGGAACCTGGTGCCGTCCGCCATCGGGACACCCGCCTCAGTGGTGGGAAAAGCCACAAAGGTGATGTCCAGTTGAGGGAAGAACTGTTGCGGATACCGGCCCAGGGCCAACAGTCCGGCCAAGGTGACCGATGCGATTGGGTTATCGGCAAAAATGTGTGTCTCCCAGGGGGGTGTTTGGCCTAGTCGCTGAGCGGGGTGGGGGCGTCTGGTTATTGCCTTGGGGGCGTGACTGGCAGAGGTGTTGGACATCCGGGC
>JAISAO010000010.1 GCA_031266665.1 Propionibacteriaceae bacterium | reverse complement strand
CCCGGATGTCCAACACCTCTGCCAGTCACGCCCCCAAGGCAATAACCAGACGCCCCCACCCCGCTCAGCGACTAGGCCAAACACCCCCCTGGGAGACACACATTTTTGCCGATAACCCGTGCTTCAGCCGTTAAGCAATATAAATTGCTTAACGGGCGTGGTGGGCCAAACGCCGCTGATCGACCCCAGCGAGCCGCCGGAAGGGAAGCTAACCGCAGTGGTGTTCTGGCTGAGATCATGGTCGAGGTGGTCGTTCGAGCGGACCAGGGCCGCAGTGGGATGATGACACGGTGAGTGTTGAGCCGCCCGTCGTTGAGGGCAAGGTCATCCGACTCGTCCGCCTCGGCGGGCACGGTCGCGGGTTCGCCCGCCCGCACCCGGCGGGCTGTCTCGCCATCCCCCGGCGGCGTGGATGAACGAGGCGGTCGCCGCAACGCCGAGAGGCTTCCGGCACGATCTGCGGCGTGGTCTGGGATCGGCCCTGTTGATGTTGCGGTCGAGCGCCGCCCCGCAGGACTACGTGGAGGCGGTGCGCTGGGCCTGCCTCCACATGACGACGTACGACTACCAGTGCGAGGGCGGTCGGGGCTGGTACTTGCACCAGGCGGCCACTCTTACGGGATCGGCCCAGTCCATCGAGGCGGAGGTGATCGGCCGCTTCGCGGTTTGCTCGCCGGACAAGTGGCGGTTCGATTATCTGACGGATACTTTGGTGCTGTTCGCGTTGGACGGGTCCGAGCGTTCTAGGAAAACCTTGTGGGACAGCTACTCCCGGCTGATGGCACGGTTCGCCCGCACGGTGCGCCGCGACGGCTGGTGGCCGTCCATGTCCAGTCTTGAGAGTTTGGCCCTGGACTTGACGCGGGTGGACGGTTGGGAGGCCGCCCGCACGGCGCTCTCAGATTTCGGGGACAGCCTGGCGACGGGGCCGGAGGCGCCCGAGCATGCCCGCTGGCAGTATTTCCCCGACTGGTTCGACTCCGCCGTCCGGGAACAGTTCGGCGAGGCGACGGTCGACGCCTATCTGGCGGACCAGCCGTCGCCGGGGCGGCGCGCCTACGCCGAGACAGCGGCGGTGTCGCGCGCGCGGCTCGAGAGCAGCGGCCAGCGTCCAGAACCCACGCTAGAGCTGTTCGTCGACTTGGTGGAGCAGGTTCGGCGTGACCAGCTCGCCTCGCGCCCTCCCCAATCGGCGGGACCAGGTCTCCGACCGGCGAAAATGCGTTTTTGGCCGCTGGGAATGCGTCTCCGGTCGGTGGGAAGGCGGTTGTGCCGCCATGACCCGGCCGCCGCCGAGCAGGTCGCGCGCTTGGGCTTGACCGAGTCCGACCCGGTTGTCAAAGCCGCGATCCTACGGCTTTTTTGGAAACAAACATTCCCGCTGCCCGACGCCGACTTGGCACCTTTGGTCGACGCCGACGACGCCGAGTTGCGCTGGGCCGTCCGGTCGATCCTCGGCCAACGGCCGGCCGACTGGAAACGCCGGCACGCGCTCCAACTGCTGCAAGACCGGGAACAGCTAGAACAGGTGGATGAGGCCCTGGAACTACTCCAGGCCAGCTATCGTCCAGAAGACGAGCCCGTGGTCGAGGCGGCCGTCCGCCGGGTGTCGCTCCGCCACAGCGCCTGGCACAGTGTCTACAGCCAGGTGCTTGATCTGCTCAGACCCGATGACAGGCCCGTCACCACCGGAGTGCTGGAGCACGTCTATCGCCAGACCCTGTGCTCCTGTTGTCGGGAATCCACGGTCAGATTGATGCGGGACAAACAGGCGCTGCCCGACACAATCGTGCGGGAATGCCTCTGGGACTCCAACGATGAAATCCGCGACCTGGCGGCCCAGCTCACGACCACGGACTGATATCGACACGGCCCGACACAGCCCTCCGCCAGCCATAGCCCGCCCTGGCCCACCACCGCCCCGCCCGTCGTTGGGCCGGCCGGGGTGACGCCGGGTTCGAGCCGGTGGCCGCCGGAGGCGATGACGCTGAACGATGATCCATCGGCCGACAGCCGGCCTGGGACGATCCGGTGGCCGCCGCCGCGCTCCCCTGCCATAATCGGCCCGTGTCCAGCTTCGATCCCGACCCCGCCCTCGACTCCGACTCCGCCCCGCAGCGTCCCAGCTGGGACGAGTACTTCGTCCAACTGGTGCCCCAGGTGGCGGGCCGGGCGACCTGCGACCGGGGGCGGTCCGGTTGCGTGGTGGTGCGCGACCACCGTCTGATCTGCTCCGGCTACGTCGGCTCCCCGCCGGGGCTGCCCCACTGCGACGACGTCGGCCATCTTTGGCGCAAGGTGGTCGAGGACGACGGCAGCATTCGGACGCACTGCGTCCGCACGGTCCACGCCGAGCAGAACGCCATCGCCCAGGCCGCCAAATACGGCCTGCCGCTGGCCGGGGCGACGGTCTATTGCACCATGGAGCCCTGCGCCACCTGCGCCATGCTCTTGATCGGCGTCGGCGTCGCCAAGGTGGTGGCCCTGCGCCGCTACCACGCCGCCCAGCCCAGCCGCGACCTACTAGCCGCCGCCGGCGTCGAACTAATGGTCTGGCACGACGAGGACCAGCTCTACAGCCACCAACACGAGCCAGCCGGGTGACCCGGACCGGACGAGTCGGCCACCCGCGACCGGCGGGCCGCTCATTGGAGCGGTGAACACGGTCCCTGGGCCATCGGCGCGACCGGGGCCGGGCGTTTGTCCCACATCAGGACGAGTCCCGTGACCGGCGGGCCGCCGGGGGGCGGAGAACACGGTCGCTGGGCCGTCGGCGCGACCGGGGGCAGGCATTTGCGGGCGTCGATCAGTTAGAGCCGTCCGACGCGGCGGGCCGTGCCCCTGATGCCACCGCCGGCCGGACCGGTCAGGGGATCACGGTCACGCCGCTGTCCCGGGCGGCCTGGGCCAGGGCGCTGTCGAGCGTGGCCAACTCCAAGCCCAGTCGTTGGGCCAACAGCAGGTAGGCGGCGGCGTAGGCGCTGAGGCCGTGGGCCTGGGCCGTCGCCAGCAGGGCGGTGGCGTCGGGCGCGGCGGGCTCCGGCTCGATCGGCAAACGGTCGAGCAAAGCCAGGAAACGCTGGGCGTCGGCCTCGGCCAGCCGTTGCCGCCGTCGGGCGGTCAACAAGGCGTTGGCGACCTCGTAACACCACAACGGCGGCACCGTCGCGCCCTCCGCCGCCACCCGCGCCAGAATCTGGTCGGTGGCGGGCGTGGACTCGTCCTCGAAGCACCAGGCGACGGCGACGCTGGCGTCGACCACGATCATTTCCGACCCTCGGAGATCAGTTGGCGCAGGCTCAAACCGTCCAGCCGCAGACCGCGCCGGGCCTGCTGGAACCCCGCCACCACCTGGGCCGGGTCGCCCGGGACGGGCCGGGCGGGCACCAGCCGCGCCACCGGAACGCCGTGGCGCACGATCAAGACCGTCTGGCCGCCGACAACATCGTCCAGCAGGCGCGAGAAATGGGTTTTGGCCTCGTAAGCCCCAAAGGTCGCAGTCATAGAATCAGACTAGTCGTTGACTAGTCTGATCGCAACGCACGGGACTGCTCTCCCCCCGGGTCGGGCACCCCCAGGTGGCGGTGGGCTGCACCATGGAGCCACGCGCCGCCTACCCCATGCTCCTGATCGGCGTCGGCGGCGTCTGGTGAAGACCCGCCGCCGCCTGAACTCATCTCACCTAAGACACCCTGATAAAATGTATTCTTATATGAGTTCAAGCGCCACCATTGCTGTCGCTCCTGCGGTCGTCGGTCCAGGGCAAGGTCCTCGCCACCGCCTACCTGTCGCCCGAGCGCGAGTTCAGCGTCACCGAGCTGGCCCGGCTGGCCGGCGCGTCGTTGAAGGCGACCGCCCAAGAGGTGGACCGGTTGGTCACCGCCGGCCTGTTGGCCGACCGCCGCTCCGGCAACCAACGGCTGGTGCGCCGACCCCCGGCGAGCCGGATCGTCACACCGCTGACAGACCTGATGGCCGCCACCTTCGGCCCGCTGCCCGTGCTGACCGAAGAGCTACGGGGCGTCCCCGGCGTCGACCAGGCCCTCATCTACGGCTCGTGGGCGGCGCGCGACGCGGGCGAGCCGGGCGGCCCACCCGACGACGTAGATGTCCTCGTCATCGGCCACCCCTCGCTGGACCGCCTGGACGACGTGGCCGAGCGCGCGGCGGCGCGACTGAACCGGGCCGTCAACATCCGCCACCTGACCCCCGACCACTGGGCGGACCCGCCCGCCGCCGACACTTTCGTCACCGCCGTCAAACAACGGCCGCTCACCGTCATCCCACTGACCACAGACGAGGACAAGCCATGAGATGGGAACAAGGCCGCGCCACCATCGAGGCCATGCTGGCCGCCGGCGAACTGCAACGGGTGCCGCCGAGCCGCGACCACGCGGACCGCCTGCTCGGCCAGGCTGGTCGTCTGGCGACGGGCGAGAACGAGTCCCACAGCCACCAGAGCGAGTCCGGGTGAGCCGGTAGAGTGGTCCGCAGACGAGTGCGAAGGAGGCGGCAGATGACGGTCGACGCCAAGCCGGACCAAGAGCGTCGGCGCCAGCGCCGCTTGGACGAGGCGATCCACTCCAGCGAGATGGAGGGTGCCGTCATCACCGCCGAACTGCGCGCCGACGGGGCGCGCTACGTGGCCGGCCTGATCGACCCGGAGGAGATGCTGGAACGGGCCAAGGCTCGCTATGGCATCGGCTGAGTTCGTCGATCCCTACATCGACCCGACGACTGGAATCCTGCGTAATTTGGCGGGCGTCTCGACCTGGGCCGAGTTGGCCCAGGCTGAGGGAGACCTGGTGGTGCCGCGACTTATACGCCTTGAACGACCCGAGAAGTTCAAAGCCGACTTGAGCGGTCTCGTCTCCATCCACAAATTCTTGTTCGCGGACTTGTTCGACTGGGCGGGACAGATCAGAACGGTGGACATCCGTAAGCCCGAAGAAGGGTCGGTCTTCTTCCTCCCGGTCTCCTTCATCTGGCGTGCCGCGGGCTACTCGGCCGACGAACTGGCCGCCGACAATTGGCTCAAGGGGCTGACCCGGCGGGAGTTTATCGAGAGCCTGGCCCACCACTACGACCAGTGGAACTACATCCACCCCTTCCGTGAGGGTAACGGGCGCGCGCAACGGGTGTTCTGGTCGTGGATCGCGGAGGCCGCCGGCTGGCTGATCGACTGGACCCAGGTCCTCGGCGCGGTCAACGACGAGGCCTCGCGTCTGGCGGCCGACACCCGTGACCTCACAGCGCTGATTGAGATGTTCGATCAGGTCGTGCGGCCCACGGCCTAGGGCTGATCGGCGGAAACCCCGCGCACCGGCCGACGGCGGCTACACCGGCCTGATCGCGGCGGGGGTGAGTTCCGGGGTCCCCACGAAGTACCGGACCGGAGCGCAGCGTAGGGAGGACGCTTCGTGGGGTGGTTAGACGACTGAGAAGGCCCAGCGGGTGGTGCGGTGGTAGATCTGGCCGGGGCGCAGGACGGCGCTGGGGAAGTCGGGGCGGTTGGGGGCGTCGGGGAACTCCTCGGTCTCCAGTGCCAGGCCCACCCCGGGGCGGCCGGGGCGGCCGGAGGGGTGGGAGATGTGGTCGTCGTCCAGGCCTTGGCCGCTGTAGATCTGGAGGGCGGGGGCGTCGGTCTGGATGGTCAGGCGGCGGCCGGAGCCGGGGTGAGTCAGGACGGCGGCCAGGGCCAGGTGGCCGGGGGCCGGTCGGTCGAGCACGAAGGCGTGGTCCAATCCCCCGGCGATTCTGATCTGGGGGTGGTCGCTGGCCAGGACGGACTCCAGTCGGCTGGGGCGGCGCAGGTCGAAGCAACCGGTGGCCTCGGCGGGCGCCTCCGGCAACGGGATACAGGCCGCGTCGACGGGTAGATAGCTGGCGACGGCGACGGCCAACTCGTGGTCGTGGATCGGCTCCAGCCGCCCGGAGAGGTTGAAGTAGGGGTGGCAGACGACGGAGACGACCGTCGGCCGACCGGTGGTGGCCCAAACCTGGTGGACCAGGGTCTGGCCCTCGACCCGGTAGGAGACCTCGATCCGGATCGGTCCTGGGAAACCACCCTTGCCATCGGGCCACAAACAGGCCAGTCGCACCCGGTCGGACCCCAGTTCGACCACCTCCCAGGTCTGGCGGTGCAAGCCGCCGTCGCCCGAGTGGAGGGTGTTGTCGCCATCGTTGTGCTCCAACTCGAAGGTCTGCCCGTCCAACTGGAAGCGGCCGTGGGCGATCCGGTTGGCGAACGGCCCCACCATCTCGCCCAGGTAGTCCTCCCCCGCCAAGCGGTCGCCCAGACTGGAGAAGCCGAGCACGGCCGACGCCATCTCGCCCTTCCGGTCGGGCACCCAAAGACCGTTCAGAGCCGCTCCCAGGGTCCAAACAGCGGCCTGACAGCGGTCGTGGCCGATCACCATGACATCGTTGTCCATCGGCCCAGACTAGCGAGAAAATCGCCCCCTTGGTCGGCTAGGGCCGAGCCAGAGGCCGGGACGACCGAACCGGGACGACTGGCGGGACGAGCGGGGCCGGGCGACTGAGGCGGGACGGCTGGGTCAGGACGAGCGGTGCGGGGCGAGCGGCCGGCGACGGCGGGCCATCACCAGGCAGACGGCTGGGGCGGGATGAGCGGTGCGGGGCGAGCAGGACTGGGCGACCGGGGCGGGACTACCCGGTCGGGATGACACGGACTAGGCGGCGGCCTGAGCGACGGGCCTCGGTTTGTCCACAAGAGCCGGCTGCCGGGCCGAGTCGTCCACCGGTCGGCGCCCCGGCGGCTCAAAGCGGCGTTTCGGGCCGATGGTAACGGTGTGAGACCATTTTCCGCCGCCTCGGCTCGGCCCGACGCCAGCCGCCGGGGGGCTTGGGGCGACGGTCGGCCGCCGGGCGCCCGGGGCCAGCCCGAGGCCGCCCAGGACTGGTCTAGGGAACGGCTCGACACCGCCCTGAACGGGGTCAGTCTGTCGCCGTTGAGCCAACTGTTGTCCGTCCGGCGGGCTGGTCCGATGCCGCCGGGTCCCAGTCCGGATGTCACGACCACGAAGGCCACGACCACGAAGGCCACGGCTGCGGGAGCCACGGCTGCGAGGGTCGTGCTCACAGACGCCCCGGTCGCGCCGGACGGGGCGGCGGAAACGGCCTTCGCCGACGCCGGGCGGCCCAGTTTGACGCTCGGCTCCGCCCCCGCCCGTCGGGGCTCGGAGTCGGCCCTCGACCGGCTGTCGTCCCTCAGCTCTGATCCGCCGCTGCTCGACCACCGAACGACCCCATCCGGGCGCGCTGACGGCGGCGCCGACGCTCAACCGACGTCCAGTCCGTCCTCACGCCGCCGACACCGCCATCACACCCTCCCGACACCGCTCGCCATGGGGATCAGCGCTGGATCAGGGCGCAGGCTGTCGCCGCCCCCGGGAGACCGGCCGGCGGACGGACGGCGGCCCGGCGGCGGCGGCGATGCCCGACCAGACGGCCACGCACCGTTCTCAGAGCTTGACCCGACGACCGGCCGACGACTCCCCGCGGACAGCCGCCCCCGATCCGGCGACCGAGGACCGCTGGCACGCCTCGACCAACCGACCACAGCGATCGACACCCGGCTCGGCGAACGGACTCCGGCCGGCCGACTGGCGACAGTCCGCGACTCTGGGGCCGGCCGACCGACATCGGACAGCGGCCGAGGCATCTTTGACACGACCGCGCCCGGAGGGCGACCAACGCCGGGCGGCGGCCGGGGCTGGCCCGGCAGGCCGGTCTCTGCCGAGACGGTCTCCGACCGGGCGGCGGGGGCGACGACGGCACAACGAGTCTGGCGCTTGGGCGGGCGGGCGCGCGAGGTTGCCGCCGGCCATACCAAAGTTGTCGCTGTGATCGGTTCGGCCGCCCTGGTCCTAACCGGGTGGGTGGTGTTGCGGGCCCGGACCTGGACGCCTGAGGCGACCGCGCTGGTGACCCCGCAGTGGTCCGTCGAGGCCACGCCCCAATCGTCGGCCGAGAGGGCGGACGACAGCGGGGCGACGGCCGAGGCCGAGCAGCCTTGGCTGGTCCATGTCTTGGGGGCCGTGGCCGCCCCGGGGCTGGTCAGTCTGGCCCCCGGCGCCCGGGTGGCCGACGCCATCGCCGCCGCCGGCGGCCTGACGGCCGAGGCCGACCCGGGCGAGCTCAACCTGGCGGCCGAACTGGCCGACGGCGCCCAGGTCGTCATCGGCACCTCGTCCCAGCCCCGGGGCGAGGTGCGGACCGGCGCCGACGGCGGCGGGAGCGTCGTCGGCGCCACCAGCGGCACTGGTCCCACGACCGCCGTGATCGATCTCAACCGCGCCACCTTGGCCGAGTTGGAGACCCTGCCCAATGTCGGCCCGGTCACCGCCGCCGCCATCTTGGCCTGGCGCGAGACCCACGGCCGTTTCACCACGGTGGCCGAGTTGCAAGAGGTCGACGGCATCGGTCCCAAGACCTACGCCCAACTCGCCTCCCGTGTCAGCGTTTGAGCCGCCCGACCCGACCGGCCGGGACGACCGGACGGCGGCGGCGCTCGACTTGCGCCTGGCGCCGGCGGCGGTGGCGGCTTGGGCCGGCATGTGGTTGACCGTCGCCCACTCCTGGGGGCCGTGGGTCGTGGCCGGGGCCGGGATGGCGGTCTTGGTCTGGGCCAGGCGGTCGGCGGCCGTGGCCCTGGTGGGACTGGTCCTAGTGGTGACGGCGGCGGTGGGCGGGCTGCGGCTGGCCGTCTTGACCAGCGGGCCGGTCCCCGAACTGGCCCGCGACCAGGCCGTGGCCGCCGTCGAGTTGAGCGTCGAGTCGGTCCGGCTGGTGGGCCAGCCGATCACCGCCGTGGTCAGCGCCACTTTGACCCGGGCCGAGGCGCGGGGCCAGAGCCACGCCGCCCGGGTGGGCGTCCTGGTCTTCGCCCCGGGCGAGCGGGCCGGGGACTGGGCCCAGATCATCCCCGGGAGCACGGTCGCCCTGACCGCCCGGTTGGCCGCCGCCGAGCGGACCGACGCCGCCGCCGCCGTCCTCCGCCCCCTGTCCCAACCGGTCGTGACCACCCCCGCCGGCGGTTGGCGGGCCGGGGTCGAGCATGTCCGCCAGGCCCTGCGCCAGGCCGTCGCCGGGGCCCGGCCCGAGGCCGCCGCCCTGTTGCCGGCCCTGGTGGTGGGCGACACCTCGACTATGCCGGCCAGCTTGACCGAGGACTTTCGGACCACCGGTCTGACCCACCTGACGGCCGTCTCCGGGGCCAACTTGACCATCCTGCTGGCCTGCTTGCTGGCCGTGGCCCGGGCCGTCAAGGTGACCGGCCGGGCCTTGAACCTGGTGGCAGTGGTCGGTGTGGCCGGCTTCGTGGCCCTGTGCCACAGCGAGCCCTCCGTCCTGCGGGCCGCCGCCATGGGCCTGGTCGGCCTGGCCGCCGTCGGCCGCTCGGCCCGGCCCGGGCAGGGCGCCCGCCACTTGGCCCAAGCCGTTGTGGCCCTAGTCTGGATCGACCCCTGGCTGTCACACTCCTACGGCTTCGCCCTGTCGGTGCTGGCCTGCGTCGGCCTGCTGCTGTGGGCCGGACCCTGGACGGCCAGCCTCAACCGCTGGCTGCCGCATTGGGCGGCCGAGGCCATCGCCGTCCCCCTGGCCGCCCAATTGGCCACCCAACCGGTGGTGGCCCAACTCTCCGGCGCCGTCTCCCTGGTCGGCTTGGCGGCCAACGCCTTGGCCGCTCCGCTGGTGGCGCCGGCCACGGTGGCGGGGTTGGTGACGGCGGTCGTGGCCACGGTCCACGCCGGCCTGGGGCGGCTGGTGGGCACGGTGGCCGCCTGGACGGTCGAGCCCATCCTCCAAATCGGCCACCGCGCCGCCAGCCTCCCCGGGGCCGCCCAGCCCTGGCCCGCCACTGCGGTCGGCTTGACCCTGTTGACCGTTGGCTGCCTCTTCGCCGCCTGGCTGATGCCCCGGCTGCTGCGCCGCCGGCTGGTGGTCCTGGCGCTGGGGTTGGCCATGGTGGTGGGCGGGCTGCGAGGGCCGGCCCAGCCCGGCTGGCCGCCGGCCGACTGGCGGGCGGTGGCCTGCGACGTCGGTCAGGGCGACGCCTTGGCGGTGCGGGTGGCCGACGGCCAGGCCTTGTTGCTCGACCTCGGCCCGGCCGACGCCGGCCTGCCGGCCTGTTTGCGCTCCCTCGACATCGACCGCGTCCCGCTGGTCGTCTTGAGCCACCTGCACGCCGATCACGTCGGCGGCCTGGCGGAGTTGCTGGACGGCTGGGAGGTCGGCGCCATGTTGGTGTCCGACGCCGCTCTGGCCGCCGCCGCGCCCCTGGAGCCGGCCCGCCGGGCGGGTGTCGCCCTGCGGGTGGCCGGGGCGAACGAGACCTTCCAGGTGGGGGCGGCCCGGGTCGAGGTCTTGTCCCCGGCCCGGCCCGTCGGCCTCCCGGCGACAGCCGGCGACGTCGAGTCCAGCGCCGAGAACGACAATTCTCTGGTCGTCCGGGTGACTGTGGACGGCTTCTCCCTGCTGGCCACCGGCGACCTGGAGACCGCCGGCCAGCAGGCCCTGGTGTCGAGCCACCTGGACTTGGCGGCCGACGTCCTCAAGGTCCCCCACCACGGCTCCGCCCGCCAGGACGAGGCCTTCCTGGCCGCCGTCGGGGCCCGCGTCGCCCTCATCAGCGTGGGCGCGAATAACTCTTACGGCCACCCGGCCGCCTCCACCCTGCGACGCCTGGAGGCCCTGGGGATGACACTGGCCCGGACCGATCGCGACGGCGCCGTGGCCCTGTCCTGGGACCAAGGCCAATTGGAGATCACCAGCCAGCGCTAAAACGGCTGTGCCGAGGGGAGGCTGTGCCGAGGGAAGACCGCGCCGGGGGGATCGTGCCGGAGGCGCCGGCGGGGGCGGGCTACCGGGAGTTGGCCGACATGGCCGCGTAGGCCTCTTTGATGGTGGTCAGAGCCTTGCGCTCGATCTGGCGCACCCGCTCGGCCGTGATGCCCCAACGCCGGCCGATGTCGGCCAGCTTGGCCGGGCTGCCGTCGAGCAGGCCGAAACGGCGACGCACAATATCGGCCGAGCGCTCGTCCAACTGGCCGATGATGGCGTCCAGACCGTCCCGCTCGGCCTGGTCGATGACGACCTCCTCGATGTCGCCCTCCGGCGTGTCCGCCACCAGGTCGCCCAGCGAGCGGTCGCCCGACTCGTCCAGCGGCGCGTCCAAGGAGATGTGCTCGCTGGCCAGCCGCAGCAGGTCGACCACCACCGTGTGGTCCAACTCCAAGACAGTGGCGATCTCTCTGGCCGTCGGCTCGCGGTCCAACTCCAGCACCAAGGCGCGGCGGGTCTTCTGCACCTGGTTCAGCTGTTCCGCCACATGGACCGGCAAACGCACGATCCGGCCCTGTTGGGCGCAGGCCCGGGAGATGGCCTGACGGATCCACCAGGTGGCGTAGGTCGAGAACTTGTAGCCCTGGGCGTAGTCGAACTTCTCGACCGCCCGGATCAGTCCCAGGTTGCCCTCTTGGATGGCGTCGCTCAAGGGGATGCGCTGGCCGGTGCAACGCCGGGCGATGGAGACGACCAGTTGGAGGTTGGACTCCAAGAAGCGCCGCATGGCGGCCTCGCCGCTGGCGGCCAGGCGCTCCAACTCCTCGGTGGTGGCGTCAGCCAGGGGGGAGGCGGGATCGACCGGTATGGTCCCGTCCAAGACGGCCCGGGCGGCCACGCCGCATTCGATGGTCTTGGCCAGTACGACCTCGTCGTCGGCGGTCAACAAGGTGCTCGCCCCGATGGTCTGGAGATACGATCCCACGGCGTCGGGCGACTGACTGGTCTGGGCGCGGCGCGTCTGGGTCGCGGTGACAGCGGTCATGTCATTGCCTCCTTCGAGTCCGACGCTCGGCTCTGTTCAGAATAAACAACAAGCCGACGCCAGTCATTCCCCGTCGGGGTAGCCGGACCGGGTGACCCTAGTCGGATCAGCGCGGCCCAACTCACTCTTCCATCCGGTAGCCGAGCCCACGGACGGTGAGGAGGCGGCGCGGCCGAGCCGGATCGGACTCTATTTTGGCCCTAATTCGCCGCACATGGACGTCAAGGGTCTTCGTGTCGCCGAAGTAGGACGATCCCCACACCCGGTCGATGATCTGCTGGCGCGTCAGCACCAACCCGGCGTTGCGCAACAGTAATTCCAGTAGGCTGAACTCGCGCAGGGGTAGTTGGACCTCGCGGCCGTCCACCGTCACCCGATGGCGCTCCACGTCCATCACCACGCCGGCCGCGCTCAACTTGTCGGCCGGGCCGTCGGGCCTAGGACGGCGGCGCAAGGCCGAGCGGATGCGGGCCAGCAACTCGGCGGTGGAGAAAGGTTTGGTGACATAGTCGTCGGCCCCCAACTCCAATCCGATGACGATGTCGGCCTCCGAGTTCTTGGCCGTCAAGACGATGATCGGCACGTCGCTGTGGGACCGCACCTGGCGGCAGACCTCCGTCCCTAAGACTTGGGGCAGCATCAGGTCGAGCAGGATCAGGTCCGGCTCCGACTCGGCCACGGCTCGCAGCGCCTCGGCCCCGTCCGTCGCCGTCCGCACCTGATGGCCCTCGCGCCGCAGCAAGAAGGCCAGGGTCTCCCGCAGATCGTCGGAGTCCTCAACCAGCAGCAGTTCCGCCATGTCTCACCTCCTTGGCGCCGGCCGCCTCCAGGGCGGACCCCGCCGCCAGTCCCGACCCCGCCGCCGGGTCCGCGCCAGCCGTCTCCCGGGGGCCGATCGCCACCCGGGCGGCGGCCGTCGTCCGCTCCTCGCCCACCGTCCCAGGCTGGCCGGACCGGTCGGGCTGACCTGTCGCCCCTGCCGCCGCCCGTTCGGCCGCCGCCCGCTCCTCGGCCGCCGCCGCCGTCAGCAGGGGCAGGGTCAGGGCGAAGGTCGAGCCCAGGGAGACGCCGGAGGTCAGGGCGACCCGGCCGCCGTGGGCCAAGGCGGTGCGTTTGACCACCGCCAGTCCGACTCCGGTGCCGCCCGGCCGCAACTGGCGGGCCTGGTCCGTGCGGTAGAAGCGCTCGAAAACCCGCCGCTGGTCCTCTGGGGCGATGCCGATGCCCTGGTCGATGACGCTGACCGTGACCTCGCCGTCGGCCGCGTCGGCGCGGGCGGTCACGACCACCTTGGCCCCGGGGGGCGAATAGGCGATGGCGTTGGCCAGCAGGTTCTCCACCGCGGTCACCAGGGACTCGAAATCGCCCCAGACGGCCGCGTGGCAGTGCTTCTTGAACTTGAGGGCGACCCGGCGCCGGGCCGCCGCCTCCACCAATTGCTCGGCCGCCCGCTCCACCACCGCGTCCACCCGCACGGCCGCGAAGCTGCGGGGGAAGGCCCCGTCTTGGACCAGGGTCAGCCAGGACAAGTCGTCGGCCAGCCGCTCCAAGCGCTCGGCTGTCCCGGTCAGCCGGTGGGCGAAGCGGCGCACCGCCGCCGGGTCGGCGGCGGCTGAGTCCAGGGCCTGGGCGATCAGGCCGACCGCCGTCACCGGGGTGCGCAGCTCGTGGCCAAGGTTGGCCACCAGGTCGCGCCGGGCCGTCTCGGCCTGGACCTCCTCCGTACGGTCGATCACGGTCAGTAGGACCCAGCGCTGGTCCAAGACCGCCCCCCGGACGACGATGTGGCGCAGCCTCCCCAGGTCGTCTGGGGCGAAGGGCCGGGTGATGGTCTCGCCCGACTCCCAGGCCTCCTCGGCCAGGGCCGCCAGTCCGGGGTGGACCAGGCGGCCGTCTTGGACCACGGGCAGGTCTTGGGCCGCCGGGGAGAGGTAGACCAGTTCGCCCTGGGGGGTGACGATCAAACTGCGGCCGCCGACCGCCCGCAGGGCCGCGATGGCCTCCTCCGGCAGCTTCTTGGGGCCGCCGCGCCGACGCGCCAGCCACAGGATGCAACCGGCGCCGACCGCTCCTAGGGCCAACTCCAAAGCGGCCAGCAGTCCTTCTCCCGGCATGGCACTAGCCTAACTCGACGGGCTGGCTGGGCGGCCGGGCGACCGTCCGCCCGGGGCTCAACCGAAACGTCCGGCGATGTAGTCGGCCGTGGCCTGCTCCCCGGGGTGGGAGAAGACCGTGGTGGTGTCGTCGTACTCGATCAGACGGCCGGGCTGACGCAGGGCGCTGGCCGAGAAGAAGGCCGTCTGGTCGGAGATACGGGCCGCCTGCTGCATGTTGTGGGTCACGATGACGACGGTGTAATCCCGCCGTAGCGTCGCCATCAGCTCCTCGATCGCCAGGGTCGAGATCGGGTCCAAGGCGGAGCAGGGCTCGTCCATCAAGATGATCTCGGGCTGGGCCGCGATGGCCCGGGCGATACACAAGCGTTGTTGCTGACCGCCGGACAGGCCGGCCCCTGGCTGGCGCAGGCGGTCCTTAACCTCGTCCCACAGATTGGCCGCCCTGAGAGCGCTCTCGGCCAGTTCGGCCGCCGCCGTCTTGGACAAGCGCTGGCGGCGCAGCTTGGCCCCGGCCAAGACATTGTCCCGGATGGACATAGCGGGGAAGGGGTTGGCCCGCTGAAAGACCATGCCGACGCGCTGACGCACCACCACCGGATCGACCCCCGGGCCGTAGACGTCCTCGCCGTGCAACTCGATCCGACCGGCCGTGGTGGCCTGGGGGATGGTCTCGTGCAAACGGTTGATCGATCGCAGCAGGGTCGATTTGCCACAGCCGGAGGGGCCGATGAAAGCGGTCACGGACTGGGCCGGGATGTCCAGCGTGACCCCGGCGACGGCGGGGCGGCCGGCGTAGGAGGCCGAGAAGTCGGTCATCCGCAGCGGCGGCGTGGCCGTCGGGGCGGGGCTCGGCCGGCGGGGCGCGACGACGGGCGCCTGGAGCTCTAGCGGTTCCAGCTGTTCCAAGGTCAGAGGTTGTTGGGTCATAACGGGCTTTCTATGAGTCGATCAACGGGTTTTGGGGGCCAGCAGGCGGCCGGCCAGCCGGGCCAGCAGATGGATGGCCAAGACGAAGACGATCAGGACCAGGGCGGCGGTCCAGGCCCGGGCGTCGTAGGCGGCGGCGTCCGTGCCCTTGTTCTGCCACTGGCTGTAGATGTAGACCGGCAGGGTGGCCATGCGGTTGTGCAGCGGGTCGTAGTTCATCGAGTCGGTGAACCCGGCCACCAGCAGCAGGGGGGCGGTCTCGCCCACGATCCGGGCCAGGCCCAGCATGACGGCCGAGATCAGACCCGACCGGGCGGTCGGCAGGACCACCTTGAGAACCACCCGATAGGTCGGGGCGCCGAGCCCCAGGGCGGCCTCCCGCAGGTCGGTCGGGACCAGCCGCAGCATCTCCTCGCCGGCCTTGACCACCACCGGTGTCATCAGCAGGGACAGGGCCACGGCCCCGGCCAGACCGGAACGGGCGCCGGGCCCCAGGATCAGACTGAAGACGGCGTAGGCGAATAGGCCGGCCACGATGGAGGGCAGGCCGGTCATGACGTCCACCAGGAAGGTGACCGCCCGGGGGAACCAGCCGCGGCCGTACTCGACCAGGTAGACGGCCGTCAGCAAGCCCACCGGCACGGCGATCAGGGCGGTCAGGACGGTGATCAGGGCGGTGCCGACGATGGCGTGCAGCGCCCCGCCGCCCGCCCCCACGACGCCGCGCAGGGATTGGGTGAAGAAGGTGGTGTCGAGCCGGGCCAGCCCCCGGGATAAGACGGTCCAGATGAGCGAGCCCAGGGGCAGCAGGGCCGCCAGGCAGGCCACCCCCAGACTGGCGGCGGCCACCTTTTCGGTCCAGCGGCGCCGTCGGGAGAGGCGTTCCCGGGCCAGCGGCGCCCGGATCGCCAGCGGTGCGGCGGCCAGGGCGGTCATCGTCCGCTCCCCAGGCTGGCGCCGGCCAGGGCCGGGCGACGTCTGCCCAGGCCGCCCCCGGGCCGTTCGCGGACGGTCCGAGGCCGGGCCACCCGGCGGGCCAGGGCGTTGACCACGAAGGTGAGGGCGAACAGGATCAACCCCAAGGCGATCAGGGAGTTGACTTGGAGGCCGTGGGCCTCGGGGAAGGTCTGGGCGATGAAGGCCGACACGGTGTTGGGGTTGGTCGACTCCAGCAGCCGGAGGCTGACCCAGAAGGGGGTGGGCGACAAGACCATGGCCACGGCCATGGTCTCGCCCAGCGCCCGGCCCAGGCCGAGCATGGAGCCGGCCACGATACCGGAGCGGGACCAGGGCAGGACGGCCAGCCGGGCCGTCTCCCAGCGGGTCGCCCCCAGGGCCACGGCCGCCTCGATCGAGCCGACCGGGGTTTGGGCCATGACCTCGCGGGCGACGGCGGCGATGATCGGCACGATCATGACCGCCAGCACCAGGGCGGCCGTCAAGATGGTCCGCCCGGTGGCCGAGGGCCGGCCGGCGAAGAACGGCAGCCAACCCAGCTGGGCGTTCAACCAGGGGTAGAGGTGGGCCACCAGGGGCGCGAACACCATCAACCCCCAGAGCCCGTAGATAACCGAGGGCACGGCGGCCAGCAGGTCGATGGCGGTGGACAGCAGGGGCCGCCAGCGCCGGGGCAGGTAGTGGACGGTGAACAAGGCGATGGCCGTGGCCAGCGGGGCGGCCAGCAGCAGGGCCAGGGCCGAGGCCCAGATCGAGCCGAAGGCCAGCGGCCAGGCCAAGGACCAGAAGTCGGTCGCCCCGGCCGGCAACTGGCCGGCCCCGGCCCCCAGGGCGGGCCAGCCCTGGGCCAGCAGGAATAGCGCCACCGAGGCCAGTACGGCCACGATGAGCCCCCCGGCGCCGGTCACCAGCCGCCGGGCTGTCGTCTCGGCCCACCGGCCCGCGCCCGGGGCCGGAGACGGACCGGTTTGGGGCCAGCGCCCCAGGGACGGCAGCTCGGGGCCGAGAGCCTGTTCCAAGCTGAGGACCTGTTCCAAGCCGAGGGTCCGCTCCGAGCTGAGGCCCTGGTCCGGCCGAGACTGGCCGGCCTCGGCCCCGTGCTCTCCCTCCGGTCCGTCCCCCCGCCCGAGGGCAGAAATCGGGCGGGGGTCGGCCGGCGGGGCCGGCGGCCGGCGGCGGTCTTCCGCGGTCACGGTCGGCCGTTCAGCCGATGGCGGCCACGGCGGCCGTCACCAGGGGCTCAAGTGTCGCGTCCTCGGTCAGCGGTGCGGAACCAGCGTTGCTGGCGGCGGCGGCTTGTCCGGCTGGCGAGACGACATACTCGAAGAAGGCCCGGACCAATTCGCCCGCCGCCGCGTCGGCGTACTGCTGGCAGGCCACCAGGTAGCTGATCAAGACCACCGGGTAGACCTGGCCGGAGGTCGGGACGCGGTCCAACTTGACCACCACATCGGTGGCCGCGCGGCCGGCCTCGAGTTGCGACTGGCCGACGGCGGCAGCGGCGGCGGCGGCCGAGATGGCCACGAAATCGTCCCCCACCTGGATCCGGGCCGTGCCCAGCTCGCCGGCCTGGGAGGCGTCGAGGTAGCCGATGGCGCCGACGGTGGTGGACAGGGTCTGACGCACCCCCTGGGTCTTCTCGGCCGCCTCGCCCGTCAGCTCGGCCGGCCACTCCTCGGCCGCCGGCCAGGTCCAGGAGGCGGCGGCGGCCTGGCTCAGGTAGTCGGTGAAGTTCTCGGTCGTGCCCGACTTGTCGGAGCGGTGGACCGGTGTGATGGCGCTGTCGGGCAGGCTTGCGCCGGGGTTGAGGGCGGCGATGGCCGGGTCGTTCCAGGTGGTGATGGCGCCGGAGAAGATGGCCGCCACGGTGGCGGCGTCGAAGTCCAAGCTGGTGATGCCGTCCAGGTTGAAGGCCACGGCGATGGGCGAGATGTAGGCCGGGATCTCCACCAGATCCGAGCCGGCGGCGCAGGCGGCGAAGTCACCCTGGGCGTCGGCCACGGAGAAGGGGGCGTCGGAGCCGGCGAAGAGGTAGCCGCCGTCGGCGAAGTTGGTCCGCCCGGTGCCCGAGCCGGTGGGATCGTAGTTGATGGTCACCTGGCCGTGGAGGGCCTGGAAACCGGCCCGCCAGGCCTCTTGGGCGGCGGTCTGGGAGGAGGCTCCGCCGCCGGCCAGCGCGCCGCTGAGCTGGTTTGACGCGGCGCTGGTCTCGGGGCCGTCCGAGGCCGGCGGGGTGGTCTCGTTGGCGGCGCAACCGGTTATCAAGGCGAGGCCGGCGAATGCCACCGCCACCAATTTAAGTTTCATGAAGGCTCTTTCTGAGAAAGTTAGCTAGCGCAACTATCTGTTGGTCGAGCTTCAAGTTAGGCAGTCCACATGACCACAGGCGGACAGCGGGGTGAACGAAAGGTGAACAGCCGACGAAGATCAGGCGGCGCGGATCAAGCGACAGAGAATCAGGCGGCGCGGATCGGGCGGCGCCCACCAGATCGACACCCGCCGCTGTGGCCTGGCCTCGGGCTAGCAGTTGTGCCAGCGGCGGCGCTCACCAGATCGACACCCGCCTCTCCGGGGCCAGCCACAGGCCGTCCTGCTCGGTGGTGGCGAAGGTTTGGTGGAACTGGTCCAGATTGCGCACCACGCCGTTACAGCGGAAGACGTCGGGCGAGTGGGGGTCGACCGTCAGGTTGAGGGCGGCCTCCTCCGGGCGGGTCTTGCCGCGCCAGCTCTGGGCCCAGCCGAAGAAGAAGCGCCGCCCGGCGCTGAGGCCGTCGATCAGCGGCGGCTCAGCCCCGTCCAGAGCCATCAGGTAGGCCCGCCAGGCGATGGCCAGACCGCCCAGGTCGCCGATGTTCTCGCCGATGGTGAGCGCCCCGTTGACCGGGTGGGGGCCGTCCGGCAGGTCGAGGGCGAAGCCGTCGTACTGGGCCACCAGGGCGGCCGTGCGGGCCTCGAAGGCGGCCCGGTCGGCCTCGGTCCACCAGTCGGCCAGCCGGCCCCAGCCGTCGTGCTTCGAGCCCTGGTCGTCGAAGCCGTGGCCGATCTCATGGCCGATGACCGCCCCGATGGCGCCGTAGTTGCAGGCCTCGTCAGCCTCGGCGTCGAAGAAGGGCGGCCGCAGGATGGCGGCCGGGAAGACGATCTCGTTCATCCCCTGGTTGTAGTAGGCGTTGACCGTCTGCGGGGTCATGAACCACTCGTCACGGTCCACCGGCCGGCCGATCTTGGCCAGCTCGCGGTCGGTCTCCCAGGCGCAGACCGCCCGGACGTTGCCCACCAGGTCGAGGGGTTGAACGTGGAGCTGGGAGTAGTCGCGCCAGCGCTCGGGGTAGCCGATCTTGGGCCTGAACAGCTCCAGCTTGGCCAGGGCCTTGGCCTTGGTCTCCGGGCCCAGCCAGTCGAGGTCTTGGATCGACTGGCGGTAGGCCGCCAGCAGATGGTCCACCAGGACTTGCATCTTGGCCTTGTGCTCGGGCGGGAAGTGCTGTTGGACGTAGCGCCGGCCGACCGCCTGGCCGACGCAGTTCTCGACCAGGGAGAGCCCCCGCTTCCAGCGCTGGCGCAGCTCCTGGGCGCCGCTGAAGACCCGCCCGTAGAAGTCGAAGTTGGCCTGCACGAAGTCATCGGCCAGGTAGGGGGCGCGGGCGTGGACCACCTGCCAGGCCAGCCAGGCCCGCCAGTCCTCCAGCGGGGTGTCGGCCCATAGCTGGCCCAGCCCGGCGAAGAAACCAGGCTGGCGGACGACCAACTCGTCCAGCGCCCCGGCCGGCGCCCCCAGGCCCTCGGCCCAGGCCGCCCAGGGGAACTGGGGCACGTCTTGGACCAGCCGGGTCCAGATGGAGGGGTTGTAGGTCAAGGAGTCGTCACGCACCTTGACCACGTCCCAGTGAACCCGGGCCAGGGCCGTTTCCAGGGCCATGACGCGCCCGGCGTCGGCCTCGACCTGGGCCAGGCGCAGCAGACGGGCGATGTGGTCGATGTACTGGGCCCGGATCTCCTCCGCCGACTCCGAGCGATAGTAGGACTCGTCCGGCAGCCCCAGGCCGCCTTGGCCCAGGTTGACGATGTAACGGTCGGGGTCGCCCGGGTCGGTGTCGACCCAGCTGTCGAACACCCCGGAGACGCCGACCCGTTCCAGGCGACCGATCAGCCGGGCCAACTCCGGGGGCTCGGCCACCGCCGCCACCGCCGCCAGCTCGTCCTTCAGCGGGCCGGTCCCCAAAATGTCGATTCTATGGCTGTCCATGAAGCTGGCGTAGAGGGTCGCTATCAGGCGTTCCTCATGGGCCTCGGGGTTGTCGCCCTCCACCTTCCCGTCGGCCGCCTCCACGATCATTCTGACCTGGCGCTCGGCCTGGTCGCGCAGCTCGCGGAAGGCGCCGTCGGACCCCCGGTCCGGTGGGATCTGGTGCTCCTTCAGCCAGCGGCCGTTGACGTGGGCGAAGAGATCGTCCTGCGGGCGGACGGCAGGATCGAAGTGTTGGGTCACGATTCCCGAATTAGACATGCCGTCAAGCGTAGCCGCGGAGGTACCCGTCGTCGCCTCTGCGGCCGCCCGCGAACCGCCTCGGGGCACCGCCCCAGACCCGGCCGGAGGCCACTCGGCCGGACGCCGCTCGGACTGCCAACCGGCGGGCCGACGACCGGGCCGACGACCGGCTGCCTGGGCGGCGGCGGTCACTCCCACTCGATGGTGGTCACTCCCACTCGATGGTGCCCGGCGGTTTGCTGGTGACGTCTAGCACCACCCGGTTGACCTGGCGGACCTCGTTGGTGATCCGGGTCGAGATCCGTTCCACCAGTTCGTGCGGCAGCCGCCCCCAGTCGGCCGTCATGGCGTCCTGGCTGGTGACCGGCCGCAAGACCACGGGATGGCCGTAGGTCCGGCCGTCGCCCTGCACCCCGACCGAACGGATGTCGGCCAGCAGCACCACCGGGAACTGCCAGATCTGCCGCTCCCAGCCGGAGGCGGCCAATTCCTCCCGGGCGATGGCGTCGGCCTGGCGCAGGATGGCCAAGCGCTCGGCCGTCACCTGGCCGACGATGCGGATGGCCAGCCCCGGCCCGGGGAAGGGGTGGCGGAAGACCATCGCCTCGGGCAGTCCCAACTCCAGGCCGATCTGGCGCACCTCGTCCTTGAACAGGGAGCGCAGCGGCTCGATCAAGCTGAAACGGAGGTCGTCGGGCAGCCCGCCGACGTTGTGGTGGGACTTGATATTGGCCGCCCCCTGGCCGCCGCCGGACTCCACCACGTCCGGGTAGAGCGTGCCCTGGACCAGGAACTCCACCTCCTGGCCGCCGGCCAGGGCGCGGGCCTCGGCCTCGAAGACGCGGATGAACTGCTCGCCGATGATCTTGCGCTTGGCCTCCGGGTCGCTCACCCCCGCCAATCGGGCCAAGAATTGGTCGGCCGCTCGCACCACCACCAGGGAGGCCCCGGTGGCCGCCACGAAGTCGCGCTCCACCGCCTCGGCCTCGCCCTGGCGCAGCAGCCCGTGGTCGACGAAGACGCAGGTCAACTGATCGCCCACCGCCCGTTGCGCCAAGGCCGCCGCCACAGCCGAGTCGACCCCGCCGGACAGGCCGCAGATGACCCGGCCTGAGCCGACCCGGCGACGGATCGAGGCCACGGCCTCGGCCACGATGGCGCCGGCCGTCCAGTCGCGCCCCAGCCCGACGACGCTGTGCAGCCAATGCTCCAACAGGTCTTGGCCGAAGTCGGAGTGCGCCACCTCGGGGTGCCACTGCACCCCGGCCAATCGGCGGGCCGGGTCCTCCATGGCCGCCACCGGCGAGCCGGCGGTGGCCGCCAGGGGGGTGAAGCCGGGCGGGGCGGTCTGGACCGCGTCGCCGTGACTCATCCAGACGTCGCAGGTCTCGGGCAGCCCGGCCAGCAATCGCCCGGCGGCGACCACCTGGAGGCGGGTGCGGCCGAACTCGGACAGCTCGGTCCGCGCCACCGCGCCGCCCAAGGCCTGGGCCATGGCCTGGAAGCCGTAGCAGATGCCGAGCACCGGGATGCCGGTGGCGAATAGCGCCGGATCGACCTGAGGGGCTCCGGCGGCGTAGACCGATTGGGGACCGCCGGACAAGATGATGGCGGCCGGCCGGCGGGCCACGATGGCCTCGACCGAGGCGGTGTGGGGGACGATCTCGGAGTAGACGGCCGCCTGGCGCACCCGCCGGGCGATCAACTGGGCGTACTGGGCCCCGAAATCGACAACCAATACGAGGTCCGACGCAGCGTTCATGGCGGGAGTTTACGACACCTGCAACCGCCCGGCCGGCCTCGGCGCGGCGGCGACGACGCCGGCCGGGCGGACACGGGCCGAGGGCGGGCGAGAGCGAAGCCGGGAACGGCTCCGTCCCCGGGCGCCACGGCCGGCCGGAGCGTCCGGGACCGGACCCCGCAGCCCTCGACCTTGACCGGATGGTGAAGAATGACCCCATGCACATCGATCATGTGGTCTATGCGGCTGGACCGGCCGGACTCGACGAAGAGGCGGCTCGGTTCGAAGACCTGCTGGGCGTCAAATCCGTCGATGGGGGCCTCCACCCGCGCTTCGGCACTCGGCTCCGACTCATCCCGATGGCCGATGCCCGCCACATCGAATTGGTCGAAGTCCTCGACCATCCGGTGGCCGACAAGGCCCCTTACGGCCAAGCCGTCCGGGCTCGCTCCGAGTTGGGCGGCGGCTGGCTGGGCTGGGCCATCTCGGTCGATGACTTGAGCGAGCTGGAGCAACGCCTGTCCCGCCGCTCCGCCATCGGCACCCGGCATTTCCCCGACGGCCGGTTGCTGGAATGGCGCCAACTCGGCATCAAGGGCCTGATGGCCGATCCTCAACTGCCCTACTTCATCCGCTGGCTGTCCGAGCCCAGCGTCCTGCCCTCGGCCCTGCCGGCCGAAGTCACTTTGGTCGAGCTAGACATCGCCGGCAGCCGCGCCCGGGTCGAACAGTGGCTGGGCCGCTCCGTGGACGAGGTCTCCGAAACCGTGTCCCTGCGCTTCGAGTCCCCCAGCGGCTACCCCGGCCTGACCGCGGTCACCCTGGACGCCCCCAAAGGCCGCATCCGCATCTAGATGGTTGATTCCAGGCCATGGGCTCGTCCTCGCGCCCAGACGATACGCCGGACGGCGTCCTCGTCGGTCGGCGATGCTCACATCGCCTCCCGCCTCCTCCTGGCCGGCCCGCCGCCTGAGCGCGAATCCATCGCCCAGCCCCTGGAATCAACCATCTAGAGCGGAGGCGTCTGACGGGACGCCTGGCGGCGTTGTCGCCGGTCGTCGGGCTCCACAGCCAGCCCCTCTCCTCCGCCTCGCCCCACACCCCGCCGGACACCTCCCACCCATCATCGCCCCAGCGGCCGGCGGCGTCGGGCGTCACTCCCAACCCCCGACCCGGCCCCACTTGGCCGCCGGGCCGAAGGTCTCGTCGGCCGGGAGCGGGTGGCGCTCGGCCGGCCCCAGCCCCAGCTGGTCCAGGGCCTCGGCCAGACTGGCGGCCTCGATCAGCCTCAGTTGAGGCGCCCCGGGGAGAACGGTCCCAGGGGCCACGGCGGCCAGGTGGCGGCGGGGGGCCGCCGGGTCGAGGAGGGTGTTGTCAACCGCTGTTCTGTCGGCGGGGCCTCGGATCGGACGGTGGGACATAGTTTGACACCAGTCTCCTAGGCCGCCGGCCGGGACGATGGCTTGGCGGTGGCCCAGCCGGGCCGCCTCGGCCAGGCGTTTGGCCAGGTCTGGCACCGGTCTCAGCTCGCCGGCCAAACCGATCTCGCCCAGGGCCAGACAGCCGGCCGGGACGGGCTCGTCCCGCAGGGCGGACATGATGGCCACGGCCAGGGCCAGGTCGGCCGCCGGGTCTTGAACCTTGGCCCCGCCGACGGTCGAGACGTAGACGTCGCGACTGCCCAGCTTGGCCCGGCAGCGTCGCCGCAGGACCGCCAGCACCATCGCCAGCCGGCCCGGGTCGAGCCCGTGGGCCACCCGCCGGGCGACCCCGGTGGCCGGCGCCACCAGAGCCTGGATCTCGGCCACCAAGGGGCGGCGGCCCTCCATGGCGACCACCAGGCTGGCGCCGGCGACCGGCTGGCCGTGGCGGCTGGTGAAACGCCCGGAGGGGTCGGGCACCTCCTGGAGGCCGGCGGCGGTCAGCTCGAAACAGCCGACCTCGTCCACCGAGCCGAAACGGTTCTTGGTCGCCCGCAGCATTCGGAAGCCGGACTGGGGGTCGCCCTCGAAACCGATCACCACGTCGACCAGATGCTCCAAGGCTCTCGGGCCCGCCACCGACCCGTCCTTGGTCACCTGGCCCACCAGGATGACCGGCAGGCCCAGCCGTTTGGCCACCCGGGCCAGGGCCGTGGCCACGGCCTTGACCTGGGCGGTCGAGCCGGCCTGGCCCTCCAGGGAGGACGGGCCAATGGTCTGGACCGAGTCGACCACCACCAGCGAGGGCGCGACCTGTTCGATCTGGCCCAGCAGCCGCCCCAGGTCGGTCTCGGAGGCCAGGTAGAGGTCGTCCTGCTCGGCCCCGACCCGTTCCGCCCGCAAGCGGATCTGGGCGCTGGACTCCTCCCCGGAGAGGTACAGCGCCCGGCCCTGGTGCTCGGCCCAACTAGCCGCCGCCGTCAGCAGCAGGGTCGATTTGCCGACCCCCGGCTCGCCGGCCAGCAGCACCACCGACCCCGGCACCAGTCCGCCGCCCAGCACCCGGTCCAACTCGCCGATCCCGGTCAGCCGTCGCCGGACGGCCGCCGGGTCCACCGCCGTGATCGGTCGGGCGGGCTGTTCGGGTGCCACCGCCACCGGCTCGTCCACCCCCTCCGCCACCTCGCGCACCGTCCCCCAGTCCTGACAGCCGCCGCACCGTCCGACCCACTTGGGCGCGGCCCAGCCGCACTCCTGACAGCGATAAACCAGCTTCGATCTAGTCATACCCCCAGGCTAGGCGGGAGCTGTGACATCGCCCTGGGAAGAGACATGCACCCGTTGTAAGGGCGGCCGCAACCGGGCGTGCCCAGGCCCGGGCAGACGAGGTGGGGGAGACACGGCCGGCCGGACAACTGCCGGGCGGTCCCCAGAGCCGGCCGTTCCGGGGTTCGGGACTTATACTGATGGCCGACACGGGAGTCCGGGAAATGTCCGGGCTGAGAGGAAGGCGCCAGCCTTCGACCGACCGAACCTGATCTGGATCATGCCAGCGCAGGGACGTCCTCACCGCCGTCAGGCGGCCCCCGTGCCCCTAACCGAGAAAGGGCACAACCATGACCGCTAATCCATTCCCCGCCCGCCGACTGGCCGTCGGCTGGATCTGGCTGAGCGCCGCCCTGGCGCTGACGGCTTGCGCCGCCGACCAGGACGGGGGCAGGGACGCCGCCGCCTTGGACCATCTGACCGTCATCAGCCACGACTCCTTCGTCTTGTCCGACGAGGCCAAGGCCCGTTTCGAGGCCGACAGCGGCCTGACGGTCGATTACATCGCCCCGGGCAACGCCGGCACGGTCGTCAACCAGTTGGTCTTGACCAAGGACTCGCCCCTGGCCGATGTCGTGGTCGGCATCGACAACACCTTCGCCGGCCGGGCCATCGACCAAGGCGTCCTCGAGCCCTACGCCTCGCCCGCCCGGCCGGCCGGCCTGGACCCGGCCTTGACCATCGACGGCGACTGGCTGACCCCGGTCGACTACGGCGATGTCTGCCTCAACGCCGACCAGCAGTGGTTCGCCCAGCACGACCTGACCCAGCCCCGGACATTGGACGACCTGACCCGCCCGGAGTACGCCAACCTCTTGGTGGTGACCAATCCGGCCACCAGCTCGCCCGGCCTGGCCTTCCTGGCGGCCACCGTCGGGGCCAAGGGCGACCCCGGCTACCTGGACTACTGGGAGAGTCTGAAAGCCAATGGCCTGAAGGTGGACTCCAGCTGGTCCGACGCCTACGGGGTCGATTTCTCCGGCTCCTCCGGCCAGGGGGCCTACCCACTGGTCCTGTCCTACGCCAGCTCGCCGTTGTACGAGGTCGGTGATGACGGGACCAGCCGGACCGTGGCCCTGCCCCAGACCTGCTTCCGCCAAGTCGAGTACGCCGGAGTCATATCCCAGGCGTCCAACCCGGAGGGGGCCCAGCGCTTCATCGACTTCCTGCTGTCCGACGCCGTTCAATCCGAGATCCCCCAGACCATGTACATGAGCCCGGTCAGCCCGACCGCCGCCGTGCCGGCCGACTGGGCCGGATTGGCCACCCTGGTGACCGACCCCATCACCGTCCCGGCCGAGGTCATCGCCGCCCAGCGCGAGGACTGGATCAAAGCCTGGACCGAGACGGTGCTGGGCTGATGCCCCGTTCCCGCCGCTGTTCGGGCCGCCGCCGTCGCGGCCCAGCGCTAGGACTGGGTCAAAGCCTGAACGGCGCCGGGCCGATACCCCTACCCCGCCGCCACGACCAGACGCGAGGACTGGGCCGGATGAGCCTGATTCAGGGCGAGATCGCGACATCCGCGACAACGCCGGCCCCCATCGTTCCGGACTCGACCCGGTATCCCGGCCGGTCCTGGGGTAAGCCCCGAGGACGGCGCGGCATCGGACCGGCGCCCCGCCGTCGCGCCCCGGCCCGCACCGCCATAGGGGGTCGTCGACGGTGAGGCGTCGGGCCGACGACGGCGAGGGCCGTCCCCGAGCCGACACGGGGATAGCGACAAGACGGGCCGACGACACGACGCGAGGCCAGACCCGACCCGACGACACGACGCGAGGCCAGACCCGATCCGACGACACGACGCGAGGCCAGACCCGACCCGACGACACGACGCGAGGCCAGACCCGACCCGACGACACGACGCGAGGCCAGACCCGACCCGACACCACCACGAAACGCCAGCCCCGCCCCGAACCGATGACGGCGGCAAAGGGACCGACTGGACGGACCGACACCATGACAGGGTCCCGCTCCCGACCCGTCCCCACGACCGGACACCAGCCTCTTCCCGAGCCGAAGCCAAGGCGGCGGGCCAAGGCGGCGGGGCGGCCCTGGTCCTGGTTGGCGGTGGGCGGGGCGCCGGTGGTCTTCTTGGCCGTCTTCTTCGCCTGGCCGGTGGCGGCCCTTATCCGGCGCGGCTTCCACGACGCCGCCGGCTGGACCATCGGCCCCCTGCTGGAGGTTCTGACCTCGGCCAGGACCGGGCGGGTGGTCCGCCAGACCCTGGGGCTGGCGCTGGCCGGGACGCTGCTGGCCTTGGCCCTCGGCCTGCCCGGGGCCCACGTCCTCTACCGCTTGCGCTGGCCGGGGCGCCGCCTGGTCCGGGCGGTCGTGGCCATCCCTTTCGTCCTGCCCTCGGTGGTGGTCGGCGTGGCCTTCCGCGCCCTGCTGGCCCCCGGCGGCCCCCTCGGCCCCCTCGGCCTGGACCAGTCCGGCATCGCCATCGTGGCCGCCCTGGTGTTCTTCAACTACGCCGTCGTGGTGCGCACGGTGGGGTCGCTCTGGGCCGGCCTCGACCCACGCCCGGCCCAGGCCGCCCTCAGCCTGGGGGCCAGCCGGGCCAAGGTCTGGCGCACCGTCACCTGGCCCGCCCTGGTCCCGGCCGTGGCCTCGGCCGGCGCCCTGGTCTTCTTGTTCTGCGCCTCCGCCTTCGGGGTGGTCTTGGTCTTGGGCGGCGGCCGTTGGGGCACGGTCGAGACCGAGATCTGGTACCAGACCGCCCAATTGTTGGATCTGCCGGCCGCCGCCGGCCTGTCCATCGTCCAATTGGTCATCGTCTCGCTCTGCCTGGCCATCACCACCGCCGCCCGCCGCCGCCGGGAACGCGCCCTCAGCCTGCAGTTGACGCCGCCTAGGGCGCCCGGGCGGTCCGACTGTCCGGCTGTGGCCGTCACGGCGGCGACAGTGGCCGGGTTGGTCCTGCCCCTGGTCACGCTGGTGGCGCGCAGCTTGGAGACCGCCGACGGCTGGGGCCTGGAGCACTATGCCGGGCTGGCCCAGGCCAACCGCGCCATCGGCGGCGTCTCGGTCTGGCGGGCCGGCGCCAACTCCTTGACCACGGCCGCCGTGGCCGCCGGGCTGGCCCTGCTGTTGGGCACCCTGATCGCCCACCTTTTATCCCGCCGCCCGGCCTCGGCGGCGGGGCGGCGCGCGAGCAGCCTGCTGGACGCCGCCTTCATGCTCCCCCTGGGCGTCTCCGCCGTCACCGTCGGCTTCGGCTTCCTGATCGCCCTCAACCGTCCGCCGCTCGACCTGCGCTCGTCTTGGGCCCTGGTGCCCATCGCCCAGGCCCTGGTCGCCCTGCCCCTGGTGGTCCGCACCCTGTTGCCGACCTGGCGGGCCATCGACCCTAGGCTGCGCCAGGCCGCCGCCAGCCTGGGGGCCGGCCCGGCCCGAATCTGGGCCACCGTCGATCTGCCCCTGGGACTGCGGGCCGCCGGCCTGGCGGCCGGTTTCGCCTTCGCCACCAGCCTGGGCGAGTTCGGCGCCACCAGTTTCTTGGCCCGGCCCGACCGTCCCACCCTGCCGGTGGTGGTGTACCGCCTGGTCTCCCGCCCCGGGGCGGACAATTTCGGCCTGGCGATGGCGGCGGCCACCGTCCTGGCCACTCTGACCGCCGCCGTCATGGCCGCCGCCGAGACCATCGGCCCCAAGCAAGGCGCCCCATGGTGAGCCCCGCTCCCTTGGCCCGGCCCCACTCGACTCTCGGCCTCGACCCGGATCGGGCCGGTCCAGCCGTCCCCCCGCCCGGTCCGACCCGACCCGACCCGACCACCGCTCAACCCGACCCGACCACCGCTCAACCCGACCCCAGACCGGCCGGCAGCGATGCCAGCCGACAGACCTGGGACCACGGCCAGACGAGACCGACTCCCGCTCCGGCCAACCACCACCACAGCGCCGACCGACCGGCCCCGGAACCCCCCGGCACGGCGGCGGGACCTCCCCCGGACGACCCCGCCAACAGCGACCCGCCCGCCCCAGACAACCCCGACGACGACGGCACGCCCGCCCCGGACGGACTCGGCGGCCTGGAACTGTGCCGGGTGATGGTGGCCTACGACACCGCCGTGGCCGTGGACCAGGTGTCACTGCGGGTCGGGCCGGGGGAGATCGTGGCCCTGGTCGGCCCCTCCGGCTCCGGCAAATCCTCCCTGCTGCGGGCCGTCGCCGGGCTGGAGCCGCTGGCCGACGGGTGGATCGCCTGGGACGGGGCCGACATCGGCCGGCTGCCGGTCAACCGCCGGGGCTTCGTCCTGATGTTCCAGGACGGCCAGCTCTTCCCCCACTTGAGCGTGGCCGGCAATGTCGCCTACGGCTTGACCGGGCTGCCCCGCCGCGAACGCCGCCGCCGGGTGGATGGGTTGCTGAAGTTGGTCGGCCTGGCCGGTTTCGGCCGCCGCCGGGTGACCGCCCTGTCCGGCGGCCAGGCCCAACGGGTCGCCCTGGCCCGCAGCCTGGGGCCCCGCCCCAAGCTGTTGTTGCTGGACGAGCCGCTGGCGGCGCTCGACCCCGGGCTGCGCCAACATCTGGTGACGGTGCTGGGCGACAGCCTCCGCGCCACCGCCACACCCGCCCTCTACGTCACCCACGATTTGGACGAGGCCTTCGCCCTGGCCGACAAGGTGGCGGTTCTGATCGACGGCCGGCTGCTCCAGGTCGGGGCGCCGGACGAGCTGTGGCGCCAGCCGGCCGACCGCCAGGTGGCCCAATTCCTGGGCTACGGCCCCTTCTTGGACATCGCCCAAGCGGCCGGGCTGGGATTGACCATCCCTCCCGGCCGGCGCCTCGGCCTCGGCCCCCGGGGGCTCCAGCCCGACCGCCACGGCCTGGCCCTGCCGGTGTTGGCGACCCGCCCGGGGCGCGGGGTGGTCGAGGCCGTCGTCCGCCTGCCCGCTGGCGCCACGGCCCGCCTGAGCCTGCCACAGCCCCCCGGCGCCACTGTCCTAGTCCGACTGGACCCCGACGGCTGCTGCCTGGTCCCGGCCGACTGATTCCTCAAACTGGCCCAGATCCCGGATCAAGTCCGGGATGACGCAGTGGGGGCGAAATGGCACAGTGGGAGCGAAATGACGCCGGGCGCCAGGGCGGGATGACGCAGTGGGAGCGGGATGACACAGTGGGGGCGGGATGACGCCGGGCGCCAGGGCGGGATGGCACAGTGGGGGCGGGATGACGCCGGGCACCAGGGTGGGATGACACGCTGAAGGGGGTCCCCCTTGGGGGACCCCCTTCAGCGTCTAGTGGCGGTTAAGGATGGCGTCTAGGAGACGCGGCGGGCCGAGGCCAGTTCCTGGTCCTGACGGCGACGCCGCCAGCCCAGTAGCACCAGGCCGAGGCCGAGGGTGGCGGCGGCCACGGCCACCGTCATCAGGCCGGACTCGGCGCCGGCGCCGGTCTTGGGCAGGTCGGCCTGACGGCTGACCTGGAAGGTGTCCCGGCCCGGACCGGAGTAGTCGCCGGTCAAGGTGACGGTGTGGTCGCCCAAGGAGGCGTCGGAGTCGGTGATGCTCCAGGTGAACACCACCTTGCCGGTGGCGTCAGCCGTCTGCCAACCCAGGTCGGTCGTGACCGAACCGTGGACCGAGACACCGTGAACCTTCTCGCCCGGCTGGAAGTAGTAGCCGGTGGCCGTCTGCTGGGTCTCGCCCGGCAGCACGATCTCCTTGTCGGCCACCACCACCTGGACGATCCGGACAACCTTCTCAGAGGTGTTGCCGGCCTCGTCGGTGGAGATGATGGTGATCTCGTCGCCCGGTTTGGGCACGTCGCCCGGCTGGGGCACGCAGATGGCGTGACCCTGGTCGTCGGCCTTGGCGGTGCAGATGGTCTTGCCGTCCTCGTTCTTGATCTCGACGTCGGCGTTCGGCTCCGTGTCCACCCCGATATGACCCGGATCGGTCGTGTCGGGGATGATGAACGGCGGCGTGCGGTCCAACTCAAAGGTCACGCTGTCAGGCGCGGACACCTTGCCCGAGGGGCTGACGGTCACAGCCGTGATCGTCTTGGGGCCGTCGTCGCCCAGATCCTGCGGCAACTTGCACTGCCAGGTGCGGTCGGGCTGGACGGTCGCCGTGCACTGATTGTTGGTGCCCGGAACCTGGACCTGGACCACCGTCCCGGGATCGACCGTGCCGGTGCCGGGGATCGTGCCCTGGACGGTCGGCTGGCCGTCGTTGGTCTTCGAGCCATCGACCGGATAGGTGATCTCGGGCGTGATGGCCGTGCCCGGCGTGGTCACCACCACGGTCGGCTGGGAGACATTGCCCGCCGGATCGGTCTCAGTGACGGTGAAGCTGTGCGGACCATCCACCAGCGGCGTCGTCACCGGGCACTGCCAGGTCTTGTCCGGCCGGACCGTCGTCTGGCAGATCAGAGTGCCGTCCTCGTAGATATCGATGACGTCGCCCGGCTGGTCGCCCGTGCCGACGAAGGTCGGCGTGGTCTCGTCCAGGTAACCGTTGTTCTCCGGGTACAGCACCGGCGGGGCCGGCGGCGGCGTCCGGTCGACCTTGATGGGCACCGAATCGGTCCCCACGTTGCCGGCCCGATCCGTCTCGGTGGCGGTCAGGGTTTGATCGCCCTCCGGCACATCGGCCAGCAGGCAGGACCAGGTGTGGTCGGCCTGGACCGTGGCCGAGCAGTTATGGCCGTGGCCATCGCTCACCACCACGGTGTCGCCCGGCGTCTCGCCGGTGCCGCGAACGGTGATCGGCTCGTCCTTGACCCACTGGTTGGGCGTCGGCTCGGTGATCCGGACCGCCGGCACGGTGTTGTCGACCTTGACCGTCACCTCGGCCGGCTGGGAGACATTGCCCGCCGGATCGGTGGCCACGGCCTGAATGGTGTACTCGCCGTCGCCGCCGGGCTTGCCGGCCGCGACCTGGCAGGACCAGGCGCCGGTGGCGTCGGCCACAGCCGAGCACAGGAGCTCGCCCGGCGTCCCGTTGGGACCCTTGTTGGTGACGTTGACGGTCGCTCCCGGCACCGGGGTGACGCCGTCCGGCTCGGTCACCAGACCGGAGACATCCCAGGGCACCTGGTTGTTGAACTCGTCCCCGGGCTGGGGGTCGTTGATGGTGACGACCGGCGGCACGGTGTCGATGACGAAGGTCTTGTCATCGGTGCCGACATTGCCGGCCTCGTCCGTCTCCTCCGCCGTGACGGTGTGCTCACCGTCGTCCAACGGCTTGGTCGAGGTGCAAGACCAAGTCAGATCGGCCTGGACCGTGGTCTGACACAAGACCTCGTC
>JAISAO010000028.1 GCA_031266665.1 Propionibacteriaceae bacterium | reverse complement strand
AGCCTCTCGGCGCACGGGGCCATCCGGGCCAGGTAGCCCTTCAGGTAACGGGGGCTGGAGAAGTCGCCCTGGATTTTGTTCTGCCAGCTGGGGCTTGACACCCGGGAGCCCCGCCCCTGAGAGAGCCTCACCCAAGTGCGCCGGGCCGCATCCACCTCGTCGGCGGCGGGGCCGAGCGGCGCCACAGCGGCCTCGTACTCGGCTTTGGAGTAAGGAGTCAGGGAACAGACCCGTCCCAGGTCGGCGGGACGGTCCCTCAGCACCCGGAAGAAGTTGAATATCTCCCGGTCGAGGTCGTTCAGAGTCTCTATGGGCGACGGGGGCTTGGCGAAGAACACCGACGCCGCCCCCATGAAGGGCTCCACGTAATGGTCATGGACGGGCAACATATCGGCTATCGCCCGGGCGACCGCCTGCTTCCCCCCGGGGTAGCGGACCGGCGGCCTCATGCCGCCGCCCCCACTGCTTCGAGGTGCGCGGCGGCATACTCGCCCAACAGTTTCGTGTACGCGGGCGGGATAGCCTGGTCTAATTCGTCTCGGGTCATCCAATCGATGCCCATGGCTTTCCGCGAGGCCTCGGCGGTCCCTGGGCCGGTCATGGCGCGACTCTTGTAGCCCCGCTTCCGGGCGTCGGCCTTGTTGCTGCCCCCGTGGCCGTAGACGCACAGATAAGGCACGCCTTTGCCCCCGCCGTGGCACTCGCACTGGTTGACGAGGACGCCGAAATTGGTTTGGAACCATCGGTGCCGCTTTATCCGCGCCCAGCCCCGCCCAGGCACGTCGGCGCCCAAGCCCATGGCGGTCCCGCAAAGGGTCAGATGATTGGGCATTTTCGCCCCGGGCACATTCTCGATCACGTATACGCAGCCCCACCGGGCGGCCACTCGCGGCAACAACTCCTGACAGACTCCGAGCATCCACCCCGTCCCATGGGCGCCGCCCCTGGCCCTGGACGCCGCAAGGGCCAACACCGAATGGTCCTGGCATGGCGGCGAGGCGTGGACCAGGTCGAACCATTCAGGGTGAAGGAGGCTTCGCTGCTCGCGTCCCATTAGCTGTTCGAACCACGTCGGGCGCGGGGTTTCACCGGCCGCCCAGCGCAGCCAATCGATGGCGTCCCTCTGGACGAACCCATCCCCGATGTAACGCGGCTGCGGGGTCACGTCCACCCCGACGACGTGGAACCCGGCTTGCTGGTAGCCCCTGGTGGCCCCGCCGGCCCCGCAGAACAAGTCCAACGCCCTCATGGTCGTGTCACGCCGCCAAGGGGAAGTCGATGTCGAGAGCCGCTGCTCGCGCGCGGGCCTGAACCTTTTCGCATGTCTTGCACTCCACTTCGGCGTCGAGTTTGATCCAACCGTGTCCGACGATGCGGCGGCAGAGCGTCAGCCCGTCACGATGGAGGTGGACGAAGCCGCCCGGCGCCCGCACGGCGGTAAATCCGCCACCCACGCGGCGGCGTTGAATGCGTTGAGGTATCACAGTAAATCCTTCAAACTTCTGCAATCGATTCTGTCTTCGAGGATCGGACTCGGGATTCCCAGCGCCCGGCGGATGGCCCGCCAGACGCGCCAGAGGGGGATCACGACTCGTCCTCGAAGCGGAGTTCGACGACGGTGGCGCGGACCGCGTCCGGGCGGCTCCGCCTCAGCTCGTAGAACGATTTGTGGCCGAGAGCGGTTTTCAAGGCGCGGACCATGTACACGCCGACGTCCTCGCCCGCTTGGGGCACGACTGGAACCCGGGTTACGTGTTTGAGACCTCCGGCGCTTTCCGCCGTCATGACGATTCCGACGATTCTCACTGGTCGGCCCTCCGCCCCAACCCGCTGTGAAAAATCTCGCGGGTGATGAACGCGCGGATCTCGGGCGGGTCGAAATCCCCGATGCGGAGGCCGGGTTTGATGTAGCCGAGCGTCACATGAGCCCGGTATCCGGGCCAGGTGTCGATATGTGGGAGCAGTGAGAGCCAGTGGTTCGCCTGTTGCAGGCCGGGCCGGTTCTCGACTGTGGCGACGAGGGCTTTCCACCCGTCGCCGCCTCCGAACAGTTCGAAGCCGGTGACGAACAGGATGGGCGGTGGCCGCCAGCCGGCCAGGGCCTCGTCCACGTCCTCGACGGTCACGAGAGACGGAAGGAGCCCGTGTTTGAGGGTGAGGTGCAGGCCGTTCGGGTCGAGGAAAGCTGTGCCCTCGCAGTAGTCGGGCAGGACATCCGGGTTGGCGGCCCAGTCGGGTTCGATCAGCGGCTCGTCCGTGCCGGTGCCGCAGCGGAGCATGACGCAGCCGAGATTGTCAGTGGGGATCATGGCCGACTCCGGCCGACGCCGTTGACGGCGGCACGGAATATCAGCCCCCCGGCCAGGCCCAGACCGGCCCAAAAGAGGGCGTTGCTGGTTAGCGGGGACAGGGCCGATAGGCCGACCGCGATCAGCAGCCCGACGGCTAGGCCGGGCCAGGTCACAGGTTTTCCCATAATGGTTCCTCCATCAATTCCCCCCTCACCCCCGAGATCCGAGGGTGAGGGGTTGGCGTCGATCAGTGTTGGTTGTGTCTGGCGAGTTATGCGCGTGGCCACTCTCTCGGCGCCTCCCCGGGTGGTCATGCCGCGTCCCCGTCCCGCTCGTCGCCGTCTAGCGCGTCGATGACTTCGGCCCAGCCGCTGACCCGGATGGTCGCCTCCTGAGAGTGCCGCCAGATCCGCGCCTGATGGCCGCCCCAGACCGTCGCCGCCGACCACACATGGACTTGGGCGTGGCCGCCCGCCCGGACCCACACCGGCCCGCGAGCGTCGAGCGCCCCGGACCCCACGACCCAGTACTCGCCCCAACCGTGGGCGATCACCTTGCCGCCGCTGACGGTCACGGTCGGCCCCTCCCGGGCCGAGACCGCCGACGGCCCCTCCACATCGACGTGAGACTTCCCGACGATGACAACCTCTGATTTGCCGCAATCGGACACTCTCAGGCGTAGACGGTCGGGCGAGGCGATATGGATCAGTGGCTCGCCGGCCGCGAGGGCGGCGTCCAGTTCGGCCTGGGAGGCGACCACCGTCGGGAGGCCGGGCAGGGGCAACGACTCGATCACGACTCGCCGCCCGGATCGTCGGAGCCGGTGGTGAAATAGGCTCGTGCCTTGGCTGCGCCGAGGCTGGCGCCGTGGAAGAAGGCGTAGTAGGACCGCCAGTGCTCCCCGCCCTCTGGCCATCGGTCGGACCATTGGACCTCCCACCCGCAAGCGCAGCGGATGGAATCGGGCAGAGTCAGATCCATTTGATGCCCCCGGCTGGCGGCGAAGGCGAAACCACCGTCCGAGGGAGCACCCAACCTCATGGCCGTCTCCGGCTCGCGAGGACGGCCCAGCCGGTCTGCGCGACCGCCCCGCCGAGCAGCATTCCGGCCGCCAGATGGTCGCCCAGACCGAGGAACACCACGGCCGAGACCGCGCAGAGCAGGGCCAGCGCCTCGGCCATGCCCCTGGCTCCACCGCCGCCGGAGGCGGCCCCGGATTTATTCGCATTGCTGTCGGACACGACAAGCACCTAAACCTTTCTCTCGTGATCGGGCGCTTCGGACTTGACAGCGGCCCGCGCTTCGGCCAGACCCGCCTCGGCCCTGGCGACGAAGCTCGCGACACAGGTCGAGGCATAGTCGAGGGCCTCGTATAGAGCCCGCTCGGCCTCGCCCGCCCTGAAACCGGTCGCCTCCGCCTCCACGTCTTGTCGTCCTCGCGCCTTGTCGGCCTCGCGTCGGGTCCAGGTGACATCTGGGACCCGGAGATCTTCGAGGGCCGCCTCTGCGGCCCAGAGACAGTCCTGCGCGTGCCGCGCGACCCTGACGGCCACCCGCTCGGCCGCCGCCCAGTCCCGGGCGCTCACAGCGGCCCCGCCTCGCGCAGTCCGGCGTAGGGGTGTCCACGCGACACCACGTCGCCCGCCGGCAATGAATTCACCCATTCGTCCAAGTCCGGCCACCGGATCACGTAGCGGCTGCCGTTCATATGCGCTTTCAGCGCGCCGCCCTTGGCCGCCTGCCGGATTGTGACGGCCGAGATTCCCGTCAATCGTTCGGCCACGTCTGTCGTGACCGACACCAGGGGCAAGCCCGACAAGCCGTCTATCGGCCACCCGGTCATGACTCGGCTCCCGCCGCGCGAGTCAGGAAGTCGGCCACCTCGGGCCAGCGGTCGGCCAGCTCGTTCAGTTGTTCCTGGGCGACCGCCTCGGCGCTCATGGCCCGCCAATACAGACTCGGGTCGAGGCATGAGTCGATCTCGGCGGTGATCAAGTCGACCAGTGTCTTCGGGTCCAGGGCGTCCAACTCCCAGGACTCGTCGCCGAAACGTTCGATGTAAGACCCGGCACGCGAGTCGGTCAGTTTGGCCGGGTTCGGCGGCGGGTTGTAGGCCTCAATCTGGTCGGCGTTCAACGCGATCCGCCGGACTTCCACGTCCGCGCCGAAGAAGGCCAACCGGTCGGCGATGTCACGGGTCATGTCGATCCCGGACGGGTCGTGGTCGCCCAGGTGGATCACGACCGGGCTCTGGCCTTCGAAGGCGTACCGCTCCAGGCGCTTCGCCGCCGAGTGCAACTCGGATTGAGACACGTATCCCCGACAACAGAAGTAATCCACGCCGCGTGAGGACGCCGCCCGGCCGACGACTCCGGCGAGGGCTTCCTTCTCGACCCAAACCTCGACCCGGTTCGGCTGGTCGCGCCAAACATCGGTGTGGAACCTTTTCGCCATGGCTCGGACGAAAGCCCCCGGGTCGTTGTAAGTGGGGCGGCCCATCAGGTTTCGGGTGCGGTCCACGATATGAGACCAGTCCATGAGTCCGGCCTTGCGGGCCTTGTCGATGATCGCCCCGAGATTCTTGTAGTTCCGCTGCGTGTTCGCCAGCAGGCCCCGGGCGACGAACTGGTAGTAAAGCTGCCTCAAGGTCAGGTCGTAGCCCTGACGGGCGTAATCGACGCAAATCTGGTTGGCCTGCTCGACAATCAGTCGGGACGCCTTGGTCGGCGCCCAGTCCTCGTACTGGATCCTCATGACTCGGCCCCCGCGTCCAGTTCGGCCCAGGCGGCCCGGACGGCGGTCGCCCTCGCGGTCACGGCGACCTCGGCGTCGGCCAGGGCGTCGAGGGCGTCACAGTCCGCGCCGTTGGCCCGCCACGACGCCCGTCTCGCCTCCTGGATCCGCGCCAAGGCGTCGTCCAGGTATTCGACGGCGCTAGGGGCGAGGTCGTCTCCGATCAAACCGGCCCGGGTCAAGTCGTCCCAGGCGAGGTAGACGCCCTCGCGGACGAGTTGGCTCTCACGGGCGACGGCGGAAACCAGTCCCAACGCGGTCGCCACCGCTCGGAAAGCCGCGTCCCCCGCGGTGGCGGTCATGACTCGGCCCCCTCGTGGGCGGCCCGGGCGGCGGCCTCGAAACGCGAGACCGCCATCCAAGCGGCGTCGTAGGCGGCCAACGCCCGGTCGAACTCGTCGCCCGAGACGGCGACATTGCGTTTAGCGCGCCTCACCGCCAAGCGAGCCTCGGCGGCCTCCAACGTGAGCCGCTGATACTCGGACTCGGCGACCGGGGCCGCGGCCCCCTTCTCGATCAGGGCGATCATGTCCACGAGGTCCCTGGCGTCCCGATATACGCTGTCGGCGTCGAGGACGGCCCTCTCGGCCATGTCGGCGGCTTCGGGCGAGGCCAGGACCTGGACGTCGAGTGCGGCCGTCCTGGCCGTGTCGGCGCGGGAGGCCACCCTCCGGGCGGCCCACGCGATGGAGTCCAGCCCGGTCACGACTCGGCCCCCGAAGGAACGAAGGCCAGCGCCTTGAGCAAGTCTTTCTCGGCCGCGGTCAGGTAGGCCGCCATGTTGTTGAAGTGGGCGGAGGCG
>JAISAO010000084.1 GCA_031266665.1 Propionibacteriaceae bacterium | reverse complement strand
CGAGGCCGAAAACAGCGTCGATCACCAGATCGGCCCGGTCCAACTCCTGTTGGGCGGCCTCGAACTCGACCACTCTCCCGCCGGCCTGGCGCAGGGCCTCCGCGCCAGCGGCGTGGACGCGCTCCCCGGCGGCCCAAGCCATCACCGTCGCCCCCCGGCGGGCCAACTCGGCCCCGGCGTGAAGGCCGTCGCCGCCGTTGTCGCCCGGCCCGACCAGCAGCAGCAGACGACTACGTGAAGTCTTCTTGCCCATCAGGCGCAGCTCGGCCCGGACCTCCTTGGCCAGCCCGGCCGCCGCCTTGGCCATCAGCCGACCCGAGGTCAACTCCTCCCCGGCGGCGCGCTCCGCCGCCCGCACCTGATCGCTGGTGTGGATCGGTCTCATGACTCCCCCTCCATCGTTGCGGCCCAGTCGTCCGGGCCAGGTCGGCCCAACCCCGCGCTCACACCTCCCCCTCCAACACCACCACGGCCACGGCCACACCGCCGTCGTGGCTCAGGCTGAGGTGGTGCCGCGTCACTCCCAGGTCGGCCGCCGCCCGGGCCACGCCGCCGCTCCAGGCGAAACTCGGCCGGCCGCCGGCCGTGGTCACGACCTCGACCTCCAGCCAGCTCAACCCGGCCGGCCCCCCCAGGGCCTTGGCCAAGGCCTCTTTGGCGGCGAAACGGGCGGCCTGGGACTGGAGGGTCAGCTCGGCCTCGGCGGCGGTCAGCAACCGTCGCACCACCTGGGGCCGCCGCCGCGCCATCTGGGCCCAGCGCTCCAGGTCGCAAACATCGACCCCGACGCCGAGGATCACCGCGCCACCGCCTCTGACCTCGACCACTCGGCCGCCGCAGCCGCCCGAATCGACAACCGCCCAGGACACAACGGCGACCGCCCCGGCCTCATGGCGTCAGTCGGCCGGGCCGGCATCCGGCTGGGACATGACATCGGCGATGGCCTCGATCACATAATCGATGTTGCCCGGGTTGAGGGCCGCCACGCACAACCGGCCGGAACCGAGGCCGTAAACCCCGTATTGCTGGCGCAAGCGGCGCATCTGCTCCGGGCTGAGCCCGGAGTAGGAGAACATGCCCCGCTGGGTGGTGATATAGCTCAGGTCGCCGGGGACGCCGGCCTGCTCCAAGCCGGTCTTGAGGGCCTGTCGCATGGTCGTGATGCGCCGCCGCATCCCGGCCAATTCCTGTTCCCAACTGGCCTTCAGGGCCGGGTCGGCCAAGACCTGGGCCGCCACCTTGGCCCCGAAGCTGGGCGGGTTGGAGTACAGCGTCCGCGCCGTCACCTTGGCCTGGGACAGGACCCGGGCGGCCTCGTCGGCCGAAGCCGTGACGAAGTTGATGGCGCCGACCCGCTCGCCGTAGAGGCTGAGCGACTTGGAGAAGCTGCTGGCCACCAGGAAAGTCTGCCCGGCGGCGGCGAATTGGGCCACCGCCGTGGCGTCCTGGGCCAGACCGGCCCCGAAACCCTGGTAGGCCATGTCCAGGAAGGGGACCAGGCCACGCTCGGAGCAGACCTTGACCACCTCTTCCCAGTCGGACTCGGTCAGGTCGCAGCCGGTCGGGTTGTGGCAGCAGGCGTGCAGCACCACGATGCTGCCCTTGGGGGCGGCGGCCAGGTCGGCCAACATGCCGCCGGTGTCGACGTCGTGGCGCTCCGGGTCGTAGTAGCGGTAGCGGCCGACGCGGAAGCCGGCCCGGCGGAACAGGGCCTCGTGGTTCTCCCAGCTGGGGTCGGACACCAGCACAGCCGGCCGGGGGTTGAGACCGGCCAGGACGCCGGCCCCGATGCGCAGGCCGCCGGTCCCGCCCAGGCCCTGAACCGTGGCCACCCGGTCCAAGATCTCGGAGCCGGTGCCGAAGACCAGGGCTTTGACTGTCGCCAGGTAGAGGGGGAAGCCGTCGATCGGCAGGTAGCCGTGGGGCCGGGTGTCTTGGCCCATGGCCAGTTCGACTTGGCGGACGCAGTCCAGCACCGGGATGTCGCCGCGCTCGTCTTGGTAGACGCCGACGCCGAGGTTGACCTTGATGCCGCGGGGATCCTCGCGGAAAGCCTCAGTGACGCCGAGCACAGGGTCGCGCGGGGCCAGGGGGACGGCGGCGAAAACAGACATTAAGAACCATCTCCTGATCTACACGAGCGCAAGCTACCCATATCTTAATGCGCCCGGGCCACGGGCCTGAGGCCGTGGAAGCCTTACCCCAGGGTGCCCCGCACGAACCGGGTCAGCCGGTCGCCTAGATGGTTGATTCCAAGCCATGGGCTCGTCCTCACGCCCAGACGACACGCCGGACGGCGTCATCGTCGGTCGACGATGCGACACATCGCCTCCCTCCTCTTCCTTGCCGGCCCGCCGCCTGAGCGCGAATCCATCGCCCAGCCCTTGGAATCAACCATCTAGCGGCGTCCTGGCAGGGCCCCCAAAGTGGCGGCGACGCGCTCGAAGACGGCCCGGTCGACCGGACGGCCGAGTCGCCGCAGGGCCAAGACCACGGCTCCGACGGCCCCGTCCGCCACCAACCGGTACTCGGGCGGGCGGGCGAAACCGGCTGCGCCGGCCCGGCTCACCTGGGCGGCCAACTCGGGCTGGCGAGTCAGGACCGACCCGGCCAACACCACCGGCCCGGCCACCTGGGGCACGACCAGTGCCCCCAGGGTGGCCGCCAGCCGTCGGCCGGCCGCCTGGCGGATTGACTGGGCCACCGGGTCGTCGGCCAATTCGAAGACCAGTCGGGCGAAGCGGGCCAGCGCCACCGGCGGGTCGGCGTAGACCAAGCGCAGCCCTTGGTCGATCACTGCCGGGCGGCCGTGCTCCCCCGGCCGTCGGTCGTCGGGCAGCCCCAACTCGGCCAACACCAAGGTGGTCAGCCCGGTGGCCGGGCCGCGCCCGTCCAGGTCCGCCAGCCCCGCCGCCAAGGCGCGGCGGCCGATCCAAAAGCCGGAGCCCTCGTCGCCCAGCAGCCATCCCAGGCCGTCGGCCGAGGCGGCCAGCCGCCCGCCCTCGACCCGGATGGCCCCGGAGCCCGTGCCGGCCTCCAGGCAGTAGCCGTCCAATTCGGGCGCCCCGGAGCAGTAGGCCCCCAGCAGGTCGCCCTCGACCACGGCCGGGGCCGTCAGTCCGAGGTGGCGCAGCAGTCGGCTCAACTCTCCCGCCCGGTCGCCCACCACATCGCCGGCCATCGCCAACAACACCAACTCGACCTCGTCACCGGCCACGCCGGCCTGCCCCAAGGCTCGCTCCAAACCGTCCCGGAAGGCGATCATCGCCGCTTCGGCCCCGGCCGACACCGGATTGCCGCCGCCGGCCAAGGCGTAGCCCAGGCACCGCCCCTCGACATCGGCCACAACGGCGCGCGTGGCTGTGCCGCCGGCGTCGACCGCCACCACATAAGCCATCTTCCACCCCTCAACCATTTTAAACTTATATTTTGTTATTGGCCGGCCCGGCCGGGAGGCAGCCTACCTGGGGCCCATCATCAAATCAGGCCCGCCCGGTAGGCTCAAGACATATGACCACGTCAACGCCCCGCCACATCGTCTGGGATTGGAACGGCACCTTGTTGGCCGACACCTTGTTGACCCTGGCCTCGGCCAACGCCGCCCTGGCCGCTCTGGGCGTGACCGATGAGGTCACCTTGGAGCGTTGGCGCGAACTGGTCGACCGGCCGGTGCGGCCGACCTACGACCGCTTGGCCGGCCGTGCCCTGACCGACGACGACTGGGATGTCGTCAACCGGGTATGGCTGGCCTGTTACAAATCCGGATTGTCTAAGATCGGGCTGGCGGACGACGCCTCGGCCGCCTTGGACCTGGTCCGACGTCGGGGCTGGACCCAGTCCATCGTGTCTTTGCACCGTTGTGGCCAACTCCAGCGAGACGTGGCCGCCTTCGGCCTGACCGACCGCTTCCTCGAGGTCGTCGGCTCCGACCAGTCACTGTGGGCCAGCGGCCACGACAGCAAGGGCGAACTCCTGGCCGCCCGCCTGGAGGCCTTGGGCCTGGACCCGGCCCAGGTGTTGGTGATCGGGGACATGACCGACGATGCGGTGGCGGCCCAGTACGCCGGGGCCGAGGCCGTGCTGGTGCCGACCGGCGACTGCTCTCGCGCCCGCCTGGAGGCCAGCGGCTTCCCGGTGGCCGACAACCTGGTGGCCGCCCTGGGAGTCTGACCGCCCGGACGAAAACTCGGCGACCGCTCCCGAGCCCGGCGTGGGCCGGATGCTAGCTTGACCCCATGAGCCTGTTCAAGCGTAAGAGAGACTCACCGGTGTCGGCGGACCAGACCGACCGGGTCGAGGCCGGAACCGACCTGGAAGATGGTGACGCCGGGGCGGAGATTGACCGCGTCGAGGCCTCGGACCTAGACCTGATCCCCGCGCCGGACGAGGGCGCCGCCGAGGAGGGCGCGGATCAGATCGTCAGCGACAGCCGTTGGCCGATCGTGCCTCTGGTCCAGCCGGCCGATTGGCTGGACCGGCTCAAGTCCCAGTTGGACGACCCCCAGTGGTGGCCGCTGACCGAGGACTTGCCCCACGGCCTCAAGCTGGCTTTCGCTTTCGACCTCCCGGACAGCTTCGAGCTGATATCGCCTCGCCAGGCCAAGGCCGCCGGTCTGAGCCCGGCCCAGGTCGGCGCCGCCGCCCGGGCCACCCTGGACCAGTTGTGCACCGGGATCGAGCGCCAGGGCAACGCCGGCCGCTACCGGATCGAGTTGCCCGGCCACCCCGAGCTGACCGCCTCCCTGATCCTCAACACCGCCTCCTGGCTGAACCCGGACGACATCGCCGGGGACCCCGTGCTGGCCATCGCCCGGCGCGACCTGATGCACGTCTGCGGCCGCGACGACGCCGGCTCCACCGCCGGGTTGGCCGCCCTCAACCAGAGCCTGTTCGAGGATGACGACGCCGGCTCCAAGAAGCTCCACCCCGGCCTGCTGACCGTCACCGCCGGCCAGCTGCGGCCGCTCTGAGGGCGAAGGCCCAGGCCAAGCCGAGGGCCGCCAAAACGGCGGCGGCCACCCCGGCGTAGGCGGCGATGACGCCTTCGGGCCAGCCGGCGACGGGTTGGAGGCTGAACAGGACACCGGTCATGATGGCGTTGCCGACGGCGGTGGAGCAACGTTCGGCCATCGATTTGACGCCTCCGGCGACCCCGGCCATGGCCACCGGCACGTCGAGCATGGACAGGGTCTGGTTGGCCGCCCCGAACATGCCCTGGCCAAGGCCGCTGAGGGCCAGCGTGGCCATCAGCCACCAGGGGCTCAGCCCGTGGCGCCAGACCAGGTAGACGACGCCGGCCGTGGACAAGACGCCCGCGACGATGGCGAGCAGGGAGATCACGATCAACCAATCCCGCTTGGCCAAAACCTGCCTCCCGGCCCAGATGGCGCCGGCGCAGGACAAGATGGCGTTGGGCAGGCCGATCAAGGAGGCGGGCAGGGCCTCCCAGCCCAGGCCGCGCTGCAATAACAAGAGCAGCACCACGAAGACCGAGGTCATGCCGAGGAAGTTCAACGCCGACACCAGGGTTTGGCGGGCGAAGGACTTGATCTGGAACAGGCTGAGATCGACCATCGGCACCCGGCCCCGGGCCTTGTGCCGCGCCTCCCACCACAGCCACAGGCCGCCGCCGAGGACCACCCCGGACAGTAGCCAGAAGCGTTCCGCCCCGACCTGTTGGCCCAACATGTTGGGCAGCATCAGACTGACCACCGCGCCGGTCAGCAAAGCGGCGCCGACCGGGTCCAACTCCAACCGTTCCCGCCTCGCCCCGGCCGTCGCCCCTTTGACCGAGGCGGCCTTGGCCCGGCGGCGGGCGCGCTCGGATTCGAAGGGCAGCCAGCGCAGGGCGCAGACACAGCCCAGCAGGCCGAGGGGGCAGTTGATCAAGAAGGGCAGCCGCCAGCCCAGCTCCGGGCCGACCGCCTTGATCAACGAGCCGGTCATGACCGGGCCGACGGCCACCGAGGCCGCCACCACCATGCCCGACAGGGCGTAGGCCCTAGCCCGGGCCTGGCCGGAGAAATACTGTTGGATCAACCCGGTGGTCTGAGGGCCTTGGAGGCCGGCCCCCAACCCTTGGCAGACCCGCGCCAGGTTCAGCAGCAGCGGCGTCGGGGCCAGCCCGCAGGCCAACGAGGCCAGGGCGAACAGGCCCAGCCCGACGACGAAGACCGAGCCCCGGCCGGCGGCGTCGCCCAGCCGGCCGGCCGGCACCAGCGTGATGCCGAAGGCCAAGGCGTAGCCCGACAAGACCCATTGCAGGTCTGAGGATTGCGCCCCGAGCGACTGGCTGATCGAATGCAAACCGACGTTGACCGACGAGATCTGGATCAGGGCCAGGGCCAGCGGCACCATGTTGATCAGCAGCACCAGCCGACGGTCGAAGCTGCGGGCCACGCCCGGCAGCACGATCCGGCGGCCCGGATCGGCGGGTGTCGCTGGTGACACGATGACTCTATTTCTCCGCGTTCAACTTCCCCGCGCCCAACGGCCGGCGCCCGCCACGGCCTGGGCGGGCCGGGCGGGCGGAGAGTCGGACGGGGTGGTCAGGCGGCGGTGGCGGCGGCCACGGCGGCGTCGTAGTCCGGCTCCTGGCCGATGGTCTGGACCAGTTCGACGTGGACCACCTGGCCCCGCTCGTCGGCCACCACCACGGCCCGCGCCAGCAGGCCTTGGAGCGGCCCGTCGATCATTTCGACGCCGTAGTCGCGGCCGAAACTGGAGCGGAAGGCCGAGGCCGTGACCAGATTGGCGATGCCCTCGGCGGCGCAGAAACGGCCCAAAGCGAAGGGCAGGTCGCGGGAGACGCAGACCACCTGGGTGTTGGGCAGCCCGGCGGCCAACTGGTTGAAGCGCCGGACGCTGAGGGCGCAGACACCGGTGTCGACGCTGGGGAAGATGTTGACCACCAGGCGCCGCCCGGCCCAGGCGGCCGAGTCGACCGCGGCCAAATCGTTGCCGGTCAAGTGGAACGCGGGCAGGGCCGAGCCGACGGCCGGTAGCTCGCCCGCGGTGTGGACCGGGGTGCCTTGAAAATCTGTCGTTGCCATGGCCCCCATCTTGCCACGCCCGCCCGGCCTCCCCAGTCGCCCGACGCCGCCGTCGACCGGGTTCGTCCACCCGCCGGCCCGCTCAGTCGGACGCCATTGGCCGCCGCGGAGGCGGACCGGGCCCAGGGCGGAGGCCGAGTCTCCAGGCCGACGTGGCCCAAACCCGTGAAGTGTCAAGCCTGAACGGCGCCTCAGACGGCCGCCGGGCGGCGGGGCCAGGGCTGCCAGTCGGTCGGCCGCGCGGCCAGGAGGCGTCTGGCCCGGGCGATGCGAGCAGCCGAGTATGACTGGTCTTTGAGTCGGCTAGTCCCCCCGGATGAGCTTCCGGGGCGTCTCAGCCTGGTCTCCAGCCGACGGCCCTTAATCTTCTCCGAGAAACTTCCCAGCGCCACCGCCAGGGCCGTCTGCTCGAGTTGGTCGGCGCAGACCGACCACTCCTCGTCGCAGGCGTCACAGCCACAGTCGGGGAAAGCCTCTCGGAAGAAAGCCCCGGCCCACAGTTCGACCCCTGGGAAACTGCTCCAGACCACGATCAGCCGGGCGGCATCGCCCCGCTGGGGGGTGATGGCCACCGCCCGGCGGGTGACGGGCCTCTCGTCGGTCTCAGCCGGGTCGGGCCGCCACTTGGGCTCACGCTCACCGTCCAGGTCGGTGATGTCCTCGACCGTCACGTCGTAGGTCCGGGCCAGGTGCTCGACCATGGCCTGGGCCACCTCGACCAGGGGCGCGAAGCGCTCCGGGTGGTGGACCACCGAGTAGGCCTCGACCGGTGGGCCGTCCATCCCCCAGCGCCGGCCGAAGTCGATCACCCGGCCCTGGTCGTCCAGGCAGACCGGCGGTGTGATGGGCGGGCGGACGTAGCCGTCGTCGCCCACCGTCCAATCGACCTCCGGCCCGAGCTGGACGCGCTTCAGCCGCCACATCCGCCACCACCGCCGGGGGCTCAGCAGCCGCCACAGCTGCCACCATCTCAGGGGACGCACCTCGAACGTCGCCCTCAACTGGGCTCTCGCGATTGCCGTCGCAGGTTTCATGGGCCCAGTCTGTCAGGCGTCGGATCGGCCCCCGGTTAGCGCCCTCCACCCCGCCGGACCGCCCGGGAAGGCCGGGTGGTGACGTCGTGGTCATGATCGCCGCCCGTGGCCCCGACGAACGCGCGGCGGCGGGCCGTGGCCGACCGGCGGGCCGCGTAGTCCCGGGCCTGGGGGCGGGGCGGTCTTTATCATGTCCGGGTGGCTCATTTGTTGGGGGCGCGGTCGGTCCGCCTGGAGTATCCGACCAAGCTGGTGTTCGACGACGTCAGCCTGGGCGTGGGGACGGGGGACCGGATCGGCGTCGTGGGCCGCAACGGCGACGGCAAATCGTCCCTGCTCAAATTGTTGTCGAAACGGATCGCCCCGGACGCCGGCCAGGTGACCTGGCGCGACGGCCTGCGCCTGGGGGTGTTGGAGCAGGCGGACGGCCTGGACGACCGGACCACGGTCGGGCGGGCCATCACCGCCGGGCGGCCCCAGCACCAGTGGGCCGGCGACCCCAGGACGCGCCACATCATCGCCTCCCTGGCGGCCGACATCGACTTCGCCGCCCCCGTCTCCCGCCTCAGCGGCGGGCAGCGCCGCCGGGTCGCCCTGGCCGCCCTGCTGGTCCAAGACTGGGACGTCATCGCCTTGGACGAGCCGACCAACCACCTCGACGTCGAAGCCGTCGCCTGGCTGGCCCACCACCTGCGGAGGCGCTGGCCCAAGCGGGCCGGCGGGCTGCTGCTGGTGACCCACGACCGTTGGCTGCTGGACGAGGTGGCGACCACCACCTGGGAGGTCCACGACCGACGGGTGGAGCCCTTCGAGGGTGGCTACGCCGCCTACGTGCTGCAACGCTTGGAGCGCGACCGCCGCCTGGCCGCCAGCCAGGCCCGGCGCCAGAACCTGTTGCGCAAAGAGCTGGCCTGGTTGCGACGCGGCCCGCCGGCCCGGACGGCCAAGCCGAAGTTCCGCATCGAGGCCGCCAACCAGTTGATCGCCGATGTGCCGCCGCCGCGCGACCGGGTGGAGTTGGCCCGGCTGGCCAGCGCCCGGCTGGGCAAGGAGGTGGTCGAACTGGTAGACGTCGGCTTGTCCTTCGACGGCCACGAGGTCCTGCGCCAGGTGGAGTGGCGGCTGGCCCCGGGCGAGCGGAGCGCCGTCCTGGGGGCCAACGGAGCCGGCAAATCCAGCTTGCTGGGACTGATCGCCGGCGCCCTGACCCCCACCACGGGGCGGGTCAAACGGGGCAAGAGTGTCCGTCTGGCCTTGCTGGACCAACGTTTCGCCGCCTTGGCCCAGTGGGCGGACGAGCCGGTGCGCCAGGTGTTGGCCCGCGCCCGCCACGACTACCAGGCGGAGGGTAAGACGGTGACGCCGACCCAGTTGCTGGAACTCTTGGGCTTCTCCCCCGCCCACCTGTCGGCCAAGGTGGGCGAATTGTCCGGCGGCCAGCAGCGCCGGCTGCAACTGTTGCTGGTCTTGCTGGATGAGCCCAATGTCTTGTTGATCGACGAGCCGACCAACGACGTCGACATCGACCTCTTGGCCGCCTTGGAGGACCTGTTGGACTCCTGGCCGGGCAGCCTGGTGGTGGTGTCGCACGACCGCTACCTGGTGGAGCGGGTGACAGACCAGCAATACGCCATCATCGACGGCCGGCTGCGCCACCTGCCGGGCGGGATCGACCAGTACCTCCGGCTCCGCGCCGGCCAGTCATCCGCGCCGACGGCCGAGACGCCCGCAGCACCAGAGCCAGTCGCCGACGGCCCGTCGGGGGCGCAGCTGCGGACCGCCCAGAAGGAGCTGGCCTCGCTGGAGCGCCGGATGGCCAAGCTGCAAGAGCGGATCGACGGCGCCCGGCTGGCGCTGGCGGATCACGATCAGTCCGATTACGTCGGGCTGGGGCTGGAGCTGGAGCGGATCGCCGACCTGGAAGCCGAATCGCGGGACCTGGAGAGCCGCTGGTACGAGCTGGGCGAACGGCTGGAGGCGGCCGCCACTCTCTGACCACGAACGCCGGACGAGCGTGGGCCAGCCTCATCCGCACGCCGACCATGATGGCGGAATAAACGGTAGGCAGCTACGATTACCTGTAGACGTTTCATACCAAGGATCGGAGGTGGTGACGGTGGCCGCGCTGACGCCGGGCACCGCGGAGCGTGAGGGGCTGTCTCGCAGCGGCCTGTACCGCGCCGCGCGCGCTGGCCGCTACGAGAGGATCGCCCGCGGCCTCTATCTCCCCTTTGACGCGACCGCCGCCGATTGGGACTGGTTGGAGGCGGCGACACGACGGCCCGAGGCGACGCTCTGTTTGACCTCCGCGTTGGCGCACCACGACCTGACCGACACGATCCCGAACACGCTGGATGTCGCGATCCCGCGCGGCGCCCGGATCCCGGCCACCGACTCAGCGATCACCTGGCACTCCTTCGACCGCGCCACCTTCGAGTTGGGCCGCCAGGAAATCCCAATCACCGGCAGCGACCTGATGATCGGTTTATACTCACCCGAGCGGTCGATCGCTGACGCCTTCCGCCTGCGCGGCGAACTCGGCTATGAGTTCGCCCGCGACGCCCTCAAGGAGTGGCTGCGCGGCGGCGGCCAGCCGGCACGACTGGTGGAGATGGCCATGCGACTGCCCCGCGCGAAGACCCCGATCCTGCAAGCGCTGGACACGCTCTCGTGAGCGACGGCGATGAGACCTACCGTCGACGCGCCCCAAACCATCGCCACCGCTGTCGAGACCGCCGGAGGCCGACCGAGAGGACACAATCATGACCAGCACCACGCCCGGCGCCCCCGAGTTCTGGGACGGCTTCTACGGCCAGCGCACCTGGTCCGAGCACGGACCGGTGACCCGCCACCTCGTCGCCGAGATCGGCGGCCTCGAACCAGGCACGGCCCTCGACCTCGGCTGCGGGGAGGGCGCCGACGCCATCTGGCTGGCCGAACACGGCTGGACCGTGCTCGGCGTCGATGTGGCGGGGATCGCCCTGGAGCGGGCCCGCGCCCACGCCGCCCGGCTCGGCCTGACGGAACGGGCGCGCTTCGAACAGCACGACCTCGGCACAGACTTCCCTCAAGGGCGGTTCGATCTCGTGGCGGCGCAGTTTCTGCACTCGCCGGTGGCCGTCCCCGGGGAGCGCGAGAGCATCCTGCGGCGCGCGGCCGAGGCGGTCGCGCCGGGCGGGCGCCTGCTCGTCGTCTCGCACTGGGGCCTGCCGCCGTGGCATCGAGGGATGCCGGAGGGCGACCACCCGGTCAACCTGACGCTGCCGTCGCCCGAGCAGAACCGAGCCGCCCTGCGGCTGGCCGCCGGCCAGTGGGAGACCCTGCGGGACGAGATCGCCGCCGTCGAGCTGGCTGGGCCCGAAGGACAACCCGGCGTCCGCCAAGACCATGTGCTCCATCTGCGCCGGATCGCGGGCTGACAACCTGCGGTCACCAGCCGTGGGGCCGGCCGCGCGGTCCCGCGCCGGGTGGAGCGGCGGAATCCGGGGCGCGCTATCCTTCAGACATGCCAGAGCAGCGCATCCAGATCTCCCTTCCCCCGAAGCAGTTGGCGGGCGTCTTCGCGGACTTCGTCCGCGCCTGGCACACCAAAGACGCCTTCGTGCTCGACTTCGCCGCCCTGACCGAGCCGGTGCAACGCGACAACGACTCGGGCGACCTGGTACACAACGCCGCCATCGTCTCGCGGGTGCGCATCCCCCCCTCCCAGGTCTTCGAGCTGATGAAGGCCCTCGAACAACAGTTGTCGGCCTGGGAGCAGGAGAACCAGCGCTCCCGCTGACCCTAGGGACCACCAGCGGCCACGACGGCCGGAGCGCGCCCCAGGCGGTAGCCTTGAGCCAACATTCCCGTTCGTCGGGTTGCGGGGGGCACGGTAGCTGGCAACGGCGCGGCACCCCCCTTCTTACACCCCGCGCGGACCCCGAGACTGTCACCGCCACCCCGTAGGCTCGACCTGTGACTGCAACCAAGCCCTCGGCCGCGCCTAGGACGGCCGCGCCCACGCCGTTGGCCGTCTTACGCCAGGTCTTCGGCTATGACTCTTTCCGGGGCCAACAGGGGGAGATCATCGACCAGGTGGTGGCCGGGGGCGACGCCGTGGTGTTGATGCCGACCGGGGGCGGGAAGTCGCTCTGCTACCAGGTGCCGGCCCTGATCCGGCAGGGGACGGCGGTGGTGGTGTCGCCCCTGATCGCGCTGATGCAGGATCAGGTCGACGCCGTTCGGCAGCTCGGCATCAGGGCTGACTTCCTCAACTCCACCCAGGATCTGACGACTCGCCGCCAGGTCGAGCGGGCCTTCCTGGACGGCCGGTTGGACCTGCTCTACGTCGCCCCGGAGCGTCTGCTGACCGAGCCTTGCCTGGAGCTGCTGGGGGCCGGCCAGATCGCCTTGTTCGCCATTGACGAGGCCCATTGCGTGTCGCAGTGGGGCCACGACTTCCGCCCCGATTATCTGGGGCTCGACTTGTTGGGCCGGCGCTGGCCCCAGGCGCCCCGGGTGGCGTTGACGGCCACGGCCACCGCCGCCACCCGCCAGGAGATTGTCGAACGGCTGGGCCTGGACAAAGCCCGCCAGTTCGTGGCCTCCTTCGACCGGCCCAATATCTGTTACCGGATCGAGCCCAAGACCCAGGTCAAAGAACAACTATTGCGTTTCGTCACGACCGAGCACGCCGGCCAGGCCGGCATCGTCTACGCCTTGTCCCGGGCCAGCACCGAGGAGTTGGCGGCTTATCTGAGCGACCACGGGGTGCGGGCCTTGGCCTATCACGCCGGGCTGGAGGCCGAGCGCCGTCGTCAGGTGCAGCGCCGTTTCCTGCGCCAGGACGGGGTTGTGGTGGTGGCGACCATCGCCTTCGGCATGGGGATCGACAAGCCGGATGTGCGTTTCGTGGCCCACGTCGACTTGCCCAAGTCGGTCGAGGGCTACTACCAGGAGACCGGCCGGGCCGGGCGCGACGGCCAGCCGGCCGAGGCCTGGATGGCCTACGGGCTGGGCGATGTGGTCCAGTTGCGCCGTTTCATCGCCGAGTCGCCGGCCGACGACCTCCACCGCCGGCTCCAGACCCGGCTGTTGGACGCCATGCTGGGGCTGTGCGAGACGCCGGGCTGCCGGCGGCAGAACCTGCTGGCCTATTTCGGCGAGACTATCGCGGCCTGCGGCAACTGCGACACCTGTCTGCGTCCGCCCGAGACCTGGGACGGCACCGTGGCGGCCCAGAAGTTGTTGTCAACGGTGTTCCGGCTGGAGCGGGAGCGGCGCCAACATTTCGGGGCCGGCCAGACGATCGACATTCTGCGCGGGAAGCGCACCCCCCGGGTCGAACAGCACCACCACGACCAGTTGTCGACCTGGGGCATCGGCCAGGACCTGTCGGAGTTGGAGTGGCGGGCGGTGGTGCGCCAGTTGTTGGCCCGGGGCGAGTTGGCCATCGGGCCGGGCGGCCACGGCGTGCTGGTGTTGACCCCGGACAGCGGCGAGGTGTTGCGCGGCCGGCGGACGGTTCAGTTGCGGCGCGACGTCATGACCCGCCCGGCCAAGCCGCCCCGCTCGGCCAAGCCGTCGTCGGTCGCGCCCTCGGACGAGGCCACCGGGGAACAAGCGACCATGTTCGAGCGTCTGCGGGCCTGGCGGGCCGCCACGGCCAAGGCCAAGGGGCTGCCGGCCTATGTCGTCTTCCACGACTCGACCTTGCGCGCCCTGGCAGCCTCACTCCCGACCGACCGGGAGGGCTTGGCGGGCGTCCCCGGCATCGGCCAGGCCAAGCTGGAGGCCTACGGCGACGCCTTGTTGGAGCTGCTGTCGGCCGACCCGGCCGACCCACATGATCAAGCAGACCCGCCCGACCCGACAGACCCGGCCGACCCACAAGACCCGCCCGACCCGACAGACCCGACAGACCCGGCCGACCCACAAGACCAGGCAGACTGATCCCGGGTCCAGCCGGATCTCGACCGCCCGCCAAGACCCGGCCCGAACCCGTCCGCCGGGGGTCGGTCGCGACCACGGGCCGGTCCCGCCACCACGTCACCGGATCGTCGTCCCAAAGACGTCACTGGATCGCCATCCCGGACTTGATCCGGGATTTGGGCCAACCCTTGAATCGGCCCAGCTGAATCGGCTCAGCCCAGATCCACCACTGATCGGCGGGGTGAGCGGCCTCCCACGGGTGGGCGGTGGCGTCGGCGCGCAGACGGACTGGACGTTCGTTGAGCGTCGGCAGCACCGCCAGCCAGCCCGGATGGGGCCGCTCGGTGGTCGAGAAGCGGGTCGATCAGGGCTCAGCCGAACTGGCGCACCAGCACGGTCTTGACGACTCGGCCGTCAGCGGTGGTGAAGGTGATGGTGGCATCGCGGGCCACCTTGGTGGTGTTGGCGTCGCCGCTCAGTTGGACGACGGCGGCGTTGCCGCCGCTGCTGGCGCTGAGGTGGACCCAGGGCTGGTCCGCCGTCGCCTGCCAGGTCGCCTGGTTGGTCAGGACCACGACCAGCGACCGGCCGCCATTGGCCAATAGCGGGACGGTGTTACGACTCAGGGCCAGGCTGGGGGCGGCCGCCTGACGCACGGTCAGGGTGGTCGCCACCGGTCCGGCCTGGACCGTGATCCGGCCCGTCCGAGCGGCGCCGGGGTTGGCGGCCACGGTGACGACGCCATCCTCGACGGTCAGCCAACTGGCGTTGGACTGGGCCGTCCATGATTCCTGGTTCGTGACCACGGTCAGCGGCTGGGCGCCGCCGTCGGACGCGACCTGCCAGACGCCGCTCGGCACCACCGCCACCTTCGGCGGGGCGGCCGCCTGGTTGACCACCAGGGTGCGGCTGGAGCTGCCGTCGACGGCGCTGACGGTGACGACGCCGGAGCGTGCACCACCGGGGTTGGAGTCGGCGGTCACCAGGATGAAGTCGCCGCCGGCGCCGCTGTCGCGACTGAGATGGAGCCAGTTGGCGTCGGCCGAGGCGGTCCAGGCGGATCCGTCGATCACCCGCTCGACTAGCGTGCCGCCGCCGGCGGCGGGCGTCCAGATGGACTTGGACAACCTGATCTGAGCGTCCGGGGCCGGGGGTTGGCCCCCGCCTTGGCACAGCGGCTGGACCACGGCTTGGAGCCCTTCGACATCGGCCGTGACCTGGGCCGCCTGCTGGTTCATGGTCTTCAAGACAGTGAAATTAAGATTGTCGATAGCGGCCTTGATGACTTGGACGCGCCCGGCCAGACCGGCCACCATGGCCGCCGCCGACGACGGCGGGTTGGCCCCGATCCGGTTGAGATCGTCCACCAGATCGCCCAGGTAGTGGCTGACCAGGACGAGCGCCCCGGCCGCCGCCGCGCGGGCCATGGCGTTGGCGTCTTGGACCAAGGCGGCGTTGGCGTCACAGAAGTCGCCCGGCGTCGCGGACGACGTGGGTGAGGGCGACGGCGTGGGCGACGGAGACGGCGTGGGCGACGGAGTGGGCGTGGGCGACGGAGACGGCGTAGGCGTCGGCGTGGGCGACGGAGACGGCGTAGGCGTCGGCGTGGGCGACGGAGACGGCGTAGGCGTCGGCGTGGGCGACGGAGACGGCGTAGGCGTCGGCGTGGGCGACGGAGACGGTGACTCAACCGCGGTGGACGACGCGGCCGACGAGGACGACGGAGAATCAGACGGCAACGGATAACCACAATACTGCGCGATCCCGACCAGAGCCTGATTCAAAGCCTCCTGAGCCGCCGGCTGACGAGCCACCAAATCCGCCGCCATACCCGCGTCATCGTTCACCACGGCCGTTCTCAGATCGCTGAAGAAACCGATCGCCACCGCCAACGGCTCAAACACCGCCGCCGGCGGATCAGCCGCCAACACCCGACCCAACCCAGCCACCAAGGTGTCCAACAAAGCCACCGTCTCATCCGCCGAAGCCGCCGACCCCAAACCCTCCAAAGCCTCCGACACCGCCGTCACATCAGCCTCAAAAACCGCGCACACCTCAACCGGCGCAGACGGAGACGGAGTAGGCGACGGAGACGGACTAGGCGACGGAGACGGAGTGGGAGTAGGTGTAGGCGTCGGGCTAGGAGAAGGCGACGGAGACGGAGACGGACTAGGCGACGGAGATGCGGACTCGGAGTCGCAGTACTGCTCTATTCCGTCCAACGCCTGATCCAGAGCCGCTCGCGCTCCCGGCATACGGGCCGACAAGGCCGACATCTGCCCCAAATCGAACTTCGCTATAGCCGTTCTCAGATCATTGACGAAAGTAAGCGTCAAGGTCAACGGGGCGACCACCGAGGCCGGCGGATCGGACGTCGCCAGTCGGCCCAAATCGACCGACAGCGTGTCCAAAGCCACGACCGTTTCCGCCAGCGGCCTCTGGGTGTAGTTGTCCAACACCACCACCGCGGCTCGAATCTCATCCACATCGTCATCAAAAGCCACGCACACAGCCGGCGTCGGCGAAGCGCCCCCGGTGTCTATCGTGCCAGTGGTATCGATAATTGTGGGTTCATCGGTCGGCTCAAACGTCGAAGACGGGCTAGGCGTGGGCGTCGGAGACGGGGTAGGCGTCGGAGACGGGGTAGGCGTGGGAGACGGGGTAGGCGTGGGAGACGGGGTAGGCGTAGGCGTGGGAGACGGAGACGGCGTAGGCGTGGGAGACGGAGACGGCGTAGGCGTGGGAGACGGAGACGGCGTAGGCGTGGGAGACGGAGACGGCGTAGGCGTGGGAGACGGAGACGGCGTAGGCGTAGGCGTCGGCGTCGGAGACGGCGTTGGAGTCGGCGTTGGAGTCGGCGTGGGCGTCGCCACAGTGGTCACATTCGTGGCCACGATGTGCTGGACCGCGCCCGGGGCGAAGGTCCGCTGCGCGGTTCCGGTGAGGGTCAGACTCTTTTGGATGGTCGACTTCCAGGAATTGGTCAGCTTGGTGTTGTACAAGTCGATCAGCCGCTGGGTGGTGATGGCCTGGGCGGCGGCGCCCATCTCCACCGCGTGAATCGTCAGCTTCTCACCCTCGATGTCGCCCGTCTTGCCGTCCAGGTCGCGCTTGGTGTCGCTGTTCATGACCTTGACGATGGTGGCGGACCAGGCGTCCAAGCGGTTGTTGATGATGCTGCGGTCGGCCGCCAACAGGGCCGCCCAGGCCTGGTCCGACGGGTTGAGCGCGTTCAGACTGGTCCTCAGAGCAGTGCCGGAGGAGATTTGGCCAGTCACGGCGCTGGACAGGCCGGTGCTCCACTTCTGGTCATTCAGTTTGCCGCTGAGAGCGGCGGAGCCGGTCAGCTCGGCCATCCAGGACGAGGACACCGCGCCCGCCGGATCCATGGTCGCCTCGACGCCGGCGGTCAAGCCGCTGAAGGCCTGGCCGAAGGTGTAGGGCCAAGCCACCTGATCGCTCCAGGTCAGCGTCGGCTGGTTCACCCAGGTGACGATCTGGTTGGCCATATCGGCGCCCACATTCTGGGCGAAGCTGGTGGCGCTGATGGCATCGCGGTTGTCCAGCAGGCTGCTGACTATGGTGTCGTCAATCGAAGAGTCGCCGGTCGAGGCCAGCACCCGGCCGCTCTTGGCCCCCCAGTCGATCAAATAGCGGCCGACGTGGCCGGCCAACGTGGCCGTGAACTCTTGTTGTGGCCAGACGGCCAGGATCTCAGCCTTCGTCAAGGTCAAGCCGCTGGTGCTGGGCAGGGTCAGCTTGACCTGGCTGGCGGTCAGCGTCCAGGCGCCGTCGGCGTCGGCCACGGCCGAACCGACGTTGACCGACGTGTTCGAGGCCACGGCGATGCTCCCGGTCGCCGGAGTGACCGTCACGCCTTGGCCGGTGTAGGCCTTACCCACCACAGCCGAGTCATAGCCTTGGGTCTTCAGGACCGACTTGACCTTGTTCGCCCAGCCCGACGCGTTGCCCGCCTCGGCCAGGGTCATGGCCAGCGGCTCGCCGATCGGCTTGGAGGTCAGCGGGTCGCCTCCGGCGACGGCGGGGGTCATGACCAGACCAGCGACAGCGAGGACAGCGGCCAGAGCCGCCGGAACGGTTTTTCTCATGGCGAATCCCTTCGGCAGCGAGACGGCTCTTGGAGGAACTACGACTGACTCTACACGGCTCCCAAACCCATTGCGAACATTTGACGGTCTGAAGCGGGTGGACTTCCTCGTCCGGCCGGCCGGACGCCTCCTCCACTGGACCGCCCCGGGTGCGGGAGGCGAAACAGATCCGGCGGCCCCCGTGTCGGCCATGGCCGAGGGGTGGGAGCCGCCGGATCTGTTATCGGGTTGGCCCGAGGGTTAACCCAGGGTCAGGGTGGGCAGAGCCTGGAACCAGGACAGGATTATTGCCAGGATCTGTTGGAACAAGGCGTTGAGCCAGTTGGACACGCCGGAGAAGTTGACGGGCTCCTTCTGAGTGACGGTCAGGTCAACCGTGTTGAAACCGTTGCTGAAGCTGACGACGGCAGTCCTCTTGATCTTGGGGTCGGGGTTCTGGTCGGCGACCAGCGTGACCTCGTCACCGTCGTTGCCCCCCAGACTGGAGACCGCCAGCCAGTCGCCGCCGGACTTGATCTCCGCCGTCCAGGTCTGGTCGACGGACCAGTCGCCGCAGCCCAGGGTGGCCGGATCGGGCGACTTGACCTTGATAGTGGTGCTGGCGCCGGCGCTGTCGGCGGTCCAGTTCTTGCGCGACAAGGACAGTTGAGGAGCGGCGTCCTGCTTGATCTTGATGGTCTGGCTGGCGTCGCCGGCCACCACCTTGATCGTGCCGGTCCGAGCCTTGCCCGAGTTCTGCATCACAATGACGGTGAAGTACGAGTTACCGGGCATCACCGTCAGCCAGTCGTAGTCGTCCTTGGTCTGAACACCCCAGATCCCCTGGTTGGTGTCGACCGCGACCAGGGCGGCGAAGCCGCACCAGCCGCTGACCGGGTAGGTCACGTCTTGAGACTCCGGCTGGCCCAGGGTCAAGGTGGCCGGGGCCGCCTTCTGGTTGAGGCTGAGGCTGGCCGTCTGATCGCCGGCGGTGAAGGTCACGACGGCGGAGCGGGCGACGATGGTCGCGTTGGCGTCCAGGGTCACGACCACCTTGTCGCCGCTGACGCCGCTGGCGACCGACAGCGTCACCCAGTCGGCGCCGGCCTGGGCGGTCCAGGACTCGGCCGAGGTCTTGACCTTGACCGTGACCGAGCCGGAACGGTGGTTCTGGCTGTAGTCGTCCTTGGACAGGGTGAGGGTGGTGGGGGCCTCAGTGGTGGCCGCAGGCTGGTCAACCGGTTCGTCGGCGTTGGCGGCGGGCACGCCGAGGCCTAATATGCAAACCAAACCAGCCACGGTGACCGCTATGATTCTCCGCATTTAAATTCTACTTTCGCTATATGGCTTTGCCTGGCCGAAATACGGTCCAGTCGGCGAAGGAGATTCGTTTTGAGACTACACCTGCCGTCAGTCCTGATCCAGTGGCGGTCCAGCGGCGACGAGCCGTGAACCAAATCTTAATCCGGCCCGCTCCGACCACGGCTGTGACGGTCCCCGGAGCGGACCGGGATCGGGTCTTAGAGCAGTCTTGGTCCGACAGGGGCCACAATGGCCAGGTGGACGCCTCACTGTTGCTGATCGAAGACGACCCCACCATCGCCGAGATGGTGGTCGAGGTGCTGCGCGAGACCTATGAGGTGGACCACGCCGCCAGCGGCGAGGCCGGGCTCGACCTGGCCCTGCACAAGCACTACGACCTGATGGTGGTCGATCGCCGCCTGCCCGGGATCGACGGCGTGCAGGTGATCGAGGCCGTCCGCCGGGCCCGCATCGCCACCCCGATCCTGATGCTGACCGCCCTGGGCACGGTGGCGGACCGGGTGTCGGGCCTGGACGGCGGGGCCAACGACTACCTGGTCAAGCCCTTCGACTTCGACGAGTTGGAGGCCCGGCTGCGCGCCCTGCGCCGGGGCTTCACGGCCGAGGGCAAACGCCGTTACATCGGCAATTGGCTCTTCACCCCCGACACCGACACCCTCTACAGCCCCTACGACGAGCGCGTCTCCCTGACCGCCACCGAGAGCGCCCTGCTGTCCCTGCTGGCCGAGTCGCCGGAGCACGTCTTCAGCCGGGACGAGATCCTGTCGGCCGTCTTCTCCTCCGACGACACCCCGGGCACGGTCGACACCTACGTCCATTACATCCGCCGCAAGGCCGACTACGACTTGATCGAGACGGTGCGCTCCCGCGGCTACCGCTTGGGCTCCCCGACGTGACCGGGACGACGTGACCTGGCCCGTCCCCCCGACTCCAGTCGGCCGTTCGACCGCCGGGCTGGCGGCCGACGACCGCCGCGTCCGTCTGGCCTCCATCCGGGTCGGCCTCCGGGTCGGCTTCGCCACCGCCGTCATCTTATTGATCGACGCCGCCATCACCATCACCGTCATCCTGCGCAACCGCCGCCTGGTGACGGACACCAGCCTCAACCGCCAGAGCCCCTTCGAGCCCGCCGCCGTCGTCCAGCCCGTCTGGGTGCTCGACCCGGGCCACGTCGTCACCACCATCGTCAGCTTGGCGGTCGTTTCCGTGGCCGTCTTGGCCGTCGTCGCCTGGTACGCCGCCCGCCAGGCCGCCGCCCCCCTGGCCGAGGCCCTGCAATTGCAGCGCCACTTCGTGGCCGACGCCTCGCACGAGCTGCGCACCCCGCTGACCGTCTTGTCGACCCGCGTCCAACTGTTGCAGCACCGTCTCGACCGGGGCGAGGACGTCCGGGGCGTGGCCCGGAAGCTGCGCGAGGACGCGGCCGGCATGAACGACGTCCTGAACGACCTGCTGCTGACCGTCGAGGAGTCCGGCGCCGCCACCTCGACCCCGGTCGGGCCGACCGTCCAGGCCGCCGTCGCCTCCCTCCAGCCGATCGCCGACGAGGCCAAGGTGGCTCTGCGGGTGGCAACGCCGGGCGAGGCTGTGGTGGCGGTGCCGGCCCGCTCCTTGTCGCGCGCCGTGGTCGCCCTGGTCGACAACGCCATCCAGCACTCCCCCTCCGGCGGCGCCGTCGAGGTCAGCGCGACGGTCGAGGGTTTCGCCGTCGCCATCCGCGTCCACGACCAGGGCTGCGGCATCGCCTCGGCCGAGACCGGCCGCCTGTTCGAGCGTTTCGCCCACGGCGAGTCCGGCCGGCGGCGCAGCTTCGGCTTGGGCCTGGCCCTGGTGTCGGAGATCGCCCAACGCTCGCGCGGCGACATCGTCTTGGAGTCGACCGGCCCCAGCGGCACCACCTTCCTGCTCCGCCTCCCCGTCGCCTGACCAACGCTCCCAGCTCCCGAGTCACGAGAGCGCATCACAGATACGATGCGATCATGCGTGTCACCGTGGATCTGCCGCCCGGGCTGCACCATCGGCTCAAGCGGCTGGCCGCCGCCCGCGGTCAGTCCTTCTCCGCCTTGACGACAGAGCTGTTGATCGTCAGCCTGGAATCGCAGGATGAACCCGACAACGTCACCATCAACCCGTTGACGGGGATGCCGCAGATTGACTTCGGGCGGAACTTCAGCCAAGTCGAGATCGACACCTGCTTGGAGGATTGACGGCACCCCCAAGTCAGGGGGAGGTGGCGGTGGCGGTGGCCAACTCGGCGCCGTCGGCGTCTGTGATGGTGTAAACGGCGCCCGGTTTCAAGGCCGGGTCGGTGAAGACCAGCAGGCTGGCCGCCTTGGGCAGTTGGTAGCTAGCCACGACGGTGGTGTCGGCCGCCCGGACGGCCAAGACAGACCCGGCCGGGAGTTGGCCCAGATCGGCCGTCAGCCAGGGCTGGGTCGAGTCCGGACCAGGCGTCTCGGACATGCCGCCGTTGTCGAAGGCCGCCAGGGTGCCACCGGTCACGACCAGGCAGCGCTCCGCGTCGATGGCGCCGTCGATCTGGCTGGTGGGGCCGTAGACGGTCACCTGGCCGCCGCTCATGGTGGCCGTGCCGTTGGAGTCGAGGCCGTCGCCGCCGGCCGTCAGGACCAGGACGCCGCCCGTGATCGACAGCACCGGGCCGCCGTCTTGGCCGGCGGTCGCACCGCCGCTCTGGCAGCCGCCCAAGCCGCCGCCGGGGAAGGCGTTGGCCTGACCGTCGGGCAAGCCGTCTTGGCCGCCGGGAAGGACCGGGGCGCCGCTGGCGTCACCGCCGGGGAAGCCGCCCAGGCCGCCGCCGGGGAAGCCCTGGCCACCGGACCGGCCGTCCTCGCCGCCACCACCACCGGTGCCGGGGAAGGCGCTGGCCTGGCCGTCGGGGAACCCGGGAAAGGCGCTGGCCTCGCCACCGGGCCAAGACCCCGGACCACCGCTGGCGTCAGCACCGGGGAAGGCACCCTGACCACCGCCGGGGAAGTTCCCCGGGGCGCCGCTGGCCTCGCCACCGGGGAAGGCACCCCAGCCGCCGCCACCACCCATGCCACCGCCGCCGAAGCCCGCTTCCATCCCGGCTCCCGAGCCGTCGCTGGCGTTGATGGCGTCGTCGCTGGCCGTCACCGCCAGCTCGCCGCCGGCGATGACTATCACCTGACCCTCCAGTCCCTCGTAGGACTGGCTGATGGTCAGACTGCCCTGGTCGATGACGACCGCCTGGTCGGCGTGGACGCCGTCGTCGCCGCAGGCCAGCCTCAGCTCGCCGCCCGAGATCAGGGCATCGCTGGCGGCGTCGAGGCAGTCGGTGGCGGCCTGGGCCGTGATGGTCCCGCCGGACACCCAGATGTAACCGGCCGCCGGGTCGGAGTCGTTGGTCGATTTGAGGGCGTCGCCGCCGGCCGTCAGGTCGAATTGGCCGCCTTGGACGACGAGGTAGTCCTTGCCCCGGATGGCGTCGTCGCCGGCCGTGACGGTGAACTGGCCGTCGCTGATGACCAGCCCGTCGTTCGACACCAGGGCATCGCCCTCGGCGCTCTCCAACACCAACTCGCCCGGGCCGTCGATCAGCAGGTCGGCGCGCGAGAAGAGCGTCCCGTCCGGCTGGCCGGACCCCGCCGGTTCGGAAGCCGACGGCTCGGAAGCCGACGGCTCGGAGCCCGCTTGGTCCTCCGACTGGTCGGACGCCGGCTGGCCGGCGTCGGCCAAGCGGTTGACGCTGCCGGCGGCCAGGTGGACGACCACCTGGTCGGCCTGTTCCACGATCAGCGCCCCGGGCTGGTCCGATTCGATGGTGACGCCCTCCAGCGTCAGGTGGACCACGCCGTCGGACACGTCCACCACCACCTGGCCGTCCAGCCGCCCCGACAGGTGGTAGTCGGTCGCCTGGGTCAAGCTGACGGTCTGACCGCTGACGTCGACGCCCGCCTGGCGGGCGGTGTCCGCCCCGGCCAACTCGACCGTCACCGGGGACTGGGGGATGTCCTGGGCCACAGCCGGCGTCCGATTGTCGGCCATGGCCTCCGCCACCGACTGGGGCACCACCAAGGCGGTGCTGGTCACGTCGCCCTCGGTCGCGGCGCCCTCACACCCGGCCAACCCCAGGACCAGGGCCACGGCCAGGGCCAGGACGGCCGGCGGACGGCGCCGTCTAACCAGGCTCAGCGCCAGGTCCGACCTCTTAGAAACCATCATTGCCACCCCGCCGCCAACGCTGGCGGGGCGACTTAGGGCCGGCCAGGACCAGGCCGAGGCCGAACTCGGACCAGCTGACAGGCGCCGGCGGACAAGGTTCAGCGCCATGTCCGACCTGCCTCGAAACAATCCTCGATGACTCGCCGCCAGCGGTGGCGGGGTAGCTCCGGGCTGGTCAGGATCAGGCCGACGCCGAACTTGGACAAGCTGACGGGGCGGACCCGGGCCGCCCATAGCGCCCGGTCCAAGGAGGTGGCCGGACCCAGGGTCTTGGTCTCGACCACGGCCCAGCCGGCGGCCGGTCTGACGGCGCCGTCCGGCCCGCTCCACGACAGGTCGGTGTCGATGGTGGCCCGCCCGCCCTGGGGCAGCAACAGTGTGGTCCGGCGGTAGCGGCAGCCCAGGACCGGGCTCCAGGCGGCGGCCGGCGGGCGGCAGCCACGGGCGGCCAGCGCCGCCCGGGCGGCCCGGACCAGTTCCCCGTCCAGCGGCTCGACAGCCGCCCCGGACGACCATCCGTCCGGTGATCCGACCAGCGCCCCGGGATTCCCCGCCCTCCCGCCCAGCGGACCGACCACCGGACGGGAGGCGGCCTCATCGGCCAGACGGCGGACGTCGGCCCCAACCAGTGGGACGGCCCCAACCGGCGGGATGGCTGTCTTATCGCTCGCCGCCCCGTGGGCCACCTCGGCGGCCCCATCGGCCGACCAGGGACGGTCGTAGTAGCCGATCCGGTCTTTGACCGTCAGCCCCCTCGGTCCCCGGGTCTTGACCTCGACCATGATCGGGGCCTGGGGGCCGTGTTGGCGAGTGCGCAACTTGTAGCGCCGCCGCCGCCGCCCGACGGTCAGGAAGAAGGCCTCCAGCTCTGGCGTGTCGTAGTAGACCGAGTGGTAGTCGAAACGCCGCCGGCCGTCGATCTCCAGGACACGGGCGTCGGCCGACAGGCCGTCCCAGACCAGGCCCAGGGCCGACTCCGGCAAGAGATACTTACGGTCTCGCCGGGCCATCAACTCCGCCCGGGCGGTCAGTTCGGCCAAGTCGACGGCCGCCAAACGGCCGATCCGGACCGACCAAGCGGCGCCTCTGGCGGCTGGGGCGATCGGCTCGGCCGAGGCCCCGGTTTCCAGCCGGTCGGTCCGGTCCGACCAAGCGGGGCCCCCGGCGGCCGGCGGCGGGGCGCTCGCCCCGACCGGACTCCCCAGGCTCGTCTCCGGCGCGACCGTCCCCAGCCCGCCCGCCTCCAAGGCGCCGGTCTTTGACGCGGCCGGCTCCCGCACAACTGCCCCTGACAGGCCCGGCTCCAAGGCGCCCGACTCCGGCTGGCTCGTCTTGATCATGACGTCCACCCGCCGCCAACCGTCTTGGCCACCGGGCGGGCGGGCGGGGCGACGAGGTAGCGCACATCGACCGTGGTGATGTCGTTGACCAGGTCGACTTGGCGCGGCCGGGCCTCCAGCACCCGCGCCCCCAGCAGGTTCTCCAGCCGGGCCACCAGTTCGTCCTGGTCGGTCACGGCGGCGTCCAGTTTGACCGACTGCCAGCGGTGCCGGCCGCTGAAGCGGCGGGCGTCGGCCAGCCCCAGAACCACCAGGATCAGGGCCATCAACCCCAGGGCCGCCCAGCCCATGTCCGCCCCCAGGCCGCCGATGACGCCGAGGGCCAGGGCGGAGAAGTAGTAGGCGATCTCGTGCTGGTCCAGCTCGAAGCTGCGCAGACGGATGATGGCCAGGACGCCGAACAGGCCCAGTCCCAGGCCGGCGTTGACGCTGGTGGCGCCCAGGGCCGTGGACACCCCCAGGACGCCGACGTTGATGGCCAGGTAGGACAGGGTCAAGTCGTGGCGGCGGTGACGGGGGTAGTAGAGGCCCAGGGCTAGGACGACGATGGCGGCCAGGTCGGCCAGAGGCAGGATGATTAAAAACATATATTGCTTTCTTGGTTGGCTGGTCAGCGCGGGCGGGGCGCGGTCGCGTCCTCGACGACCAACTATGGCCGTTAACCTCCCAGAAAGCCCTAAAACATTTCACAGACGCCTATGAGACTTCTCCGGCGGGGCGCCGGCCGGGACCGTCGGGCGATGGGCGGGGACTGAGCCTAAGACTGGGCCGGGGGCGGGGGACGATGGGAGTGGTGGCCGACGGCAGCCTCACCTCAAACAGGAGTGATCAAGCTGAGGGGCGCCGCCGACCACCACCCATCGCACGGCGTCTAAACCGCTCTCCCCCCGAAGGGCGGTTCTACACACATGCGACACCCTGCGCCGGTCTCCGAATCCCGACGCAGGAGGTGGGCACCGCAATCGGATTGACGACGGACCCAGGCATTGGTGGCGCTGTCGTCGGAATCGTTGAATTCCCACGACGAGAGATATATTACCCGGCTGTTCCCCGGAGTCAATACAGACCGACCGCCTGAACCTTAGTTGGTTGACGTTCGGACTTGTCAAAGACTGGTTGGCCATCCCTGCGGCCCGGCCACTGAAGCTGAACGAAAACGGTTATCAGCTTATCTTAATGAGGTAGAATTAGATAGAGGAAGAGCTTTCTGAAACCATATCATTGGCAATTGTTCCACCGGGCCAAGACGGCCGGGGCTGGTCCAGCACGATTGACAGTCGCTCCAGATATTCCAGCCGGGGAACCGACTTCGCCCCCAGGCTGACCAGATGGGGCGTGGCCCACTGCACATCGACCAGTCGGGCGCCGCCCCCAGGCGTCGGCGTCAGCCAGTCCGCCACCAGCCGCCACAACGCCACTTTCGAGGCGTCCCGGCCGCTCGGACGGTGGAACATCGACTCGCCGGCGAACAGGCCGCCCAGGCTGACGCCGTAGAGCCCGCCGACCAACTGGTCCGCCCGGTCCCAGACCTCGACCGACACGGCCAGGCCGGCGCGGTGGAGTTGGCCGTAGACGGCCTGGACGTCGGCGTCGATCCAGCCGCCTGGCCGCCCGGGGTCGGCGCAGGCCGCCACCACACGGTCGAAGGCCTGGTTGACGGTGACGCGGTAGCGCTTGGCCGATTGGGCCAGCGAGCGGGAGGCTCGGAAGTCGGCCGGCTCGATCAGGCCCCGGTCGAGCGGCGACCACCAGGCCATGCGTCGGCCGAAGAAGGCCCGCCGCAGCGGCATAGGGAAGACCCCGGAGCGGTAGGCCGCCTCCACCAGAGGGGCGTCGAACTGGTCGGTGAAGGCCACCAGATCCTCGTTAGGCCACAGTTCGGGCGGCCCGAAAACCGCGAGCGCAGGCACCCGCCCATCGTAGGCCGCCCCCGGCGGGCGACCCAGATCCCGCATCAAGTCCGGGCTGGCGCCAGGGGACGACGGGCACCCCTCCCGCCGCCCAAGCCGCCCATACCCCGACCGGCGTGGCCCCAGGCCGTTAGACTGACCGGCGGCGAGCAGCGAAGGAGGCGTCATGGCTCGACTGGTCACGACCGTCGCCACCCAGGTGGCGGGCACGGTGCTGGTCGGCCTGCCCCAACTGGTGCCGCGACAATCCGCCGCCTGGCTGCTCAAACTGGTCCAGGCCTCGGTCGAGGGCCTGCCCGGCCTGCCCGGGGCCAAGCACACGGCCGGCCGCAGCCTGCAACGCCGCCAGTCGGTCGATCAGGCGATGGACTGGCTGACCCTCAGCCACATCGGCCTGGCCTCGGCCCAGGGTTTCGTCACCAATCTGGGCGGCGGCCTGGCCTCGCTGGTCGGCCTGCCGGCCAATTTGGTCGGCGTGGTGGTGGTCCAGGTCCGGCTGGCCGCCTGCATCGCCCATCTGCGGGGCTACGACGTCGACGACCCCCGGGTGCGGACGGCGCTGGTGATGTGCCTGCTGGGCGACAAGCTGGTGCAACGCCAGATCGACGCCGGCCAATTGCCCGGCGTCCCCCTGGTGGTGGCCACGGCGGCGGTGGCCGACAGCGACCTGACCGACCAGGTGGCGCAGCAGGCGCTGGCGGGGATCATGTCTCAGCTAGGGGTCAAGGACCTGGCCGGCTTCCTGACCGGTTTCGCCCTCCGTCGGGTGCCGCTGCTGGGCGGCGGGGTGGGCGCGGTGGTGGACGCCTACGCCACCGGGCGGGTGGCCCGTTACGCCAAGGACCAATTCGTCAGCCGCCGCCCCCTGCCGCCCGCCCCGGCCGACCGAGGCGGCCCGTCCGGCCATTCCGACCAGTCTGGCCAGGCCGACGACGCCCCGGCCGAGCGGGCCGCCTGATGCGGCTCCAACCCAGCCTGGCCCAGGCTCAAGCCCTCGGGGCGGGCCATCGCCGCGTCCCGGTGGCGGCCGTCTTCCCGACCGGCCGGCTGACCCCGGCCGACTGCTTCCGCCGCCTGCGCCAGATCAGCCGGCACTGTTTCGTCTTGGAGTCGCGCCAGACCACCGCCACCTCCGGGCGCCACACCTTCTTGGGCTTCGACCCGATCTTGGAGTTGACCTGTCAAGACGGCCGGCTGACCATCAGCAACGGCGGGGAGCGCCAGCAACAGACCACCACCGACCCCGGCGACCACATCCGCCAGGTGCTGGCCGACCACTCCAGCCCCAAGGTGGCGGGGCTGCCGCCGTTCACCGGCGGCCTGGTGGGCTATTTCGCCTACGACTACATCCGTTACGCCGAGCCCTGCATCGACCTGGGGCGCCAAGACGTCGAGGGCTTCCACGATGTCGACTTGATGCTGTTCGACAAGGTGGTGGCCTTCGACCACCAGGCCAGGACCATCTCCTTGATCTTCAACCTGGAGACCGAGCACCTGGCCCGCGACTACGCCGGCGCCCTGACCGAGGCCGAGCGACTGCGCCGCCGGCTGGAACAGGGCCCCAAGACGGAGCCGGAGCGGCTGCGGCTGGCCTCGGGATGGCGGCCCTTGTTCGACCAGTCGGACTGGACCAAGTTGGTGCTCCAGGCCCAGGAGCACATCGCCCAGGGCGACATCTTCCAAGTCGTCTTGTCCAACCGGCTGGAGTGCGAGGCCTCGGGCGACCTCTTCCAGAGCTACCAATTGATGGGCCGGGCCAACCCCTCGCCCTATATGTTCTACCTCGCCTCGGACGACGTCCAGATCGCCGGGGCGGCGCCGGAGACGCTGGTGCGGCTGCGCGGCGACCGGGTGGAGACCTTCCCCTTGGCCGGCACCCGGGGCCGGGGAGGCACCGCCGCCGCCGACCGCAAATTAAAACAAGAGTTGTTGAACGACGCCAAAGAGCGGGCCGAACACAACATGCTGGTCGATCTGGGGCGCAACGACATCGGCCGGATCGCCCGTTTCGGCTCGGTCGAGGTGGTCGACCACCTGTCGGTGGTCCGTTTCTCCCACGTCATGCACCTGGCCTCGTTGGTGCGCGGCCGGCTGCGCCCCGGCCTGGACGCCGTCGACGCCATCACCGCCCTGCTGCCGGCCGGCACTCTGTCCGGGGCGCCCAAGATCAGAGCCTGCCAGATCATCGGCCAATTGGAGGGCGCCCGGCGTGGCATCTACGGCGGCGCCGTCGGCTACCTCGGCCTGAACGGCGACCTGGACACCTGCATCGCCATCCGGCTGGCCTTCCAGAAGAACGGCCGGGTCTTCGTCCGCTCCGGCGCCGGTATCGTGGCCGACTCCCGCCCGGAGTCGGAGTACGCCGAGTGCCGGCGCAAACTGGCCGCCGTGATCGAGGCCGTGGAGAAGGCGGGCCGGCCGTGATCGTCCTGATCGACAACTACGACAGTTTCGTCTTCAACCTCTACCAGCAGATCGGCGCCATCTTGGAGGACCTGGGCCAGACCCCCGACATCGCGGTCTGGCGCCACGACGCCATCAGCGTCGACCAGGTGTTGGCGCTCAACCCCAGCCACATTGTGCTGTCGCCCGGACCCGGGGCGCCCCAGGACGCCGGCATCTGCCAAGAACTGGCGCTGCGGGCCGGCCAGATTCCGCTCTTCGGGGTCTGCCTGGGCCATCAGGCCATCTGCCAGGCCGGCGGTGCCACCGTCGCCCGGGCCCGGGAACTGGTCCACGGCAAGGCCTCGCCCTGCCGCCTGGACCAGGAGGCCTTGTTGTTCACCGGCCTGCCGGAGGTCATCGAGGTGGGCCGCTACCACTCGCTGGCGGTGCGCCCCGGCACCCTGCCCCAGACGCTGGCGGCCACGGCCTGGAGCGACGACGGCGAGATCATGGCGGTGGCCCACTGCCGCCGGCCGCTGTACGGGGTCCAATTCCACCCCGAGTCGATCCTGACCCCCCGGGGCGAACAGATCATGCGTAATTTCCTGACTCTGACGGCCCCTGGCTTGACCAGCTCGACCAGCCTGGCCCAGCAGCGGTCGAGATCCAAGATCAAGTCCGGGATAGCGACTGGCCCGGCCGGTGGCGTGACGCCAACCCCGGTGGCCGATCCGACCGACTCGCAACCGCCCAGGAGGACGAACGTGATTAAAGAGGCCATTCAACTAGCGGCCGCCCGTCAGGACATCGGCCACGACACCGCCCTGGCCGTGATGGACGAGATCATGTCGGGCCAGACCTCCAATATCCAGATGGCGGCCTATCTGACGGCCATGACGGTCAAGGGCGAGACCATTGATGAGATCACCGGCTCGGCCGTCGGCCTGCGCCGCCACTGCGTCCGCCTGTTGCACGAGATGGACGCCTTGGAGATAGTCGGCACCGGCGGCGACCACTCCGACTCCTTCAATATCTCGACCACCACCGCCTTGGTGGTGTCGGCGGCCGGCGTGCCGGTGGCCAAGCACGGCAACCGGGCGGCCACCTCCCGCTCCGGGGCGGCCGATGTCTTGGAGGCCCTGGGGGTCGACATCGCCATCCCGCCCCACCGCTCGGTCGAATTGCTGCGCGAGATCGGCCTGTGCTTCCTGTTCGCCCAGAACTATCACCTGGCCATGAAATACGTCGCCCCGGTGCGGCGCGAACTGGCCATCCGCACCATGTTCAACCTCCTGGGGCCGCTGGTGTCCCCCGCCGGCGCCAAAATGGAGTTGTTGGGCGTGTATGAAGAGTCATTGGTCGAACCACTGGCCAAGGTGTTGTCCAATCTGGGAGTCAAGAACGCCTACGTGGTCTACGGCCAAGACGGCCTGGACGAGATCTCGGTGTCCGCTCCGACCACCGTCTGCGAGGTGCGCGACGGTTTCAGCCGCACCTTCGTCCTGACCCCGGAGGACCTCGGCCTGCCCCGCTGCGACAAGGCCGACTTGATGGGCGGCCCGCCGGATGAGAACGCCGCCATCACCCGGGCCATTCTGGCCGGCCAGACCGGCCCCAAGCGTGACGCCGTGCTGATGAACGCCGCCGCCGCCATCCACATCGGCCGCCCCGAGCTGACGCTGGAGCAGGGTCTGGTCAAAGCGGCCGAGGTGATCGACTCCGGCCGGGCGCTGGAGCAGTTGGAACGCTTCGTCCAGTTGTCCCGCTCCTGACGCCGCCGTCGCGGCGGCCGACCGCCACCCGGAACCCAGCCAAACTGGTGGGCCATCCCATTGGGGGGCGGAAGCCGACCGCCACCCCCGGAACCTCGCCCCCGTCACTAACCCGATCAGGACCTTCGGCCAGTCGTCGCCCCGGCCGCCGACCTGGGGCGGCCGAACGCCCCGGCGGCGGGCCCCCGCTTGGGGACCCGCCGTCGGCGGAGGTGGAGAGTGTTCCTCTCAGAGCGGGGGCGCCGGGCTGGAGTCCAGCGGTTCCGACACGCTCCCAGTGGTGCGCTAGGCCGCTCTGCGCGCTGCCCCCTCCGTTTCCTGGCGCTGCCGCCGCCAACCGACCAGGAGCAGGCCGAGGCCGCACAGGCCGGCCAGAGCCGCGCCCGTCAGCCAGGCGGTCGACACCTGGGAGCCGGTTGTCGCCAGGACATCGGTGACTTGGAAGAGGCCGCGGACCGGGCCGGAGATAGCTCCGACCAAGCTGATCTGACGGCCGCCCAAGTCGGTCGTGACGGGGATGGTCCAGGTGAAGCTCACCTGGCCAGCTTGGTCGGCTGTGCCGGTGCCGATGGGCTGGCCGTCCATCAACGCCGTCACAGACTCGCCCGGACGGAAGTAGTGACCAGTGGCGGTCTGCTCCCCCAGGCGGGGCAGCGACGGCCGTTGGATCGTCAGTCCGAGCTTGCGCACCGTCACGGACGAGCTGTTGCCCGCCTCGTCGGTGGCCGTGACCGTGATCTGGTCGCCCGGCTGCAACGGCCGCACCGGATCACAGGAGTAGTCGCCGTTCTGGTCGGCGGTGGTCGAGCACAGCGTCTCGCCCTGCTCGTCGCTCACCACCACGTTGGCGCCGGGGTCGGTCTGGCCGCTGACGCTGGTGTCGTCCGAGGTGTCGACCGTCGGGGTCTTGGGACCCTGCTGGTCGATCACGATCCCCGGCACCTCGGTCGGCTGCGAGACGTTGCCGGCCTGGTCGGTCTCGGTCACGGACAGGTCGTGCGAGCCGTCGCTCAAGGCGTTGGACGGCGGCACCTGGCACTCCCAAGTGCCGTCGGGACGCACTGTGGTCGAGCAGATGACCTGGCCGTTGGCGTCGTCGGTCACCGTGATGGTGTTGCCCGGCTCGCCGTCCTTGCCCTTGATGGTCGGGTTGTCGGTGTTGATCGACTGGCCCGGCTGAGGCTCGGTCACGGTCGGCGGGTTCGGAGCCGTGGTGTCGATATCGATCCCCGGCACCACCGTCGGCTCAGACACATTGCCGGCCGGATCGGTCTCCGTCACCACCAGATCGTGCGAACCCTCCGGCAGAGCCTTGTCCGGCACCACCGTGCACTCCCAAGTGCCATCCGGGCTCACCGTGGTCGAGCACAACGTCTCGCCCGAGTCCTGGTCGGTCACCGTGATGGTGTCACCCGGCTCGCCGTCCTCGCCCTTGATGGTCGGACGGTCGGTGTCGACCGCCTGACCAGGCTGCGGCTCGGTCACCGTCGGCGCGCTCGGCGCCGTGGTGTCGATATCGATCCCCGGGACCACCGTCGGCTCAGACACATTGCCGGCCGGATCGGTCTCCGTCACCACCAAGTCGTGCGGACCCTCCGGCAGAGCCTTGTCCGGCGCCACCGTGCACTCCCAAGTGCCATCCGGGCTCACCGTGGTCGAACACAACGTCTCACCACTGCCCTGATCGACCACCTCAATGGTGTTGCCGGGCTCGCCGTCCTCACCCTTGATGGTCGGGGTGTCGGTGTCGACCGCCTGACCAGGCTGCGGCTCCGTCACCGTCGGCGCGCTCGGCGCCGTGGTGTCGATGTCGATCCCCGGCACCACCGTCGGCTCAGACACATTGCCAGCCGGATCGGTCTCCGTCACCACCAGATCATGCGACCCCTCCGGCAGAGCCTTGTCCGGCGTCACCTGGCACTCCCAAGTGCCGTTCGGACGCACCGTGGTCGAGCACAAGGTCTCGCCACTACCCTGGTCGACCACCGTGATGGTGTCCCCCGGCTCGCCGTCCTCGCCCTTGATAGTCGGGGTGTCGGTGCCGACCGAATCACCCGGCTGCGGCTCTGTCACCGTCGGCGCGTCAGGCGCCGTGGTGTCGATGTCGACACCCGGCACCACCGTCGGCTCGGACACATTGCCAGCCGGATCAGTCTCCGTCACCACCAGGTCATGGGAACCATCGGGCAGGGCCTTGTCCGGGTCCACCGTGCATTCCCAGGTGCCGTTCGGGCGCACCGTGGTCGAGCACAAGGTCTCGCCACTACCCTGGTCGACCACCTCAATGGTGTTGCCCGGCTCGCCGTCCTCACCCTTGATGGTCGGGGTGTCGGTGTCGACCGAATCACCCGGCTGCGGCTCCGTCACCGTCGGCGCGGACGGCGCCGTGGTGTCGATATTCACACCCGGCACCACCGTCGGCTCGGACACATTGCCAGCCGTATCGGTGGCCGTCACCACCAGGTCGTGCGACCCCTCCGGCAGAGCCTTGTCCGGCGCCACCGTGCATTCCCAAGTGCCATCAGGACCAACCGTGGTCGAGCACAGCGTCTCGCCCGAGTCCTTGTCGACCACCTTGATGGTGTCGCCCGGCTCGCCGTCCTCGCCCTTAATGGTCGGGGTGTCGGTGTTGACCGAATCACCCGGCTGCGGCTCCGTCACCGTCGGCGCGTCTGGCGCCGTGGTGTCGACCGTGATCGGCACCTCGGTCGGCTCCGAGACGTTGCCGGCCGGGTCGGTGGCCGTCACCTCGAAGGTGTGGTCGCCGTCGGCCAGCGGCTGGTCCGGGTCGACCGTGCAGGCGAAGCCGCCGTCGGCCGCCGCCGTCGTCTGGCAGAGGACGTTGCCGTCCTCGTCCGTCACCGTCACTGTCGAGCCCGGCTCGGCCTGGCCGACAACCTCCGGCGTCGGGTCGTTCAGCACCTGGCCCGGGGTCGGGCCGGTGACTGTCGGGGCCTCGGGGGCCTGGTTGTCGACCACCGTGACGATGACGGCCGGCGGCGAGACGTTGCCCGCCGGGTCGGTCACCACCGCGGTGATGGTGTTGTCGCCCTCGGGCAGCGGCTGGGGCAGGCGGCAGGCGAAGGAGCCGTCCGGGGCCGCCGTCGTCTGGCAGCTATTGCCGTCGCCGGCCTCAATGGTCACCGTGGCGCCGGGCTCGGCGCCGTGGCCGCTGACGGTCGGCTGGTCGTCGGCCGTGGCCGCGCCGTCTACCGGCGAGTCGATCACCGGCTGGGACGGGGCCACGGTGTCCACCTCGGTGGTGACCGTGGTCTCCGGCGAGACATTGCCCGCCGGGTCGGTGGCCGTCACCTCGAAGGTGTGGTCGCCGTCGGCCAGAGGCTGGCTGGGCGTGACCGACCAGTTGCCGTCCGGGTCGACCGTGGCGGCGCCGATGACCTGGTCGTCCTCGGTCACCGTGATGGTCGTGCCGGGCTCGCCCGTGCCGCTGATCGGCGGCGTCGAGTCGTTGCCGACCGAGCCGTCGGCCGGGGCGGTCACCACCGGGGCCTCGGGGGCGACGGTGTCGACTGTCAGCGTGACCGACGCGCTGGGCGGCGACTGGTTGCCGTCGCCGTCGGACTGCTGGGCGCTGATCTGGTGCTCGCCCTCGGCCAGCGGCTGGTCCGGCGTCGCCGTCCAGCTGCCGTCCGGCTGCACCGTGGTGGTGGCGATGACCTGATCGTCGCCGTCCCTCAACTCGATGGTCGCCCCCGGCTCGCCCGTGCCGACGAAGGTCGGGGTCGAGTCGTTCAGCTGGTCGCCGTCGCCAGGCCGGGTGATGATCGGCGCCGGCAGCTCGTCCGCGCGGACGAAGTGCATCGCCAGCGGCGAGGACTTGCCCGCCACCAGCTGGCCCTGGTCGTAGAAGACGATCTCGACCTGGCCCTCGGCGGTGACCAAGAAGACCCGGGCCGAGTGGGCCCCGAAGGTCTGGCTGGTGAAGCCGACCGTGGTGCTGCCGTTGGCCGCGGTGGCCAAGATCGGCTGAACCGTCAGGCCGGCCGAGACCGCCTGGGCCGTCACCTGGGCGCCGGCCACCGGGTTGCCGGCGGCGTCGAACAGATGGACCACGGCCTGGTCTTGCCCCTGGCCGTCGGCCCGCTGGTTGTCCACCGTCAGCTCCACCCGGCTGCGCTTGGCCGGATCGTCCGAGCACGGCTGGGTGGCGCTGGAGACGCAGACCTGGCCGGCCTCGAAGTGGACCGTCGTCGGCGACGAGGTGTAGCCGGCCGGCGGCGTCGTGCCCGGCTGGGGCTTGAACACCACCGGGCTCCAAACCCCGGCGTAGTAGTAGTCGACCGCCACCGAGTGCTCCCCGGCCACCGTCGAGCTGTAGTCGATGGCCCGCGCCCCCTGAGCGTCGGTCGGACCCTCCGGGGTCAAGACCTGGACGGCGGCGTCGGCCGTCGAGCGGACGGTCGCCGTGACGGCGTTGCCGTACTGGTCGAACAAGTGGGCCGTCACCTGGTCTTGGGCCTGACCGTCGGCCGGCTGGCCGTCGATCGTCACCTCCACCCGGGAACGCCGGTCGTTCGGCACCGACGGGTCGGGGCAGCTGGGATCGTCACCGGCGCAGGGCGCGCCCGCGTCGAAGCTCAACCTCGCCGGGGAGCCGTCGGCTGTGGCCCCGCCGACCAGGACGTCGACGCTGTGGGCGGCGGCCACCGTGGAGGTGAAGCCCAGCTCGGCCCGGCCGGCGGCGTCGATCCCGGCCAGCGGCGTGACGATCTTGAGATCGGCGTCACTGGTGGACGGCACCACGGCGGCGCCGACCACCGGGTTGCCCCAACGGTCGAAGCCATAGGCCACGATCTTGTCCTGGGAGTCGCCGTCGGCCGTCTGATGGTCGACCGTCACCTCGATCCGGCTGCGGTTGGACTCGGGCACGCCCGGCTCCGGGTCGCAGCCCTGGCCGCAGACGACATCGGCCGTCCAGACCCGCGAGGCCGCCTGGCCGATGGCCCCGGCCGCGATGGTCGGCCACAGGCCATAGGTCCCGGCTGTGGTCGAGTGGACCTCGACCGCGCAGACGCCCCTGGTGTCGGTCAGGCAGGAATCACCTCGCGGGAAGGTCGCCCCCGGGTGATCCAGGCCGACTGTCACCACGGCGCCGGCCACCGGGGCGTCGAAGACGTCCCGCACCACCGTGGTGACGGTGTAGGTCGAGTCCGGCCCCTGGCCGACCGTCAACGGGCCGGCCGGGTCGACGATGAACTCGGAGTGCGCCGGGTCGCCGTCGCCGGCGCCGAAGCCGACCGTCAGCGGGGAGCCCGCCGGGGTCCGGCCGGCCACCGTGACGTCGGCTTGGTGGTTGCCGGCTGTGGTCGAGGTGTACCAGATGGTGGAGCTGCCGTCGGCGGCCGTGGCCGCGATATCGGGCTGGACCGACAGGTCGTCGCCCTGGACGGCCGCCGCCGAGGTCACGGCCGCGCCCGACACCGGGTTGCCGTGCTTGTCATAGGCCCAGACCTGGGCCACATCACGCGCCACCCCGTCCGGCGCCCGGCCGTTCTGGATCACTTCCACCCGGGTGGTGGGAACGCCCGGATCGGCCTCGCATTCCGGGGCCACGCAGACCGTTCCAGCGCTGAACATCAGGCTGGCCGGGGAGCCGGCCAGGTCCTGGCCCGCCACCTGGGCCGCCGCCGCGTGGGCGCCGGCCTTGGCCGAGGTGGCCGTGGTCGAGCAGACGCCGTCGGCGCCGCTCAGGCAGGTCGTCTGGTCCAGCCGCAAGCGGGGCTGACCCAGCTTGAGGTCGGGCGAGTCAGTGCTGAAGTCGACCGACGCCCCGGCCACCGGGTTGTCGTTGGCGTCGACCAGCCGGGCCGTCAAGGTGTACTGGTCGTCGACTGTCAGCGGACCGGCCGGGGTGACCGTCAGGGTCGACTTGGTGTAGTCGATGCCGCCGCTGGACCAGGACAGGCTGAAGGGCGAGCCGGCCGGGGTCAGTCCGGCCACCTTCGCCCGGTTGTCCGGGTGCGGGCCGGCCACGGTCGAGCTGTAGGCCAGGGCCAAGGTCCCGTCCGCCCCGGTGGCCTGGCCGTTGGCCGGGCTGGGGACGACCGCCTGGCTGGGCACGATCTCGACCGGGGCGTTCACCACCGGGTTGCCGTACTTGTCATAGGCGTGGACCAAGATCTGGTTGTCGCCGCCCACGGTCGCGCCGTTGACGGTCACCTCGACCCAGGTGACATGGCTCGGGTCGACCGGCGTGCAATTGTCGACGCAGACCTCCAAGGCCTCGAACTCCAACTGGGCCGGGCTGTGGCCGATGTCGGCCGGGCCGGCGGTCGTGGTGATCTGGGCCGAGACGCTGTAAACCCCGGCCAAGCGACTGGTCAGGTCCACCTGGCACTGGCCGGCGGCGTTGGTCTGGCAGTCGGCGGCGCTCAGGCTGGCGTCGGCGGCGTTGTCGCCGCGCAGGGCGAAGGCGACCTGCTCGTGGGCCACCGGGTTGCCGTTGGCGTCGACCACCGTGGCCGTCAGCTGATAGCTGGCCCCGGCCTTGATCGGCGACTGCGGCGTCCAGTCCAGGCTGGAGCGGCTCGGGTCGGCCAGGCCGTTGCTGAAGGCGATGTCCGTCAGCTGCGAGCTGGCGAAGGTCAAACCGTCGACCGTGACCGTGGCGGCGTAGTGGTCGGCTGTGGTCGAGGTCCAGGCCAGTTGGCACAGCCCGTCGCCCCCAGTCGTGCAACTGGCGGTCTGGGGATCGAGCGCGGCCGAGTTGACCGCCTCGGCGGTGAAGACCGCGCCCGGCCTCGGGTTGCCGTAAGTGTCATAGGCCTGGGCCCGGGCCAGGTCCTGGGACTGGCCGTCGGCCAACTGGTTGTTCTGGACCAACTCCACCTTGGTGACGTGGTCGGGATCCTCGCAGTTGGCCACACAGACGCCGCCCGGGGTGAAAGTCACCGTCGGGTGCTGCGGGATCATCCCGCCGCCCAGCGTGGCGTCGAGGCTGTAGCTCTGGGCCTTGGTCGAGGTCAGCTGGAAGGTGTACTCCCCGCCGCCCTGGGCGACGAAGGAACCGGCCAAGATGTCGGTCGCCGGGTCGGAGGTCGCGCCCTGGCGGCCCTTGACCGTGAAGTCCGCCGCCGTCAAACCGTCCACCGAGTTGAGGTTGGCGTCGCGCGCCTGAACCGTGACCGTCGCCCAGGTGCCCACCGGCAGGGTGGACGGGGCCACCGTCACCGTCGAGTCGGCCGCCGACGGCTTGCCGGCCACGAAATTCAGGCTGACCGGGGAGCCGTCCGGGTCAAACCCGCCGACCGTCAGGCTGGCCTCGTGCGGGCCGGCCTGGAGCGAGGCGAACTCGATCACGGCCCGCCCGGAGGCGTCCAGTCCGGCCAAGGCGGTGGCGATGGTCAGGTCGGGGTCGACGGTCGACGGGACGACCGCCGCGCCGATCACCGGGTTGCCGTAGCGGTCGAAGCCCCAGGCCGCCACCTGGTCCTTGGCGAAGCCGTCGGCCGTCTGGTTGTCCGAGATGATCTCGACCCTGGTCAAATTGTTCTCCGACACGCCCGGCTCCGGGTCGCAGCCCTGGCCGCAGACCACGTCCGGCGTCCACACCCGGGACTGGGCCTGGCCGATGGCGCCGGCGGTGATCTCGGGCTGGAGGCCGTAGGTCCCGGCCACGGTCGAGCGCAACTCGACCGCGCAGACGCCGTCGGCGCCGGTCAGGCAGGCATCGCCTTGGGGGAAGGTCGGGCCGGCGTGGTCCAGCTTGACCGTCGCCACGGCGCCGGCGACCGGCTGGTCCAAGGCGTCGATCACCGTGGTGGTGACGGTGTAGGCCGAGGCGGCGCTGTCGCCGACGGTCAGCGGGCCGGCCGGGGTGACCGTGAAGGAGGACTTGGCCGGCACGCCGTCGCCCGCCCCGAAGCCCAGCCTAAGGGGCGAGCCGCTCGGCACCAGCGCGTCCACCGTCACCAGGGCCAGGTGTTGGCCGGCCGTGGTCGAGGTGTACCAGATGGTGGTCTCGCCTTGGGCGTCGGTCGCCGCGATGGGCGACTGGACCGTCAGGTCGTCCGTCGGGTCGAGCTTGGCCGAGGCCACCTTGGCCCCGGGGACCGGGTTGCCGTGCTTGTCGTAGGCCCACAGCTTGGCGATGTCGCGCGCTTGGCCGTTCGGCTTCTGGCCGTTCTGGATGACCTCGACCCGGCTGGTGGCGACCCCCGGGTCGGACTCGCAGGCCGGGGCCACGCAGACCGGGCCGGGCGTGAAGACCAGCTCCAACGGGCTGTTAGACAGCTCCTGGTTGGCGATTTTGGCCGTCACCTCGAAAGGACCGGCTTTGGTCGAGGTGACCTCGACGGCGCAACGCCCGTCGGTCTGCGTGACGCAGGACGACTGGCCTGAGACGAAGACCGGTCCGTCGCTCAGGCCGAAATCGACCGCCGCGCCCAGCACCGGGTTGTTGTTGGCGTCCACCACGGTGGCGGTGACGGTGTAGACCGAGTCGACCGTCAGCGGCCCCATCGGAGATTTCTCCAGGGAGGACCGGTCGGGGTCGATGTCGCCGGTGGCCCAGGTCAAGGTGAAGGGCGACCCGCTCGGGGTCTGGCCGTCCACCGTCACCTGGTTGCCAGTCTTGGGGCCGGCCTGGGACGAGACGAAGCCCAGGGCCAACTGGCCGGAAGCGTCGGTGGCCGAGCCGTTGGCGGCCACGGGCGTCACCTGGGCGGCCGGCGCCGCGGTCACGGCGACCGCCTTCGGGTTGCCGTAGAGGTCGTAGGCGAAGACCGTCACCTGGTTGGCCTCGTCCACCTTGGACCCGTCCTTGGTGATCTCGACCCGGGTGACGTTGCGGGGGTCGACCGGCTGGCAGTCGGTCACGCAGACCTCCCGGGCCTCGAAGCCGATGGTCGCCGGGCTGTTGACGATGTCCCGCGCCCCCTCAGCCGTCGTCACCTGGGCCGAGAGGCTGTAGTCGCCGGCCAGCTTGCTGGTGGCCTTGACCTGGCAGGAGCCGTTCTGGTCGGTCGTGCAAGTGGCCTGGGACAGGCTGGCGTTGGCGGCGTTGTCGCCCCGCAGGGCGAAGGCCACCGTCTCTTTGGGCACCGGGTTGGCGTTGGCGTCGCGCACCAGCGCCGTCAAGGTGTACTCGGCCCCGACCAGGATCGGGCTGTCCGGGGTGACCGTCAGAGATGAGTGGCCGGCGTCGGCCGCGCCGTTGGTGAAGACGATGTCGCTGACCTGGGAGGTGGCGAACTCCAGGCCGTCGACCTTGACCGTGGCGGCGTAGGCGTCGGCCTGCTCCGAGGTCCACTCCAACTGGCAGAAGCCGTCGGCGTTGGCCGTGCAAGTGGCGGTCTGGGGATTGAGCGGGATCGAGTTGACGGCCTGGGCGACGAAGACCGCGCCCGGCCTGGGGTTGCCGAAGACGTCGTAGGCCCAAGCCTCGGCGACGTCCTTCTGCAACCCGTCGGCCAAACGGTTATTTTCAACCAGGGTCACCCGGGTGACGTGGCTGGGGTCGTCCGGGGTGCAGCCGGCCACGCAGACGCCGCCGGCCTCGAAGGCCACCGTCGGATGCTCCGCCAGGCTCTGGCCCGACACCTGGGCGTAGACCTGATAGGTCTCGGCCTTGGTCGAGGTCAGCTGGAAGGTGTAGGAGCCGTCGCCCCGGTTGACCCAGTTGACCGCCCGGATGTCGCTGGCCGGATCCGAGGTCTCGGCCAGCTGGCCCAAGACCGTGAACTGGTCGGCCGTCAGGTCGGCCACCGGGTTGTCCAAGGCGTCGGCCGCCGTCACCGTCACCAGATAGTTGACGCCGACCTGCTGCGGCCCGGCCGGGGAGGCCGTGACGTGGGAGTTGGCCGCCGACAGCGGCCCGTGGACCACGGTGGCGTCGGCCGACAAGCTGAAGTCGTCCGCCGGGTCGACCGTGCCCTGGTTGACCGTCATCGTGGCGCTGTAGGTCTGGGCCTCGGTCTGGGTCAGCTGGTACTGGTAGACGCCGGGGGCGGCCTCGTCCGGGCCGGACAGCACCGTCATGGCGCCGTTGGCGTCGAAGCCCAGGGCCAGCTCGGCGGCGGTCAGACCGGTCACCGGGTTGTCCAGGGCGTCCCGGGCCGTCAGGCGGGCGCTGAACTCGGAACCGGCCTCGGCTTGGGACGGGCTGATGGTCCAGGTCGACCTGTCCTTCGAGACCGCGCCGACGGTGAACTTGAGCGGCTGCGGGTTGGCCGTCGCCGGGGCCGCCGGGTTGATGGGCTGGCCGGACAGCTGGACCGTCACCGGGACGGTCTCGGCCTTGTCGTCGCTCACCTGGGCGGTGAAGACCCCGGTGGCGCCGGCCGTCAGGGGCGAGACCGCGGCGGCCGAGGCCGGGTCGGGTGTCACCGTCAGCTGGGAGAGATCGTCCAGCTCGCAGGGCACGCCCACGGCGTCGGTCAAGCTGATTGTCAGGCCGACGCCGGTCGAGCCGGCCGGGGCCTCGGTCCGATCGACCGTGAAGCGGCTGGTGCCGTCGGGGCCGGCCGTGCACTGACCGACCTTGAAGTTGGCCGTCAGAGGCGAGCCGGGCAGCGCGCCGGCCGTGATGGCGGCCTGGAGCGAGTAGCTGCCCGGAGTGTTCGAGGTGGCGAAGACCGTGGTCTTGCCGTCCGGGCCGGTGCTAGTCGGGCTGGCCGGGTTGAGGTTCAACAAGGTGGCCGGCGTCCAGGTCACCTGGGCCCCGGGGACCGGGTTGCAGAACCTGTCCACCAAGGTGGCGGTGGCGCTGTGGCCCTCCTGGCCGCCGATGACTTTGAAGTCGGCGTTGTCGATCTCGACCCGCGAGCCCACCTGGGTCGTGCCGTCGGCCGCCTGGCAGGAGCCCGGCACCGGGGCGCCGGCCGTGAAGGTGACCGGCTGCGGGTTGGTGGTCGGCATCGTTGGTATTTGGCTCGGGGAGATCAGGTCGTTGCCGAGTTTGACCGTCACCTGGACCGTCTCGGCCGTCTTGTCCGTCACCGTGGCCCAGTAGACCGCGGCGTTGTTCTCGTTCTCGATTCGCACCATGCTCACCTGGGCCGATCCGTCAACCGTCACTGTCGGCGCGATGCCCTCGCAGGGACCCATGTTGGTGCTCCCGGTCCGCAGCCAGATGCCGAAGGTGACGCCCCTGGTCGGATGCCTGGGATCGGTCTCGGCCTCGGACACCTCGGCCGACACTTTCTGCGCCACGAAGGCCGAGTTGGTCGGTGAGCAGCTGACGGCCGCGAAGGCGGCGTAGACCAGGCCGTCGGTCAGCGACCCGGCCTGTCCCCGGCTGTCGTTGTCATGGACGAAGGCCGTCTGGCCGGTCCCGTAGGTGGCTCTGACCTGGTGCCCCGGGTCGGCCGCCGTGGCCGAGCCGACCGTCAGCTGGGCCGTCCCGTCGGCGCCGGTCACAGCGGTGGTGTTGGCCTGGTCGACGGTCAGAGCGGTGGCCGGCTGCCAGGCCACGGGGACGCCCGCCACCGGGTTGCAGTAGCCGTCGACCAAGGTGGCGGTGATGACGTGCTGGCCGCCGGACACCGGCCGGGCCAAGGTGGTGTCCAAGCTCAGACGCGAGCCCGGCTGGGCGACGGTCTCCCCCGGCGGTATACACCAGGCCGCCGGGTCGCCGGCCCTGAAGTTGACCTGGCCGGACAGCCGCTGGGCGGAGGTGAGCGGCGCCGGGGTGGCGTAGACGGTGTAATCGCCCACCATAACGGTCGTCACCCAGCTCATGTAGACCCCGGGCTCCGGCTCCGTGAAATTAGGCAGGAAGGTCAGGCCGGCGGAGGCGGACAAGACCATGTCGGCCCGAGACTTACCCGTCACCGGGTTGCCGTGGACGTCGGTCAAGGTGATCTGGAGCTGGGCGTACTGGCCGGTCGTCACGCTCGGGTCCAAGACCCGCAGGGAGCTGCAGCGCGGGGCGTCCTGGTCACAGGTCGAGGCCACGGGGCCGGCCGTGAAGGAGCGTGACTGGGGCGACTGCTTGGACTGGTCGACGGTGCCGTCATTCGTCTGGCCGCCCGCGTCTTGGCCGTCCACCAGGGCGTGGACGGGGTAGGGCCCGCCGGCCACCTGCGAGGTGAAACTCACCTGGCAGACGCCGGTCGGCCCCGTGACACAGCTGGCATTGTCGGAGAAAGTGACCGAGGGGTCGTCCGAGGTGAAGGCCACGGTGGTGTCCGGGACCGGGTTGCCCAGGCTGTCGCGGGCCGTCGCCTGGGCGCTGTAGTCGCTGTCGACGGTCTGGGACAAGTCGGCCGGCGTGATCTCCAGCCAAGAGTTGGCCGGGTCGGCCTGGGCGGCGGTGAAGCTGACCGTCTGGGGGCTGACCGCCCCCGGCTGGCCGTTGCCGCCGGCCTCGATGCTGTTGACCCGGGCGTGGATGGCGTTGGTATAGGTCCCGACCTGGGTGGACGAGATCTTGACCTGGCAGGAGCCGTCCGCGCCGGTCGTGCAGGAGGTGATGACATTGCCGGCCGAGTCCTTCAGCGTGACGTCGGCGGCGTCGGAGCTGAGGTCCACCCGCTGGCCCGACAGCGGCTGGGCCGGGTCGGAGTCGTCCCGCACCGTCACCGTGCCGGTGATGTCCTGGCCCACCTTGGTGGTGTCGACGTCCAAGACGAAGGAGCTGTTGGTCGGACTGGCCGCCCGCGACAGCTGGAAGTCGCAGGTGACGTCGTGGATGTCGTTGCCGGCCGCGCCGTCGGTGGTGGCGAAGGAGTTGGCCGCGATGGTGACGCTGGGCTGGGCGGCCGCCTTGTCATAGGTCACGCCCGGCAGCGTGCCCTCGGCCAGGGCCACACCGGAGGTGGTGGTGCGGCAGACGATGTCTTGCAGGCTCCAGCCGCTGGGCACGCCGCCGGTCAGGGTGACGGTGGTGGCCGCCGCCGTCGAGTTGACCGGATGGGCCGTGGGCGAGGTCCGGGCGACGTTGCTGGCGGTGGTGAAGAGGCTGCCCTGGCTGACGCCGCCGCTGCTGCTCCAGGGGGCGGCTGCGACTGCGGCGGCGATGTTGCTGATCGAGTAGCCCAGGGCGCTGGTCGAGGGCAGGGCTCCGCCGTTGGTGGTCAGGGAGGCCCGCACGATGCTGCCGGCGAACCAGACCTGGTAGTCCTCGACCTCGCCCGCCGACACCCAGGGCTGGTTGTTGGCGGCCGAGCTGTTCCGGGCCGGGGCGTACTGCTGCAAGGCGCTGCTGTTGTCGGGCGTGGCGATGGTGTCGTTCTGGGAGGCGATGAAGCGCATCACCCCTTGGGTGGTGCTGGAGATGGTCGGGTCGACCACATAGTTGGTCGACTCGACCCTCCCCTGGTCGTCGGTCGAGCCGTAGACCATGAGGGGGTTGTTCGCGGCCAGCGCGGCCGGCGAGGACTTCTCCGAGGACCAGCCGGCCACGAAGACCCCGGCCCGGCCCGCCCCCAGGGCCGGGTCGGACGCAGCGGTGGCCCGCAGCTTGTAGCCCACCCCGGCGGCCAGGACCTGGTTCTGCAGCGCCAGCTCCTGGCCGTTGCCGTCCACCAGGACGACGCCGTCATCGCTGGCGTGGGCGTTGGAGTTGGCGTCGTTGACGCCGTTGCTCTGGCCTGAAGCCGCCTGGGCGCCGAGCCAGACCCGCTGGGCGGTGGTGTTGACGAAGCGGGGGCCGTTGGCGGCGATGGTCGAGTTGACATTGGCCTTGGCGTCGCCGAAGGAGGCCCCGGCGATGCTGAGGCCGAAGTCGGCCTCAGCCACCACCAGATCCGAGTTCATGTCCACCTTGGTCACGATGTAGGCCCCACCGACGGCGGCCAGGGGGTTGGTCACATCGCTGGGGTCGATCCGGTCGGCCCTGGCGCCCCGGCAGTCGAACCCGGCCGTCACTTTCTCATCGTCAGTCGTTCGCGCCGGCAGCTGCACCGGGCTGTAGTCGCCGCCGACGTTGTGGCAGTAGGGGGTGACCGTGTTGATCTCCTCGTCCGGGTCCCGGTCGCCCTGGCCGTCGGAGTCGTAGAAGAAAGTGCCGCCGGAGGCGTAGGTCTGCAGGGCGTTAACGCCGTTGATCTGGGGCTGCTTGACCCGCAGGTAGAAATTATCCGTCGAAGAGGGCAGCAGGCCGTGGTAGACGCCCGAGGCGTTCGTCGTCAGTGTGCCTTTGAGGGCCGGGGCCTCGGAGCCGTTCTGCTGCCAGATCTCGACCTCGATGTTGGGCACGCCGGTCGTCTTCTCGGCCGCGCTGAGCACGCCGTCGCCGTCAGCGTCGTTGTAGATCGTGCCCTGAACCACCGGCGCCATCTGGGCCGAGGCTAAGTCGTTGCCGGATTCATTTATTCTCCCTCGGCTCACAACGGCACCGCTCAAGGTGTCCCACTCTTGAATATAACGGGTGCTGTTGAGAAAAAGGTAAAGCTTGCCGTTGAGAAAGGCCATGCCGTTAGCCCGGCTGGAGTCGTGGGGGGCGGCGGCGTCGAAGAACCGCGCCACCTCGTAGTACCAAGTGCCGCTCGGGTCGTAATCGCCGTCGTCGTCGGTCGGCGGCTGGAGCGACAACAGAACGTGGCGAGAGTCACCGTTGCTGCCGTTGTAGCGCGCCCAGAGGTAGAGATTACCATTGGCGTCGATGGCCATGTCGGACGAGACGTTCCAACTGTTGGTGGTGAGGGTGTTATTGGGGAAGCGCTCGTTCCACTGCTGATTGACCGACTTGCCGGACTTCGAGTAGATAATACTGTTGATCGAGCTGATCAGGCACTCCGACGTCCCGTCCGACGTCCCATCGTGCCCCAGCTTGTAGATCGCCACCTCGAAACCGGCGGGCTCACCCGTGGCGTTGGTCCCGCTCCAGTCGGGGCCGAGCTTCCCGACGACGTAAAGATAACCGTTCTTCTGGTTGACCTCGCCGGACCACTTGTCGCCGAATCGGCAGCTATTACCATTCGGATCGTTGATCGACAAACTGTCCCAGTTGACAGCGTTGACCTGCCCACTCGCCGTCTTCGGTCCGATCACAGTAATACCACTGGCGCCGGAGCCGAAAGCCGCCATGGCCAGGCTCTTGTTCCCCTCAGACATGAACAACGGGCCGACGGCGATGGTTTGCCGAGTGGTATCGATCCCGGCGCCGTTGGCCGACCCGGCCTTGTCGAACCACTGCGTCCGGTTGGCCAACGTCAAATCGACCAACGTCCCGTCGTCATTCATCATGCTGCCGGGGTTGGTCCAGCCGCCGATGTCGTCGCCGTCATAGGTGAACCACAGTTGGTCCTCGCGGAAGACGCCGTCCCAGCCGCCCCCCAAGGTGACGGCCTGAGCCTCGGGGGCCGAGACCTCGCCCTGGTAGAAGGTCACCCCCCCGACCGCCAGGACTAAGGCGATCAGCCAGGCCAGCGGTTTGAACAACTGGCGGGGGGAGCGCGCAGCGCAAGCAGGGGATGCGGAGACAGAGGACATGTCGAAAACCACCTTGGTCGAACTATCGATAGACGACGGACGAGGCCGGCAGAGGAAACGGTCGGCCTCGCTCGCTGAAGCAGGGATACCGAACAGGTGTCTGGTGCCCCACCACAACCTGGATCGGGGCCGATGATCGAAGGTCTGTTAGCCCCATCCAGTGCGAGCGGGTCCAGCAATGCTGAAAGTCTGCTGCTCCCGCTCACCGTCGAAGTGTAGCTCGCCCCCTCAACCGATCAAGTGTCGGGGGTGGACAATTTGCCTACGCCGACAACCGATCAAGCTTCTGCGGGACGCCCGCCAAACTTCTGCCAGACGAACGCTTCTCCCCTCAGCGACAGGCACTCCCTCGATATCTACCCGTCAAACTTATGCCAGCCGCACGCCTCCCCGCCCGGTCCGGCCTAGTCGTCCAGCTCCGGTCACGTCGCCGGGGTCCCGAGTGGTCCCTCAGCTCGGCCTCGCCGCCCCGGTCCGAAGCGCGGCCCGGCCAGCGCTGGCATAATCGCCTGCGCCATGACTCGAACCGCCGCTCCGCCGACCGCCCGGCCGACCTCCCAGTCGGCCCAGGCGCGGCGGGGAACCCTCATCTTGGCTTTGGCCGCCGTCATTTGGGGCTTCACTTTCGTCCCTCAGCGGACCGGCATGGACCATATCGGCCCTTTCCTCTTCAACGGCCTGCGCTGCCTGCTCGGGGCCGCCACCGTCGGGGTGGCCCTGGCGGTGACTGGCCGGCTGTCCCGCTCCCGCCGCCGGACGGCCGCCCCGGCAGCCTGGCCCGCCGCCGATCACCCGGAGGCCCCAAGCGGTTCGAAGGCCCTGAGCAGTTCGCCTTCCCCCGCCCGCCCGGACACTCCCCCCCGTCCCGCCGCCTCGGTCGCCCCGACCGCCCCCGCCCGCTCCGGGGTCGGCCTGATGTTGGGCGGGGTGGTCTGCGGGCTGGCCCTATTCGCCGCCTCGAACCTGCAACAGGCCGGCCTGGTCGAGGTCGAGGCCGGCAAGGCCGGGTTCTTGACCACTCTCTACATCGTGCTGGTGCCCGTGGCCGGGCTGTTCTGGGGGCGGCGGGCCGGCTGGCAGGTCTGGCCGGCCGTGGGCCTGTCTCTGGTCGGCCTCTATTTGTTGTGCGTCTCCCCGGGCTGGTCTTGGGCCCGGGGCGATCTGGTGATCTTGGCCGGGGCGGCCTGCTGGACGGTCCAAATCCTGCTGGTCGACCGCCTGGTCCAACACGGTCAGGCCCTGCGGCTGTGCCTGGCCCAATTCCTGACCGCCGGTGTCCTATCTCTGGCGGTCTGCCCCTGGGCCGACGCCGGCTTCATCGCCATCCCTCCCGGCCACTGGTGGGCGGCCGTGGCCGCGGCCCTGCCGGCCCTGGCCTTCGCCGGCATCCTCAGCTCGGGGGTGGCCTTCACCGCCCAGGCCCTGGGCCAGCGTCTGGCCCCGCCCGCTCTGGCCTCCTTGGTGATGTCCTTGGAGGCCCCCTTCGCCGTCCTGGCCGGGGCGGTCTGCCTGGGCGAACGCCTCAGTCCTCGGGAGGCGGCCGGCTGCGCCCTGATGTTCGCCGCCATCCTCTTGGCCCAACTCCGCCCCACCCGCCGCCGGCCGACCCCGATCCAGGCCTCGGGGCAGCGCCCGATCCCGCTCCCCTGACCTTGGCCGACGGCCGTCGGGCTGGCCTATCCGAGCCGTCGTCTCACTCTAGATCCGCCCGTAGTCTCAAATAGTAGACAGGAGATTTGCGCCTAACCTCTGGGATGAGCCAGTCTTAGCTTGAGAACACATGCTTGACCAGTCGACCCCGCCTCCGCCCAGACCGGTCGCCATGATCGAGAGAGAAGGCCTTATGCCAGCTCCAGCCCTGGTCATGCTGTCCCCCGGCAGTTGTGACCACCGTGTCAACGAGTTCGTCCACCGTCTGCGGGTGGTCCTGCAGAGCCTGCGCCCGGAGGTCGAGGTCAACGCCGCCTTCATCGGCGGCTGTCTGCCCAATGGCGTCCAAGTCGTCTCCCGCCTGCTCGCCCGGGGGGTGGCCGAAGTCGTCTTCGTGCCCCTGCCGCTAACCAGCGCGGTCGAACACGGGCCGGCCGTCAACGCCGCCATCGACCGGGTGCGGGCGGCCCATCCCGGCCTCAAACTGGCCGTCGCCCGCCCCATCGGCCACGAGGCCCCGCTGCTCAAAGCCTTGGACGCCCGCCTGCGCCACGCCCTGATCAGTTCCCGCGCCAGCGAGTTGGACGCCTTGGTCCTGTCCGCCGCCGGGCCGGCCGACGCCCAGGGCGGCGCCCTGCTGGCCCGCCGAGCCCGTCTTTGGGGGAGCCACCACCGCCTGCCCTGCGCCGCCGCCCTGTCGCCTGAGCCCGGGGCCGGCATCGCCCAGGCCATCGCCGAGTTGCGCCGCCAGGGTCGCCGCCACATCGCCGTCGGCTCTCTCTACCTGGGTGGCGGCCCCTTCTACATCGCCCAGGCCCGCCAGGCCTGGCGCCACGGCGCGGTGGCGGTGTCGGCCCCCATCGGCGCCGACCCGGCCGTGCTGGACATGGTGTGGGCGCGCTACTCCTTCGCCGCCATGGAACTGCTCGACATCGACTCCATGATCACCGCCGACCCGGTCGACCTGGCCCAAGTCGGCTCCTGACCCCTGATCCGCGCCAGAACTGAGGTCACAACCGCTGTCCACCCGAACGTGATCCCAGACGGCGCTCAGTTCGAGCCGGCCCCACCCTTGGAGTCGCGGCCGGCGGCGGCCCAGGCGGTCGCCACCACGGGCGCGACCTGTTCGCACTGCCACGGCCGGGCGCCCAGGTCGCCCAGTTGGGCGGCCACGGCGTCAGCCCCCCGGCCTCGGGGGGACCAGGCCAGGCGGCGCAGGGACTCGGGTTTGATCAGGTTCTCCGGCGGCAGTCCGAGCTGTTCCGCCCGCTGATCGACCGCCGGGCGCACCTGGGCCCAGCGCCGGGCCGCCGCCGGGTTGGTCTGCTTCCACTGGCGGGGCGGCGGCGGACCGTCGTCGGAGCGCTTGAACGGCGGCCAGTCGGCCTCCGTCGATTGGGCCGCCCGTCGTACCGCCGTCAGCCAGACCGGGCGGTGGCGGGCGGCCTGGCGGTGGCGGAACCAGTCCGATCCGGCCACCAAGGTGGCGGCGTCGACCGTCCCGGAGTCGGACACCTGGGCGGCCAGGTCGGTGATCCCCCGGTCGTTGAGCAGCCGGCTGGGGGCCAGGTCGAGCTGGCGGGCCAGCTGGTCGCGGTCCGTCCACAATTGCCGCACCACGGCCAGGCCGCGGCGGGACCGCACCAGATGCAAACCGGCGGTGCGCCGCCACGGGTCCGGCGGCGGGGAGGACGGCTCCTTGGACCACTCCAGCCAGTGTTGGAACTCTTGCTCGGCCCACTCGGTCTTGTCCTGGGCCGCCAATTCGTCTTGCAACAGTTGGCGCAGCTGGTGCAGCAGCTCGACGTCCAAGGCGGCGTAGACCAGCCAATCCTCGGGCAGGGGGCGGGTCGACCAGTCGGCCGCCGCGTGGTCCTTGCGCAGCCTGAGCCCCAGCAGGTCCTCCGCCAGCGGACCCAGTCCGACCCGGGGCCGGCCCACCAGCCGGGCCGCCAACTCGGTGTCGAACAGTCGGACCGGGCTCAGTCCCAGCTCGGCCAAACAGGGCAGGTCCTGGCTGGCGGCGTGCAGGATCCACTCGCGGTCGTTGATCACCGCCCCCAGGCGGGAGAGGTCGGCCGGCGGCCGGTCGGCCAAGGCGATGGGGTCGATCAGCTTGGCGCCGCCGTCCACGGTCTTGAGCTGGATCAGGTAGGCGTGGCCGTAGTAGCGGAAGCCGGAGGCCCGCTCGGTGTCCAAGGCGATGGGCTGGCGCTGGACCGACAACTGGTCGATCAGCTCGTCCAACCGCTCCCAGTCGTCTATCACCGGCTCCCAGGGGCCGGCCGGCCGCTCCAGCAGGGGCGCCTCGGCCTCGGTCTCTCCCGTCTCGACCGGCGCAATCTCGACCGGGGCCGTCTCCCCGGTGGCAGCCGCTGTCACACCGACAACCCTCCCGCCGGGGCCAACCAGCCCGACCTAGGCGGTGACCCGGGGCCGGGGACGATGGCGGCCAATTCTCCCCCGGACAATTCCTCGACCGGCCGGCCGGCCATCAAAACAACCGTGTCCTGCCAGGCGGCCAGGTGGGCCGTCAGACCGCCGCCGGCCGCCAGTTCCGGCGTCCAGGAGACTCGCAGCTCGACCTCTTGTCTAGGCGGGCGGTCGGCCAAGCCGCCGAAAGACTGGTTCAGACTGGCGGTGACGGTGCCGCTGGGGGCGCGGAAACCGGCCTGACGCTCGTCCAACTGCTCCAACAGGCGGTTCCAGTCGGCCAGGGGCCGGTAGGGGTCGATGGCACTGGGCTCGTCAATGGGGGCCTGGATCAAGGCCACCAAACGAAAATCACCCTCCCAGTCCGGGTCGCCCTCCGGCTGGTGCAGCAGGGTCAGGCGGCCCCAGCAATCCTCCGCGCCGGCCGTGAAGACGGCCTCGGCGCTGTCCGGGGCGGCGGCCTGGACCGTGATCTCGAGGGCGGCCGACCATCGGGCTACGGCGGTCGGGGCGGGCAGGCGCTCCAGCGTCACCCGAGACGACCAGGCGAAGGCCTCCCACTCGGCCAGAGCGGTTTGGAAGACCGACGAAGGCTCTGGAGGCGAGACAGTGGCAACCACGTTGACAAGGCTAGGCGGCCGACCCGGGAGCGTCTTGACGCCGCGCCGGGGTGATCCGGCCGGCCCAGGCGGCCTCGGCCGCCGCCACCACCTGATCGACGCTGAAACCGGCTTGGGCCAAGATCTGGTCACGCTCGCCCTGGGGCGGGAAATCGACCGGCAGGCCCATGGTCTTGACCACCGGGGCGGGCCGAGCGGACTCCTCCCGGTTCAATAAGGCGGCCAGTTGTTGGCCCACCCCGCCCTGTTCCACCCCGTCCTCCAGCGTCACCACCAGCTGGCTGGCGCGGGCCGCTCGGACCAGGGCGGGCAACGGCGGCGCCACCCACAGCGGGTCCACCACCGCCACCGTCCGGCCCTCGCCGGCCAGCCGCCGCCCGGCGGCCACGGCCAAATGGGCCAGCGGGCCGAAGCCAATCAACAACAGTTGTGCCTCGGGACCGCCCAACAGATAGTCCAAGCCGTCCACCACCGCCACCGCCGGCAACTCTGCCGGCAATCGTCCTTTGGGGAAGCGGATGGCCGTGGGATGGCCGTCGATGGCCACGGCCTGGCGCAGGGCCAGTCGCAGCCGGGTCTCGTCCCGGGGGGCGGCCACGGCCATGCCGGGCACCAGGGAGAGCCAGACCAGGTCCCAGACACCGTGGTGGCTGGGACCGTCGGGGCCGGTGACGCCGGCCCGGTCGAGCACGAAGGTGACGCCTTGGCGGTGCAGGCCGACATCGAACATGATTTGGTCGAAGCCCCGGGACAAGAAGGTGGCGTAGACCGCCACCACCGGATGGAAGCCGGCCGCCGACAGGCCGGCCGCCGAGACCACGGCGTGTTGCTCGGCGATGCCGACGTCGAACACCCGCTCGGGGTGGGCGCGGGCGAAACCGCCCAGGCCGACCGGCTCGACCATGGCCGCCGACAGGGCCACGATGTCACCGAACTCGTCGCCCAGGGCCTCGAGCTGGCGGGCGAAGGCCTCGGTCCAGGTCGTCCCCTGGTCCAGCTCCAGGGATTGGCCGGTGGTGGCGTCGATGTGGCCGACGGCGTGGAAGTGGTCGCCGGCGTGCCGCTCGGCGGCGTCGAAGCCGCGCCCCTTCTCGGTCACGCAATGGACCACCACCGGGCCGGGGAAGCCCTTGACCTGTTGCAAGACCCGTTCCAGCTCCACCAGGTCGTGGCCGTCGACCGGGCCGACGTATTTCAGCCCCAGGTCGGAGAACATCCCCTGGGGGGCCAGGACGTCTTTCAGGCCGGTCTTGAGGCCGTGCAGCAGGTCGTAGGCCGGGCGGCCGACCAGCGGGGCGGCCTGGACGGTGTGCTTGACGAAGTCGAGCGCGGCCTCGTAGCGCTGGTCCGTGCGCAGCCCGGAGAGGTGGCGGGCCAGGCCGCCGCGGGTCGGGGCGTAGGAGCGGCCGTTGTCGTTGACCACGATCACCAGGCGCAGGTCGGGCTGGAGGGCGATGTTGTTCAGCGCCTCCCAGGCCAGGCCGCCGGTCAGGGCGCCGTCGCCCACCACCACCACCACAGTGCGCTCCTGGCCGCGCAGGCGGAAACCCTCGGCCAGTCCCGCCCCCCAGGACAAGGCGGTGGAGGCGTGGGAGTTCTCGATCCAGTCGTGCTCGGACTCGGCCCGCGCCGGGTAGCCGGACAGCCCGCCGGGCTGGCGCAGACTGGGGAAGAGGTCCCGGCGGCCGGTCACCAGCTTGTGGACGTAGGCCTGGTGGCCGGTGTCGAACAAGATCGGGTCCTGGGGCGAGTCGAAGACCCGGTGCAGGGCCAGGGTCAGCTCCACCACCCCCAGATTGGGGCCCAGATGCCCGCCCGTGACCGACACCTGCTGGATCAGGAATTGACGCGCCTCAGCCGCCAACTCCACCGCCTGTTCCAGCGTGAGTCGGCGAAGATCTTCGGGACAGTTAATCTGCGGCAGCCAAGCCACAACCTCAGAGCTTAGCGGCTGCGACAAGCTCTCCCGAGAACAACCGCCCATATCCTCCCCCGCCCCGCTCACCCCGTCAGCCAAAGGGTGGTCCAGACCACGAGCTGGACCAGGATCAGCCCGGCCAGCCCGGCTTTGAGGTAATCGGACCAGCCCCTCGGACCAGGGGCCGGGCGGGTGACGACGGCGGCCAGGGCCGGGGCCGCCAGCATCCCGGCGGCCCACCAGAGCTGGTTGGTTTGGAGGATCAGTTGCAGCGCCACCAGATCGGCCAAGACGATCCACCCGGCCCAGCCGGCCCCGAAGGCGAAGATCCAGGCCACCAGGCAGAGCAGCCCCCAGGACCCGACCAGGGCGGCGGCGCCGACCAGGAAGGGTTGGCACAGCCCCTCGGTCGGATCGTCGGCGCACCAGCCGGCCGACCGCACCACGGGGTTGGCCCCGGCCGCCACCAGGCCGCCCCCGAACCAGGTCAGCAAGACGGCTAGATAGCCGAGGGTCAGCCGCTCCAAGCCCTGGGGCTGGCGCCGCTGCCGCCGCCGGGTCCCGTTCCCCCGTTCCCGGCGGTCCCCGTTCCCCCGCTTCCGGGCGGCCTGGTGTTCTAGCCGTCCGGCCGTCCCCGGCTTCACCATCCTCGGACCCCCAAGACTCGGCCTCTTCGACCCCAGTTTTCGCCCTCCCGGCCGTTCGGCCGCCCGGCCGTACTGGTCTCGCCCTCCCGACCGGCCCCGACTTTCCCGGTGGTCCGGCCGCCCGCCGGTCTCACCGGCCTCACTCGCCCTCGGGCTCCCCGGCCCCCGCCCAGGCCGCCTCTCGGGCCAGGAGTTGTTGTTTGAGGGGGACGCCGTAGCCGAAGGCCATCCGCCCGGGATCAGTGTGGACGGCCCGGTGGCAGGGCACCAGCAGAGCGCAGGCGTTGCCGGCGCAGGCGCTACCGGCCGCCCGAACAGCCCGGGGACGGCCGGCGGCGGCGGCCAACTCGCTGTAAGTCAGGTGTTGGCCGTAAGGGATCAGCCGCAGGCTCCGCCAGACGGCGGTCCAGAAGGCGCCCCCCGCCTGGCGCACCGGCACGTCCATGATCGCCTCCGGTTGGCCGGCGTAATAGGCCGTGACGGCGCTGGCGGCCCGGCCCAGGACCACTTCGGCGGCGGCAGTGTCATTCACGGCCTCCGTGACCGGAGTAACCGGAGTAAAAGCAGTGGGCGATGCCGCGGCCGGGTCGGCCCTGGCCGCGGCGACCGGCACTAGGGCGACCGTGGACGGTCTCAGGCTGGGGTGGATGTCGACCCGCAGCCGCTCCAGGTCGTCCGTCCAGCCGGAGGCGAGGATGGCACCGAGGCTGGCCACCAGGCTGAAAGGGCCGTCGGGAGTGTCCAGGGTGACCGCCGTCGCCCCGTTCTCAGGCCCCGAACCGCCGCCGCTCTTTCCCATTCGGCTCATCTCCCAGTTCTCCCAGTCGTCTCCGGGCCACGCCCGGCCGGGGCGTGACCGTCTCGGGGCTCAGCTACCCTCGACCTATCGGCCGCCCGTGGGGCGGGCAACACGGCCCCTGGGTTGTCGGCCCGACTGCGGTCGGGCGTTTGTCCCACATCAGGGCTCAGTCCTCCAGGTCGTCCTCGTCCGCCGAGCCGACAATGTGCATGGCCGCCTCCTCGGCGCTGGCCCCGCCGCCGTCGATGCCGACGTCTTGGGCCATGGTGTCGGGCCGGGAGTCGCCGCCGTCGCCCACCGCCACCAATCGGCCGGCCCGCCGGCCGCCGACCATCGTCTCCTGACCCGGCTCGGGCCGCCAGGGCAGCGGCTCGTCCGTCAACTCCGGGGCCTCGGCCGCGATCTGCCGGTCGATGGACTCGCCCCGGCGCACCTCGGCGGCGGTGTTGCCATAGGTCTGGAGCACCGACCAGCGGTCTTGAGCGATATAGCCCTCGTCCAAGACATCCGCCACGCCCCGATCGATCAAACTGTCGTCGGCTTGGAGCTGGTCCAGTTGTTCGGCCACATCGGGCACGAATGCGTCTTCGCTCATAGTGCCGATCCTGCCACAGCCCGTCCCCGGCCGCAGCCAGACCCCGGCCTCTTCGCTCGCAGCCTTCGAAGCGGCCCCGCCCACCTGCCGAAGTCCGGGGCGGGTCGTCGCAGTCCGGCCGCAAGTTCGAAGTGGCGAGAACGGCGGCGAGTCTGGTAAACCTCCCGTCGTGGTCACACCGTCGCCCGAGCCGAACCCGCCGCACCGCGCGCGGAGTCGCCTCACAGCCTCGTCGGCGGGGGAGGCCGGAGATGAGACCTACTGGGACGCGCGTCAGACGGCCCTCGGGATTGACACGCACGGCGAAATCTTGGAGCCGGACGAGATCGTGTTTTGCGAACGCATGGGGAGACTCCACCCGGATATTGGGCTTAGCGATGTCCTAGAATGGATCTCACGTGATGACGTGACGTTCAAGCCGACAAGCGATTTCGTGTGGCTGCCCAAGAACAGTCCTATATGCGAGCTGAAAACCCAGAAGGCCAAGTACTCGACCATTGCCGATGAGATCAAAGACACGGTTGTCAGATCAACCGCCCACGGCCTCCCGAAGAAGAACTTCGTCATTGACATCGGCAACAAGACGTTAACCCAGAAATTGTTCAATCAGTTGGCCAAATACAACCAGCGCAACCCGACGAAGCGTATTGAACGATTGTTTGTTATGCACTCAGGTGGAGCGATGACAGAGGTCTGTCTCATCTAGATGAGTAAAAGCAGGACGTTGGCCCCGCCCGTTCTGACGGCCTGTTCTTTCAAGGCTTGCGCGGGAGCGTCCTGCTGCGTCTAGTGTACGGCCACAGCCTGATCCTAATCAAGGAGGACTCGAGCCTCGCACCAGCCGGACGACGGTCAATCGTCAGCGTCGTCGGACTGTGGAACGGGATCGGCCGTCGCCTCCACGGGCGCGGCCGGCTCGACCCCTCGGGGGCGGGGGCCGGTGTAGTCGGGGCCGTAGGCGCCCGGGGCCGGGCGGCGGCGTTTCAGCGGCGCGGCTTGGCCGTCGGCCAGGCGGCGGGCCGTGATGATGAAACCGGTGTGGCCGCGACCGGCGTGGCCGGGGCGGACGGCCAGGCCCTCGGCCCGCCATTGACGCACGTTAACCTCCACCGCCGTCGGCTCCATCCAGCCGTCGTGCGCCCGGATGGTGTCCATGGTCCGGCCCAACTGGGTCGTGGTGGCCACATAGCAACACAGCCAGCCGCCCGGGATCAGCCGCCGGTGGACCGTCGCCACACACTCCCACGGCGCCAGCAGGTCGAGCACCGCCCGGTCCACCTGGGGGCCGTCGTCGGCTTGGAGCAGGTCGCCCACGATCAGCCTCCAAGCCGGGTGGGGGCCGCCGAAGAAGTGCTCGACGTTGGCCGAGGCGATGGCGGCGAAGTCGGCCCGGCGCTCGTAGGAGTAGAGCCGCCCGCCCGGGCCGATCTGGCGCAGCAGGGCCAACGACAGGCCGCCCGATCCGGCCCCGGCCTCCAGCACCCGGGCGCCGGGGAAGATGTCGGTCTGCATCAGGATGTGGCCGGAGTCCTTGGGGTAGACGACGGTGGCACCGCGGGGCATCGACACCGTGTACTCGTCCAGCAGCGGGCGCAGGGCGATGTGGGGGAAGCCGGCCGTGGTGGTGAAGACCCGGCCCTCCGGGGCGCCGATGATGTCGTCGTGGCTGATGCCGCCCCGGGTGGTGTGCCAGGTGGCGCCGGGGACGAGTTTGACCGAGCGGCGCTTGCCGCCGCCGTGCAGCGAGACCCATTCTCCGGCCTGGAAGGGTCCGCGCACCACCCCGCCGAAGAGCGGTCCGCCGCGTTGGGCCTCGGGAGTGGCCAGGTCCGCCGAGGACGGGTCGGCTGACACGGGTCGGTCGCCCGGTAAGGACACTTCACCCGCCACGGATCGGCCGGCCGGCACGGACAACCAGTCGGTTGGCGCGGACGGATCGGCCGGCACGGAGTGGGACGATCGGGAAGCGTCCGAGGCAGGGGCCACGTCCGGGACTGGCTGGCCGAGATCGGCGACGGTCGGCGACGGGGCGTAGTCGTCCTCAGGCGTCCGGGCGGCGGCGGGGTCGTCGGGCGGCGGGTTGTGGCTCATGGGATCAGACCTTGAAGTAGTGGGCGGCCGGGTGGTGGACGATCAAGGCGTCGGTCGACTGCTCCGGGTGGAGCTGGAACTGATCGGACAAGGTCACGCCCAGCCGGCCCGGGTCGAGCAGGCGGACCAGGCCGGCGCGCTGGGACAGGTCGGGGCAGGCCGGGTAGCCGAAGGAGAAGCGGGCGCCGCGAGCGGCCGGGCGGCGGGCCGGCTGGTCGCTGCCACGGCCCGGCGGCGACTCCGAGTCGCGGCCCGACGGCGACTCTGGGCCACTGCCCTTTGATGGTTCTGGGTCACGGCCCGACGGCGGCCCAAGATCACGGCCGAACGGCGGCTCTAGGCCGTGGTCAGGCGGTGGCCCAGGAGCCGGTTGAACCAAGTTGAGCTCCTGCCGCACCCGGTTGTGCCACAGTTCGGCCAGCGCCTCCGTCAGCCAGACCGACAATCCGTGCCATTCCAGGTAGTCGCGGTAGGCGCCGTCTTGGAAGAGGCGGTTGGCCGCCGCGGTGGCGGCGTCGCCCAAGGTGACCAGTTGAAGTGCTAGGACGTCCGGCCTCTGGGCGGCGGCCTCCGCCCGGTCGCGGAAGTAGTCCGGCAGGGCCAGCCAGGGGGGGCGGCGCTGGCGCGGGAAGTGGAAGCGGAGCAGTTCACGCTCCAGGTCGCCGTCCTCGGCCGACGCCGGGTCCAACAAGACTAGTTCCAAGCCGTCGGAGAAGACTGGGAAGTAGCCGTAGACCACGCCGGGGTGGAATAGTTGTTGGGTTTTGGCCACCTCCAACCAGTGGCGCAGGCGGGGCCGCCCGGCCTCGGCCACCAGTTGGTCGTAATTCGGTCCCCCCCGGCCGGCCTTGAGCCCCCAACCGCCGACGAACAAAGCCCTCTGGTCCAGCCGGGGAACGATCTCGTCCAGAGCCACGCCCTTGACAATTTGAGTTCCGTAGAACGGGGGCACGGGCGGGACCACCCCCCGGGCCACCTGGGAGCGGGCCGGCGGGGCGTCCGAGGATCCCGGCCCCGACGCCCGGCGGCCACGACGGCGGGCGGCGGCCGGCCCGCCGTCCCGGGGTGGGACAGCGGTGAGACTAGAACTCGGCTCGCCATCCTGACCCAGCCCCGATCCGTCTAGGCCTGGTTCGGGCACGGCCCTCCCGGGCCGGGGCGGGGCCGCCGTGTTCGACACCGCTCCGGGCTCACCGGGCTGGCTTAACAGCGCCTCGGGCTGACTCGACTGATCCGCCGCTCCTAGCTGGCTCGGCTGTCGCCGCCGACTGGTCAGCTGGTCCATCAGGCGCAGGCCCTCGAAGGCGTCCTGGGCGTAGTGGACCTCGCCCTGGTAGAGGGCGCGCAGGTCGTCCTCGACGTATTGCCTGGTCAGCGCCGCCCCGCCCAATAGGACGGGATACTTAGTTGCCAGGCCGCGTTGGTTCAGCTCCACCAGATTGTCGCGCATCACCTGGGTCGATTTGACCAATAGCCCGGACAAACCGATGGCGTCGGCCTGGCTGGCCTCGGCCGCGTCGACAATCTCCGTTATACCTTGTTTGATACCGAGGTTGACCACGTTGTAGCCGTTGTTGGACAAGATGATGTCGACCAAGTTCTTGCCAATATCGTGGACATCCCCCCGGACGGTCGCCAACACCAAGGTGCCTTTGCCCAGGTTCGCCCCCTGGCCCAGGTGGGGGCGCAGATAATCGACCGCCCGCTTCATCGTCTCGGCCGACTTCAAGACGAAGGGGAGTTGCATCTGGCCGGAGCCGAAACGTTCCCCCACGGTCCGCATCCCCGCCAGCAACTCTTGGTTGATAATGGTCAAGGCGGGGGTCGTCTGCAGAGCCTCGTCCAAATCGGCCTCCAAACCCTTGAACAGGGCTTCGACAATCCGCCGGCGCAACCTCTCCCCCACCGGCTGGGCGGCCCACTGGTCGGACTGATCGGCCGGGACCGCCAACTGGACGTCGGCCGTCAACTCCAAGAAATCTTGCAAAGGGTCATAGCCGTCGCGCCGCCGGTCGTGGATCAGGTCCAAGGCCGCTTGGAGTTGGATCTCAGGCAGCTCGGCCAGGGCCACGATCCGGCCCGGGTGGACGATGGCCAGGTCCAGCCCGACCCGGCGGGCCTGGTCCAGGAAGACCGAGTTGAGGATGCGGCGGGCCGCCGGGTTGAGCCCGAAGGAGACGTTCGACAGGCCCAGCAGGGTGTGGACCGCCGGGAACTCGGCTTTCAACTGGCGGATGGCCTCCAAGGTGGCGATGGCGTCGCGGCGGGTCTCGTCCTGGCCGGTGGCGATGGGAAAAGTCAGACAATCGACAATGATGTCGCTCAGGGCCAGGCCGTAGGTCCCAGTCAGGTCGGCGATCAGCCGCCGCGCCACCTCGACCTTGCGCTCGGCGGTCCGGGCCTGGCCGGCCTCGTCAATACACAACGCCACCACCGCCGCGCCGTGCTCGACCACCGCCGCCATCGTTCGGCGGTAGCGCGAGTCGGGTCCGTCGCCGTCCTCGAAATTGACCGAGTTGACGATCGAGCGTCCGGGCAACCGCTCCAGGCCGGCCGCGATCACCGCCGGCTCGGTCGAGTCGACCATGATCGGCGCCGCCACCGCCGTGGCCAGACGAGCGGCCAGCTCGGCCATGTCGGCCCGCCCGTCCCGCCCCACTGTGTCGACCGACAAGTCGATGACGTGGGCCCCTGACACCACCTGCTGACGGGCCAGCTCGACGCAATCCTCCCAGCGCTCCTCCACCAGGGCTTGGCGGAAGGCCTTCGAGCCGGTGGCGTTGGCCCGCTCGCCCACGGCCAGATAAGCCACCTCCTGGCTCAAATCGACGGCCGAATAAGTTGAGGCCACGGCGTCCGGCCACGGCGCGGCGGCCGGCTGGACCACCAGAGCCGACCCGGCGCTGGCGTCCGACTCGGCCGCGCCGCCCGGAGCGATCACGGCTGACGGACCGATCACGGCGCCCGGCCGGACGGCGACGTCCGGGTCGGCCACAGCGTCCGACCCGATCACGGTGCCCGCTCGGATGACAACGGTCGGCCCATCAACGGCGCCCGACTCGGCCGAGACGCCGGGACCGATCACGGCGATAGGCCCGGCCACGGCGGCGGCCACGGCGCCAGGTCCGATCACGGCGGCGGGGGTCCGGGCGGGGGACGGCCAGGCGGCCAGGGCTTGGGCCAGGGCGGCGATGTGGTCTGGCGTGGTGCCGCAGCAGCCTCCCACCAGGTCGAGCCCGAAGTCCGCCGCCTGGCGGGCCACCTGGGCGGCGAACTGCTCCGGCCCCAGCGGGTAGACCGCCCCGGCGGCGGTCAGCTGGGGCAGGCCGGCGTTGGGCATGGCGGAGCGGTGCAGCCCGGTCAGGCGGGCCAGTTGGCGCAGGTGCTCGCGCATCTCCTCCGGCCCGGTGGCGCAGTTCAGGCCCAGGCCGTCGACCCTCAGTGGCGCCAGGCTGGCCACCACGGCCGACATGTCGGAGCCGACCAGCATCGTGCCGGTGGTCTCGATGGTGACGTGGGCGATGACAGGCAGGTCCCGTCCGACCGCCCGCAGCGCCCGCCGGGCACCGTTGACGGCCGCCTTGGTCTGCAATAAGTCTTGGCTGGTCTCGATGATGACGGCGTCCACGCCGCCGGCCGCCATGGCCTCGACCTGGACCTGGTAGGCGTCGCGCAACTGGGCGTAGCCGACCTGCCCCAAGCTGGCGATCTTGGTGCCCGGGCCGACCGACCCGAGGACGAAACGGGGCCAGTCCGCCGTGCTGGCGGCGTCGGCCGCCGCCCGGGCGAGACGCGCCCCGGCCCCGGCCAACTCGGCTATCCGGTCGGTCAGGCCGTAATCGGCCAGAGCCGTCAGATTGGCACCGAAGGTGTTGGCCGTGACGGCGTCGGCCCCGGCCTCGAGATAGGCCCGGTGGATGGCGGCGACGATGTCCGGCCGGGTCAGGTTAAGCACTTCGTTACAGCCCTCGCAACCCTCAAAATCCCCCGCCGTCGGCTGGCTGTCCTGGATCATCGTGCCCATGGCACCGTCGCCCAGGAGCACGCCGCGCCCCCACCGCTCCCTCAGCCTGGTCACCCCAGCAGGATACGGGAGTGATCGGGCTGGTCAATTTGTCCGCCGTCACGCTTTGGCCGCCACGCCCCGTCCGGCGGGAGAACCAATAAACATAGTGTTCTTACTTCGGCGGGGCCTCTGGCGGGATGAGATTCGGCCTCAAGGCGTTGGGGCTGTGGCCGACCCACTGCTACAACAGCTTGGGGTCGAAGATCGCCCGCTCCGGGGTTCCAGCGGCTGGACATGGTTTGGCACCAGTCTCCTAGCCTAGGCCTCGACCAGTGGGGCCAGGCCTGTCACATCGGTCAACAGGCGGGCGCGCAGGAGCAGGTCGGCGGCGGCCAGCGTGTCGGCGTCCTGGTCGCCCCCGCCCACAGCGTCGTCGCCGTAGTGGGCGCGGAACCACTCCCGGACGGCGGCCCACGAGTACAGGGGCCTGGAGCCGCCGGCGGCGGGAGCGGGGAACCCCCCGGGGCCGCGCTTGCCCTGGGCCAGGAGGCTCAACGAGGCGCGCGTCCGGCCCGTGCGCCGGGCGATGACGGACAGGTTCACCAAGTCTTCCGACTCGATGCCCGTGGCCTTGAAAGCAGCCTTGGACAAGTCCGCGACGACGCCGAGGATGGCCTGGGTCAGGCTGTCGGCCCGGCGGGAAACCATCAGCTCGCCCCGCCCATCCGGGCTGGACACGGGCAGACAGTCGTCGAGGCCGGCCTCGAACATCGTGTCGACGTCGTTGTCGCCGGGCGAACGGTCCAGACGGACCGTGAAGTTGTACAGGTTCATGACTCTTCCCTCGTCTCGTCGTCTCGTGGCCCGTCGTCGGCGGCGGAATGGCGCCCGTCGTGCCTACGGGCGAACCGGCCTATGGCTTCGGCGTTGTCCTCGGGTGACCGGGGCGTCGAGTAGACGGGCACGTTCTCCCCGCAGGCCCGGCAGGTGACTTTGCCCCAGCGGTGGCCCTTGTGGACCTCCTCCACCTCGAACCTGGCCTGGTCGAGGTGGCCGAGCGCGTCGGCTATCGGCTTCTTGGGGTGTCGTCCCTTGCTGACCACAGCCCGACAATACCGCAACTGTTGACTAACGTCAACGCTACTGGTCGGTCCGGGGGAGGCCCGCGACATCCAGCTCGCGCCGCCAGGCATCCAGAACTACTTTGAGCGGAACCTTCGGCACATGCTTAAGCCGGCAGCCGCCCACCCGACGCTGGAGATGTTGCAGCGGGGTGCTGCCAAATTGCCCTGGCGGCACAATCAGGTACTCCTAGACCGGATGAGCGACCCCGATGAGCGGGAGTGGTATGCCACGGAGGCCCTGGCCAACGGCTGGTCTCGGGACATTCTCACCCTTCAGACGGTTCGACGGAGAGACCGTCGTTGATGGGCGAAGCGGGCACCCCGACTAGTGCTGGCCGACGGGCACCGACCCACGAATGAAACGATGTGAGACGATTTATGGTGAAACCGTCTCAAGCCTGTTAGACTGACCGTCATGACTGAAGTCTTGGAGCACGGCCTGACCGTGACCCCGGCGATGGTGCGGATGAACCCCTCGGGGGACTCCGACTGGGCGCGGTCGGTCCTGGCGTTCGTGGAGCGGGCCGCGATCGCGGACAAGCCGGTCCGCCTGGCCGTGGTCGACGTCTCCTACTCGCCGGCCGAGGTGGCGCGTCTGGTGGGGGTTTCCAAGGCCACCGTCCATCGCCGGATCGAGGATGGGACGCTCAAGGCCTCACGAGTGGGCGCCCGCTACCGGGTCGGCCAGTCCGAGGTGGAGCGCTACCGGGATTGGCTGATGGGCCAGACGGCGGCGGCGCTGGCCGATGACTTCTGAGAGAGGGTCTGCGCAATTTGGCAGCACCTCGCTGCCAAATTAGGTTGTGTCTACACTATTTGAGGTGTATGGCGACGAAGGCGAGCATCACGACCGCTAGGTAGATCACGTCGAGTTTGTCGTAGCGGGTGAAGACCTTCCGGTAGTGCTTGATCCGGCGGAAGACCCGTTCGACCTCGTTGCGGCGTTTGTACAACTCTTCGTCGTGCTCCCACGGGTTCCAGCGATTCGCCTTCGGGGGCACGACCGGGACCAGACCGGCGGCCCGGGCCGCCGCCCGGGTCGAGTCGCCCTCGTAGGCCCGGTCCATCAACAGGGGAGTCCCCTCCGGGACGACCGGCAAGGCCGCTATCGAGACCCGTCCTTCGGGGGAGTCGTGGACGTTCCCGGGTCCGAGATGGATCTCCGCGACAGTGCGGTCGTCGACGGATACCACATGAATTTTGGTGTTCCGTCCTCCCCTGGAGCGGCCGATGGCCTGGCGCCCCTTTTTTTCAAGGAGCCGTGCCCGTGGGGGTGGACCTTGGCCGAGGTCGAGTCCAACGCCAGGACCTCCACCCCGACCGAGACGATCCGCTCGGTTTGCAAAGCCACGAACAATCGTTCTATCACTCCGGCGCGCGCCCAGCGGGAGAACCTCTGATAGACGGAGTACCAATTCCCGAACTCCGCCGGCAGATCGCGCCAAGGACACCCAGTGCGCACGATCCACAGCACCGCGTTCACGAACGTGTAATTGTCTATCCTCACATTCCCGCGCTGGACCGGCAGAAGACCCCCCACCCGCGCGAACTGTTCCCGTGTGATCTCCATGGACTCATCCCACCACGAAGACACCCAAAATTAGTGTAGACACGCCCTAGAAGAAGGCGGCGGCGACGCTTGACGGATGTCCGGCTACCGCCCGTGCGCCGACGTCACCGCCATCACGCCGATGGGACCAAGCCGCAGAACATCCTCGGCTCCGGCGAGGCGGGCTGATGGCGTCTCACTTGTCACCGGTCAGGCCGGAGCAGCCCGCAACACCGCCACGAGGCAGGTCCGGCCGCTGAACGGACCCCAGGCGTCGGCCGATTCGGCCGGTAGGCTGACGCGCCGGGCACTCGAGGCACCCGAGGTGCCTTGCTCCAGCCGGGTCGAGCATGCGATGTTGAAGGCCACGTTACGCCACAGGCCTAACGTCCCGCCTTAGGCTCCGGTCGAAAGACCGGAGCCTTCGTGCTTACCGAGTCGCTGCCCGCCGTAAGGCCTCGTCAAAGTCGCTTTTCAGCTGGTGAGTAGGAGGTTCGCGACCCGTTGGCAGTTCTCTGGAGTGGCGCCTGGCGGCCTCGGCTATGTTGGCCCAGCCGCGCAGCCGCAGAACCGTGATGGCGATGTTGCGGATCGCCGCCATCACGGCGGGCGCGCTCCCGGTCCGGACTTGGGAGCGGTCCTCGTCGTATGCCACGTCCCGCACGTAGTGCAGGCGTGCGTCTCTATGCACCAGTGCCCCTGGACCCACGCGGCGACGGTCTCGGGTTAGGCGTCCTCCATCGTAGCGGAGCAGATCAGATACACGATCTCGACGGTACGTTTGCCCCTCACGGTCGTCGCTCGCCTGATCCGCAACACCTGGGAACAGCCGGGAAACTCGATCCAGGCGGGCTTGACCAGGGCTTTCACCGTCCGGGTCACGGTCCCGACGTGCCCGCGCTCCGTGAGCGCCAGGCCCGGGACGTCCCTCCACGGCAGGGCGGCCAAGTCGTCCCGCAGGCCCGGCTGGTTGCCCTTGACGGTCAGGACGTAATCGCCGCCCAGGGCCGTGATAAGCCACGCGGTCTCCGTCTGGGTGTGCATAGCGTCCAACGTCACCACCACGCCCTCCAAGTCGAACAGGGCGAGCAGGTCCCTGGCGGCGGGTGTCTCGTTCGTCTTCGCCCCCACTTGGACCTGGCCCACCACTAAGCCGCTGTCGTGGGTCGTCGCCACCACCAGACGCGGCGCGCCTTTGGGGCCGTTCTTCGCGCCCCTGACTGTTTTGCCGTCGATGGCGACGACCCTCCGGCCGCCCGCCGCCGTCCAGCGGACCTGCGCCCGCGCCCCGAACAAGGCCAACAGGGCCGCCGCGTCCAACGTGGAGACCAGTCGCCGGACAGTCGGCTCGGACGGGACGCGCCCGCCCAGGCCGAGGACCCCCAAGACCGGTCCGCCCACTCCCCGATCGCTTTGAAGGACTTCGCACCCGCCGCGACCGCGCCGAGCGTCAAAGCCAGCACGTTGACCAGTGGGTGGCGCACCCCCCTCGGGTCCCTCGGGTCTTTGACCATGGACAGAAGATGGACCAGGCTCGCGGCGCGCAAGGCTTTGGGATCGACTTGGGGACCGCCGATGAGGGAAGATGGCACCGGACGCGGCTTTCCGTGAGGGATTCGAGGACATCACCACCGATCCTCGCGCCGAGAGCCGCGCCCATCCCCCATCTGCGACGGCGCGCTGCCCAACACGCACGCCTACCAGCCCCACCACCGACTTTGACGAGGCCTTGCACCCCGACCCCACGACTTTGCCGGGACCCTGGTGTAGGCCTACCCGCCTGTGGTTGTGCCCGGGTCGGCCGAGTCTATCCCCAGAATATCTATTTTCCGATCACAAGCGATGCCGAGTCTTTCTGACTCGTCTGACTGGATATGATCCAGCACGCGAATTGCCGCCCTCTTGCAACTCTCAGCGATTTGAGGGTCTACCGACGGTTGCAACTTGACGAAATTTTCGATCAGTTTATCGGGCTCTTCAAAATTGAGAGTGTAGAAAGTTTTCTTTGCCACCCGTGACGGCTAACAACTAGAGTGTCGCCGTCGGGCGGGCGGCGAAGCCGGCCGCGGCGTGGCACGCGGCCCGTTCT
>JAISAO010000081.1 GCA_031266665.1 Propionibacteriaceae bacterium | reverse complement strand
ATGCCGCTCATGCGGCACACTCCGAAGAGACGGGGGCCGACGGGTCGGCCTCGGCCGTGTCGCCGCCCCCGACGGGCAACGCGCACTCGGCCAGCTCCAGCCATTTCAAGGCCCAGACGACCTCGTCCAACGCCTCTGTCATGAAATGACGCGCCTCCCGGATGCCCGCCAGGGCGTCCTTGGCCGTCGCGCGTCCGTCGTCCAAAGAGTCCCGGACGGCCCGGACGCGTTCGACGGCGCGATGGCAGGCGTTGGTGGCGCCCAGAGCGGCTCCCGCCGTGGCCGATAGCCGATCCGTCGTATCACCCCAGCCGGTCATGCGGCACGCTCCGAAGAGGCGCGGGCCAGCAGCACGGCGGGATCGACGGACAAGACTCCAGCGACGGCGACGAAGACCCCTAAAGGCCATTCCCGGCAGCCGTTGACGTATTTCCCGACGGCGACCTGGCTTGCGCCGAGCACGCGGGCCAAGTCGGCGCGGGTCATCCTTCGCACGGCCAACCCGGCCCGCACATCGTCAGACATCCGGAGTGAGACCGGGGAGACCGGCCCTCCCGCCAGGCCAGGGCATCTGGCGGCGGTCACGCCGCACGCTCCGAGACTGCGAGGTGCCCGGTGAACAGGTCTACGGGATCAACTTGGGCTAGTTCAGCCAGTGAATAGAGTTCTTTCGTTGTGAACTGCCGCGCCCCATCGAGACACCTACGAAGCGTCGTGTAGGGGATGCCGGCAGCAAGGGCAGCGCTGTAGTCAGAGACACCAGCACGCCGTAGAGCGTTGCTGGCACTGTCTGCTATCGCTTGAGTTCGGTCTGTAGCCATATGGTTACCGTACAGCTTCGATCCGTAGCCGTCAAGCGACTGTAGCCAACGGTTTGGCTACGCTCTGTAGCCAACGTGCTACGATGCTCTGGTGAGCAAGGCTGACGAGTTCAACCGCACGCTCGGAGCAGTCATGAGGGCAGAAGCGTCCTTCCACGGCTTCTCCGCAGCGGCGTTGTCCCGCATGACTGGGATCGAACGAGTTACGCTCGGTCGCTATCTCAAAGGCGAGCGAGACATTCCTATACCAATCCTATATAAGGTAGCTGATGCGCTAAACGTCACGGTGGCCTCCCTCGTAGAGGCCGCCCACCGCCGTGTGATGACATCGGACACCGGGGCAATGGAGCCTTGACGTGTGGGTCAGACATTGAGCGAGCCTCATGCTAGGCTCGCGCTCGTGTCTGACACCACGCCGTCGCCCGAGCAGAAGCGTTCGTCCGTAAGGGTTCCGAAATGGGAATCCGACACCGTTGATCGAGTCAGGACCGGCTTACGGCGGATTGTGAAACCGCTCCAGGAACTGTGTGCTCGTGATGCGAACGAGGGCGACACGCGACTTATCGTCACAGATATATTGTCCGACCTCTTAGGTTATGATAAGTACTCCGAGTTGGCGACCGAATACATGGTCCGGGGTGAGTTCGCTGATTACGGAATTCGCATCGACGGCGATCTTGTAGCCATGGTGGAGGTCAAGAGGGTCGCCACCACACTGGGTAAAAAACACCTTCGCCAGGTCGAGATGTACGGCGTTAACGAGGGTGTTGAATGGCTGCTACTGACCAACGCCAGAACCTGGCAAGCTTACAGACTGGTACCAGGTATGCCAGTCAGAGTTGATATGGTATTAGATGTTGACCTTTTGGGCGGGAGCGGGACGTTGGCGGCGAAAGCGTCTGGGTTGGCTTATCTATCACGCGAGTTCATGAAGCGCAATAGACTATCCGACCTGTGGCGAGTCAGCACGGCAACTTCCCCGACTCAGCTCGCCGCCGTCTTACTTGGCGACAGAGTCCTCGACGAGGCACGCAAGGACCTTAAACGACTGACCGGTCACGCGATCGAGACAGCCGAGTTGGCAAGGCTTTTGCGTGAGACAGTGATTCGCGACGGCTTGGCGAACTAGAACATAAGTTCGATGGTTGTCGCCACTCCGGGGCGCCCCCCGGGACACGACACGCCGGGACCACGGACGGGCGCGGGCCGTCCCGCCGCCCAAGTCTCGACCCCGGTCATCGCCGCCGCCTTGGGTGTTCTAATATCCTCTTCATGACACAACCTCCGGGATGGTATCCCGACCCCCAGGCCCCTGGCCTGTCCCGTTGGTGGGACGGCCAGCAGTGGACCCAGCAAACCCAGCCAGCTCCCGTCGCCCAGCCCGCGCCCCAGTTAGCGCCTGGCCCCCAGCCCGTCCCGCCGGCCAAGCCGAAGCCTCCCTTGTGGAAGCGGCCCCTTCTCTGGATCGCCGTCGTCGTGGTGGTCATCATCATCATCGTCGCCGCCTCGCTCAGCGGGGGCGACGACGGCGGGACCGGCCCTAGCGACAACCCCACGACCAGCGGCGCGTCCGCGCCGGCCGACGATGAGACCGCCGCCCAAGGCGATGAGACCGCCGCCCAGGACGACGGGACCCCGAAGTTCGGCGGGTCGTACACCTGGGACGACGGCACCACTGTGACGCTCTCCGTCCCCGCCCCGTACACGCCCTCGTCCGAGTACGTCATAGTCCCCGAGGGCATGGCCCTGGTGCAGGTGAAGGTCAAGGTCGAGAACCATATGGGCGAGACCTGGAACGCCATCATGTTCACGTCCAACGTCTTGTCCGGCGGCAGGGCTGGCGAGTCGGTCTACGACACCGCTGGCGGCGTCGACCTGCCAGCCGTGGACGTGCCAGACGGCCAGTCCATCGAGTGGGTCGAGGTCTTCGCCGTGGCCGACCCGGCCGACCTGGTTATGACGGTGAGCCCGGACATGTTGAGCTTCGAGCACGACAAGGTGACATTCACGATGTGAGTCGCGCTGGTCGGCCGGCGTCAGGCTTCCGCCTCCAGCCGGCCGGCCAGTTTGTCGAGGGCGCGGCGGCGTTGGTCGTGGTCGGAGTGAAGGTAATGGTCCTGGGTGACGGCGACGTGGGCGTGGCCGAGGATGTCGGCGATGTGGCGGTCGGGGACGCCTAGGTCCAGCATCAGGCTGGCGGCGGTGCCGCGCGCGCCGTGGAGAGTGAAGTGGGGCGCCCCGGCGGCGTCTAAGGCGTCGGTCCAGACCTGCCAGTCGGCTTTGGGGTCGCAGGTTTTCCCGCTCGGCCCGGGGAAGACCAGGCCGAGGCCGTCGCCCTGGTCGCGCCACCGCTTCAGCGCGGCGGCCGAGGCGGCGGGCAGTGGCACGGCCCGCCGGCTGGCGGCGGTCTTGGGGGCTTGCTCGATGTGGCCGTGGCCGGGGACGACGGACAGGGAGCGGTTCACCCAGAGTGTCTGGACGTCGAGGTCGATGTCGTCCCAGCGCAGCGCCAGGGCCTCGCCCTGACGCACACCGAGGACTAGGGCGACGTGTAGGCGGGCGTGCAGCCTGGGGTCGTCGCGGGCGGCGTCCAGGACGGCCTTGGCCTGGTCCTCGGGCAGCACGGGATGGGGGTTGGGGGTGAGTTTGGGCGCGTCGATCAGTTGGGCGGGGTTACGTCGGATGCGGCCCTCTCGTTCGGCCACTTTGAGCGCCCTCGATAAGACGACGTGGAGGGTGTGGGGGCTGGTGCCCAGCCCGGCGGCGCGCATGGCCTTGTAGACGGACCGCAGGTGTTCGGGGCCGAGACGCCGCAGCTGTATCCCGCCGATCCTCGGCACGGCCCACCGGTTCAGGAGGCGGGTGTAGCCGTAGATGGTTTTGGGTTTGAGTCCCCGTTCGACGCAGATCACGGTCAGCCAGTGGTCGAGCCATTGGCCGACGGTGATGTTGTCGGCGGCGAGACCGTCTCGCAGATCGAGCTTGAGGCGGTCCAGTTTGGCGGCGACCTCGCTGCGGCTGCGCCCCGACACCTCGCGCCAGCGCCGCCGCCCGTCCGCAGTGGTCGTCTCTAGCCGGCCGATGAACTTGTCCGGGGTCTTCTGGAAGATCGTCCCCTCGCCCTTGGCCCGTCCCATGTCTCGGACCCTACACCGCCCGCCATTCTTTCCGCCATTCATTCACACGGCGTTCCATGGCTCTCTAGGCGTCTCTGGGGGTGGGTCTCACGCTCAAATTAGCTCCCCCGCCTGGACTCGAACCAGGAACCCTCTGATTAACAGTCAGATGCTCTGCCAATTGAGCTACAGGGGACCGCAGCCCGTCGAGAATAGCAGATGGGCGCCGCGCCGGCATCTCGGACTTCGGCCAGCGGGGCGGCCCCGTCTCGCGGGCGGGACGGGCCCAGACGGGATGGGCCGGCACGCCCCGTCAGGCGGCGATCTCGGACCAGTAGGCGCGCAGACGGGTCAGCCCGCTTTGTTCGAGGCGACGGACCTTGGACAAGCTGAGGTCTAGGCGATCGGCCACTTGGCGCAGGGTGGCGGGCTGGCCGCCGTCCCAGCCGTGGCGCAGGCCGAGGACATTGCGCTCGGCCGGCGGGAGGCGGCCCAGGCCTTGGGCGAGGGCTTCGCGCGTCCCGTCGAACTCGGTCGAGTCGACCGTCTCGTCGCTCAGCCGGGCGATGACGTAGTCGGTGTCGGCCACCGGGCAATGGCGTTCGGAGCGGAAGGCGGCCTGACGCATCTGCCAGCGCAGATAGCTGCCGATGTAGGGCGCGAGACGCCCCTGGCGGAAGTCGTAGCGCATGAGGGCCAACTCCAAGGCCAAACAGCCCTCCTGGTACAGGTCGGCCCGGCTGACCCGGCTGCGGCGGGCCAACTCGGTGGCTATCACATGGACCAGGCCGAGGTTGGCCAGGGCCAGGCGTTCGCGGGCCTGCTCGCCCTGGTTGACCAGGGCCACCAGATCGTCGGCCGCCAGAGTCGCCTCGGTCGGATCGGTCGGGTCGAGCATGGCGGCAGCCAGAACCCCGGCCTCCACCAGCTTGGCCAAGGTGGTCTCCTCGTCTGGACTGAGGCGGGTGGGCGCGGGAGCTGTGTTCATAGCTATACCGTGCCCCGTCCGGCCGCAGCCGGCCCGATTATCCCCAGAAGTCGCCCGACCATCATCGGACAACACCAGATCTGTGGACAACTGTCCCCGCCCGGTCGGATGGTGGTACCACGGCCGGGCGCGGGGGAAGCAAAACACCCGCGGCGACTCTGACGAGTCACACGCGGGTGTGATGTTATATGTCCGGCGACGTCCTACTCTCCCACACGGTCCCCCATGCAGTACCATCGGCGCTAAGAAGCTTAACTTCCAGGTTCGGAATGGAGCTGGGTGTTTCCCTCTCGCCATGATCACCGAAACTCTATTGAGATGTCATCGGAGTTCCCGACCGTATCTCGGGAACAACACAGTGGACGCGTAGCATCTTTGTTGAGATCAAGCCCTCGGCCTATTAGTATCGGTCAGCTCCATGCGTTGCCGCACTTCCACGTCCGACCTATCAACCCGGTGTTCTTCCGGGGGCCTTACCAGATTATCTCTGTGGGAACCCTCATCTTGAAGCGTGCTTCCCGCTTAGATGCTTTCAGCGGTTATCACTTCCCAACGTAGCCAACCAGCCGTGCTCTTGGCAGAACAACTGGCACACCAGAGGTTAGTCCGTCCCGGTCCTCTCGTACTAAGG
>JAISAO010000079.1 GCA_031266665.1 Propionibacteriaceae bacterium | reverse complement strand
ATGCCGCTCATGCGGCACACTCCGAAGAGACGGGGGCCGACGGGTCGGCCTCGGCCGTGTCGCCGCCCCCGACGGGCAACGCGCACTCGGCCAGCTCCAGCCATTTCAAGGCCCAGACGGCCTCGTCCAACGCCTCTGTCATGCGCTGACGCGCCTCCCGGATACCCGTCAGGGCGTCCTCGGCCGTCGCGCGTCCGTCGTCCAAAGAGTCCCGGACGGCCCGGGCGCGCTCGATGGCGAGCTGGCACGCGGCGCTGGCGGCGATGGCGGCTCCCGCCGTGGCCGATAGCCGATCCGGGGCATCGCCCCAGCCGGTCATGCGGCACGCCCCGAAGAGACGACACTCATGTTTTCTCCTATCGTTGTATACGATTCGTTCATGGCTGATTTGCCCGGATGGGCCTCCGTGGTCGCGGCCGGCTTGTCGCTCGGTTTCGCCGTCTGGTCGTGGTGGCGGGCCAACGAGTCCGGGCAGGCCCGGGACGCGGCGGTCAAAGCCGCCGCCGACGCGGAGCAGCACCTACAGGCCGTCAAGGCCCAGGCCGCCGCCGCCGAGAAGACTGCCGCCGGTGTGGGCCGACTGGTCGACGTCGCCCAAGGGCCGCCGCTGGCCGTCGAGCGCCTCGCCGCCGGCGTGTACTCGTTGCGGAACGTGTCCGGGTCGACGGTCGTGGTCGAAGAGTTCGTCAACGCCGCCGAGGCCTGGGGTTTCGACCTTGAGGCCCCGCTGGAGTTGGCCTCGGGCGCGGCGGCCCGGTTCGCCTGCATGGAGATTTTGAGCCACTCCGGGCCGTCACAATTGGTCTTACGCCTCGCCGGGAGTCCTGATCCGGTCATAGTCCCGATCCCCCGAGCACCCTAGGTTTGACCTCGGCCAGGTACGCCTGGGCGTCCACGTTCATCTTCGCCAGCCGGTGCGAGGCCTCTTCCGCCCGGCTCGTGGCCTCTTTCGCTCGGCTCGCGGCATCTTTGGCCCCCTTGACGTCGAGGCGAACCCGTAACACGCACAGGACCATCACGACCACGCAGACCAAGACCACGGCCACGCCTGCCGGGGTCATGCCGCGCGCCCCGATCCCCCGCGCAGCCCGAGCCGGGACTCGATCAGGCGCAGTCGGGCGTCGTGCATGCTCTCTGTCGCCATGCGCTCTGCCTCTTCCGCCCGTCTCGCGGCGCTCTCGGCCTTGTCGAGGTCGCGGCGAGCCTTGTCGAGGTCGCAGCGAGCCTGGAACGCGAACACTGGTGCCATGAGCGCGACGGTTAGGGCCACGGCGACCACGAGCACGCCGACCCCACTCATGCGGCACGCTCCAAAGGAACCGGGGCCAGCAGGTCGCGCGCGTCGACGCCGAGCGCCGCGCCGGCCTTGTCGGCCAGGGCGAACGTCCACGACCTCTCACCAGTCAGCAGGTTGACGAGGGACTTCAGCGAGACCCCCATCGCTTGGGCGAGGTCGCTTTGGGCGATGCCCTTCTGGCGCATCAGCGCCGCCACTTCGAGAGAGAAAGTTTCGTTCATTCTCTCGCCTCCTCTCGTGGAATCGAACTGATTCCGTAGTTAGGTATTCTGGACCTGGAATGGTTCCAGACGCAAGCCGGTTGGGCGTGGATCAGATAACGGTTAGATAACGGTTGGAACCATGATGGTTCCAGAGTGAGCTATGCTCATTCCATGACTTGGGGTGAGGACGTGGCCGCCGCAGTGGCCGCGATGATCGGACGGAGCGGCGTCTCCCAACGCGCCGCCGCCGCAGCTGCGGGCCACACGCACACATGGCTCGGGAAGCGCCTGCGCGGAGAGACCGATTTCAGCTTCGACGACATAGAGCTGCTTGGCGCGGTGCTGGACTTCGACCCCGTGGCGCTCGCCGCCGAGGCCGGCGCGCGCGCCCTCCCGGCGGCCCCGCTGTCCGAGGTCCCGGTTGACGAACTGCTGGACGAGATAGGCCGGCGCGTCCCCCGCCGGGACTCCTAGCCCCGACGCGCCGAGAAACGTTGACCATGCCACGCGCGCGCCTCTACCATCCTGGCCATGCCGATACCGACCCTCACCGACGAGGGGCACTTGCCGCCCGGGCGTTACCGGGCCACGGCGTCCGAGGTCTATGACGTGTTCGTGCGCCCGTGGCCCGAGTCGAACCCCCGGCACGACTTGTGGCGGGAATGGCAGGACGCGACAGGCATGCTGACAGACGTGGTCGATGTGGCGATGGCGTGGCTGTCGGGGTCTTTCCTGTCGCCCAAGGCCGAGCCGGGCGACGTGGACTGCGTGTACGTGATCCCGACCCCCGGCATAGAGGCCCTGGCCGGGCGCGGCCGACGGGTCTTCGACTTGTTCGCCTGGAACCGCCTCCGCGCCGAGACCGGGCTGCGGGTGGACGCCTTCGTGTTGCCCTGGCCCTTGATCCCGGGCGTCGACCGCAAACCCCAAGACTCCGTATACCATCAGGACCGGGGATACTGGGACGACCTGTGGCAACGCCGCCGGAGCGGGCCGAAAGACTCGCCGCCCCGCCCCGAGGACGCTTTGCCGAGACGCGGATATGTGGAGGTGGTGCTCGATGGCGCTGTCTGATAGGGCCGCCGCGATCCTCGCCCGGATCGAGGCCACGCCCGACCCCGATGAGTGGGGGTGGGAGACGCCCGAGGACGTGTCCCGCCTGTCCGTCGAACGGATGATGGCCCGATCCGCCGGCCCGGTCCGGACGCTCCACTCCCGGGGGTCGATACGCCTGGCCGGCGAAGGCGTCTCGGGGAACTCCGCGCCCCTTGACGCCGTGGGAGACGTGATGGCCCGGTTCCAACGCCTCGTGACAACCGTGGGCGCGGCCCACGCCGGCGACACGTCCGCCCGGGGGAAACCGTCGAGGCAGATCGTGGCCAGGACCCGCCTGCGGCTGCTGGCCGGCCCCGCCCCCGGGTCGGTCGTGCTCAACCTCACGCCGGACACGGCCCCCGACGACGAGTTGGCGCCGGCCGGGTCCGTCGCACTGTTCGACCAGCCGACGACGCAGACCGTCGACCGGGCCGTCGAGGAGGTCGTCGCCATCCTGCGGGCGGCGGCCGACGCCGGCCCAGACGCGGACGAGTCGTCCCTGGTGGGAGACGTCGAACGCCTTGGCCCGCGCGTCGCGTCGACGCTGCGGATCTTCGCCAAGACTTTGGACTCGTCCGGCTTCGACGCCGGGTTGGAGTGGGATGAGCCGTTCAAGCCGACGTTCCGGGCGTCCGTCCGCGCGGCCGACGCGGGACGGCTGGCCGGCGTCATCGAGGGGCGCGAGTTGGACCGGGCCGATGTCGTGATCGTCGGCGTCCTGCGCACCGTCAGCGACAAGACGACGCCGATGGAGGTGGAGGCCGCCGGCTCGTCGTTCAAGATCAAGGGCGTGCCCGCCGACGCCATCCACCAGACGAGGCCCAGCCCCGGGGACACGGTGCGGGTCGTGGCGAGGGTGTCAGTCCGGGACGGCCTCGACGGCGAGCGGTCCGAGTACTCCGCCACCAACATTGAGGTCGTCGGCCCGGGGACGCCCCAATCGGTGACGGAGAGCCCGTAGAGGCCCGCGAGTGACACTGGCATGTCATACTTCACTGGCATGAGACGCCTCCTTGTCTTGCTTGTCGTGTTGGTGGTGGCCGGGTGTACGGCCGGCCCCGAGCCGGCTCCGACTCCGACCGTGGGCGCCGTCTATCCGACCCGCACGTCTGTCCCCGTGCCGTCGGCATCGCGCTTCGGCGACAACTTCTACGACGGGACCATGTGGCTGGCCGGCTGTGAGCCGGTGGACGGGGCGTTCTTCGGATGGGCGAACGGGGACGACCGCCGGGGAGGACGGACGACCATAGCCGGCAACGGCCACGTCGAGGCGATCGCCATAGGCGGCGTGGTGGTCTCGCACACGGCCGAGTGGGCCGTGATCGGCGTGAGGGTCGACGGCGGGGCCAACGCCGTCTATGTGACGCAGAACCCCCCGACCCCGCCCGCCGGCCCGGACGACACTAACTTCGAGTTGATCCTCGCCGGGCATGTGACGTACGGGCTGTACCATTCCTATCTCGGCGGGAACACCGTCTGGGCGGGCGGTCTCCTGGACTTGGGCAAGGATGCCGCAGCAGCCGCCCTGGCGTGCGTGAGTTGAGGTTGGCGTGTCACACTTGACGACCATGAGACGCTTCCTTTCCTTGCTGTTGGTCATGGCTGTGGCCGGATGCTCGACCGCCGCCGCCGATCCCGCCGCGACCCCCGAGACGAGCCCCACCGTTGTTGAGACGACGGCTTCCGCCCCCGAGACGACGACCCCGGAACCCGACGACGCGCCGCCGCCGGAGACGGCCGCGTGGCGCCAGGAGTGGGCCACCATCGATTTCGACGCCATGAACGTGATGCCCGACACGATCGCCGGCCCCAACGGGTCCGACGCCAGGTGCGAGCGCCCCAGCGACGATCAGATCGTCGCTATAGCGAACATGGGGCGGGAGGCCCCGAACCCGCCGGACTGGCCGCAGAGGGTGGCGCGCGTCCTCGCTTTCACGGCTGACGACACGCGCGGGCTCAGCGGCCCGGGTCCGCGTTACGTGATCGCGGCCGAGACTGGCGGGGCCGTGTCCCTCTGGGGCGCGGCCGGGGACTCCGGGGTGGTCCTCCCGTTCCCCGACTCCTTGGCGTGGTCGGAGGATGAGAGGGCGGCCGGGCGGGACGCCGCCGGGGTGGCGGAGTCCTGCCTCTAGCGGTCACACCCAGCGCATCTGCACGCCGACGATGCAGCGGTAGACGCTGCGGGCCGGGGTCGAGCCCGTGGCCGGTATCGTCTCCCACGTCGGGGTCGGCTGGATCATGTTGACCATGTTTGTGCCCTCGCGCCGTCCCCCGCATGGTCGCCACGCGCTCCATGTGGTGCTGTCTTGGGCCAGCAGGCGCATCTGGAGGTGGCCGCTCGACTCGATGACTCCGAGTTCGGTGATCGGGTCGGAGCAGTTCCCGGCGTAGCCGTTGTTGGGCTCGTTGATGTTGTAGCCGGTGACGATGGGCCAGTAATACGCCCCGCCGGTGGCGGTGGAGCCGTAGCGGTTGGGCCTGACCCCGGCGAGGTACTCGTAGCCGCCGGCCAGGGCGAAACCGAGGATCACGGAGTTCTGCCACCCGGCGTAGTCGGCGTCTCCGGTGACGGCCGGGAGCCATCCGTGACTCCTGGTCCTGACCCTGTAAGTGGGTTGAGCCATTCTCTTTCCTATCTGTTGGTTGTTTTCTTCCGGCTGTCGCCGGGAGTCTCAGTGATCGGTCACGCGGCGCGCTCCAGGGGCGCGAGGCGTCGGGCCAATAGATCCAAGCCTTTGGGGGTGACCCTGATTTGGGGCGGGTCGATCACCCATTCCCCGGTGGCGGGGTGGAAGTGCCCGTGGGCCTTATGCCGCAAATGGCCGGCGTCGATCCGGGTTTGCATGGCCCGGGGGGCCGAGTCGGGTCCCCGGAAGGCCCAGCCCTGATCGAGCAGCCATCGGAACAACCGGTCCCGGCCGACGGGGACACCGGCGCCGGCCAAGGCTTTGGCGGCGTCGGCCACGGACATGTCCCCGTTGCCGGACATGAACACGTCCCAGGCGGAGGCTTTGGGCGCGGCCTCTTCCAGCTCGGCCGTCTTGGCGGCGGCCTCCCGCTCGGCCTCCTGCCGGGCGTCCCGCTCCGTCTTCAACGCCTCCAACGCCCGGATCATCGTGTCCGGGTCCCGGAGTATCGCCTCGACGGTCACAGGGGCCGCGTACAGCCCGTGACGGCGCACCGCGGGCAGGACCTCGTGTGTGACCCAGCGTTTGAAGGCTTTCGCGGCGGGTTTCCGGGAGCGGAGGATGAGCGAGTACAGGCCGGCCTCCGATACCACGGCCAGGCCCCGGGGGCCGGCTGGGGTGTCGAGGGCGCGTATGCCCCTCTCGTCGTCGTCCAGGAGGCCTATGGAGGACCGGTGGACGTCGAGGGCGGCCATGACGTCGAGGGCGACGAACCATGGCTCGCTGTCGTCCCCGGCCAGGACTCGCAGTGACGCGCCCGCGTTGGAGAGGAACGTTTGGACTCCGGCGCTCTTGGTCATACCGTGCCAAGGGGTCCAAACGTCACTCTCACCAGGGGATAGCTCCGTTACGGGGTCATTAGTATGTACCCCAGAAGCCAGGTTGTCGTTTTCCCGCGTGTCGGGGCGATCGTCGGCGCTCATGCCGCGTGCTCCAGGGCCACGTCGGCCGGCTCGGCCAGCGTGGCGACTTCCCCGACTCCGAGCCCGAAGGTCTTGGCGATCATGGCGATGGCCAGAGTCGAGGGCGGCTTGCCGCCGCGTAGACGGTCGAGTTCCGCGCGGGGCATCCCGATGAGTCGGGCGAAGGCCTCGTCGTCGACTATGCCGCCGAGGCGCTTGAGGCGGTCCAGCAGCCCCGGCCGGATGATGACCCGGGGCGTCAAAGCACTTTCCATACGAAGCATTATGCTCCAATCTTGATTGGATGTCAAGTTTTAGCGATGCGACGTGTCTTGACGGTGAAGCACGTCATGTTCCACAATGGACCCATGAGCAGTGGAGGCGCGGAGTGGGTCCGCAAGGTCAAAGGCAGGGACTCCGACCGTCAGATGGCGGTCAAGGCCGGGATACCGACGGGGACGATAGGCCGTCAGATGGTCGGCGACTCGCTCACGCCGGAGAACGTCGTGGCGATAGCGCGGGCCTACGGCGTCTCGCCGCTGGACGGCCTCGTGGCCATCGGCCTGGTGTCAGAGGCCGACGTGACCAGGGCGACCCTGCCCGACGTCTCGGACGGCGAACTCGTGGACGAGGTTCTGAGGCGGATTCGGCAGGGCGCGCATCCGCTGCTGACATCGCCGCTGGTCTAACCCCGACGCGCGTCGGCGGACGCTCAGGTAGTCTTCATTGCTGTCACCCCCTCTCAGTGGGGTCGATCCAGCGGCGACCGCTCTCCCGAGCCGCTAACTCGGGATCACAGGGCGGTCGCCGTCCCAACGTTTGCCGGCCTGTCGGCCGTTGGGGACCATTAGAACACAGGTTCGACGGTTGCCGCCACCCGGGTCCGACTCGCCGGGGACTATTGACCGGTCCTCCGGGCGTCGGGTACAGTCATGGGCACCAGGACCGCCGTCCGAATAGTTTCCGTATGGAGCGCGTGCCCAGCGTAGGCTGGGCTAGGGCGGCGGTCCGCCCCTTCTATCCCTCTGCGGCCTTTCGGCGCTCCCGGTCGCGCATGGCCGCCCGGAGTCTTCGGGCCAGGTCGGCGCGGATGGCCCGGTCGCGCTCGGCCTGCTCCGCCTGGAGCCGGGCCAGACCGGGAGACGGGTCCAGGGCCAGGCCGAGGCGGATCAAGGACGCGAGTCTCATAGACTAGAGACTACGCCGGCGGGCCGACCGGGCCGGGACACACGACAACACGACTGTCCTCCGGCTTGGTTTCGTTAACGCACGGAGAACGCACGAACCGGGTCAACACGCTTTTGACTAGGGGTTGCGGGGTGGTTCGAATCCCGCTGGGGGTACAGAGTTTGAGTGTGAGATTCGCACGCAGGGACGCCCAGGGATGCCCAGGGATGCGTGCGAATGAATGGCAGAATGAATGGCGTCTGATCCGCTCGGCCCCACCACCGGCAAGCGGATGAACAACTCGGCCGGCAGACGAGTGACGTGCCCGCCGTCGACGCCGGGCACTTGCCAACCGAGGTACTGCCAGGCCTCGGCCGAGACCGAGCGCAGAGTCCCGTCGGAGTTCCACCAGGCGAACTCACCGCCGGGCAAGGAATCTATGATGGCGAGAACCCGCCCCGAGACGACATCCCACAATCTCACCGTCTGGTCGTCCGAGCCGGTGGCCAGGGTCGTTCCGTCGGGTGACCAGGCCACCGACGCCACCCCATCCCGGTGGCCTTCCAGGGTCTTTTTCAGTTGGTGTGAGGTCGTGTCCCACAGTCTCACCGTCTGGTCGTCCGAGCCGGTGGCCAGGGTCGTTCCGTCGGGTGACCAGGCCACCGACCGCACGGAGTCCAACTCGCTGGCCCAACTCTTGAGCACCGCTCCCTCAGGTGGAGCCGCCAACTCACTCGCCGTCTCGACCGCCACCTGTTCCGAGACGGCGGTCGTCGGCAGCCGGTCGGTCACACCGCAGAACAACCACTGTGTCTGGTGGGCCACAACGCCGTCCAGCTTGAAATCGGAGGTGTCGCAATGGCGGAAGATGGCACCGGCCAGGCGCGCGTCCCGCAGGGAGGCCCGGCGCAAGCTGCCATCGCGGACTATGGCGCGGATCAGACAGGCCCCGTCCAAGTTGGCGCCGGTCAGGTCGCAACGAACGAAAACGCTGTCGGTGAGATCGGCGCCGGAGAAGTCCACGGCCCCCAGGTTGGTCGGCCGATCCGCCGCCCCAAAGGTCCAGCCCCCTAATTGGGCGCCCTGAAGGACGGCGCCGGCCGGGGAGGGCAGCCGAGAGCCGCCGTCCGGGCCGTTGGCGGTGGCGCGCAGGACATAGGCCAAAGCCAGTTCCGATGCCAGTGGCGTGTAGGCTCTCTGAATGGCGCGTAAGCCGGCCAGGCGGCGGTCGCACTCGTCTTGGTCGCCCTCTGCCATGAGTTGGGCCAAGAAGTCCAGCGTCTCCGGGCTGGGCAACGGCATGGTCCAGTCGGTGGCGGGTGTGGCCCCTTCTAAGGCTCGGACCAGATAGCGGGCGGTGAAATATTCTCGCAGCGAGGTGTGGGCGAAGCGGAAGCGATCCGCCGTGGCCGAGTCCCGCACCAGGAAAGTGGCCGCGCGCAGGTCCTCTTTGAGAATGTCCATCAGATTCGGCTCGCCAGTTGTCGCCTGTCGCAGCGTCGCCGGATAATGCACCGCCACGGCCGGGTCGGCCAGTTTCTCCGCCAGCCACTGCTCCACGTCAGCGATCCGCCAACCAGACAGCCCATCGCGTGTCAAACGGGCGGCCAAGTCCTCCATCAGCCGCAATTTATGCTCAGGCGTCAGGCTGTGTTTGCCGCTGTCCCGTTCCAGCCATTCTGTCACCACATCGCCGTACAACCGTGCGCCGTTCACCGTCTGGCCGCTTCCCAAGTGGCCGCGAATTCTGGGCAGTGTCCTCGCGATCATGGACAGGGTCATGGGGTTGCGCGCTAATTCCGACAGGTTATGGACCCGCCCGATGACGTTTATCGTCTCATCGGTGTCATGCTCAGGATCGTTGAGCCGGAGATATTCGCGGATCATGCCAGCGTCGAAGGGGGCCATGGCCAAGGCGAGGTAACGCTCGGCGGGGGTACGTTCACGCTGGTCGTCCGCGAAGAATGTCATCTGATCACGGATGGAGCGGAAATAGTGCGAGCGACAGGTCAGCAGCAGTTTGGAACGCCTCTCCAAGGCTCGTTGGCTCGACTCGGGGCCGAGGGCGTTCCAGACAGTGGTCGTGAACCAAGAGCCGTCGGCGGGGCCGAGATGGACCAGCACCTCATCCAGGCCGTCCACGATCAAGACCGCGTCGCCTCCCCGGATCGCGTCGAGCAAGGCTCCGGCCGCGACCTGATCCTTGGACGGAGAGGCGGCATGGATGTGGCGGAACAGGGCCTCGAAGGTGGGCTTCGTGCGCACGAAGCCGGGCGCGGCCCGACGCAGGTCGACGTAGATCGGCAGCCGCTGATCGGGCTGGGACTGGCGCTCGACCAGCAGACTCCGGGTCAACAGGCGCGCGGCCGTGGTCTTGCCCGTCCCCGACTCCCCGAAGAGAACGCAGTACTGCGGGCCGCCCGGACTGTCGTCGCCGGACCACTTGACCAGGGTGGCGATCAGGGGAAGGCGTTCGGGTGAATCCGCCATGGCGCCGCGCTCATCGAGGTCGGCCTTGCTCAGGGAGGTGCGACGACCGTACGGGGCCACCAACTTGTCACTGCCATCGACAGCGGCCGCCTCGGTCTCGAACCGGTCGATGCCGCCGTGGTCCGACTCGAGTGGTTCAGATGAGGAATCAAACTCTGTGATCGGCGCGCCTGGGAGATCGCGCGTAGGCGATGGGGATTTACCGCCGAACACACGTTTCACATCACGCATGACCAAATTGGCGAAGGCTCCCCGTTCCGCTCCCTTCTCTCGGTTGAACGGAACACCACCCCGGCTCACGATGTCATTCGGAGCGAAGCCGTGCAATTCAGACGCGCCGGTCAGATCGATTGCTTCAATGAGTACGGGCACCGCAGGAACCCTTTCAAGGGTCTCTCTCCGCACGGGTAAATTATTCATGAGTCCGTGCGTCAAAGCCCACACCACACAGTCCAGAGTGGCGGCATATCCGGCCGCCACCTCATCCGGAGCCAGTCCCAGCGTCTGCTTCATGAGGTCGATCACCGTCACCTGTGGTTCAAGTAACGCTCCCAGGCGATCTGAGACTAACTTTAACAAAGTGAGAGAAGTTCTCGAGCCATCATGCACGAAACCGACAGACCGGCACAGATTTATCGCCTGAGGGGCAACGGTTCTCTCCAGAGAGTAATCCTGGCCGAAGGTTTCGGGCGAGATAGCCGCGCCCGGACCAGGCGGAGGAACAGTGGACACCGGAATCTCCTAAGTCACGGGGTAGTGACGGTCGGGGTGTTGAGCCGGTTGATCATAGCCTTGATGAAGTCGTCCGCGAATTGGTCTCTCGCCGCGTTGCCGCTCAGCTGCGAGTATGACTTGCCGTCGGCGCTGAAGATCTGCCGGGCTGTGACCGCCGGAGTGAGCACGCCGGGCGTGAGATCAACTGGTATCAGGCTGACCGGGAACATGGTGGAGCGGGCGGCCCGCGGCCATTCCTCGGTGATGATGAAGGGGGAGGCCAGGTAACCGGGCGACAGCAGCGGCATGGCGTAAGGGCGCGTGTCCAGTTCATGTAGTATCGCGGGCTTCCAGTCCAGGCCGAGGGGAACCAACTCCGAGTCCCATAGGTCGAAGGCGAAGTCGACTCGTGACACCAGACGGACCCGAACACGGTCGAGGAGGTCCCGCTTCAACGTCTTATAGGTCTCATCCCGGGCGGACCAGGACACGCCAATGGCGACTGGGGGACGGTTGACGTTGATCAGTGGCATGGCCCCTCACTTAGCGACAGAGATTGACGTTGGGACCGATGATAGAGGTCTGGCCTTACCGCCGTGAAGGAGCGACGCCACGTCCTTGGAACGAGGCGATGGGCTGATCGGATGGCTTTCGCCGATGGCAGTGTTGGCAATTGCCAACCGAGGCGGTAGCGTTTCAGTCCGGGAGGGATCATGGCTCGGCCCTACGTCTTCGACCTCGTCGTGTCGGGGCTGGATCTGGACGACGTGGCTGTGCTGGACGCGCTATGGTCCAGCCGCCTCGGCGTCACGCCCGTGTTCAGCGATGGCGTCACGACTATCGGCTTCGATGTCGAGGCCGACTCCGACGAGGCCGCCCTGGACGCCGCCACAGCCCATCTGGCGACGGTCCCCTGGGCTGTGGCCGAGCGGGTTGACCTGGACCTCGTGAGCACCACTGAGATAGGCGTCCGGCTGGACGTGGATCGGGAGACGGTCCGTCAGTGGGCGACCCGGCGGAGCGGTGGTGCCGACGGGTTCCCGCCGCGCTTCGCGGTCATCCCCGGCGGCAGTAAGCCGGTGCGGGTCTGGCGCTGGGCCACGGTCCACGCTTGGGCGGTGCTCCACCGCCCCGACCTCCTGGCTGCGGGTGAGCCTGAGCCGCTTTCCCCCGCCACGGTGGACCGGTTCAACGTCGCCGCCTCGGCCGGCGGACCGTCCGACCCGTGTAGGGGTGGTGGGGCCATGACCCGCGACCCGGCGGTGGCCGGGCTGGCGGCCGGCGCACTGGCTGATGTGCGCCGAAGTCGCGGGGCGGGTCTTGGTGGTGCCGCTGGCTCCCTCCCGCGCCGGCGATCCGCGCCGCTGCCGTCCCATCGGGTGCTATCCAGCAGCCATTCAACTAGCCGACCGCTACCGGAGGGACCGATGACTCAGAATGCCAACGCACCCATGACTCCCGAACAAGAGCACTCTTTCTACGCCCGGCCGGAGAACCAGGAGCCGCAGGGACCGGCCCGGCGGCGCCAGCCCGAACTCTCGGCGATCGTGCCCGTCCGGCTTTCGCCGGAGGCGTTGGACGAGGTCCGCCAGCGCGCCACCGCCGACGACCGCTCGGTCTCGTCGTGGATCCGCCGGGCGATAGAGCGCGATCTGCGGCACTCCGCCTGAGCCTGGGCGGCGGATCGGCGCCATCCGCCGATGTGCCGATCAAGGTCAGGGCAGCGAGGCGGTGGGGCGGATGACCCAGCCGGTTAGGAGTTTGGGGGTGAAGAAAGTTGACTTGGGGGGCATGAGTAGGCCCTCGTGGGCGGTGCGCAGGATCTCTGTCAAGGAGGTGGGGCGGATCAGGACGCCGGCGGTGTAGGCGCCGGAGGTCACGGCGGCGACGGTTTGGGCCAGGCCGTGTTGGTAGGTGACGTTGTGCGGCAGGCTGGCCAGGGCGTGTTCCAGGTAGCTGCCGTCGAGGGCCCGCAGGCCGGCGAGGGCGGCCGGTTTGGGGGTCAGCCATTCGGCTCGGCCGTCCGGGTGGAGCAGGACCAACCGGCCGGCGGCCGTCATCTCGGCCAGCGTCTCCGAGGTGATGGCGCCGGCCGGGGCGAGGTCGAAGCAGGCCGCCAGGCGGGAGCGCAGGGCGGTCGGGTCGACCTCGGCGTAGAGGCGGTGGATGGCCTCGATCGACAGTTGGTCGCCGCGCAACTCGTTGACGAAGGTCAGGGTCTGTTCGGCGGCGCTGTCGCGCCGGCCGGTGGCGGCCCGAATCTGGTCGCGGTACTGCTGGGCCACGCCGTAACGGTGGTGGCCGTCGGCGATCAGGATGTCGGCCGCCCCGACCAGGGCCGTCAGGGCCTCGATCCGGGCCGGGTCCTCGATCCGCTCGGCGCTGTGGGTAACACCGTCGCAGGTGACCTGGCCCAACGGCTGGCCCGGTTCGGCCAGGGCCTCGGTCAGGCCGGCGGCCAGAGACAGGCCCCAGACCGGCGACAGGTTGCAGGCCGTGGCCCGGGTCAGATCCAACCGGTCGGTCGAGGCCTTGGGCGTGACCCGCTCGTGCGGCAGGACGCCGCCGGCCCCGGGATCGACCACGTCCAGGCCGCCGAACAGGCCGCTGATCTTCCGGGCGGCCCCGGTGGCGTCGGTGAAGCTGAAGCGGTAGACGGTCAGCGTCGGCCGCTCGTCGGCCACCAGCACCCCCCGGTCGATCCACGACTGGAGCCGGTCGGCGGCGCGGTCGTAGCGCTCCGGCCCGCCCGGCGGCACATCGATCAACGTGATGTTGTCGGGCTGGGCCCGCAGGCGGTCGGCCTCGGCCTCGGACAAGACGTCGTAGGGCGGCGCCAGCACCTGGGCCAGATCGGTCCCGGGGGCGTAACGCAGGGCGGCGAAAGGTTCGAACCGTGGCATGGTGCCACCCTAGATGATTGATCCCAGGCCATGGGCTCGTCCTCACGCCCAGACGACGCGCCGCCGGCGTCCTCGTCGGTCGGCGATGTCCCACATCGCCTCCCTCCTCTTCCTGGCCGGCCCGCCGCCTGAGCGCGAATCCATCGCCCAGCCCCTGGAATCAGCCATCTAGTGGGCCGTCGCCTTGTGGCCGCCGCACGAGTTGGGCCAGATCCCGGATCGAGTCCGGGGTGATGAGGGAGTCCGGGCGTCTTGCCTCATGTCAAGTTGATCGCGAAATCTGAGCGTGTGCCTCACCGAAAATGATCGCGAAACGCGGTCGGTCAGGCGGCTCCGCGCCGGACCCGGGTGCGGTCACGCGATGA
>JAISAO010000056.1 GCA_031266665.1 Propionibacteriaceae bacterium | reverse complement strand
GCGGGGTCGGGGTCGGGGACGACGGCGGTGATGGCGCCGGTGGTGGTTTGGACGCGGTATTCGACCGATTGGCCGTAGAAGACGGCGCTGACGACCCGGCCGACCCGGCCGCTGATCGATGGCTCGGCGCTGGCGGCCAGGCGGATCGACTCCGGGCGGACCAGTAGGACGGACTGACCGGTGGTGGCGTTGTCGGCGGCGGCGGTCAGGTAGTCCTGGCCCAGGACGGTGGCCCGGGATTGGCCGGCGCCGGCCGGGCGGGCCTCGGCCACGGGCAGGAAGTTGGCTCGGCCGATGAAGTCGGCCACGAAGACGCTGGCCGGGCGGCGGTAGATCTCGAACGGCCGGGCGGCCTGCTCGATCAGGCCCTGGTTCATCACCACGATGCGGTCGGACAGGCTCATGGCCTCGTCCTGATCGTGGGTGACGTAGACGGCCGTGATGCCGAGGCTCTGCTGCAGGCGACGAATCTCCGAGCGCATCTGGACGCGCAGCTTGGCGTCGAGGTTGGACAAGGGCTCGTCGAACAACAACACCTTGGGGCGCATGACCATGGCCCGGGCCAGGGCCACCCGCTGTTGTTGGCCGCCGGACAGCTGGGCCGGGGCGCGGTCGCCCAGCTGGGTCAGCCCCATCGACTCCAGGGCCTGCCCCACCTGGTCGGCCAGCTCGGCGGCCGGCAGCTTCTTCAGCTTGAGGCCGTAGGCGACGTTGTCCTTGACCGACATGTGGGGGAACAGGGCGTAGGACTGGAAGACCATGGCCATGGGCCGCTTGTCCGGGGTGACGGCGATGACGGAGGCCCCGTCCAGCACGACGTCGCCCTGGCTCGGGGTCTCGAAACCGGCGATGATGCGCAAGGTGGTGGTCTTGCCGCAGCCGGAGGGTCCGAGCAAGGTGATGAACTCGCCCGGGGCGATGTCGAGCTCGATCCCGCCCAGCGCCTGGAAGGTTGATTTCTTGGTCTGGAAGGTCTTGCGCAGGCCGACCAGTTCCAGGTGGCCGCTGGCGGCGGCCCCGGGCTCGGCGGCGGGTCGGGCCGAGGCGGCGGGTCTAGTCGAGGTGTCGGGCATCAGGTCCTCCTAGTTGCCCAGGCCGGCGGCGGCCATGGGCGAGCGGTCGCGCACCACCAGGTTGATCAAACCGATGACGATCATGACGATGATGATCAAGATGGTGCAATAGCTGAAGGCGTGGCCGAAACGGCCGGCGTCGACCTCGGCGAAGATCTGCGAGGTCATGATCTTGGTCTGGGGGGTGGTGATGAAGATGATGGGGGACAAGGTGGTCATGGAGCGGGCGAAGGAATAGCTCAGGCCGGACAGGAAGGCCGGGCGGATCAGCGGCAGGGTGATAAGGCGGAAGGTCGTCAGCCCGGAGGCCCCCAGGGAGGTCGAGGCCTCGTCGATGGCCGGGTCGATCTGGCGCAGGGCGGCGATGCCGGAGCGTTGGCCCGACGGCATGGAGCGGATGATGTAGACCATGATGATGCCCAGGGCACCGGCCAGGATGGCCCGCCCGCCGGTCAGGGCCGGGAACCACATCCGGCCGTCGGCCACGACTGCCCGCCCGAAGGCGTAGTAGTAGCCGATGCCGATGACCACCCCGGGCACGGCCAGGCCCAGCATACCCAGGAAGTCCATCCAGGAGTTGCCCCGCCGTAGCTTGCGCACCACCAGCCAGGCGATCAGCATCCCCAGCACCCCGGCCACCGGTGTGGCGATCAGGGCCAGGAGCGTGGTCTTCCACATGGCCTCGGAGCCGATGCCCAACAAGACGAAGCGGTAATTGTCCAGTGTCCAACTGTTGTCGATGCCCAGGGATTGGATGAAGCCGCCCACCACGACGGTGCCGTACATCAAGACGATCATTCCGACCACCACGACGGCGCCGACCAGCAGGGCCACCCGCCCCGGCCCCCGGCGGACCAGCTTGGGCTGGCCGGCCGGCTTACCGGTGACGGACACGACGCTCTTGCGCTGCACCCAGTAGTTCTGGATGACGAAGACCAGCAGGGCCGGCAGCAGCAGCACCACTGAGTAGGCCGCCCCCAAGGGCAGGTTGTACTCGCCGGTGATGGCGATGTAGGCCCGCGAGGCCAAGACGTCATAGTTGCCGCCGATGGCCATCGGGTTGGCCAGGTCGGCGATGGCCTCGACGAATAGCAGCAGGAAGGAGCTGGCTATCCCGGGGGCCATCATGGGCAAGGTGACGGTCCAGAAGATGTGCCACTTGGTCGCCCCCAGGGAACTGGCGGCCTCGTCCAGGGCCGGGTCGAGGTGTTCCAGCAGGCCTTTGAAATTCATGTAGGCCACGGGGAAGAAGGACAGGGCCAAGACGAAGGTCAGCCCGCCCAGGCCCCTCGGGTTGATCGACCAGCCGAAGAGGTCGTGGCTGATCAGTCCGCGGCGGCCGAACAAGGTGATGGTGGCGGTGGCGACGGCGAAGGGCGGCGACACGATCGGCATCAGGCAGGCCAGGTGGATGAAACGCTTGCCCTTGAAATCGAGCCGGACCTGGACGTAGGCCATGAGGAAGCCGATGGCCGTGCCGATGGCCCCGACGATCAGACCCAGGACGACGGTGTTGGCGATGACCTGGCGGTTGAAGGCGGTGGCGAAGATCTGCCCGACGTACTGCCGGCCGGCCGGCGTGCCGACATTCCACAGCACCCGCGCCAAGGGGTAGAGGATGAGGACGGCCAGGACCAGGCAGACGATGATGATCAGGACCCAGGTGCTGGGGTCGAAGCCGACCCGCCGACGGCGGGCGCGGGCCGGCGCGGCCGACAAGGCCGTTGGAGCCGGGGCGACTGCTGACATGATGACCTTTCGGACGGACCCGGGCGGTCGGGGCTGGGAGGCCTCCGGCCGACGCTGGGGCCGGCCGGAGGCGTTGTGCCTAGTCGGGGCTTTGGACTATTGGGCCCAAGCCCCGACTAGGGCGTTGGCTATTCGGCCGGGGCGGAGGCGACCTCGTTCTGGAAGCGCTCCAACAGACCGGACTTGGCGGCGGCGGCGGCGGCGAAGTCGTACTCGATCAAGTTGATGTCGGCCAGGTTGGCCATCCGCTCGTCGGTCACCGCCCCCGGGGCGGTCAGGACCTGGAAGGAGCCCACGGTCGGGCCGATGTCTTGGGCCTCGGCCGTCAGGGCCCAGTCGATGTAGGCCTGGGCGGCGGTCTTGTTGCGCGAGTCCGCCACCAGGGCGACGCCGCCGATCTCATAGCCGGAACCGTCGCTGGGATAAGTCACGACCAAGTCCTTGGCCCCCTCCTCGCGGTACTTGACGCAGTCGTGGGTGAAGATGATGCCGACCGCGACCTCGCCCCTCGCGGCCGCCTCGCCCGGCGCCGAGCCGGTCTTGGAGTACTGCAAGATGTTGGCGTTGAGCTGCTTCATGTAGGCGATGCCCTGGTCCTCGCCGCCGCGCAGCACGGTCTGGGTCCACAGCGCGGTGTAGGCGGTGCCGGAGGTGGCCGGGTGGGCCATCATGATCTGTTGCGACAGCTTGGGGTCGAGCAGGTCGTCCCAGGTCTGGGGCTGGGCCAGGCCCAGCTCGCCCAGGATCTCGGTGTTGGAGCACATCCCCAAAGCGCCGACGTAGACCCCGGTCCACCAGCCGTCCGGGTCCTTGTACTGGGCGTCGATGCCGGCGGCGTTGGGGGAGATGTAGGCCTCCAAGAGGTCTTTGTCCTTGGCCTGGCCGTAGCCGTCGGCCGGGCCGCCGTGCCAGACGTCGAACTCGGGCTGGCCCTTGGCGGCCTCCAGCCGGGTGACGGCCTCGCCCGAGCTCAGCCGGACGAAGCTGGTCTGGACGCCGGTCTTGTCTTGGAAGGCCTTGGTCATGGCCTGGCACCAGTCCTCCTGGGCGCCGCAGGCGATCACCAGTGAACCGGTCAGCTCGGTCGAGTCGGAGTCCGACTGGTTATTGTCATCGACTTGGCAGGCGGCCAGGCCGGAGGCGGCCAGCAGGGCGGCGACGGCGACGGCCCAGCGGTGGGAGATTTTCACAGTTCTTCAGTCCCTTTCCCCGGGTGACGTGGGGCTTCGGCGGCGAAGCTACCCCGGGATCGACACGGTATGTAAGAACGGGAGCATATACCCCATTCCCAAGTCCTCCGTCCGCCCCCCGGGGCGCCTCGTCGCGACTCCGCTCCACCGTCTAGATCCACCGGCGTCCGGCGGTCGGGAAGCGATCAGGGATCAAGCCGGCCCGGGGCGGAAGGTGAGCCAGAACTGGTCGTTGGACACGATCAGGCGACCGCCCTTGATCTGCCAGTGGTCGAGCTGGGGCCAGACCTCGATGAAAACCTGGCGCAATTGGGCCAACTCTTCGCCGCCGGCGGCGATGATCGTCGGGGGGCCTAGGGCGATGGTGTCGTCGGTGATGGCCAGGGCGCCTTGGAACTGGGCGCCGGGGGAGCCGTTGTTCAGATAGAGGCCGTAGGAGTCGCCGTCCAGATAGACCGAGATCAGGTCGTCGGACGGCAGCTCATAGGCCACGTTCCACTCGGCCAGATACCAGTTCTGCCGCTCCGGGTTGGGGCTGCGCAGCAGGACCAGGGCCAAGACCAGGGCGGCGCACAGGGCCAGGGCGACGGCCACGGCCACAGCCGGTAGGGCCACCTTGGCCGACCGGCCCCTCACGATCTCGCCCCCGGGCGGCGGCCGACGGGTCGGGCGGGCGGGCGGGGGGCAACGGCGCCCGAGGCGCCGACGGTCCGGGCGGGGGGCTGACGCCGGGGGGTTTCCATCAAGTCTCGCAAAACCAAATCCTTTCCGGTGTGACAACTGGGCCTCAGTCTACTGGTCACCTCACGAAGTGTCCTCCCTCCGCCGCGCTCCGGTCCGGTACTTCGCGGGGACCCCGAGACTCACCCCACGAAGTGTCCTCCCGCCGCCGCGCTCCGGTCCGGGCCGAGCCTTCCGCCACGGCTCTCGGGCCGGATCGGCAGCGGCCGCGAGGCTGACCGGATCCAGCCTCATCCGTAGCGCGGCGGCCACCGAGACGACGCCCAACCTTCGGGGCGACATCACAAAACCTTCACCGGTTCATCATCCGTCGCGCGGCGGCCACCGGGACAACGCGCAACTTTCGAGGCAACCTCACTAAACCATCACTTGTTCATCAACTTTAGTTCTTAATGTGTGCAACGTCGGGCACGACAGTCGGACGGGTCGGATCCCTAAGGGATCCAATCACAATTTGACACCTGACCGGGTTGGTCGTTCCGACCGGCGAGCCGGACCGAACCGGCTCGCCAGCCTCTCCCCGGAGCGAGAGAAAGGATGCGAGATGACCCAACGATTGTTACTAGGATTTCGGAGGCGCCGCCTCAGGGGATGGCTCATCGCCTTGGCCGTCATCACCGGTTTGACGGCCAATCTGACCGGCGCGACGGTCGCCGTCGCCGAGCCGTCCGAGCCGTCCGAGCCGTCCGAAACGGTCGAAGTGGTCGAAGCGGCCGAATGGGCCGACGAGAATGAGCTTGGGCTGACTGGGTATATAAGCCCGGATATCGACTACCAGATCATCAACGAGACCGATTACAGCCAGGCTTTCGACCATAATGTCAGGCTTCCCACCAGTCTTGATCTGCGCTACACCATCGGGGCGGTCCGTAACCAGGGCAGCAACGGCGACTGCTGGGCCTTCGCCGCCACCGCCTCGGCCTCCTCCGGTTTGGCGGCCGGCGGCCAAGCCGGGCCGGAGTTGTCGACCCTCCACCTCGACAACGCCGTTTACAACGAGCTCGGCATCCACTCGTACAGCGGACGGGCGGCCGATTTCACCCGCGACGGCGGCAACGCCTTATTGACGGTCGGGGCCTGGTCCAAGTGGTACGGCGCCCAGACCGCCGCGGACTATCCCCGCGACAGCGGGTCGACTCGCTACACCTTGTCCCAGATCAACAGTTCCGCCTACCGTTTGGAGGGCATGTACATCTTCCCCGGGCCTAGGGACGGCAACCGGGTCTATCTCCCGGAGAATGTCGCCGCCACCAAGCAGGCCATGCTCCAGTACGGCGTCCTCTATGTCGGCTATTACGCCGACGGGGGGCAGACCGGTAACCGGGCCTCGGACGCCTACAATCCGGCCACCGCCGCCTATTACTACCCCGATATCAAGGGGTCGGCTTGGAACGGCGCCTATCGGGCCAACCACGCGGTCGCCCTGGTGGGCTACGACGACTCTTATCCGGCGTCCAATTTCAGCACCACCCCGCCGGGCGACGGGGCCTGGCTGGCGCAGAACAGTTGGGGCGATGGCTGGGGCGACGGCGGTTATTTCTGGCTGTCCTACTATGATTACACGACGGAGCCCAGCTATTATTTCGACCTCGAGGCCCCCCGGTCGAACATCGACTATAATTTCTTCCACGACGACGGGCCGTCGACCAAGAGCGTGAGCTATGGCGGCCGGCAGATCACGGGGGCCAATGTTTTCACGGTTCCGGAGGGCGGGGCCAAGGTGATACGGGCGGTCTCGTTCTACGCCGGCCAGCCGAACCGCGACTATGAGATCGCCATCTATAAGAATCCGCCGACCGGCAAGCCGACGGGCGGCACCCGGTTGGACATCGCCGTCGGAGAGGGGGAGACGGTCAAGGGCCATATCGATTTCTCCGGCTTCCACCAGGTCGATGTGGCCGGCGTCCGGTTGGAGCCGGGCGAGACCTTCGCCGTCGTCATAACCATCACCGCGACCGTTCCGGGGAGCGCCACCTTGTCCATGGAGGGCTCCATGGGCCAACATGTCGCCTACGTGGACGTCGCGCCGGGGCAGAGCTACAGCTCTAACAACGGTGGCACCAGTTGGACCGACCTGTACTCCAAAGGTGGCAACCTGAGTATCAAAGCTATGGCCGGCCCCCCGCAGGTGTTCGAGTTCAATCTACAAGAGTTGTTCAAGGTGTTGTTGAATCTGATCAAGAATCTGATTTCCCAGATGTTGTCCAGCCTCTGGGCCATCTCTCCGGTCACCACCACGACGCTGCCATAAGACCGGTGGCCTGGGGCCGGCTGATCGTGGCCGGCCCCAGGCCCGTCGGTGGGCGCGTCCCAGATTCGTCCGGCGGCGGATGTGACGCTTAGAATGCCGGGATGCCCGGTCAGTCCGCCGGCCGTCACGTCGGCCTGGTCACCCCGACGACGGTCAGGCTGTTCACGCCGGACGATCCGCTGCGGCTGGCCCGGGGCGGCCGGCTGGACCAGGTCGACGTGGCCTACGAGACCTACGGCCAGCTGACCGCGGCCAAGGACAACGCCGTCTTGGTCTGCCACGCCCTGACCGGCAACGCCCACGCCGCCGGCTTCCACCCCGGGGCGGCCAAGCCCGGTTGGTGGGACCACCTGATCGGCCCGGGCAAGGCCATCGACACCGACCGTTTCTTCGTCGTCTGTCCCAATCTGCTGGGCGGCTGCCAGGGGACGACCGGCCCCGGCAGCCTCGACCCGGCCACCGGGCGGACCTACGGCCTGGACTTCCCGCTGCTCGACATGGCCGACTTCGTGGCTGTCCACCGGCGGCTGATGGCCCACCTCGGCCTGACCCGCCTGCTGGCCGCCGTGGGCGGCTCGCTGGGCGGGATGCAGGTCCTGGAATGGTCTCTGAGCCACCCGGAGGACTTGGCCAACGCCGTTATCGTGGCCGCCTCCAGCCGCTTGACGGCGGAGAACATCGCATTCTCGGCCGTGGCCCGCGAGGCCATCCTGCGCGACCCCGGATTCCACGACGGCCACTACGCCGAGGCTGGCCTGACGCCCGAGTCGGGCCTGTCCATCGCCCGCATGATGGCCCACATCACCTACCTGTCGGGCGAGGCCCTGTCGGCCAAGTTCGGCCGCGCCGCCCAACAGGTGGGCCAACAGGCCGGTTTCGGCGTCGACTTCGCCGTCGAGAGCTACCTGCGCCACCAGGGCGAGGTTTTCTCGGACCGCTTCGACGCCCTCAGCTACCTCTACCTGTCGCGCGTCATGGACTATTTCGACCCCTTCGCCCGGCCCCAGGCGACGGCCGCCATCGCCGCCGCCCGCCCCGGCGTCCTGGTGATCGCCTTCACCACCGACTGGCGTTTCGACCGCCGCCACTCGCTGCGCATCGTCGCCCGACTGCACGGCGCCGGCGTGCCCGTAACCTACCGTTGCGTGCCCTCGGCCTCGGGCCACGACTCCTTCCTGCTGCCCATCCCGCGCTACACAGACACCGTTGGCGCCTTCCTCGACCGGGCCTGGGAGGTGATACGGGCATGACCGCTGATCCCTCGGCCGCCGGCCCGGCCCCGGACGGCGCCCGGCTCCCCGACGAGTCACGCCCGGCGGACGGGCGGCTCTCCCCTGACGGTTCCCAGGCCCCGGACCTGTCGCGCCCCCCCGACGGCGCCCGTCCGACCGACCGGCTGCGCCGCGACCTGGCGCTATTGGGCTCGTTGATCCCGCCCGGCGCCCGCGTCCTCGACCTGGGCTGCGGCCACGGCTCGCTGCTGCGCCACCTCCAGGCCGAGCGCGGCTGTGTCGTCCAGGGGGTGGAGATAGACGACCAGTCCGTCTTGACCGCTATCCGCCGGGGAGTGCCTGTGATCGAGTTGGACATCGACCACGAGCTGAACAACTTCGACGACCAGGCCTACGACGTGGTGGTCTTGTCCAAGACCGTCCAGGCCGTCCGCCGGCCGGCCGAGGTGCTGCGCCAGATGGCCCGAATCGCGCCCCGGAGCATCGTCTCGATGCCGAACTTCGCCCACTGGCGCAACGGCTTGAGGCTGCTGGCCGGCCACGCCCCGGTGTCGAAGGACCTGCCCTACGCCTGGCACGACTCGCCCAACGTCCACTTCGGCTCACTGGCCGACCTGGAGGAGTTGTTCGCCGGCCTCGGCCTCAAGGTCGAGCGCTGTATCCCGCTGGACCCGGCCGGCCGCCGCGCCCGTTGCCCGCTGGGGCTGCGCAACTGGCTGGCCTCGGCGGCGCTGTACGAGCTGTCCGGCCCGCCAGCGACGGCGGCGCTCGCCCGGCCAACCCCGGCCGCCTGACAGCCGGCCCGGCCTCCAGCGTCGCTCCCGAGCCGCTCCCGGCCGATAGTCGCGCCCGGTCTGCGGCCGGTGTGGCGGCCGCTCCCGTCCGGCGGCCCGGGTTAAGCTAGACCGCCTAGCGAGTTCGCGCTCGGAACTTCCCCGCCGACGTGAAGTTTTATTGTGAGAGGATCGCTTTGTCGACGGCCGATTTCGTCCATCTCCACGTCCACACCGAGTACTCCATGCTGGACGGGGCGGCCAAGAACCAGGCCTTGTTCGCCGAGGCCGAGCGGCTGGGCATGCCGGCCGTGGCCATGACCGACCACGGCAACATGTTCGGGGCCTACGAGTTCTTCCAGACAGCCCGCAAACACCCGGTCAAGCCGATCATCGGCATCGAGGCCTACGTGGCGCCGTCGTCGCGCTTCGCCCGGACGCCGGAGTTCTGGGCCAAAGGCCTGCGCGAGGCCGTCGACGTCGACGTCGAGGGCGGCAAGGACGTGGCCGGCGGCGGCCGTTTCACCCACATGACGTTGTGGGCGCGCAACGCCGCCGGCCTGCACAACCTCTTCCGCCTGTCCTCCCTGGCCTCGATCGAGGGCTACTACATGAAGCCGAGGATGGACCAGGAACTGATCGCCCAGTTCGCCGACGGCGTCATCGCCACCACCGGCTGTCCCGGCGGGGCGGTCCAGACCCGGCTGCGGCTGGGCCAGTACGACGAGGCCGTGCGGGTGGCCGGCGAGTACGCCGACATCTTCGGGCGGGACAACTACTTCGTCGAGCTGATGGACCACGGCGTGGCCATCGAGTCCCAGGTGCGGGACGGCCTGCTGCGGCTGGCCCGCCAACTCCAACTGCCGCTGATCGTGACCAACGACTCGCACTACGTCACCGAGGACCAGGCCGACGCCCACGACTCGCTGCTGTGCATCGGCGTGGGCAAGAACAAGGCCGACGAGAAACGTTTCCGCTTCTCCGGCTCCGGCTACTATCTGCGCTCGGCCGAGGAGATGCGGCGGCTGTTCGCCGACCTGCCCCAGGCCTGCGACGCCACCTTGGAGGTGGCCAGCCGGATCGAGGACTACGGGGAGGTCTTCGCCCAGGTCGACCGCATGCCCCAGTTCGCCGTGCCCTTGGGCGAGACCCAGGAGAGCTGGCTGCGCCACGAGCTGGACCTGGGCCTGGCCCGCCGCTACGGCGACTCGCCTCCGCCTCAGGTGTTGGAGCAGATGGCCACCGAGCTGGCCGTGATCGAGCCGCTGGGCTTCTCCAGCTACTTCTTGATCGTGGCCGACATCTGCCGCTTCGCCCGCCAGTCCGGCATCCGGATCGGCCCCGGCCGCGGCTCGGCCACCGGCTCGATGGTGGCCTATCTGACCCGCATCACCGAACTCGACCCGATCGAGCACGGGCTCATCTTCGAGCGTTTCCTCAACCCCGAGCGGGTGTCGCCGCCGGACGTCGACCTGGACGTCGACGACCGCCGCCGCGACGAGGTGGTGCAATACATCGCCGACACCTACGGGGCCGACTACACCGCCCAGGTCAACACCTTCAACCAGATCAAGGCCAAGGCCGCCGTCAAGGACTCCAGCCGCATCCTGGGCCACCCCTTCTCCATGGGCGAGCGGATCGTCAAGGCGATGCCGCCCGACGTCCAGGGCAAGACCGTCTCCCTGGCCGACATCTTCGACCCGACGCACGAGCGCTACGCCGAGGGGGCCGAGTTCCGGGGGCTGTGCGACAGCGACCCCGAGGTGGCCCAGGTGGTCGCCACCGGCCGGTCGCTGGAGGGGCTGGTTAGGGGCACCGGGGTGCATGCCGCCGCCGTCATCTTGAGCTCCGCCCCGCTGATGGACCTGGTGCCGCTGCACCAGCGCGACGACGGCGCCCGCATCACCGGTTTCTCCTTCCCCCAGTGCGAGGCCATGGGGCTGATGAAGATGGACGTCCTGGGACTGCGCAACCTCGGCATCCTGGACCACGCCTTGGAGCTGATTAAGCAGGGCCGGGGCCAGGACATCGATCTGCTGGCCCTGCCGCTGGACGACACTTCGACCTACGAGTTGTTGGGCCGGGGCGACACCCTGGGCGTCTTCCAGTTGGACGGCGGGCCGATGCGGTCGTTGCTGCGGCTGATGGGGCCGACCCGGTTCGAGGACATCGCGGCCGTGCTGGCGTTGTACCGGCCGGGGCCGATGGCGGCCAAGGCCCACATCAACTACGCCGAGCGCAAGAACGGCCGCCAGGCGGTGGTGCCGATCCACCCCGAGCTGAAAGAGGCGCTGGAGCCGATCTTGGGCCAGACCTTCCACCTGATGGTCTACCAGGAGCAGATCATGGCCGTGGCCCGGGAGTTGGCCGGCTACAGCCTGGGCCAGGCCGACCTACTGCGCCGGGCGATGGGCAAGAAGGACGCCGCCAAGATGGACGCCGAGGCCGCCCAATTCGCCGATGGCATGGCCCGGCGGGGCTTCTCGGCCGCCGCCGCCCAGGCCCTGTGGGACGTCATGGTGCCCTTCGCCCAGTACGCCTTCAACAAGTCCCACACCGCCGGCTACGGCATCGTCTCCTATTGGACGGCCTACCTCAAGGCCAACTACCCGGCCGAGTACATGGCCGCGCTGCTGGAGTCGGTCAAGGGCAACAAGGACAAGTCGGCCGTCTACCTGGCGGAGTGCCGCCGCATGGGGGTGGAGATCCTGTCGCCCGACGTCAACGAGTCGGCCGCCGCCTTCACCCCGGTGGCGGAGGGGGTCCGCTTCGGCCTGACCGCCATCCGCAACGTCGGCCAAGGGGTGGTCGAGGGGATCGTCAAGGCCCGCCAGGAGTCGGGCGCCTTCACCGATTTCAACGACTTCCTGGACAAGGCGCCGATGACGGTCTGCAACAAGCGGGTGGTCGAGTCGCTGATCAAGGCCGGGGCCTTCGACTCCTTGGGCACGTCGCGGCGGGCGCTGCTGGAGCGCCACGAGAAGGCCATCGACCAGGTGCTCGACCTCAAGCGCAATCAAGCCATGGGACAATTTGATTTGTTCGGGGCAGAATTGGGCGAGGGTCGGCCGGCGGCCTCCCAGGAGGCGGCGCCGGACATCCCGGAGTGGGACAAGCCGGTCAAGTTGGCTTTCGAGCGCGAGATGTTGGGGCTGTATGTCTCGGACCATCCTCTGAACGGCGTCGAACATCTGCTGGCGGCCCATCGGGAGCGCTCCATCGCCGAGTTGGCCGCCACCACCTCGGAGGCGGACGAGACCACCGCCGGCAAGCGGGGCAACACCGGCCCGGAGACCACCATCGCGGGCATGATCACGGAGGTGACGCGCCGCCAGACCAAGAAGGGCGAGTCCTGGGCCCAAATCCTGCTGGAGGACCTCGACTCGTCCCAGCAGATCATGGTTTTCCCCCGGGTCTACGGCGAGTTCGGGGCGGCGTTGGCGCCGGACACGGTGGTGGCGGTGCGGGGCCGGGTCAGGGGCGGGGAGGATGGCGTCGAGTTCATCGCCAGCGGGGTCAAAACCATCGACCTGTCCAGCCAGGCCGACAACTCGTTGACCTTGACCATGCGGTTCGACCGGGTGACGCGCGACCTGCTGGCCGAGGTCTGCCAGGTCTTGCGGGCCCACCCCGGCAGCGGGGAGGTCTGGTTCCGGTTGATCGAGCCGAAGCAGACCAAGACTTACCGTCTGACCAGCCAGCGGGTCGGCCCCGGCGGCGGGCTGGTGGCCGACTTGAAGGCTCTGCTGGGACTCTCGGCCGTGGCCATCGGACGGCCGCGATGACCGAAGCCCCGGCGGTCAGCGGCGCGGGCGGTGGCGAGGTCCAGACTAGGCGCCGCTGGGAGCGGGGCGGCCGCGACCGCCGGACCACGCTGGGCTGGCTGGGGGCCTATCTGCTGGCCTGTCTGATCGTCGGCGCCGTCGCCGGGACGGCTTGGTTCTGGGTGGTTGACTTGCCCGGCTTCAGCCTGGACAACAGCTTCTACGCCGAGATGGACGAGCGGGGCCACGCCCTGGTCTTCGCGGCCGACATGTGGCTGTCGGCCATCGGGCTGGCGGCCGGGGCCGGGCTGGGCGTCTTGGCCTGGCTCTGGTTCAAGCGCCTGGGTTGGCCATGCGCCGTCATCGCGGCGGCGGCCGGCCTGCTGGCGGCCCTGGTCTGCGCCTGGGTGGGCCACCTGTTGGGCCCGAACGACTTCGACCGCCGCCTGGCCGAGGCCCAGCCCGGCGGCTTGATCGAGGTCGAGTTGGTCAGCCACACCTCGGTTCACCTGGCGGTCTGGGCGGGCGCGGCGGTGCTGCCGGTGTTGATCGCCGCCGTCCGATCAGTCGCCGGCCAGCGTTCCGGCCAACGCTCCCAGGACTGGCACAGCTTGGCGGCGGGGGAGTCCGCCCCGCCCCTTCCGTCCACTCCGCCCACTCCGTCCGCCGGGCGGCGGTGAGCCTCTGACTCGCGCCGGGCCTCTCGCCCGGAGTATGATGTCTGGGCCGGAGACGGCTTTGACAACTCAATAGGGGGTGACCGGTTTCGACTTGGGACGGTGGTCCCAGGGGAAGCGGGCCGAGGATCGGGGTCATCTCGTTAACGATCTCCGAAAACCAATAAGTGCCGATACCAATCGCACTAACTTCGCTCTGGCTGCCTGACAGCTAACCGAAGGGTCAGACCACGGGCGCCTTCGCCGTGGACCCTGGCCTCGTCTAGAAGGCTAACCGCCAGCCGGCGTCCGAACGGCTGAGCGGGACACTCATCGGACTGGGCTGGTTCACGACCCGTCGGCCGGAGCGTGACAGCCAAGTGGAACGACAGACCGACTGCGCCCGGAGAATACCTGCGACATTGCTCAAGGACGGGGGTTCGACTCCCCCCACCTCCACGACCGAGCACGCCCTAGGTTTGCGCGGACAACGCCGGGACGGCGAGTTCGCTCGCCGGCACGGCGTTGGTAGCGTAAACCAAGGGCCGAGGCGCAGCCTCGGCCCTTGTGGCGTGCGAGCAGGCAGAGGTTGAAAGTCGGCCGCGCGTAGCGCGGTCGGCTAAGCACCTCCACGACCCCCCAACCCGCTCCGGTTAGGGTGGGGACCATCGTCCCACGAGGCGATTCCCCACAACGCCAGCGTCGACTGAATGAACAGTGTGCCCTTCAGGCCGACAGCAGGTTCCGACTGAGTTCGAGGGCCAGCGTTCGCAGTGCTTGGAGGACGGAGGGGGCTCGGTAAGCTGGCGACATGGACGAGTTCGAGGCCTTCTGGCAGGCCATCCCTGCGCCCGGGCACCGGGCCGAGCTGGAATCTGTGTGGCGCTGGGCGCTGGAGACGTTCCCTCAGGTCAAGCCCGAGTTCAAGTGGGGTAAGCCGACGCTCACCGCCCACGGCACGTTCATCATCTCGTTCGACGCCGCCAAAGACCACTTCAGCGCGGTCGACCCGGAAGAGATCGGCATCGCCGCCACCGCCGACCTGCTCGACCAGGCCGGCTACTCCCACACCGCCCGCATCGTCCGCATCCCCTGGGGCCGGGCCGACCACGACGTGCTCCGGAAATTGATCGAAGCCAAATTGGCGGCCAAGGCCGACGTGCGGTCTTTCTGGCTGCGCGGCCAGGCCGCGGACACGGCCTGACAACCGATACGGTTGAGGCGACGCGCTGGGCGCCACCCTCGACAGGACCGCGTAGTAGAGCCAAACCCTCGGCGACCTTCCTCAACTCCCTCTATCACACGGCCACGCCTCTTGCGGCTGAGATTAGACGACCTCGCTCGTGGCCCCGGTGTGGCAGGCCCATCCACCCCCACCATAAAACCTACCATCTATTGACACAGATCAGACGTATATCGTTCCCCATTTATTTCAGTATTTTTTCATAGGTGTATCCGCCGGCCGATGTCCGCACGAGAACCACGGCTATGGCGGCAAAAGCGGCCCCCAGTCCCAGCAGAATCCAGGCGTTCAATAGTAGAACGCCCATAAACTGACCGACGATCAGCATAAGGATGGGAAGTATTAAGAACACGCTGCGCTGCTGGGACTCTTCCACTGTCTGCGCTTTGGCGGAGCCGCGCACGATCAAGGTGATCGCAATAAGAGAGAGGGCCGGCGCGACCAACAGTATTATCAGCAGCCATTCGATAGCAGGCAGAAACCAATTCCTCATTGTGATCCAAAGCTCCGCTTCAACCACAATCAGCATGGCGGCGAAAGACAATAGCGACACGAACATACTCAACGCGAACGAGGCCAGTATTTTCGCCCGGTAAATCTGCTTCAATGACAAAGGGCAGTAAAGGAGCGTTTCCAGCGTCCGCTTCTCCTTTTCACCGACAAACGAACTGGCGGCCATGACCGACGCGGACATGATTGGAATCATTAAAAAGAATAGCGGGACAATTTTATTCAGCAGGGCGCCGGTCAGTGCCACCCTGAGATCGCTGTTCGGCAAATCTACGGGCAGTATTGCGAGCAAGTCTTGCAAATCGCCCGACTCGAGGGGTGTAAATGTGATCGTCAGCAGAAATATCGTCGGTAGAACAACCGCCATAAACAGAGGAATAATCAGAAGCACCGAGAAGAGTCGCTTATTCGACGTAATGCCGCGAACATCCTTTTTTATCAACGCCAATTGTTGCTTGTTCATCATGCCGCACCGCCTGTGGATTTTTGCTCAATCAGGGCGAAATAGATTTCTTCCAGTGTCGGGCGCTGCGCCGAAACGTGGTAGAGCTTGATTCCGGCTTCGACGATTCGCCGCACCAGACGCGGGATTTCCTCCGCCGAGGCCACCTGTACCGAGTAACGTCCGTCCGGGAGTTTGCCGTGCTCTACGCCGACAGGCGGTCTGTCCGTCCTCAGCGTAACCGTCAGTCCAGAGGAGAGACCGGCGCGAAGTGATTCGATATCGCCCGAGGCAAGCAGCGTTCCGCTGTCCACCAAACCGTAATAGGTGCAGATTTCTTCCGCGTAGCGCAACTGGTGGGTGCATAAGAACACCGTTGTTCCATCCTGCCTCGCCAAATCCCGGATCATGCCGTTCGCCTGTCTGGCGCTTTCCGGGTCAAGGCCGGAGGTCGGTTCGTCCAAAAATAATATGCGGGGCCTGTGAATCATGGCGCGGGCCAGCGACAGACGCTGGCGCATACCCGTCGAGTAAGTCGCCAGCTTTCTGTTTCCCGCTTCCGCGAGATCGATCTGCTCCAGCAGGGAACGCGCCCGCTGGGCAGCTTCGCCGGCGTCGATCCCAAACAGGGACGCGAAGAAAGTAAGATTTTGAAAGCCGGTGAGATTGTCGTACATCTGCGCGTGTTCTGTGATGACGCCGGACATTCCATGTACTGTTTCCGGAGACACCGCCGGATTCACGCCGAAAACGCTGCACTCCCCGCCGGAGGGAGTCAGCATGCCGTTCAACAGCTTGACCGTGGTGGTTTTCCCGGACCCATTCGGCCCGAGAAACCCGAATATCTCACCTTGGTTCAGGGAAAGGCTCACATCGTCCAAGGCCCTCTTGCCCGACTCATAAGTTTTGGATAGGTTGTCCGCGGTTACCGCTTTCATGATGCCTCCGCCTTCTCCATGAGGGTTGTTCAAAATGAGGAGCCATTGATTATCGGACGGCGCGCCTGGATGAAAAGCGACCGCCTCCGCGAGATAAATTAGTCATGTAAAAATAAAAGCTCCTCGGGGCGTCCGGGAACTATATAATAGCACAGGGCCGCGTGAGCATCAGATCCTTGATCTCGTCCACCGCGTCCATAGTCCCGCCCCGCCAAAAAAATCATGGCCCGGCCGGAGGCGAGCATCGGGCCCGCACCAGCGAGTCGCGCCTATCTTGATGTATCTGCGCCGGAACGTCCCGCAACTGGAGGGGTGGGCCACGACGATCAGCCTGCGGTCGGCTCGGATGGCGTCGATGACGCCGCCGATAGCGATCTCGTTGTCGACCTCGAGGGCGGCGGTGGCCTCGTCCAGGAGCACGACGGGGGCGTCCTTGAGCGGGGCGCGGGCGATGGAAACAGGTTGGCGCTGACCGCCGCTGAGGGCGAACGACACCACCAGCGCGCCGACCGCCACCCCCACCACGGTCCAGGCCCGCCCTCGGCGACATCGCCCCCTCGCCCCGGACTTGATACTGGGATCTCGCCCGGATGGCCCAATCGTTAGTATGGGGAGCCGCTACAGTTGCGCCTCGTTGTCGCCGGAAGGACCCTGATGGATTGGTTGGACGCGGTCATCCTCGGAGTGGTCGAGGGGCTGACGGAGTTCCTGCCCGTGTCCAGCACCGGGCACCTGACCGTGACCGAGAAACTGCTCGGCCTGAGACTGGACGACAGCGATGTCACCGCCTTCACCGCCATCATCCAGGTCGGCGCCATCCTGGCCGCCATCATCTACTTCTGGCGCGACATCGTCCGGCTGGCCAGCGGCTGGCTGGCCGGCCTGCGGCACAAGGACCGGCGCGACCTCGACTACCGACTGGGCTGGGCCGTCATCGTCGGCTCCATCCCCATCGGCGTCGTCGGCCTGGCCCTGGAGCCGGTTATCGAGGGTCCGCTGCGCAGCCTCTACGTCGTCGCCGGCGCCCTCATCGTCTGGAGCTTCGTCTTATGGGCGGCGGACAAGCGGGCCGCCCGGCTGATCCGGGCCGGCCGGGCCGCCCACGCCGCCGGCCCCAGGGACGAGCGGTCGCTGACGGTTGTGGACGGCCTCATCATCGGCCTGGCCCAGTGCCTGGCCCTGGTCCCGGGAGTGTCACGCTCCGGGGCCACCATCGCCATCGCCCTCTTCCGCGGCATCGACCGTAAGACCGCCACCCGCTGGAGCTTCTTCCTCGGCATCCCGGCCTTGACCGCCTCCGGGCTCTACCAGGCCTACAAGGCCTACGACGACATCTCCCAAGGCGTCGGCTGGGCCGTCACCGGCTTGGCCACGGCGGTCAGTCTAGTGGTGGCCTTCGCCAGCATCGCCTGGCTGCTCAAGTTCGTCTCCTCCAACCGCTTCACCGTCTTCGTCGCCTACCGCATCCTCGCCGGCGTGGTCATACTCGGCCTCGTCCTGGCCGATTTCATCACCGCCGTCTGAGGGGATGAGGTCCGGGGATGATACGCGAACCGCTCGAGATCCCGGATCAAGTCCGAGATGAAGACCGGTGGTGTCTACGGGATGACGACCGGTGGTGTCATCACGGGCGGCGCGGTCTCGTCGTGGATCAGGCCTCCGGGGTCGGTTAGGCTGAGGCCCATGCTGCACCGTCCGGTCGGCCGGAGCGGGCTGAGCGTCTCTCGGGTCGGCCTGGGGACGATGGCCTGGGCCCAGTTGCCGCGCCCGGAAGTCGCCGGCCTGCTGAAACGCTTTTGGGAGGTCGGCGGCGACCTCATCGACACGGCGGCGGCCTACGGCTCGGGCCAGGTCGAGAGTCTGATCGGCAGTCTGATCGGCCAGACCATTCCCCGCTCCGAGGTCGTCATCGCCACCAAATCCGGTTTCGTCTGGCGGCAGGGCCGGCGGGTGGTCGACACCCGGGCCGACACCTTGACGGCCGACCTGGAGGGATCGCTGCGCCGCCTGGGCAGCGACCACGTCGACCTGTGGCAACTCCACGCTTGGGGCGAGGCGCCGCTGGACGAGACCCTGGCGGCGGCCGACCGGGCGGTGGCCCAGGGCAAGGCCCGCCAAGTCGGCGTCTCCAACTACATCGGCTGGCAGTTGGCCCGCGCCGCCACCTGGCAGGAGGCGGTCACCGGCCGGGCGCCGCTGGCCTCGGCCCAAGCCGAGTACTCCCTGCTGGCCCGCCGGGCCGAACTCGAGCTGCTGCCCTGCTGCCAGGGGCTGGGGATCGGTTTTTTCCCCTGGTCGGCCCTGGGGCGCGGCGTCCTATCCGGACAGTACCGCCAGGGCCGTCCGGCCGGCTCGCGCGGCGCCTCCCCGGCCCTGGCCTGGTTCGTCGAGCCCCACCTGGGGGAGACCTCGCGCGGCGTGATCGAGGCCGTCGTCCGGGCCGGCCAGGGGCTGGGCCTGACACCGGCCCAGGTGGCCCTGCTGTGGGTGCGGGACGCCCCAGGGGTGACAGCTCCGCTGGTCGGCCCCCGGACGGTCGAACAGCTGGACGAGCTGCTGGCGGTGGAGGATGTCGAGTTGCCGGACGAGATCGTGGCGGCCCTGGACGACGTCTCCGGCGGAACCAACCAGTTGCGCCCGCCCGCGCCCGTGGAGCCCGACCCGGCGCCGCCCCTCAGAATCCGCCCGCCCCGCCGCCCCCGCTGACCGGTGCCAGGCGGCGGTCGTTTTAGGCGGTGGCGTTGGCGGTGGTCACGACCACGGCCACGTTGTGGCCGCCGAAGCCGAAGGAGTTGTTGATCGCCGCCCGGTCGCCCCCCGGCAGGGGGCGGGGGGCGACGGCCACGTCGATCCCCAGGTCCTCGTCCGGGCGCTCCAGGTTGATGGTCGGCGGCACCAGGCGGTGGCGCAGGGCCAGCAGGGCGCAAATCGTCTCCAGGGCTCCGGCCGCGCCCAGCAGATGGCCGGTCATCGACTTGGTGCTGGTGACGACGGCGGGGGAGTCCAGGCCGAGCACGGCCCGGATCGACTGGGCCTCGGTGGCGTCGCCCTGGGGGGTGGAGGTGGCGTGGGCGTTGACGTGGACGATGTCGGCCGCCGTCAGATCGGCGTCGGCCAGGGCCTTGGCCATGGCCTTCCGTTGGCCCAGGCCGGAGGGGTCGGGCTGGACCAGGTCGTGGCTGTCGGCGCTGATACCGGCGCCGGCCAGGGTGCCGTAGATCCGGGCGCCGCGAGCCCGGGCGTGCTCCAAGGTCTCGATCACCAGGCAGGCCGCGCCCTCGCCGATGACGAAGCCGTCACGGTCTTGGTCCCAGGGCCGCGAGGCCCGCTCGGGCTCGTCGTTGCGCCTGGACAGGGCCTGCATCTGGGCGAAGGCCGCCACCGGCAGAGGGTGGATGGTGGCCTCGGCCCCGCCGATGACGGCGACGTCGGCCCGACCCCAGCGCAACTGGTCGAAGCCCTGGGAGATGGCCTCGTTGGACGAGGCGCAGGCCGAGACCGGGGAGTGGACCCCGGCCCGGGCGTGCAGGGCCAGGCCGAGGTTGGCGGCCGGGGCGTTGGCCATCAGCATCGGCACGGTGAAGGGCGACACCCGTCGCGGCCCCCGGTCGCGCAGGGTGTCCCAGTTGGCCACCAGCGAACTGAGCCCGCCGATGCCCGAGCCGATGGCGACCAGCAGTCGGTCCGGGTCGACCGGGTTGTCATCGTCCAGGCCGAGGCCGGCGTCGGCCCAGGCCTCCAGTCCGGCCACCAGGGCGAACTGGGCCGAGCGGTCGAGGTGGCGGGCCTTGGCCGGCTCCAACTCGGCGGCCGGGTCCTCCCGCGCCTGGCCGCCGATGCGACAGGCCAGGTGCTCGGCCCAGGGCTGCTCCAGGCGGCTGACGCCGCTGGTCCCGGCCAGCAGGTTGCGCCAAGTCGTCGGCAGGTCGCCGCCCAGCGGCGTCGTCGCCCCCAAGCCGGTGATGACGATCTCGGGCATGGCGTCAGGCGTCGGCCAGGGCCCGCTCGATGTGGGCCACGGCGTTGCCCACGGTGCGCAGGTTCTTGGACTCCTCTTCGGGAATGGTGATGCCGAAGCTGTCCTCGGCGGCGTAGATGATCTCGACCATCGACAGCGAGTCGACCCCCAGGTCGTCGCTGAAGCTGCTCTCGGGGCTGATCGTGGACGTCTCGGCGCCGACGACCTCATTGATGATGGTGGCGAGTTGGGACAGGATTGTTTCGGCGGTGGCGGTGGCCATCTGCTTCCTCCTTGGTTTTTCGGTTTCGGTGTGCTACTTGGGAAAGGGTTGTCGGTTGTCCGATTGGCGGTTCAGGGTAGGACGGCGACCTGGCCGGCGAAGACTAGGCCGGCCCCGAAGCCGACCATCAGACAGGTCGCCCCCGGGGCCACCAGGCCGTCGTGGTAGAGCCGGGCCAGCCCGATGGGGATGGACGAGGACGAGGTGTTGCCAGTCTGGCGGATATGGCGTGAGACCACAACGTCGGCCGGCAGCCGGAGTTGGCGCAGCATGGCGTCGGTGATGCGGTCGTTGGCCTGGTGGGGGACGAACAAGTCGATCTGCTCCGGACGCAGCCCGGCGGCCTCGATCGCCCGCCGGGTGACCTCGACCACATCGGTCAGGGCCCATTTGAAGACCTTCTGCCCGTCCATGGTGATGAACGGAGGTTGGCCTTTGGCGACGGCGGCGTCCCAGGCCAGGGTCTGGCGGATGACGTCCTTCTGGGAGCCGTCCGAGCCCCAGACCACCGGGCCGACGCCGGGCCGGTCCCAGGGCCCGACCACGACCGCCCCGGCGCCGTCGGCGAACAGGAAGGCGGTGGCGCGGTCGTGGAAATCGGTCAGATCGGTCAGCCGGTCGCCGGCCACCACCAAGACGTGGCGGGCCGTGCCGGCCCGCACCAAGGCGTCGGCCTGGGCCAAGGCGTAGCCGAAGCCGGCGCAGGCGGCCGAGACGTCCCAGGCCGCCGCCGGCCCGCAGCCCAGCTCGGCCGCCAGCTCGACGGCCAGGGCCGGGAACTGGGCCAGCCGGGTGACGGTGGCCACCAAGACGGCGTCGACGTCGGTCGGGGCCATCCCGGCGTGGGCCAGGGCCCGCCGGCCGGCCGTCGCCGTCATCGCCAGCAGGCTCTCGTCCTCCCCGGCCCAACGCCGCTCGACGATGCCGGTGCGTTGGCGGATCCACTCGTCCGAGGAGTCGATCCAGGCGCACAGCTCGGCGTTGTCGACCACCCGCCGGGGCTCATAGGCGCCGACGCCGAGGATGTGGGACCCCGGGGCGCCCGTGGTCTGTCTCAGGTCGGTCACGAGGCCGTTCCCCGGGGCTCATGACCGGCTGGCCGGCGGATGGTCCCGTCCGCCCGGGTGTCGGCCGGCGTCACCGCGGGCCCGATCCGAGATCCGGGCCGACGCGGGGACAAGTCGCCCGCCGGCCGCGCCGGGTCTGATCTGGTTGAGAACACATATCCCATGATTTCGGAGGAAGAGGATAAAGAGGCTCCCTTCCCACACCAAGAATCCGCTTGATTATTGGATGATTCCCACAACCATCTAAACGGCTGGCGCGAGGGTGGTCCAGTCTTCACGCCGCCCCCGCCCGGAGGCGTCGGCGACCGGTTGGGCGGTTTGATCGGCGATGGCTCGCCGGTTGTGCGGCGGGCGGGGGCGGGGGATTGGTGGCGCCGGGCTCACAGGCGGCTCAGGCGCAGGGCCACGTTGAGCACGAAGGCGTCCGGGGCCGCGGCCGGATCCAGACCGCTCAGCCGGGCGATGCGGCGCAGGCGGTAGCGGACGGTGTTGGGGTGGACGTAGAGCCGCCGGGCGGTGGCCTCGACCGAGTCGCCCTGCTCCAGATAGGCGGCCAAGGTGGCCACCAGGTCGCCGCCGGCCGCCAGCGGGGTGATGGTCCGGCGGACCAACTCGGCGCCGGCGGCGGCGTCGCCCACCAGCACCCGCTCGGCCAGCAACTCCGAGGCCAGTGTCGGGCGGGGCGCCCTGGGTGCCAGGACGGCGGCGCGGTGGCCGGTCAGGGCCGGCCGGGCCGAGGAGGCGGCGGCCGTCAGCTCGGCCACCACCGGGCCGACCACCAGCGGGCCGGGGCCGAAGACCTCGCCCAGGGCGGCGAACTGGGCCAGGGCGGCCTGGTCGTCGGTCAGCGCCGCGCCGCCCAGCAGCACCACCAGCCGAGCCTCCTGGGGGGCGGCCAGGGCCGACAGGTGGTGCTGGGCGGCGAAGGAGTGCAGCCGGTCGACCCCGAGGTCGACCTGGTCCGGCAGCCCGCCCACGGCCACGGCCATGCCGCCGCCGTCGACCGACCAGCCCAAGGCCGCCGCCCGTGACAGTAGGTCCTCGTCGATCTCGCCCCGCAGGGCGGAGTCGACCACGAAGGCCTCCAGCCGACTGTCCCATTCGCCCCGCTGCTCGGCGGCGGCGGCGTAGACCTCGGCGGCGGCGAAGGCCACCGAACGGGAGAAATGGGCCATCGCCACCTCCAGCAGCGCCCGGTCGTCCGGGTCCATCTCCTGGAAGCCCCGCTCCATCACGTCGATGGTGGTCTTCAACAACTCGACCGTCTGGTACAGGCTGATGCGGCGGGTGGCCAGGCGGGGGGCGGCGTTGAACAACTCGATCGGCTCGACCGGCTGCTCGTCCCGGTCGGCGAACCAGGCCACGAAGTGGTCGATGCCGGCCCGGGCGACCAGTGTGATCCAGCTGCGGTGCTCCGGGTTCATGGCCCTGAACCAGTCGTGGCGGCGGTCCATCTCCGTCAGCGTGGCCGTGGTCAAGCTGGCGGTGCGCCGGCCCAGGCGCTGGGCCACGGCCTGGCGACGGGCGGCGTCGGACTCCAGCGAGCGGCCTCTGGGAGAGGTCTGGTATGGCGTGGCTTCTGCCATGACGGCAGAATAACCTGTGATCGCCTCTCGGCCCTGCGGGGGCCGTCGTGAAAGGATTCGTTTTGATACCACGCCAAACCGTCGGACCGATCCTCAACGGTGTGCCGGCCAACCTGCCGGACTCGGACCCCGACGAGACCGGCGAATGGCTCGAGTCGCTGGACAGCCTGATCGCCTCCAACGGCCCCAACCGCGCCCGCTACGTCATGCTGCGGCTGCTGGAGCGCGCCCGCCAGCGCCACCTCGGCCTGCCGGCCCTGACCACGACCGACTACGTCAACACCATCCCGCTGGCCGAGCAGCCCGATTATCCCGGCGATGTCGACCTGGAGCGCGGCTTCCGCCGGTTGTTGCGCTGGAACGCGGCCATGGTGGTGCATCGGGCGCAACGCCCCGGCGTCGGCGTCGGCGGCCACCTCAGCTCCTTCGCCTCGGCCGCCACCTTGTACGAGGTCGGCTGGAACCACTTCTTCCGCGGCCCGGACCACCTAGGCGGCGGCGACCAGGTCTTCTTCCAGGGCCACACCGCCCCCGGCATGTACGCCCGGGCCTTCCTCGAGGGCCGGCTGTCGGCCGACCAGCTGGACGGCTTCCGCCAGGAGAAGAGCCACCTGGTGGACGGCCGGCCGCTGGGCCTGCCGAGCTACCCCCACCCGCGCCAGTTCCCCGCCTTCTGGCAGTTCCCGACCGTCTCCATGGGGCTGGGGCCGCTCAACGCCATCTACCAGGCCAGCTTCAACCGCTACCTGCTCAACCGGGGGCTGAAGGACACCTCCGACCAGCGGGTCTGGGCCTTCCTGGGCGACGGCGAGATGGACGAGCCGGAGTCCCGGGGCCTGATCCAGTTCGCCGCCTACGAGGGGCTGGACAACCTCGTCTTCGTGGTCAACTGCAATTTGCAGCGCCTGGACGGCCCGGTGCGCGGCAACGGCAAGATCGTCCAGGAGTTGGAGGGCTTCTTCCGGGGGGCCGGCTGGAATGTCATCAAGGTGATCTGGGGCTCGACCTGGGACCCCCTGCTGGAGGGCGACCAGTCCGGGGCGCTGGTCAACCTGCTCAACGCGGTGGTGGACGGCGACGTCCAGACCTACAAGGGCAAGGACGGCGCCTACGTCCGCCAACACCTGTTCGAGCGCGACCCCAGGACGGCGACCCTGGTCAAGGACTGGAGCGATGCCGACATCTGGCGGCTGACCCGCGGCGGCCACGACTTCCGCAAGGTCTACGCCGCCTACCAGCGGGCCGTCCAGACGGTCGGCGCCCCCACCGTGGTGCTGGCCCACACCATCAAGGGTTATTTCCTGGGCTCCCATTTCACGGCCCGCATGGCCACCCACCAGATGAAGAAGCTGACGGTGGCCGAGTTGAAAGACTTCCGCGACCGGTTGGAGCTGCCGATCTCGAACGCGACTTTCGAGTCCGACCCCTACGCCGCCCCCCTCTACCACCCGGGGATGGACGACCCCAGGATCCAGTACGCCCTGGCCCGGCGGTGCCAGTTGGGCGGCTTCGTGCCCCAGCGGCGGGCCGAGGCCAAGCCCCTGGCCCTGCCCGGCGAGCGGGTTTACGCCGCCTCGCGCCGGGGCTTCGGGGCCCAGAAGGTCGCCACCACCATGGCCTGGGTCCGCCTACTGAAAGATTTATTGCGGGAGAAGGACTTCGGCGCCCACATCGTGCCGATCATCCCGGACGAGGCCCGGACCTTCGGCATGGACGCCCTCTTCCCCACCATCAAGATCTATAACCCCCAGGGCCAGAACTACACCCCGGTCGACTCCGATCTGATGCTGGCCTACCGCGAGTCGACCGCCGGCCAGATCATCCACACCGGTATCAACGAGGCCGGCTCGGTGGCCGCCTTCACCGCTGTCGGCTCGAGCTACGCCACCCACGGGCTGGCCATGGTGCCGGTGTACGTCTTCTACTCCATGTTCGGCTTCCAGCGCACCGGCGACGGCCTGTGGGCGGCGGCCGACCAGTTGGTCCGCGGCTTCCTCATCGGCGCCACGGCCGGCAAGACCACGCTGACCGGCGAGGGCACCCAGCACATGGACGGCCACAGTCACCTGCTGGCCTCGACCAACCCGGCCATGCGCTGCTACGACCCGGCCTACGCCTACGAGATCGCCCACATCATGCGCCACGGCCTGGAGACGATGTACGGCTCCCGGCCCGAGGACGTCATCTTCTACCTGACCGTCTACAACGAGCCGATGGTGCAGCCGGGGGAGCCCGAGGGGGTCGACGTCGAGGGCATCGTCAAGGGAATGTACCTGCTGGAGGCCGGCGGCGACGGCCTGGCCCCCAACGCCCCCCGGGTCCAACTGCTGGCCTCGGGGACGGCTGTGCCCTGGGCCTTGGAGGCGCGGCGGCTGCTGGACCGAGACGTCGGCGTGGCGGCCGACGTTTGGAGCGTCACCAGTTGGAACGAGCTACGCCGCGACGCGGTGGCGGCCGAGGCCGAGCTCATGGCCGGTGGACCCTATCGGACGCCCTATGTCACCAGCCGCCTGAGCGGGCGGCCGGGGCCGGTGGTGGCCGTGTCCGACTTCGCCCGCGGCGTGCCCGACCAGATCGCCCCCTGGGTCCCCGGGGTGTTCTCGTCCCTGGGCGGCGACGGCTTCGGCTTCTCCGACACCCGGGCGGCGGCTAGGCGCTGGCTCAAGATCGACGCCCAGTCGATCATGGTCAAGGCGCTGAGCCTGCTGGCCGATCAGGGCCAGGTCGACTCGTCGCTGCCGGCCCAGGCCTTCGTCCACTACCGCCTCGACCAGGTGACGGCGGCCCAGGCCTCCGAGGACGACCCGGCCGAGGACTGACGGCCGGACGGGAGATTCGGGGGCGGATCGGCGGCCGGGCCTAGTGGTCTGTCCTTTCCGCCCCCGTCCCGATCCCGTAGGCTGGGCCACGGGTGAGACCTTCGCCTGTTGGCGCACGAGTATTGAGGAGTGAGCGTGGCCGCCTGGGGGCTTGATGCCGGGAGCAAGTCGTCCAACATCGCCCAACTAGGATTGAGTCCCGGCCTGGTGGTCGAGGAACTGGGCTGGGACGAGGATGTCGACGAAGAACTGCGCGAGGCCGTCATGGACGCCATTGACGCCGACCTGGTGGATCAGTCGGACGAGGCCGTGGACGTGGTGCTGCAGTGGTGGCGCCTGGACGACGGCGACGTCATCGACTGCCTGGTCGACGCCTTGACCGACCTGGCCGGCCACGGCGTCATCTGGCTGCTGACGCCTAAACACGGCCGTCCGGGCCATGTGCCCCAGGCCGACGTGGCCGAGGGGGCCGTGGCCGCCGGCCTGTCGCTGACCTCGACCGCTGCGGTGTCGCCGGACTGGTCGGCTCACAAGCTGGTCCGGCCCAAGGGGCCGCGCCGCTAGCGGCCGAGTCCAGGGCGCGTAGCTCAGTCGGTCAGAGCGCCTCCCTTACAAGGAGGAGGTCGGCGGTTCGATCCCGTCCGCGCCCACTAGATGGATGCCCGCTAGATGGAGTCCGAGGCCTATCCGCTCGCGCCGGCTGCGAGATCTGGAGCAGACCTGGCTCGAGATCTGGAATAAGTGTCGTGCGAGATCTGGAGTAGACCTGGCTCGAGATCTGGAGTTGAGGGTACTATGGGTGATGTGGGAGAACTGGAGGGCCTGGTTCCGCGCCGGGTGGCGGCGGTGGCGCGGGAGCGCCTGCGGGAAGAGCCCGTCTTACTGATCCAGGGGCCCCGGTCGGTCGGCAAGTCCACGCTGCTGGCCTCATTGGCGCGGGGTTTGTCGGGGACGCTGATCGATCTTGACGATCCTGAGGTGTTACACGCTTTCCAGGCCGACCCCAGGACGTTGATGGATCAGCCCCGCCCCATTTTTGTGGACGAGTACCAACGGGCGCTAGAGGTGTTGGACTACATCAAAGCCCAACTGAACCGGCCGCCGACCCGTCCTGGCCGGTTCGTGCTCACCGGATCGTCCAGGCACGAATCACTGCCCGCCGCCGCGCAGGCGCTCACCGGCCGGCTCGACCGGCTCGAACTGCTCCCGTTGGCGCAATGCGAGGTCGAGGGCGCCCCGGGCCTGCTCCCCAGACTGTCCGACCAAGGCGAGAAGGTGGTCTCAGCCCGCTTGTCATCGACAACTAGAGCTGAGTACATTCGGCGCGTCGTCAGGGGCGGTTTCCCGTTGGCGCAAGAACGTTCGGACAAAGCCCGGGCCAGGTGGTTCGACAACTATGTCCAGCTGACGTTGGAGCGGGACATCAATGGCTTGAAGCGGCTACGCAAGGCTGAGCTTCTGCCGCAGGTCTTGGCCAAACTCGCCGCCCAGACGGGGCAAGTGGTGAACCGGGGGAATGTGGCGGACGCGTTGGGCGTCGACAGCGCCACCGTCAAAGAGTACGGGCGTCTCCTCGAAGCGGTTTTCCTGGTCCGCTTCCTCCCCGCCTGGGGTAAGACGCTGAACGCCCGCGCCGCCACCAGTTCCAAAGTCCACTTTCACGATTCCGGTGTGGCCGCGAGGCTGCTGCGACTGGGCGGCGAGAAATTGGATCGGCGCGATCCGACGTCCCTGACCGAGTTCGGCCATTTGGTGGAGACCTTCGTGGTGGGGGAGTTGTTGAAGGAGGTCTCCTGGCTGGACGGCGTCGCCCAGGTGGGTCACTGGCGCACCTATGACGGCGAGGAGGTGGATTTGGTGGTCGAACGCGATGACGGTTTGGTCTTCGCCTTCGAGGTCAAGGCCGGCCAGAGAGCCGCGAAAGAGTCTTTCGCCGGTCTGAAGCGGCTCAGGGACCACTTGGGGGCCGCCTTCGGGGCGGGGGTCGTGTTGCACCTGGGCGAGCGGGCTTTCAGATACGACGACCGGTTGCTGGCCCTGCCCGTCGACTCGCTCTGGATCGACGACTGAGCCCGGTGTCGCCGAACCGCCCGACGGTGCCGGGCTAGTGGTCTGTCGCACCTAAAACGTCTGACTCGCGATGCCGGGCGGCACCGCTGGCGGCGTTGTCGTCGGTCGGCGGGCGTACAGCCCGCCTCCATACCTCCGCCCAGACATCGACACCGCCCGACACCGCTCATCACCCAACTTTTAGATGCGACAGACCACTAGGAGATCCGGCGTCGGATGGCCTGGTCGGCGTAAGCCCGGCCGACGCGCTCTTGCTCTAGGCGCAGGTCGCCTTGGCGGAGGCGGGACAAAGCGGCGCCCTCGGCGGCGGTGAGATAACCGATGGGGCCCTTGTGCGGCACGGGCTCGGGGACGGCCAGGGGGAGGAACCGCTCCAGCGTGGCCTCGTCCATCAGGATCGACTCGGTCTGGGGCCAGGTTTTGCGGGCCTGGGCCAGGATGCGGAAACCGTGGCTGTCGAGATCGCCCCAATAGAGGACTCTGGCCGCCGCGATCCAGGGAACCGGTCCCAGTTCGACCACGTCTTGGCCCAAGCCGTGGACCGCGACGCACCCCGGCAGCGGGCCGAGGCTGAGAACCGAGGCCAGGTTCTCGCAGACGATCACCCAGTCCGGCGTCAACTCCAGGGCCGCCAACTCAGCCGGCGAGGCCGTGAAATCGCGCAGCGGACAGGCCATGGCGTCGTCCAGCAGGCGCACGCGGAAGCGCTGCGGCTCCCGTGCCAGACCGAGGCCGGGCCTTCCCGACAGGGCCTCCACCAGGGGGTCGACCAGTCGGCGGCGGCGTTCCAACCACTTCGTGTCGACGCCCTCGACCGGGAGTTGGCGGGCGGACAGGCCCGAGTCGGGATGGTCCGCCAACCAACGGACGACCGCGATCAGGCGCTCCACGTCATCGTCGGAGGCGGCCGCCAGACGTTGGGCGACAGTCTTCAGGGCGGGTGCCACAGCCGGCCCCAACTCGGCCCGGAGACGCTGGCTGGCGGATCGCAGGGCGTCCCAGTCGGCCCCCCGCCCGGCCAATCCGGCCAGCGCCCGGGCGCCCTGGACGGCCACCCGCCGGGGCAGTCGCTGGATCCCAGCGCTGGGCCAGCGCCGCTCGACCCATTCCACGGTCACCCCGGGCGGGGCGGGGAAACGCCTCCATTGGCTGGTCCAGGCCGCCGCCCGGTCCGGACCCGCCCAGACCTCCCGCTCGCGGGGCGGTTGGAGGGGGTAGGAGAAAGTCAACTCCTCGCCATAGGCCGCCAGCGTCGTCCAGGCGGGCGCCCCGGCCGTCGTCTTGCGCCCGGCCCACTGGGCGAGGTCGCGGCGCGACCTGGTCGACCTGGTCGAACAGGCTGTCGGGTGACAGGGCCGGCCCGGTGGCGGTGACAGCCGGCGCCGTCTCCCAGGTCAGCCGTTCGACGAACGACCCTCGGTCCGGTTGGTGGCGGACCACGATGGCGCCGCCGACATAATCCTCCAGCGTCTGGAGCATCTTCTCCGGCGTCGCCAGCAGCAGTTGGAAGCCGAAGGAGCGGAACACCTCCAGGCCCAGGCGGGTGAAAGCCGGGTCGGTCTTGTCGAAGGCTTCGTCCAAGACGACTAGGCCGTAGACGGGGTCGGGGGAGCCGTCGCGCGCCAGTTGGTAGCGCAGGGCGGCGGCCAGGCAGAACGTCACCAGCTTCTGGCGCTCGCCGCCCGACAGCCCGCCGGCGCCCTTGTAGTAGTCGACAGCGGCGCCGCTGGCATCGCGCACCTCGGCCACGAATTGGACGTGGAGGCGCGAGTCGAGACAGATCGTCCGCCAGCGCCGGTCGGCCGGGTCGGATGAGGCCAGCCGGTCGGGTAGGGCCTGTAGGCGGGCGAAGCGGCGCTCGGCCGCCTGGCGTTCCTCCGGGGTGGTCCTGGCGGCGAAGCTCAACTCCAGCGAACCCGCCGTGACCTCGCTCAACTCGCCCAGGAACTGGTCCACCTCGGACAGGCGGCGGTCCTCGGGACGGATGTGGAGGTGGTGGCCGGGGGCGTACTCGGTTTGTTGGAGCGATTGGTTGATCGGCTGGACGCGCTCACGAATCTCGCGCCGGGCGTTGCGCAGTCGGAGCGCGATACCGCCGATGTTGTTCCGCGCCTGGCTCTGCAGAAGGGAGAAGAAACGTTCCTCGAAGTCCGGCAGTCGGTCCTCCTCGAGGCGGGTCAAGATGGCCAGGTATTCCGACAGGTAGGCGACTTCGGGGTAGAGGTCGGCCGACTGGGCGGGCCACTCGGTGCGGTAGGAATTCATGATCAGGACGGCGTTGTTCTCCGCCCGGTTGATCCGGCCGGTCAGCGCCTTGACCTCCGTGTTCAACCCGTCGGTCACCCGGCGGGCCGCCGCCTCCACGTCGGTCTCTTGGCCGAAACGCTGGCGCAACGCCGTCGCCGCCTCGTCCGGCGTCTCGGGCCGGTCCGTCAATTCCTTCCGCCAGCCGTCCGCGCGCGCGTTCAGCCGGACGCGCTCGTCCTCGGCGGCGATCCGTTTTCCCCTCCACTCAGTCACCCGCTCCTGCGCCGCCTCCAGTCGGCTCTCGGCCAACTCGAGGGCGGTCTTCGCCTCGGTCAGCCCGGCGTTGCTGTCGCGCAGGGCCCGCAGCCGGGCGCGGACGTCGGTCAGCGCCTGGTCGGCCGTGGCCGTGTCGATGTCCGCCCAGCGGACGGTCAGTAAATCGGCCAGGTCGTGGTCGGTCCGCTGGCGCTGTTCGTGCCCGGTCTCGGCCTGGTCTCGGTCCGTCAGTGCCCGGGCTGCTCGATCCTCGGCCTGGCGCAACGCCTCCAGCAAGGCCTGTTGGCGGGCTTCGGTCGAGGATCCCAGGACCCACTGGCGGCGGTCGTCCACGGCGAAGCGGTCGTCCTTCTCATGGCGCGTCCGCGAGTGGCGCACCTGTCTGGCCCTGGTGACGCCGCGGTCGACGCCGCGCAACTCGGCGGCGGTCTCGACGCAGGCGTGGTCGAACCGTCGCACCGCCTGGGCGAGCCAGTCCGCGAACTCGCCGGCGGCCACCTCGAGCTTGCGCCACAGCGCCCGCCGGTCGGACGGTGGCGGCACATCGGTCCCGGGCTCGGCCGGCACCCGTTCGTACAACAGTCGCAAGCCGCGCCCGTCCGGGCCGGTCAGGCGACGGCCGTCCACGAAGTCCGAGACCAGGGGGTAGAGGTCCTCGGGCACTAGCAGGGTGCGGGCGAAGGGCCGTAAGACCCGTTCGACGGCCCCGGTCCAGTCGGTCTCCGCCGGGCTCAGCCGCAACAGCTCGCCCGCGAAGGGCAAGCGGTCGCGCGGGGCGCCGAGGGCGACCAGTCGGTCGCGGACGGCCAACAGCCCGGGGTCCGTGTTGGAGCGTTCGCGTCGGGCGGCGGACAAGTCGGCCTGGAGGCGCTCGACCCGCTGGCGGGCCTGGGAGTGGACGGCGCTCAGGTCGTGGCGGGCCTCCTTGGCCTCGGCGGTCTCCGCCAGGTCGTTTCGGGCGGCCTCGACCCGCCGCCGGAAAGCCGCCAGATCCCAGGCGGCGGCCGGCAGCTCGAGTCCGCAGCGCCCGGCGGCGGCGGACTGGCGGTCCCGTTCGGCCGTGACCCGTTCGGCCGCCTCGCCCAGGTGCCGCTCGTCGGCCTCCAGCCGCGCCGACTCGTCGCCGCCCAGTCGGTTGACCCGCAGGAGGGCGGCGTCGCGGTCCTCCTGACGAGCCTTGGTCACGGCGTCGGCCGAGTTGATCTCCCGCTCCAGGCCGGTCAGCCGGTCGGCCAAGTCTTGGAGCTGGCGCTCAGCCTGCTCCAGGTGGAGCCGCAGCCGCGTCGTCTCGACGTGCTCCAACTGGCCGTCCAGCTCGGCCCGCTCTTCGGTCGCCCGCTCCCGCTCGGCGGCGGCGGCCCGCAGCGGCCCCAGGCGTTCGACCTGGCGGCGGGCGTCCACCACCGTCTCGTGGGCCGAGCGCAACTCTTGGAACTGGTCGATGGCCTGGTCGGCCAACTCGAAGGTGTCGGGCTGGTCGAGCATGAAATTGCGCAACAGGTCGTCCAGGCTGTCGAGGTTCTTGGCCGATTGGGTCTTATGCAAGAGATGTTGTGCTTGGTCGGAGGCCAGGCCGAGACGGCGCTGGAGACGGGCGGCGAAGCGCTGGTAGACGTCGTCCACGGCCCAGTCGGCGTGTTCCTGCTTGAGGCGGCGCTTGTCCAGGCCGTTCTGGGCGAACGGGGCGAGCGTTAAAGCGTCGACCGCCGTCTGGGCCAAGAGGTACAGCGAACGTACCTCGGAGGCGGCGTTGCACCCCCGGGCCAAGTGCATCAGCCGGGTCAAGGTCGTGATCCGGCCGTCCCAGTCGTCGAACGTCAGCAGGACCGCGCTCCAGGTGGCCCCCGGCCTGAGGTAGGCGGCGGCGACCTCGCCGGAGGCCTCGTCGGCCGCCCGCTTGTGCGCCCCCCGGACGTAGGTCGCCAGCGTTCGCGACCGGTCACCCCGCCCGCCCTCTTGGGCGGCGGCGTTGAAGGCCAGCCATTTCGGGTGGACCAGCACCGCCGCCATGGCGTCGAGCAGGGACGACTTGCCGGAGCCGGACGGGCCTGTCAGCAAGAGACCGGAGCGCGGCACCGCCAGGTCGACCCAACCTTGGAAGGTCCCCCAGTTGACCACCTGCAGCCGGCAGAGCCGGTGCTGCCCTTTCATCGCTCCCCTGCCTCGACGTTGTCCGGGTTGGCCTCGTCCAGGTCGGCCTCGTCCGGGTCGGATTCGGCCAGCCGGTCGCCGGCGGCCAGCAACCGGCGCAGCTCGGCGGCCACCGCCGCCACCTGGGCGGCGTCGAAGACGAAGCGC
>JAISAO010000040.1 GCA_031266665.1 Propionibacteriaceae bacterium | reverse complement strand
ACCGGAACTCCTCGCTGATCCCCGTCCACTCCATGAACATCATCAGTTTCAACCTCTTCCACGGACCCCACCCCCTCACCCGACTCAGGCTGCTCGACCCCGACACCGACCGCCGCCTGGTCCCCGAACCGCTCACCCTCGGCTTCTTCGAATCAGGCGGCCTGAGCGATTGTCGACCCGTAATCTCATCGTGAATAAGCCTCCAAGACCCGGGCGGCATCGGCTACAAAACCGTCCAACTACTGGTCTCGGCCGCCCGAGGAACCCTGCCGGCCGAGAAGGAGATCGTCTCCCCGGCCGTCTGGTACACCAAGGACAATCTGACCAGCACCGAGGTGGTCCAGGTGCTGGGCCAGGTACGACTGGGACCGGTTACAACATTTCGGAGGTTGCCCTCCAACTAGTATGAGGGCAACCTCTGAAATGTCGAACAAGCCGTCCGCACCCGGACGAGCCGCGACGGGCGTTCACCAGTCTTGCCAGAGGGCGGAGATGGGCAGGCCCGCCAGTCGTTGGCTGTAGCGCCAGCCGTGGTCGGTCGCGGCTAGGACGACGCCGGCCACGCAGCGCTCTCCCAGCCGGGCGGCCAACTTGTCCATAGCCGTGAAATGCTCAAAGCGGTAGGTCGAGGCGGTTTTGACCTCGACCAAGATGACTTTGCCGTCCTCCAACTCGATCACGGCGTCGACCTCGAGGCCGTCGCGGTCCCGGTAGTGGGACAGCTCCCAGCGGGCGCCCGACCAGGAGCGCTGCTTCAGCAACTCCGTCACCACCAGCCCCTCCAGCGTCCGCCCGATCCAGTCCCCGCCCCGGTCGGCCACCAGTTGATCCCGGCCGGTCCCGGACGATCTCCAGGGCCAAGGTGGACTTCCCGGCCCGCCGGAGGCCCTGGAGGCTGATCACCGGGAAGCGGTCCAAGGCCTGACGGGCCAACTCTTCAATATGACGTCTCACCTGCTGCGCGGCCACGGCCCCAGTTTAACGTTTCGGAGGTTGCCCTCCAACTAGTGTGAGGGTAACCTCCGAAACATCGGACAGACTTGACCGCCGGCGCCGTCCTCGCCCGCACGGTCACGGCCACAAGGCACTAAAGCATTTGACCTAACTCGGGAGGGCGACCTCGTAGGCATGCCCAACCCCCGTCGGGGAACAACCGCTGGCTCGTGGGGCCGAACCAGCGCAACATCAGTAGCCCGCACCAAGACGTCTGGAACGGTCGAGGCCCAGAACCGGCCACTTGCGACCACTAGGCCTGGCCGACGGACGACGACGGCGGCCGGGCGGCGATCACGATCACGTCTCCCGCCCAACCCGGCGGTAGCGTTCGCCCTTGTAGGTCTCAACGGCTTGACGGGTGGACCGCCACTGCCCCGACTGGTCCAGGCTGGCCCGCAGGCGCCCCCGGACGGCGGCCTGCCGCAGCGCCGCCAGCGACATCGTGCCGTCGGCCAAGGCCGCCAACGGCAACAACTCCTCGTCCCCGGCTATGGTCGGCAGCAGCCGGCTCAGCGATACCATGGCCGCCCGGGCGATCAACTCCGCCAACGGGTCCACTTTCCCGGCGTCGGCTTGGACGAGCGCGGCCAAGTAGCGACGGCGCCAGGTTTTGAGAATGACGACCGGGGGCCAGCCGCAGCGGACCAGGACGAGGTTCAGCAACAGTCTGCCGGTGCGCCCGTTGCCGTCCAGGAAAGGGTGGACGCGCTCGAACTCGGCGTGCAGCCCGGCCGCCCAGCGCGGACCATCCGACAGCGGGAGGCGGCCCGCCAGCAGGTCGACCCCGCCTTGGTTGGCGCGGGCCACCCAGGCATCGAGCAGCGCGGGCACGAGCGGGTGGAGGGGTGGTTTCATACCGCCGGGGAAGGCCGCGATCTCATGTTGGCGGAAACCGCCCGGCGCCTCCTGGGCGGTGGCGGCCAGATGGGGGGCGACCTCCCAAACCTGGGCCATCGTCTGCCGGTGGATCTGACGGATCTCGGTCAAGGTGACGATCTGGTCGTGCTCCCAATCACGGGCCGCGCCCGCCTGTTGGTACACCCAGGCGGCAGCCTGGCTGTAACCGAGAACCTCCAGGTAATCCTTGAGCTCTTTCGCGCCGACCGCCCGACCCTGGTCGAGCAGGGCCTCGACCTCGCGCCAGACCAGGGTGTTGCCCTCGATGGCGGTCGAGTGATGCGCGTCCAAGCGCCACAAACCGTCCCACAAAGGACGCGCCCGCTGCCACGACGGCAGCCCGCCGCGAGCCGCCAGGTCGGCCATGGCGGCGGCGAACTGCTCGAACACCGCCCGCCGCGAGGGACGACCACCGGCCCGGGCCGAATTTGTCATAGGCGAAGCCTACTAAACCGAACAAAACACTTTCGCCCGACGCCGCCGTCACGCCGAGCGTCAGGCCCCGTCCCCCATGTCGCCCCACAGGTGGCCCTCGACCTTTGGACCGGGTCCACCCGGTTGTGCTCATCGACGCGATCAGGGTCAAGGTCCGCGACGGGTCGGTGTCGGACAAGGCGTTCCACGTCTTCCACGCCCACGACATCATGCAGGGCCGGGGCGCGTGGTCACCGCTGCTGGGCAGGGTCGGAGACGCCGCCAGTCTTTACCGCAAGCTCCTGGGGGCCATCGTGGACTGCGGGGCAAGGATCGCCATGCAGGGCGTGGACGTAGTCGGGCTGAAACACCGCTTCCAATACCCGGCGGCCTCCTACGAAGTCGCCGCCAGACGGGCGCTCGAACAAGTGAACCTGTGGTGCGAAGCCGAAGACATCGTCTCTGCCAACGCGGTCGCCGACGAGATCGGTCCCGATCACGAGCGGGCGACGACGGCTTTCCGGCGGATCATCGACGGCACGACCCTGGCCGCCTCGTCAGCGCATCCCGGCAGGTTGTCCCGTGTCACCTAATACGGTGAGCCTGGTCGATCCGTTCCAGATCCTCTTGCCTCAAGGACGGGTGGACGGGCGGGGAGACGACCTCGCGGGCCGCCCGTTCTGTCTCCGGCAATTGGAAAAGAGCTGTGAGTGGCCGGCCTGACCGCCCGCCTCAGCAGGGGACACTCCGCTCGGAGCCCGCGCCTGCTCCGGCAATTCCACTTGGCCCGGCCCGCCGAAAAGATTCGGCAGAAGTCGTCTGCTGAATATCCCCCCGCCCGGCGGCGACGGCCGCCCGGGCGGCGATCTGACGGCGCTCGAGCCCACAGCGCAGGACCCCACGACGCCCGCCCGAGCGTTCTCGCCGCCGTGGTCGTCCCACACGATGCCGTTGTCGGGCAAGACCCCGCAAACCCGAAACTCCCACCCCGACCCGCTCTCGCCCGTCGGATTGAGGTTGACCTCAAAACCCGGACACTGGACTATTCAATGAGCAAATCGTGAAAGCGGAACGGGTCGCGGCGGCGGGGGGACTCGCCGTCGAAAAAGAACCGGTTCCTGAAGGTCACGGGGGCGGTCGAGCAGGTCACCGCGAGCTGTAGGCGAAAGCCCGCCGGGAGGCCGGCTGGAAGCCGTACATGACCAGCCTGGCCTACGAGGGCGTGGCCATCGGCCTGGCCGGGGGGATCGTCGGCACGCTAATAGGGGTGATGGTGTCGCTGGGTGTGGGGTTGGCCTACGGCCTGCCCACGGCGCTCGGCCCGGGCACGGTCGGCCTCGGTGTGGCGGTCGGCCTCCTGGCCGGGGCGGCGGCCTCGGTCCCGCCCGCCCTGCACGCCGCCCGCCGCGACCCGGCGGCCATCCTGCGCCGGGCCTGAGACGGCATCGCCCCAGCCCAGATCCACCGATGATCTGCGTGGCGGGCGGTCCCAGCGGTGGATCTGGGCTCAGTCGGACAGCGCCACCACGGTCCCGGCGGCGAGCCGCTGGCGATAACCCCGGCGGCTGTCCGGCGACCGCCCGACCGGGGCAGTGGCCGCTTTCGCCGGACTCGTGGGCGGTCGCGTGGCCGGGGCCGGGCCGAACCATATAAAAAGGGCCGTTTCGCATAAAAAGGGCCGTTTCGCATAAAAAGGGCGCGGCGCGCATTAAATTAGGCGCCCGGCCGTCTGGACCGCCGCCGCGCCCGCTTGTATATTTTTAGGGGTAGTTCGCCTCTCCCGAGACCGGGGAGAGTCGAGGGATTACCGGTGGAGGCCGCGACTGGCCTCGCCCGAGGCCGGCCCGACGCCCCCCGGCGCTGGTCGGCAAAATCTCCCCCCGGCCCTCCCGGCGCGCCCGGGCGGCGAATCGCCGATTATAGCGCACGAGGCTATATCTACTGCTAGGAGTGGCAATGTCGCAGTCCCCCAACAATCTCCGCCGAGGCGATTCGGTCCCCCGGCGGGTCGTTCTCGGCCTGTTGGCCGCCCTGGTTTGCGTCGTCGGCCTGGCCGTCACGCCGCCGGCGGCCCGGGCCGACAACTACCCCCCGATCGTGTTGGACTCGAGCAATACGCAGTTTATTTTCGTCAAGAGCGGCGAGTCGGTCACTTTCTCGCCCTTGGGCGGGGCCATCGATCCCGATGGCGACGATATGTCCGTCGTGGTCGTCACCGGCCCGTCCAAGGGGTCGGTGAACTGTTCGGCCGACGGCGATTGCGTCTACACCCCGAACGTCGACCTCCCCGGCTCCGGCCCGCAGATCATCCAGGACGACCCGTTCACCTATCAGGTCAAGGACACGAGCGGCATGACGTCCAACGACGCCCAGGTCGTGATGAAGATTATCGGCCGCGACGAGACCGACGGCGCGCACTACCACCCCGGCCTGGCCGGCTGCTACTACAGCGGCCAATATTACGGACCTCGTCCTCCGTATGAGATCCGTGGCGAAGTGACGTTCCTCCGGAAAAACGCGGACGACGGACAGACGGGGCAATATCTCATCCAACCCTTTTGGTCTTACATGCATGATATATATGGTTGGAGGTCGCTGTCCTTCTCCAACCGCATCGTCGGAGTGAGCGATGACGGCCGGCTCTACGACAGTTTCACCTTTGGATACTCCGGCGATGGCGGCGCCTCTGAAAATAGCCGGATCTACACCTCCTGGGCGTCGAGCGACCCGTCGGGCCAGGGCGCCACTGGCATCAAGGACGCCAAGATTTTCACCTGTCCCCCGCGCGCGGACCGCTCCCGCTTCGCGATGATCGGCCACATCACGGTCAAGGACCAGTCCGGTGGGGAGTTCGACCTGCAGGTGGTGGAGCTCAACGAGGTGGTGGCCCCGGGGCGCATCCTGCACGAGCTGCAGGTGACGAACCAAAGCTTGGCCCAAAACGTCACCGACTTTACCTTCTACGCCATCATGGACGCTTACAAGGACAGCTATGGTGACGCACCCCGCAGCTTCCCCATCAAGAGCCTGGGCCGTCCCGACGCCGTCTACACGGATATGCCAGGCTATCGGCTTTACCTGATCATGCACGAGGGCGACGTCATGGGGGTCGGCTCGGGGGACTATCCGGAGCCCATCGCCGGGATTGAGGAGGGCGCGACCCTGGGCATAACCGGCGACGAGCACTCCACCCTGGCCGTCGGCTACGGCTCGCTCAGCCATAATCTGACGCCTGGGGAAAGCGTCAAGCTGGCCTACGAGGAGCGGATGTATGGGACCGGGGACGTGGACTGGCTCGAGCAGAAGGCCAAGCTGGTCTACAGCGACGATGCCAGCGGCCAGACGGTTCCCCCCCGGCCCGGCGCCAAAGTCGAGTTCACGGGTGACAGCTACGCCCCGATCGGGCTGACCCAGGCGACGGTCGAGGCCGGCCTGCCGGAGGG
>JAISAO010000005.1 GCA_031266665.1 Propionibacteriaceae bacterium | reverse complement strand
ATCAAACAGGTGGAGGGCCTGCTCGACTTCTACCAGGCTTATATGCCGAAGGAGGACTTCCAGTACCTCTGCTTCGCCCTGATGTCGTTCATGATGGGCGACGAGGCCGGCGACTACGGCCAGCAGTTCGAGATGCCTCCCGGTTTCGTCGCCCGTTTGATCGCTTTGACCCATAACTGGCTGAACCTGTCCGGGGCGGACCCGGCCGACCTGGCGGCCCCGTTGTCTTGGATCCTGCCCCCGCATCTGGCCCTTCCCCTGGGTGCCGCCCTGACCGGCCCTCTGGCGGTCGTCTACAACCGGTTGCCCGCGACCGGCTACCAGACCATCCCCCGGGACTTCACCGAGGAGACCAAAGCGATGCTGCTGTATTTGGTCTACGAGGTCCACGACGAGCCCTGGTGGGAGGTCACCCGTTGGGATGTCTGGTACCGGGTGGAGAAGTTCTTCGGCGGGGTCGACTTCGTCGGCCACGGCCAAGGGTTGATGGATTATTACCGCAAAATAATCGACATGCAGGACGTCACCGCGGTCCGCGTGAACGAGATCTTCCAGCAAGTGGGCGAGGCCGACCGCCAGTACGCCGCCCACCTGAACGCCCAAGCCGACGCCATCGAAACTCTGACCGCCCTGACCCGTGACCTGGCCAACACCTTCCTCGCCCCACCCGCCCAGCCACCCAGACCACCCACGCCAATCGCGCCGGATAAACCACCAGAATAAATCCCGGTGCCCCTGTCGCCCGAAACACCCTAACCGGTTGAAACCACCTCCCGACGCTTAAATAACGATGACCGAGTCACGCGGCGGCCGGGATGAAGGGAGCGAGCTGCCCCGCCGCCGGTCGCCGGTCTCCCGGAGCGGCGCCCCGGGAGCTGGTGCTATCGTCCGAGTCGGGCCAAATGGCTTAGTGCCTAAATTATGTGCCGGCCAGGCGCGTATCACGTAGTCAGAGGTGTATTGACCACGCGAAGCTCAATCTTGTGAACCAACTCGGGTGCGATGCCGAGTTGTGACTTTGAACCACCGGAGAGTCAGGCCGGGCGCCGGATGGTCCGGCCGCCTCCGGTCAGTCGATCAGGCCGTCTTTCAGGGCTTGGGCCAGGGAGACGCCGACCGGGCAGAGGGGGACCAAGGTGGCTTGGAAGCCGTGGTAGATGTCGGGCTTGCCCGGCCAGACGGTGGCGGCCGGACGGTTGGCCGGGTCCAGCTCGTGCCACCACGACCCGCCCGCCCGGTCGATCAGAGACTGGTCGATGTGGTCCCACCAGCGTTGGTACCAGTCGGCGTAGACCGGCTGGCCGGTGGTCCGGCACAGGCTGGCGGCGGCGTTGACCGCCTCGGCCGCCACCCAGTGCAGCCGCTGGCGGATCACCGGACGGCCCTGCCAGTCGGTGGTGTAGATGAATCCGAGTCGGCCGTCGACCGCCCAGCCGTCGGCCGTCGCCCGCTGGAACAGGCCCTCGGCGGCCGGTAGCAGCCAGTCCGGCGCCTGGGCCCCCAGGGCGCCGCGTAGCTGGAGCAGCAGGCGGGACCACTCCAGCCCGTGGCCGACGGTCGCCCCGAAGGGGCGGAAGGGGTCGTCCGGGCGCTCCCGGTTGTAGTCCGGCAAGGGCCGCCAGTCGGGCGTGTAGTGCTCCGGCAGCCGCCAGTCGTGGGCTCGGGCCTGGTCTTGGACCAGGCGGGCGGCGATGCCCAAGGCACGTTGGCGGTAGAGGGGGTCGCCGCTGGCGTCGGCCGCCGCCAGATAGGCCTCGACGGTGTGCATATTGGCATTGGCCCCGCGGTAGTCGTCCAGGCGGGCGAAGGCCTGGTCCCAGGACTCGACCACGAGCCCGGCCGCCTGGTCCCAGAAATGGGCCGTTTGGCAGGCCAGCGCCCGCTCCAGCAACTCGGCCGCCCCTAGGACGCCGGCGGTCGTGGCCGAGGCCGCCGCCAAGACCACGAAAGCCTGGGGGTAGGCCTCTTTGGCCGGCCCGGCCGGGGAGCCGTCGGGGCGCAGGGCGGCGAACCAGCCGCCGTGGACGGGGTCATGGAAGGCCCCGCTGATGGCCGCCACCCCGTGGGCGGCCAATTCGGCCCAGCCGGGCGCCGCCGCGGCGGGCTCCGGCCGGCCGGCCAGGTGGGCCAAAGCGAAACAATGGGTCATACGGCAAGTGATCCACAGTTGGCGGTCGCGCCCCAACTCCGGCCGGCCGGCGGCGTCGAGCCAGGCGAAGCCGCCCCGGGGGTCGAAGGAGCCCCGGGCGAAGGCCAGCAGCCGGTCCCCCTCCCGACGCAGCCAGTCTCGGTCGTCGCCCCAGCCGTGGGTGGTCGAGTGGCTGCGGGCTCGAGCCGACTCCCGGTCGTCCTGTGGGCGCGACTGGTCTCGGTCGTCGCCCCAGCCGTCTGCCTCCATGCCTGTCCCGTCTCCCGCCGGTCCGGACAGTTTAAGCCCCTCCCAGACGTCAATGGGTGTCGAGTGGCGGCGGATTTGACTTTAACTCTTGACGGCGAGCCGATTAAGCGCTGGGCTATAGGTATGATCCCGCGTCCCGGCTCGACGGCCTCTCTGCGCCAGACCAACCTGGAGGCGGTGCTGCGCCAGGTGCGGTCGGCCGGCGGCCTGGTCCAGGCCGAGATCGCCCGCCGCACCGGGCTGTCGGCCGCCACCGTCACCAACTTGGTGCGATTGTTGGCCGAGCGCGGCCAGGTGGCCGTGGCGCCGACGCTGATCAACGGCCGTCGCTCCCAACTGGTCACCCCGCTGCCCGGCGACGGCTACATCCTGGGTGTCGACATCGGCCGCTCCCACATCCGCGCCCAGTTGGTCGACCTGGGCCACACCGTGGCGGGCGCCGATCACGTCCGACTGGAGCCGGGCAGCTCCAGCCAGCGCGGCCTAGAGCTGACCGCCGGGCTCTACGCCCGCCTGTTGTCCGACGTCGGGATCGACCGCTCCGCCGTCCGCCACGCCGGGGTCGGCCTGCCCGGCCCCCTGGACCGGGCAAACCGTCAGATCGGCGCGGCCACGGTCTTGCCGGAGTGGATGGGCCAGGACCTGGAGGAGCGTTTCGCCGCCGCCCTCTCCCTGCCGGTGATGATCGACAACGACGCCAACCTGGGGGCGCTGGGGGAGTACGCCTGGCCGCCCGGCCGCGAGGTCTCGTCCCTGCTCTACATCCGGTTGGCCACCGGCGTCGGCGGCGGTTTGATCCTGAACGGGCAGCTTTACCACGGGGCCGACGGCACGGCCGGCGAGATCGGCCACCTCAGCCTGGACGAGGTCGGGCCGCTCTGCCGCTGCGGCAACCGGGGCTGTCTGGAGGCGATCGCCTCGGTGCCCGCCTTCCTGGGCGTCCTCAGCTCGGCCCTGCAACGCCCGGTCGACGTCGACGCCTGGGTGGGCCTGGCCCGGGACGGCCATGTGACGGCCGTCCGCCTGATCGAGGACCTGGCCCGCCATCTGGGGGCGACCGTGGCCAACGTGGTCAATCTGATCAACCCCGGGCTGGTCTTGGTGGGCGGCCCGATCGCGGCCGTGGGCGAGACCCTGCTGGCCCCGCTGCGGGCCGAGGTCCGACAGCGGGCCATGCCGGCCGCCACCAGCCGTCTGGTGATCGAGCGGAGCCGCTGGGGCGACGACGCCGAGGTCTACGGGGCCTCCCGTCTGGCCCTCATGGCGGTCTGGGACGAGACTTCAACTTCTGAAAGGTGAATAACGAATTGGTCTCGCTCTCATTCAGTCCTTGCACCATCGCTCAGGGCGGTGCCAGACTCGGAGACACCACGGAGGGTTGCGTCCCCCCGGATAGTTCGGGGCTGGCGGGAACCCCGCCCGGACCCGACGACGGGCGGGCGGACCGGGAGCGGGGCGGGCGGAACCGTCGGAAAGGAGTCGTCGGTGACTGACGACATCATCTTGGAGATGCGGTCCATCTCCAAGTCGTTTCCCGGCGTCAAGGCCTTGGACGACGTCACCATGGCGGTCCAGCGGGGCACCATCCACGCCGTCTGCGGCGAGAACGGGGCCGGCAAGTCGACCCTGATGAAGGTCCTGACCGGCGTCTGGCCGTATGGCTCCTACGAAGGTCAGATTGTTTACAATGGCCAGGAGCAACGTTTCAAGAACCTCAAATCCTCCGAGCGCGTCGGCATCGCCATCATCCACCAAGAACTGTCCTTGATCCCGGAGTTGTCCGTCACCGAGAACTTGTTCATCGGCAACGAGAGGACCCATTTAGGGTTGATCGACTGGACCCTGGCCCGCCAACAGGCCCTCCAGATCATGGGCCGGGTCCACCTCGACGTCGACCCAGACACGCCGATCAAACAACTAGGCGTTGGTCAGCAACAACTGATCGAGATCGCCCGCGCCCTGTCCAAGGATATCCAGTTGTTGATCTTGGACGAGCCCACCAGCGCCTTGAACGAGGAGGAGTCGGACAACCTGTTGGGCATCCTGGAGGACCTCAAGGACCAAGCCATGACCTCGATCATGATCTCGCACAAACTGGACGAGATCGCCAAGGTGGCCGACGACGTCACCATTTTGCGCGACGGCCGCACGGTCGAGACCATCCCGGTGCGCCAGCACGACCTCGACCTCGACCGGGTGATCCGGGGAATGGTCGGCCGGCCCCTGGACCACCGCTACCCGGACCACGTCCCCAACATCGGCCCGGTCGTCTTCGAGGTCGAGGGCTGGACGGTGCGTCATCCCCAGCGCCCGGACCAACTGGCGGTCGATAACGCCAGTTTCTTCGTCCGAGCCGGCGAGGTGGTCGGCTTCGCCGGCTTGATGGGGGCCGGGCGGACCGAGTTGTTACGCTCCGTGGTGGGCCGCTCCTGGGGCCTCCAGGTGGCCGGCCGGGTGCTACTGGAGGGTCGGGAGGCCGACACCCGCACGGTCCGCTCGGCCGTCGCCGCCGGGCTGGTCTACGTCCCCGAGGACCGCAAGATGCTGGGCCTCAACCTGCTCGACACGGTCTCCGGGACCATCGTCTCGGCCGGTCTGGAGCGGATCACGGAGCGCGGCCTGATCAACGGCGACCAGGAGGCCCTGGCGGCCGAGCGCGCCCGAGTCGACCTGCGCATCAAGACCCCCACCATCGCCGAGGGCGTGGACAAACTGTCCGGCGGCAACCAACAGAAGGTTTTACTGGGCAAGTGGCTTTTCCCGGAGCCCAAGGTGTTGGTCTTGGACGAGCCCACCCGGGGGATCGACGTCGGCGCCAAGTACGAGATTTACAACCTCATTTTCGCCCAGGCCGACGCCGGCAAGGCGGTGGTGGTGGTGTCGTCCGAGCTGCCCGAACTGCTGGGCGTCTGCGACCGCATCTACGCCGTCCACGAGGGCCGCATCACCGGCGTGGTCGAGGCCCGGCGAACCGATCAAGAAGAGTTGATGCGGCTGATGACCGGTGTCGGCGTCGCCCAGGCCGCCTGACCGTTGAGGACCAGAAGGTAGAGGACATGAATCGGATCAAGGAGTTCTTCGGCGGATCGATCCGCCAGTCGGGCATGATCTTGGCCCTGCTGCTGTTGATCGTGGTCTTCCAGATCATGACCGGCGGCAACGTGCTGACGCCGACCAACGCCATGAACATCATCAACGGCAACTCGTATGTGTTCTTGATGTCGATGGGCATGGTCTTGGTCATCGTCATCGGCCAGATCGACTTGTCGGTCGGCTCGGTGGCGGCCTTCGTCGGCATCGTCGTCGCCCTGCTGATGTCCGAGCAGGGCGTGCCCTGGTGGGCCGGCATCCTCATCGGCTTGGCCCTGGGGGCCGTGGTCGGCGCCTGGCAGGGTTTCTTCCTGGCCAAGCTGGGCATCCCCGGGTTCATCACCACCTTGGCCGGGATGATGCTGTTCCGCGGCCTGCAGACCTATATCGGCAACTCCCGCTCCATTCCCACCCCGCCCCAGTTCTGGGTTCTGGGCGGCGGCGGCGCCAACGGCTCGCTGCCCGACTGGGGGCCGGACCTGGGCCTCAACAACTCGACCGCCCTGCTGGGGCTGGCGGCCATCGCCTTCCTGTGGTGGTCCAAGCTCCGCTCCCGGGCCAAGCGGCTCAAGCTGGTGGGCCAGGCCGAGGCCCTGTGGGTCACAATCGGCAAAGCCGCCTTGCTGACCGTGGTCATCGGCTACGTCACCTGGCTGTTCGCCCACGGCAGCTCCTCGCTGGAGGGCCGCGTCCACACCGCCCTGCCCATCCCCGGGGTGATTGTGGTGGTCTTGGCCATCTTCTACCACACCTTGTCCCAGCGCACCCCCTTCGGCCGCCACATCTACGCCGTCGGCGGCAACCGGTTGGCCGCCCCGCTGACCGGCATCAACGTGGCCCGGACCTATTTCTTCACCATGATGAACATGTCCATCCTGGCGGCCCTGGCCGGCCTGATGTTCATCGGCCGCTCCCGCGCCTCCGGCCCGGCCGACGGCACCGGCTGGGAACTGGACGTCATCGCCGCCGTCTTCATCGGCGGGGCGGCCGTCTACGGCGGCATCGGCACGGTCACCGGCTCACTGGTCGGCGGGTTGGTGATGGCGGTGCTGAACAACGGCATCCAGCTCAACGGCTGGGGCACCGAGATCGGCAAGGTGGTCAAGGGCCTGGTCCTGTTGCTGGCCGTCACCCTCGACGTCATGAACAAGGT
>JAISAO010000085.1 GCA_031266665.1 Propionibacteriaceae bacterium | reverse complement strand
CCCATCCGCCGCCTGGGCGGGCGCCCCGAAACGATCCGACGGGCCATCCACCACCGTGACGACACCCTCGGGCGGCCGGTCGGGGCAGTGGAAAGGTCGGCGGGATGGTAGCGGACCGGATGCCCCCGTCAGCGGCGGCGTCAGCTCGACGTTGATTTGGACCGGACCCATGCGCCGGTCCAGCCGGCCCTCGGCCGTCACCAGCGCCCGGCGGACGGCCTGGCGCCAGGCCTCGGGACGGGCGTCGGCCGAGGACACCCGGATGACGGAGCGAACCGCCCCCCGAAGCAAGACTAATTGGTCGGTGGTCTGGTTGGCGCCCGTGCCCACCAGGGTGGCCGGCCGGTCGGCCGTCAGGGCGATCAGCGGCGCCCGGGTGTGGCGGGCCTCCAGCAGGGCGGGCAGGAGGTTGGCCACGGCCGTGCCGGAGGTCACCACCAACGCCGTCGCCCGCCAAGTGGCCTTGGCCAGCCCCAGGGCGAAGAAGCCGGCCGACCGCTCGTCGATCCGCACCCACAGGTTGAGCAAGCCGTCTTTCTGAGCGGCGAAAGCGGCCTGGGCCAGCGGGGCGCTGCGCGCCCCCGGGCACAACACCACGTCCGTCACCCCCAGCGCCGCCAACTCGTCGATCAGCACCGCGCCGCACAACGCCGCCGGACTCACCTTCTGGTCTGCCTGGTCCACCGGGCCACACTACCGCCGGCCACCCCGTGCTCCCCTCCGCTCATCACCGCGCCCTCGGGGCTTCAGCGAGAACAGCACGTCTGTTGGCTATAGCCTGGCGGTTAACGCCGGTCCACACCGCAGGCGACCTAGGCGCGGCCGGAGACCTCGTCCCAACGCCGGCCCCAGCGCCGGGCGACGGCCTCCCCGGCCCAGACCGCCCGCCCCGGGTCGACTGTCACCGGCCGCACCGGCAACATCCCGTCGATGGCCGCCAAAGGCTCGTCGGTGACGTCCGCTGTCAGCAGGCGGGCCGTGTCCAGGCCGCAGGCGTAGGGCAGTTCGGGCAGGGCGGCGGCCAGGGCCACCCCCATGGCCAGCCCGACCGAGGTCTCCAGGGCCGAGCTGACCACCACCGGCAGGGCCAGCCGTTGGGCCAACTCCAGGCAACGCCAGATCCCGCCCAGCGGTTGGACCTTCAAGACGGCGATGTCGGCCGCCCGCTCGGCCACCACCCGCTCGGGGTCGTCGGCCCGCCGGATCGACTCGTCGGCCGCGATCAACAGGCCGCGCCGGCCCACCCGCCGCCGCAGTTCGGCCAACTCCGGCACCGTGGCGCAGGGCTGCTCGGCGTACTCCAGGGTGAAGCGGTCGAGGGCGATCAGATTGTGTTCGGCCTGGTCCACCGTCCAGGCCCCGTTGGCGTCGACCCGCAGACGCCCGTCCGCCCCCAGGGCGTCGCGCACCGCCTCGACCCGGGCCAGGTCGTCGGCCAGGCTCTGCCCGGCCTCCGCCACCTTGACCTTGGCCGTGGCGCAGCCCGACCCGGCCACCAGCCGGTGGGCCGTCGCCGGATCGACCGCCGGCACCGTGACGTTGACCGGCACCTCGCGCCGCAACGGCTGGGGCCAGCCCCGCCGCTCGACCTCCCGCGCCGCCCGCAGCCAGGCGGCGGCCTCCGGTGGCCCGTAGTCGAGAAAGGGGCTCCACTCCACCCAGCCCCGCTCGGTCTGCCAGACCACGCCCTGGCGCCGGACAATGCCCCGGAAGCGCTGCCGCAACCCGATGTCGTAGACCAACACGGCTTTGAGGCTACCGCCGGCCGGCCGGCGGGGCGCGGCCGACGGCCTACGGAACCCCGGACAAGACACCGACTGATCTCTGCGGCGAGCAGCCATAGAGGGGTATGACAGTGACGGTGGGGTCGGCGCGTTAAGTTTTCTGGCTAAACGTCCAGTGGGTCGGTCCACAGGGCTTCAGCAAGAAAGCCGAGAAGGTTGTTCGTCGAGCGTGGAAGGCTGATGGCCGCGCGTTGACCGCCACGAGCCGCCAGACGGGAGAACCAAGAGACGCGGTGTTCTCGCTGAGGCCCTGGTCGGCCCCACCGCCAGCGCTCCCGGGGCCACTCGGTGGTCGAGAATCGATGAGGTTGGGCTCAGCTGCCGACGATCCAGCCCAAAGTTAAACCGGCCGCCACCACGAACTCGCCCACCCCGGTCAGGCGCAGGACCGAGACCAGTTCCCGGCCGCCGGCCTGGGCCATCACCTTCAGACTGGGTTTGACCAGCAGCGCCAGCCCGGCCAGTCCGGCCAGCGCCCACCAGGTCGACAGCGCCGCCGCCACCACCACGGCCACCCCCGCCGCCACCAACAGGCCGAGGTCGAACCAGCGGGTGGCCCGGTCTCCCAACCGGGTGGCCAAGGTCCGTTTGCCGACCTGGGCGTCGCCCGCGATGTCACGCAAGTTGTTGGTCACCAGGATGGCCGTGGCCAGACAGCCCATGGCGGTGGCCCCGGCCACGGCCGCGCCCAGGACGTCGGGCGGCACCCCGGCCACGGCCACGTCGGCCTCTATCATCGCTTCCGCCACCGGCCAGACCCCTTGGACGTAGGCCGTGCCGAAGAAAGCGATGAAGCCGAAGAACAAGAACACCATGGCCTCACCCCAACCGGCGTAGCCGTAGGGGTGTTTGCCGCCGGTGTAGAACCAGGCGGCGGCCACCGAGGCCGCGCCCACCGCCAACAACCACCATTGGCCGGTGAGCAGGGTTAGGGCCAGGCCGGCGGCGCAGGCCAGGCCGAACCAGGCCAGGGCCATCCACTTGACCCGGCGGGGCTCGACCAGCCCCGAGCCGACCAGCCGCTGGGGGCCGACCCGATGGTCGTCGGAGCCCCTGATGCCGTCGGAATAGTCGTTGGCGTAGTTGCAGCCGATCTGGATGGCCAGGGCGACCACCAGACACAGCAGCGCCCGCCCGGGGGCGAACGAGCCGACGAACCAGGCCAGCCCGGAGCCGGCCAGCACCGGCGAGCTGGAGGCGGGCAGGGTGCGCAGACGGGCCCCCTCGACCCACTCAGCGGCTGTCGCCATGTCGCCCCTCCCCCAGTTCCCACAGTCGCGCCAACTGGCGACGATCAGGCTTGCCGGAGGCCGTCAGCGGGAACTCCGGCACCAGCAGCACCCCGCGCGGCCGAGCGGCCGACATCACCCGCCCGGACAGGCGGGCGACAATCTGTTCAAGGCTGACGGGCCTGGTCGCCGCCGCCATAATACGCGCCCCCCAGAACCGGTCGGACACGGCGAAGGCCACCAGCCGCCCGGCCCCCCAAGTCTGGTCCAGCCAGCGCTGCAAGCCCGACAGATCGACATCGATCCCGCCGGATTGGACCACATCGTCGATCCGCCCGGTCACAACCAGTCGGCCAGCCTCCCAACGCCCCCGGTCGGCGGTCCGGAAAGTCCGCCCGCGCAATACCGCCGCCGTCTCCCGAGGCCGCCCCAGATAGCCGCTGAAACAACTGGGCGTGGTCAACACGATCCGACCCTGGCCGGCCGCCGGCCCCTCTCCCAGGTCTAACCCCTCCCCCTGGTCTGGCTGGCCTGGCCCCTCTGGCTGGCCTGGCCCCTCCCCTCGGCCGCCGGCCGCGCCCGGCCCCTCCCGCCGGTCAGACACCACGGCCCGGGCGTTGCCCGCCGACCGCCGGTCCAACCGCCGGTCCGGGTCGTCGGCCGCTCCCGCCCGGAGGTCCGAGCCAAGTCCCACCCCCTCCCCGGGGTCCGGGTCGAAACCGACGACCACCCCCGGCAGGGGCTGTCCGTCGTAGACCACGCCGCCGGCCGTCTCCGACATGCCGTAGGTGGCCACCAGCCTGATCCCCCGCCCGACGGCGGCCGCCCGCCAGGCCGGGTCGAGCCGCGCCCCGCCCACCAGCACGGCGTCACAGCGGGCCAGGGCGGCGACCGTCGCCGGCTGGTCCAGCGCCCGGGCCAGTTGGGTCGGCACGATCGACAGGTAGTGCGGCCCCGGGCCGGTCAGCCGGTCCGCCAGGTCGCTCAGGTCGGAGGCCACGGCCGACCAAGGCCGGCCGGCCGCCCAGGCCCGGACCACGGTCATGAGCCCGGCCACATAGTGGGTCGGCAGGGCGCTCAGCCAGTGCCCGGGGCGCCCCAGCCAGGCGTGACTGGCCTCCGCCGCCGCCCGCAGCGCCGCCGCCGACAACAACACGGCCTTGGCCCGCCCGGTCGACCCCGAGGTGGCAACAACCACACCCCCGCCCGCCAACTCAACCTCCCTAGCCGGCTCCGCCCCTCCAACCGATGGCCCGACCCTCACAGCCGGGTCCACCCCCCGCCCACCGACTCGACTCCCCCAAGCCGAGTCCGCTCCCCCACCCACCGACTCGACTCCCCAGGCCAGGTTCGCCCCCCGCCCACCGACTCGACCCCCCCAAGCCGAGTCCGCCCCCCCATCCGCCGACTCAACCTCCCCGGACGGCTCCACCGCCGGATCGGTTCCGGTCGGACGCCCCGTCGGGATCTGGGCGTCCTGGCTGGAAGCGCCGTCCGGGAGCGCCGCCGAAACCACGCCGGGCAGGGCGATGACCTCGCCCGATCCGGCCAGCACCCGGGTCAGGGCGGGGAGGATCTGGTCCGGGGCGACCGGACGCGGCAGGGTCATGGTTTCACCTTAGACACGGCGGCCAGACACCCCGACACCCCGGGCCGGACAGCCCCGACACCCCGGGCCAGGCGGCACCGACACCCCGGACCGGACAGCTGATCGGACAACCCGACCAGACAACTCCCGGCACCCCGCCCAGACGACCCCGACACGGCAATCCCGCCGGACCGGCCAGACAGCCCTGCGACCGTCGCCCACTGCCCAAACTGGTGTGTCTTGTCTAAACTGGTGTCCAGCTCCAGGCAGGACCCGACAAGGATGTCACCCGCCTGGAGCCAGTTCCCCGGGCCGAGAGCCAGTTCCCCGGGCCGGCCGATCAGCGGCGGCGCAGTCGGCGGCGGTCGCCCTCTAAACTAGTCCCCGTGACGCGCGTCCTGCCCTTGTTGATCCTGCTCGCGGTGACGATCTTCACGCTCGTGACCGTCGCCCAGTCGTCGCCCTACAGCGTCCGCCACCTGCCGCGCTGGCTCTGGTTCGTCATCGTGCTCATCGTCCCGGGCCTGGGCTGCCTGGCCTGGTGGATCTTCGGCCGTCCCCTGCCGGGCGACCCGGAACACCCCGGCGCCCCCGCCCGCCCGATCGCCCCGGACGACGACTCCGACTTCCTGCGCGGCCTGTGACCCTCGGCCCACCGTTTGGAGACACTCCCAGAGGCTTGTCCACGGCGTCATCGCCGAACCCGGAATGAGGTCATCCCGCGTCGCTCAACCCGCTCCGGCATCTCGGCCAGCCCCTGAAAGCCGGTCCTTGGGATCAGTGGGACAAGCCTCCAAGCGCCGGCCGGCAGGTCAGGCGTCAGCGGGTCCTGAGACCTCCCACAGGGCGCTGACCGGGACGGCCCGGAACTTGGGGCCGAAAGGCAGAGTGGTGGGCCCGAGGTAGAGGACGTAGCCGGCCACCAGATCGTCGCCCAGCCGGTCCGCCAGGTGTTTGAGGCCGCGAAAATCGGCCTGGTTGAGGGTGGCGGCGGCCTTGACCTCAATGGCCACGACTTGGCCGCGGGCGGATTCCAACACCAGGTCCACCTCCAACTGGTCGCGCGTGCGGTAATGGCTCAACTCGATGATTTGGTCCGCCCAGGTCAACTGGCGGGCGATCTCCATAGCCACGAAACCTTCCAGTAGATGGCCGAGGGGGCTGTCGAGCCGGCTCAAACCGGCCGCGTCCTGGCCGATGACGTGGGCCGCGACGCCGGAGTCGACGAAAGCCACCTTGGGCGTCCGGACGGCGCGGGCGCCGAGGTTGCGCGACCAGGCCGGAATATGTTTGATCAGGAAAACCTCTTCCAACAGGGCGAGGTGACGGGCCACGGTCGGCTGCGACAGGCGGAGGGCGTTGGCCAGGGAATTGGTCACCAGCGACTGGCCGGAGCGCGCGGCCAGCAGGCGGACTAAGGCCCTCAGCTCGGCCCCCCGCTCGATGGCCGACAACTGCATGACGTCCCGATTGACCAAATCCGCCAGGTAGGACTGGTGGAAACGGCGGCGGCGCAGGCCGGACCGGGCCACGGCCCCCGGGAAACCGCCGCGCAGGAGGCGCTCGATGTAGCCGGGACGCTCCTCGGCCGTGTCGTGCCTCAGCTCCGGCCCCAGGGCGAAGGCGGCCCGGACGAAACCGTCGGGCCGCCGGTCGATCTCGCCTTGGGACAGCGGCCAGAGCTCGACCGTCTCCATCCGGCCGGGCAGGGTGTCGGGGACCGGCCGCAGGCCGAACGGCCGGGATGAGCCGGTCAGCAGGAAGCGTCCCGGATCGGGTTGGGCGTCGACCAACTCCTTGATGGCCAAGAGCAGTTCGGGGGCGCGTTGGACCTCGTCGATGGCCATGGTGGGGGCCAGGCGGACGAAGGTGGTGGGGTCGCGCTGGGCCGCCAGCCGATCAGCCGCCCGGTCGAGGGTCGCCCACCGGCGGCCGTCGGCCTGGGCGAGCTGAGTCGCCAGAGTGCTCTTGCCGCACTGGCGGGCACCCTCGATCAGGACCACGCGGGTGTCGGCCAAGGCCTCTGCGACCAGGGCCGAGGCGCGGCGGGAAACGATCTCCCCCATGGGGGAGGGCGGGATGGCAACCACCTCGCCAAGGTAGCACAGGCATTGAATCTGCCGCCGCCTTGACATTGAATCTGCCGCTACTCTCACATTGAATCTGCCGCCACTGACCCCTGATACGCCGACGATCCGGCGGGCGAGCGCCGCCAGGCGGCTGTGATGGCGGTGGGGTCGGCGCGAGCCGTCCGTCAAACGCCGACGCCTCGTCGTCGGACTCCCGACTAACTATCTCCACCCGTCTTCGTCGACCTCGACAAAATTCTCGGCGAAGTAAAACTGCGGCTCGATGGCCCACTCGCCGCTCGTGTTGATGTATCCGAATAGATCGGATCCCACTTCCCTCACGGCGGCCAGACCGTTCCCGCTGAAATTGGACGCGTCCTTGTACAGCGTCTGGTTCAGCCGCTCGTTTTTCTCGTTGATATAAAACTTGTCCCCGCCTAAAGTCGTGGAAACCCGAGCGAATCCGTTGCTGAAACCAAGCGCGCCGCCATATTGCGGCTCGATGACAAACGCGCCGCTCTCGTCGATGAATCCATATAATTCGCCGACCTTGACCGAGGCCAACCCGTTGCCCGCGAAACCCCACGCCATGGTGTAATTAGGCTCAATGACCCATTCGCCATCAACGTCTATGAACCCCGCACTCCATTTGTTGTCATAGTCCGACACGTTAACCGCCGCCAATCGCCTTCCGCCAAAGTCTTCAACCTCGACTCTCGCCGAGCCGGGCCGGAGATCGTCGATGGAAAAAACGACCGAGAAATCGCTGTCTAACAGGTAGGTGCTAAGCTCGCCGCTATCTGTGACAAAAAGACCGTCGATGTGCGCCCAGTAGATTGGGTTCCCCTCGTAATCCTCGTCCGGGGAAATGGAGGTATATCTGTCGGGCGCGAGCACCCATTCTCCCGAGGTGTTCACCAAACCCTCGAAATCGTCGTCCTCGCCCAACTGCGCAACCGCCAGCCCGGCCTCGTTGAAGTACGAGAGATAGTAGAATTTCGGCTCAACCACCCACTCGCCAGAAAGGTCCATGACGCCCCACCTATCTCCACGTTTAACGCCTGCCACGCCATTGATGAAGCCATGAACGTAGGAGAACCGTTCATCGGTAATCACGAACTGCCCCGAGGTGTCGATCCAGCCAATCCCTGACAACGGTCCGCCAGCGGCTGGTCCGGCGGCGCCCGCCGCTATCGCCAAGCCGTTGCCGAAGAACGTTCCCGCGTCAATATCTATAGCGGTGTATATACTGTTCCCGGAAGGAGTGCTTATGGTGGCTATCCCCGGTGAATAAGACCATGGGCTGCTTTCTCCCGAGCCATCGACATACACCGCGAATTGTGGCTCCATGAACCATTCGCCGGATTCGCCGATGTAGCCGGCCCCGCCCGCTGCCGTTAGGCAGGCCTGCGCGATCCAGATCTTCTCCTCGCTCGGCAACGGCGGGTCGTTCACCTGGTTCTCGTTGGCGTTGCCCGCCTGGTTCTCGTTGGAAGAGTGTTCTGACACCGATCCCTCGCACCCGGCCAAACCGCCCGCCATCAGGACACTCACGCTCAAGACCACCGCCACAAGCCCTCGCCGGCTGATTTTCATCGCAGTCCACCCTATTCACGAGTCACCGTCATATCGATGCCGTTCGACCAGAGAGGTCGCCAACATCTGTCTCAGGCTACCTCTCCCCATCCGCCAGTCGCTATGGGGATAAATCACCACTGCGATGTCTCGGCCCTAATACACCGATGATCTCCTTGCGAGCAGCACCCCACGGGCGTAACGGCAGCCGAACCGAGAGTTCGGCCGTCAGCTTTTATTTTAATATGACCATAGCAAATCTTAGGATGCTCTGCCGCCGGCCACTGAGGTCGGGGCCACAGCCAGTCGCACGATGCCTCAGCCGTTGAATCTGCCGCCGCCGAGTCAGGCCGAGGCCGGGAGACACCCACCGGGTGAGGCGGCGGATGACGCCCGGACGGCCCGGCCCGTCGCCTCTGCCCCGCCACCCGGCCACATCCCGGGGTCGGGGTCAGGCCAGGGCGGAGATGAAGAGTTTGGCGGCTGTGAAATAGATGATCAGGCCGGTGCCGTCCACCAGGGTGCTGATCAAGGGGCTGGAGACGACCGCCGGGTCGAGGCCCAGGCGGCGGATGACCAGCGGCAACAAGGAGGCCAACAGGGCCGACCAGATGACGATGGCGGCGATGGCCAGGGCCACGGTCAGAGCCACCTGGTGGCCGACGCCCAGGCTGTAGGCCCTAGCCAGGGCCAGGGCGGCCATGGTGCCGGCGATCAGACAGGCGGTGGCCAACTCTTTGCCCAGGATGCGGGGGAGGTCGCGCAACCGGATTTGGCCGGTGGCCATGGCCCGCACCAAGGTGGAGGCGATCTGGGTGCCGGTGTTGCCGCCGGTGCCGATCAGCAGAGGGATGAAGAAGGACAGCGCCACCACGGTCGCCAACTCGTCCTCGTAGGCCCGCATGACTGTGCCGGTGTACATCTCGGCCACGAACAAGACGGCGATCCAGACCACCCGCTTGCGCCACAACAACCAGGGGCTGGCTTGCAGATATGGCACCTCCAACGGGGTCGAGCCGCCCTGGCGCTCGGCGTCCTCGGTGCTCTCCTGCTCCAAGATGGCGGCCACGTCGTCGGCCGAGATGACGCCGACCAGCCGGCCGGCGTCGAGCACCGGCAGCTCACGGAAGTGGTGGTCGGCCAGCAGTCGGGCGGCCCGTTCCTGGTCCTCGGCGGCCGTGACCACGACCGGGGCCGGGTTCATGGCCCGCTCCACCGGGGAGTCGCCCGGGGCCACCACCAGGTCACGCATCGACAACAGGCCGCACAACTCGCCTGTGGCCTCGGTGACGTAGACATAGCCGGGCGACCGGTCGCTTAGGCGGGCGTGGTCCGCCACCTGGCGGGCCGCCTGGGCCACAGTGGTCTGGGGTCGCACGCTGACGTGGGCGGTCGTCAGCCAGGCGCCGACCGACTCCGGCGGCCAGGCCAGCAGGGGACGAACAGCCTCGGCCTGGGCCGGCTGCAACTGGTCGACCAACTGGCCCCGTTCCGGCTGCGGTGTCTCGCGCAGCGCCCGGGCGGCCTCCTCCGGCGCCAGCAGGCCGAGCAGGCGGGCGGCCGTCACCGGCGCCAGCCGCAGCAGGAAGCGGGCGGCCGTCACCGGGTCGACGCCGGCCAGCAGCTCCCGGGCATTGGGGCCGGTCAGCAGGTCGGCCACCCGGCGGGCCTGGTCCGACTTCAGGTCGGACAACTGCTCCGCCCGGCGGCGATGGTTCGGCTCGGCCCGCAGCCACAACTCGACGGCGCGGGGGACGCCGAGGGCTATGACCTCGCCCAAATCGATCAGCGGGGCCGGGGTGGTAATGGGTGTTTTCGACTTGGCCATGACATCTCCTGCGGTCGGCCCCGACCGGCGGCGCGGCCGGCCGAGGCGGTGAGCTATAAAACTATGATTGTTGTATCGGCCTCTCCGGGGAACGGAAGGCGACAACTGGAACGACGACTGGAATAGCGCGACGGCGCCGGTCCTGAAGTCAGATTCAAGCGCCAGGAGGCTTGTCCCGGACCGCCACAACTCTCACACCCAGCCGAATAGGACAAATAAGACAAGAAACCATGTCATAACGGGCTGGACTCACGCAATCGCTGTGTCTAAGCTCTGGTCCAGCGCTGATCTCCCAGGCGAGCGGCGCCCGCACGAGCGTGATGGCGGCAGAGTCGGCGCGAAGGCGGACCAGACGTCCGGCGAGCGTCGGCCACGCCGCCAGCGCGCCCGGATGGGGTCCGCTCGGCGGTCGAGCAGCGGTGGATCGGGGCTAAGCCTCCAAGGGCGGCCGGAGTCTGGGACCGACTGCCCGACGGCGTTTATCACTACTGTCAGATATGTCCATGTCCTACCTCCTTCGGCCCGGCGCGGCCACGCTCGCCCCACCGATTCGGGGCTCAGTCGCGCCCGGGCAGGCTACCACTGACCCGCCGACCGGGGCAATGCCAGAGACGGCCGTCAGCGGCGCGAGCTATGATGGCGACGGCAACGTGCTCCGGGGTCGGTGGAAATCCGAACCGGCGGTTATAGTCCGCGAACCGGGTCAGGCGACTGACCCGGCCGACCTGGTGGAACTCCAGGACCGACAGTCACAGTCTGGATGGGAGGCGGCACGAGGCGGGCGATCGCTCGGCCGACGCTTCCCGCGCCCCCGGTTCAGCTGGGGGGAGAGATTCATGTCGGACAAGCCGTCCTCGACCGGCACCCGTGTTCGCCGCTGGCCGCTCACCTTGGCGCCGGTTTGGCTCGGGCTCGCCTTGGTGGCGGCTTGGTTCCTGGTGGCCCGCTGGAGCGGGGTGCGGGCCGTCCTGCTGCCCGGACCCGGGGCGGTCGGTCGGGCGCTGGTGGACGGGCTTGTGTTCCCGGGCCACTACTGGCCCTACCTGGCCACCACCTTCGACGAGGCCTTCCGGGGCTGCCTAGTGGGCTCCGCCGTGGCCCTGCCCCTGGCCGTCGTCATCGTCCACTCGCGCTGGGTCTCGGCCGCCGTCACCCCCTTCCTCGGCGCCACCCAGGCCATCCCGGCCGTCGCCTTGGCCCCGCTGCTGGTGTTGTGGGTCGGCTACGGCCTCAAGGCCATCGTCGCCCTCTGCGCCTTGATGGTCTTCTTCCCCATCCTGGTCAGCGCCGTGGTCGGCCTGCGCACCGTCGACCGTCGCCCCCTGGAGGCCGCCAGCCTGGACGGGGCCGGTTTCTGGGCCCGCCTGTGGCACTTCGAGCTGCCCCTGGCCGCGCCCACCATCTTGGCCGGGACGCGCAACGGCTTCACCTTGTCCATCACCGGCGCCGTGGTGGGCGAGATGGTCATCGGCGGCCCCGGCCTGGGACAACTGGTCATGGCCCAGCAGGGCCGGGACACCCCCGGCCTATTCGCCTCCGTCATCATCATGGCCCTGGCCGCCTCGGCCGTCTATTCCCTCATCACCTGGTTGGAGAAGAAAGTGTCCGCCCGTGTCCGCCCCTGAGCCCGCCGCGCCGAAACGCCCTGACCGGCCATCCGCCCACCCCGGCCCGCCGGCCATGACGGTCGCCGGGCCGCCCCTGACCATCACTCCCCCGGCCGACCACCGCCCGCCCGACCATCCGAACGAACCTGTCGCCCGTTCTTTCCTCCGCCGCTGTCGCCAGCCCTTCGCGGCCACCAAACCGGGCCGCCGAACCGGCGTCGGCGCCACGGCCGGCGACCAGACCCTCCGGTCCCCGGTCGGCCGGCACCTCCGGCGGGCCGCCCTGGCGACCGGTTTGTCCCTGGCCCTGCTGGCCGGCTGCGCCGACCCGGCCGCCGACCCGTCCGCGCCCGCCCAGGACACGGCCGTCATCGGCTTGACCTTCGTGCCCAATATCCAGTTCGCCCCCTTCTACAGCGCCCAGACGGCCGGCCTGTTGCCGCCCGGCGTCACTTTGCGCCACCACGGCGCGGCCGAGGGCCTGTTCACGGCCCTGGCGCTGGGCCAGGAGCAATTCGTGGTGGCGGGGGGCGACGAGATCCTGCAGGCCCGGGCGGACGGCGCCGACCTGGTGGCGGTGGCGGCCTACTACCGCCGCTACCCGGTGCGGATCATCGTCCCGGCCGACTCCCCCGTCCAGGGCCTGGCCGACCTCAAGGGCCGCGTCATCGGCCTGCCCGGACGTTTCGGCGAGAGCTGGTTCGCCCTCCTGTTGGCCCTGCGCCAGGCCGGCCTGAGCCTCGACGACGTCACCATCCAGGAGATCGGCTACACCCAACAAGTCGCCTTGACCACGGGCAAGGTCGACGCCACCGTCGGCTTCAGCAACGGCGATGCCGTCAGCTTCGAGCAAGCCGGTTTCCCGGTCCGCCAGCTCGACCCCCAGACGCCGCTGGTGTCGGTCTGCCTGGCCACCACCCAGTCTCAGATCGACCACGACCCGGCCACGGTGCGGGCGGTGGTGGCGGCCCTGGCCGCCGGTCTCGAACTGGTGGTGGCCGACCCCGATCAAGCCCTAGAGGACGCCGCCGCCCACATCCCCGACTTCCAGGCCACGGCCGACAACTCCCGGGCCGTCCTGATGGCCACCATCCCCCTGTTCACCGACAGCGCCGGGAAGGTCGACCCGACCCTCGACCCCGCCGCCTGGGAAGCCATGGCCCAAGCCATGGCCGCCGCCGGCCTCATCCCCGCCACTCTGGAGGCCGCCGCCGCCATCGACACCAGCTTCGCCTAACCCCGGGCGCCCCGACCCCCAGCTGGCGTCATCCCGATCCTGGATCAGGGCCAGCCCACGAACGGCGCGTTGTCGGGTCCTGGCTTAAACAACGGCCTGTCGGAGCCCGTCCGAGCACACGATCAGAGGGGCCGCGACGGACCTGGCCGAGCGGGGAAAGATGACTGGGAGCAGTCCCGGACGGGGCGCGCCAGCGGCGCCCGCGCGGCCGCCCTGGGACTGGGGGACGACTGGCGGCTGGGCGGATCGCCTTGGGGAAGGCCGACGGCCGGAGGGTTGCCCCTCCGGCCGTCGGACTGTGAGTGGTCAGCGGGTGTCACCCCAGGGCTCGACGGCCCAGCAGGGGTTGTTCCCGGCGACGGTAGGCCATCAGCAGGCAGGTCGCGCCCAAGAGCGTGACCAGGGCGCCGCTGTAGAGAGCCGCCTCCGAGGCGCCGGCCCCGGTGGCCGGGATGTCGGCCGGCAGGACCGTGAAGACGGCGGCGAACTCGAGGCCTGCGGCGTCGATCAGGATGGCCTGGTGGGCACCGAGGCTGAAGTCCGCCGGCACCGTCCAAGTGAAGACCACGCCACCGTTGGCTGTGGCCGTCTGCACGCCCACAGCGGCCGTCTGAGACCGGATCTCGGACTCGATCAGCTCGCCCGGGTTGAAGCCGGCGCCGGTGATGGTCAAGGTCTGGCCGATCTTGACCGCCGTGTCGGACAAGGTGATGGTCGGGCCGTAGGTCGGCGTGGCCTGAACCGTCTGCGACGGCTGGCCCAGGCCGATGGCGTTGCGCGCCGTCACCTGGAACTCATAAGGCGTGCCGTTGACCAACTGGTCCACCTTCAAGCTGGTGGTGTCAGCCGTGGCCGACGTCCAAGTGGCGGCGCCGACGGGCCGGTACTCCACCAGGTAGTCGATGACGGCGGAGCCGCCGTCGTCCGCCGGTGGCTGCCAGGCGACGACCACGAACTGGTTGCCAGGCGTGGTCTTGACGTCGGCCGGGGCGGCCGGGACGCCGGCCAGGCTGGCCTGCGGCATCGCCTGGACGACACTCGACTCCAAGCCCAGGCCGATGCCGTTGAGGGCCGCGACCTTTAACTCGTAGGTCACACCGTTGGTCAAGCCGGTGACGGTGTGGGCGGTGGCGTCGGAACCGGTCAACTGACTGGTCCAGGTGGTCTGTCCGACCGGCCGGTGGAAGACGGCGTAGTTGACGACGGCCGAGCCGTTGTCAGCCGGGGCCGTCCAACTCAGGCCGACCACGGCGTTGCCGGGTGTGGCCGTCAGGTCGAGCGGCGCCGCCGGGGTCTTGGCGGCCGTGGCGCTGGGCGTGGCCTGGGCCGGCGCCGACCAGGGGCCGACGCCGATGGCGTTGACCGCCGCCACCTTGAACTGGTAGGCGGTGCCGTTGGTCAGGCCGCGGACCGTGGTCCAGGTCAGGTCGGAAGCGGTGTTGACCACCGTCCAGATCGACCCGCCGACCGGCTGGTAGGCCACCACGTAGGCGGTCACCGGATGGCTGCCAGCCGCCGGGGCGGTCCAGTTGAGGCCGACCTCGGTGTTGCCGGCCGTGGCCGTCAACCCGGTCGGGGCCCCCGGGGCCTGACCGGCGCCGGCTTGCGGCGTGGCCGTGACCGGCTGCGAGGCCAGGCCCAGGCCGATGGCGTTGACCGCCGCCAGCCTGAACTCATAGGTCGTGCCGTTGACCAGGCCGGTGACGGTGTACGCCGTCAGCGGCGTGTCCGTGGCCGTCAACTGCCAAACGGCGGTGTTCTGGGCGCGGTACCAGATGACGTAGTGGCTGATGGCCGCCCCGCCGTCGTTCGGCGCCACCCACGACAGGCCGACCTGGCTGTCGCCGGCTGTGGCCGTCACCGTCGGGGGCGCGGCCGGGGTTTGGGCCAGGCCGGCCTCAGGCGTGGCTTGGACGATGTTGGACCAGGGTCCGACGCCGATGGCGTTGATGGCCGCCACCTTGAACTCGTAGGCGGTGCCGTTGGTCAGGCCGCGGACGGTGGCCAGGGTCAGAGCCGAATCGGTCTCGGCCGCCTTCCAATTGGTCTGGCCGGCCGCCCGGTAGGCGACGGCGTAGCCCAGGATGGGCTCGCCCGACTGGGGCTCGGACCAGCTCAGGCCGACCTGGGAGTCGCCCGGTGTGGCCGTCAGGCTCAAGGGCGCCGACGGCGCCTGGCCCAAACCGGTTTGCGGCGTGGCCTGGACTGTCTCCGACCAGGGGCCGACGCCGATGGCGTCGAAGCCGGCCACCTTGAAGTCATAGGTGGTGCCGTTGGTCAGGCCGGTGATGGTGTCCCGTTGCAAGGACGAGTCGGTGGTCACGATCTGCCAGATCGAGTCCGCCGCCACCTTGTAGGCCACCGTCCAGTAGTCGACCGTCGGGCCGCTGTAGCCCCAGGCCAGACCGACCTGGGTGTCGCCCGGAGTGACCGCCAGCCCGATGGGGGCGTTCGGCGCCCGGCCGGCGTTGGCCGTCGGGGTGGCCGTGACCGGCTGCGAGGCCAGGCCCAGGCCGATGGCGTTGACCCCCGCCACCTTGAACTCATAGGTCACGCCGTTGGTCAAGCCGGTGACGGTGAAAGCCGTCAGCGGCGTGTCCGTGGCCGTGTTCTGCCAGGTGGCCGCGCCTTGGACGCGGTACCAGACGATGTAGTGGCTGATGGCCGCGCCGCCGTTGTTCGGCGTGGTCCAGGCCAGCCCGACCTGGGTGTCGCCGGCGGTGGCCGTCAGCGTCGGCGGGGCCTGCGGCGTTTTGGCCAGGCCGACCTGAGGCGCCGTTGAGACCGTGTCCGACCACGGGCCGACCCCGACATCATTGACCGCCGCCACCTTGAAGTTGTACTCGGTGCCATTGGCCAGATCACGGATCGTCTCCATGGTCAGGGCCGAGTCCGTCTCAACCACCGTCCAGGTGGTCTGACCGGCCTCTTGATAAGCCACGACGTACTTGGTCACCGTCGAGTCCGGGGCGGACCAGCTAAGACCGACCTCGCCGTCGCCCGGCGTGGCCGTCAGGCTGCCTGGGGCCGACGGGGTGTGGCCGCCCGAGGCGTCCGGCGTCGCCTGGGCGGTGTTGGACCAAGGCCCGACACCGATGGCGTTGAAACCGGCCACCTTGAACTCGTAGACCACGCCATTGGTCAAACCGGAGACGGTGGCGCGCTGCATGGGCGAATCGGTCTCCACGATCTGCCAGGCCGAGGCGGTGGTCGCCTTGTAGGCCACCACCCAGTGGGTGACCGCCGGGCCGCTGTAAGACCAGCTCAGGCCGACCTGGGTGTCGCCGGCCGAAGCCGTCAAGCTGGTGGCCGCGTTCGGCGCCTGGCCGGCCCCGAGGGTCGGCGTGGCCTCGACCACGGCCGAGACCAGGCCCAGGCCGATGCCATTGACCGCCGCCACCTTGAACTCATAGGTCACACCATTGGTCAAGCCGGTGACGGTGAAGGCCGCCAGCGGCGTGTCCGTGGTCTGGACCTGCCAAGCGGTCTGGCCCTTGGCCCGGTGCCAGACGACATAGGAGGTGATGGCCGAGCCGCCGTTGTCCGGCGTGGTCCAGGTCAGACCGACCTGGGTGTCGCCGGCCACAGCCGCGACACCGGGGGCCTGCGGCGTGCGGGCCAGGGAGGCGTCCGGCGTGGCCTGGGCGACATTGGACCATTCGCCCAACCCGACGGCGTTGATAGCCGCCACCTTGAAGTTGTAGGTCACCGCGTTGGTCAGGCCGCGGACGGTGGCCAGGGTCAGGGCCGAGTCGGTCTCGAAGCTCTCCCAATCGGTCTCGCCCGCCACCTGATAGGCCACGGCGTAACCCAGGATGGGAGCGCCCTTGACTGGGGCGGACCAGGCCAGGCCGGCCTCGGCGTTACCGGCGGTGGCCTCCAGGCCCAGCGGGGCCGACGGCACCTGGCCGACGGTGCCGGAGCCGTCCGGCATCGCCTGGACGGTGTTGGACCAAGGCCCGACACCGATGGCGTTGATGGCCGCCACCTTGAAGTTGTAAGCCACCGAGTTGGCCAAGCCAGAGACGGTGGCCCGGGGCAGAGCCGTGTCGGTCTCGAAAGCCACCCACTCGGTCGCGCCGACCGCCTGGTAGGCCACGGCGTAATGCTGGATCGGGGCGCCCGAGATCGGGGCCGACCAATTGAGGCCGATCTGGGCGTCGCCCGGGGTGGCCGTCAGGTTGATCGGGGCCGACGGCGCCCGTCCGGCCGAGGCGTCCGGCGTCGCCTGGACGGTGTTGGACCAAGGCCCGACACCGATGGCGTTGAAACCGGCCACCTTGAACTCGTACACCACACCGTTGGTCAAATCGGAGATGGTGGCGCGCTGCAGCGGCGAATCCGTCTGCACCAGCTGCCAGACCGCATCGGCCGTCGCCTTGTAGGCCACCACCCAGTGGGTGGCCGCCGGGCCGCTGTAGGACCAGGCCAGGCCGACCTGGGTGTCGCCGGCCGAAGCCGTCAGGCTGGTGGCCGCGACCGGCGCCTGGCCGGCCCCGAGGGTCGGCGTGGCCTCGACCACGGCCGACTCCAGGCCCAGGCCGATGCCGTTGACGGCCGCCACCTTGAACTCATAGGTCACACCATTGGTCAAGCCGGTGACGGTGAAGGCCGTCAACGGGGTGCCGGTGTTCTGGACCTGCCAAGCGGTCTGACCCTTGGCCCGGTGCCAGACGACATAGGCGGTGATGGCCGAGCCGCCGTCGGCCGGGGTGGTCCAGGTCAGACCGACCTGGGTGTCGCCGGCGGTGGCCGTCAGCGACGGCGGCGCCTGCGGCGTCTGGGGCAGACCGGCCTGAGGCGTCGCCTGGACCGTGGCGGACCAGGCGCCCAGCCCGATGGCGTTGATGGCCGCCAGCTTGAAGTTGTAAGCCACTCCGTTGGTCAGGTTCCGGACCGTCGCCAGGGTCAGGGCCGAGTCGGTCTCGAAGGTCAGCCAACGGGTCTCGCCGACCGGCTTGTAGGCCACGGCGTAGCCCAGGATGGGGGCGCCGGTGGCCGGCGCCGTCCAGGACAGTCCGACCTCGGCGTCGCCCGCTGTCGCGGTCAGGGCCAAGGGAGCGGACGGCGTCCGGCCGGCCGAGGCGTCCGGCACGGCCTGGACCGTGTCCGACCACTGGCCTTGGCCGATGGCGTTGACCGCCGCCAGCTTGAAGTCGTAGGTCACACCGTTGGTCAGGCTCTGGACGGTCGCCCGGGTCAGCGGCGAGTCGGTCTGGACGATGGTCCAATCCGAGTCCGCGGCCGCCTTGTGGGCCACGACATAGGCCAGGATCGGGGCGCCGTTGGCCGGCGCCGCCCACGACAGCCCGACCTCGCTGTCGCCGGCCACGGCCGCCAGGTTGAGGGGCTGGGAGGGCGATCCGGGCAGCAAGCCGTTCGGCGTCGCCTGGACCGGGGCGGACCAGACGCTGGTGCCGATGGCGTTGACGGCCGCCAGGCGGAACTCATACGCCACACCGTTGGTCAGCGAGGCGATGATCGTGGTGGTGTCCGTCACCGTCGTGGTCTGCCAAGTGGTCTGGCCGACGGCCCGGTAGCCGACGCTGTAGCCGGTCAGCGGAGTGCCGCCATCGGACACCGGAGCGGTCCAGGCCAGTGTCACCTGGGCGTCGCCGGCGGTGGCCGCCAGACCGGTCGGCGGCCCCGGCGGGACCAACACGATACCGCTGGTCGGCGTTGCCTGAACCAGATTCGACCACTCGCCCTGGCCGACGGCGTTGACCGCCGCCACCTGGAACTCATAGGTCGTGTCATTGGTCAAACCCGTGACCGTGGCATTAGTGGCGACCGCCGCCTGGCTCTGCCAAACGGCCGCCCCCTGCGCCCGGTACTGGACGCTGTAGCCGGTCACCGCAGTGCCACCGTCGGACGCCGGAGCGGTCCAAGTCAACGCCACCTGGGCGTCGCCGGCCGTGGCCGCCAGATCGGTCGGGGCGTCGGGGACGACGATGACCGTCTCCACCGGGGTGGCGGTGGCCAGCCCGGACCAGTCGCCCAGGCCGATGGGGTTGACCGAGGCCACCTTGAACTCATAGGTCACACCATTGGTCAAGCCGGTGACGGTGAAGGCGGGGTCGGCCGAGGCGGTCCGGACCTCCTGCCACAGGCTGGTCCCCTGGACGCGGTAGTCGACGACATAGAACAGGGCCGGGTCGCCGCCGACCGGCGCCCGCCAGGTCAGCGCCACCTGGGCGTCGCCGGCCACAGCCGCCAGATCGGTCGGAGCGCCCTGGACCTGGCCCAAGGAGGCGTCGGGCGTGGCCTCGGCCTGGTTCGACCAGGCCCCCAGGCCGACGCCGTTGAGGGCGGCGACGGTGAACTGATAGGTCGTGCCGTTGGTCAGCCCGCGAATGGTGTAGAAGGCACCGTTGGAGTCGGTCTCGACCAGCGTCGTCCAAGTCGCCTGGCCGGCCGCGCGGTAGCGGATGAAGTAATGCGACACGGCCGAGGCGTCGTTCGAGGCCGGGATGGTCCAAGACAGGCCGACCTGGGTGTTGCCGGGCGTGGCGGTCAGGACGGGCGCGCTCGGAACCGAGCCCAACGAGGCGTCGGGCGTGGCCTGAACCAGGTCGCTGTAACGGCCGGCGCCGTCAGCCGTCACGGCGGCCACCTTGAAGCTGTACTCGGTGCCGTTGGTCAGGTTGACAACCGTCTCCCGCTCCAGGGTCGAACCGGTCAGCACCACGGTCCAAGAGGTGGCGCCGGCGGCCTGGTAGGCCACCTGGTACTGCAGCACCGGGGAGTCCACGGTGGCCGGCGCGGTCCAACTCAAGGACACCAGGGCGTTGCCCGGGGTGGCCTGGAGGTTGGTCGGCGGATCAGTCTCGGGCAGAGGCTGGGCCGTCACCACATCGGTGAAGTCGGAGATGCCGATGGCGTTGACCGCCGCCACCTTGAACTCGTAGATCTTGGTCGGGTCCAAGCCGTTGACGACAGCCTGCAGGGCGGTCGACTGGCCGTCGACGTACTCGGCGAAGAAGTAGGCCCCCTTCTCCCGGTAGACGATGACGTAGTCGGTCACGGGCGAGCCGCCGTCCCAGGTCGGGGCGGACCAGTTCAGCGTGACGGAGGCCGGACCCGGCTCGGGCCACAGGTCCTGGGGCGGGTAGGGCACCTCGGCCAGGTCGGCCCGAGGCGTGGCCTCGGCCACGTTGGAGGGCGGGGACGAGGCCAAGACGTCGCCGAACAGGTTCAAGGCGATGACCCGGAACTGGTAGAGCTGGTCGTTGACCAGGTCCTTGACCGTGTCCCGGGTCAAGGTGGTGGCCTCGGCCGCCTCGTCCCAGATGGTCCAGTAGTCGTCCGTGGCCAAGCGGTACTCGACCCGGTAGTCGACCAGCCCGCAAGTGGCGGCGTCGGCCGGGGCGTTCCAGGTCAGGCCGACCATGGTGTTGCCCGGGGTGGCGACCAGGCCGGACGGCGCCTGGCAGGCCTGGGGGCCGCCGGCGTAGGGCATGGCCGAGACCAGGCCGGGGATGCCGCGGCCGACATAGGTCAAGGCGGCCACCTCGAAGTCGTAGACCGTGCCATTGGTCAGGCCCGTGACCGTGCCCAGGTTGGGGTTGGAGTCAACCACCATGACGGACCACGGGGCGTCGGCGTTGTCGGTTTGGGGCCGGTAGGAGATCTCCCAGCCGACGATGGGCTGGGTGCCGGTGTCGAGCGGCGATTCCCAGGACAGGGCCACCTGGGTGTCGCCGGCCACAGCCTTGACGTCGGTCGGCTTGTCGGCCGTCAGACCCGGCTGGCCGCGCACGATGTCGGACCAGGGGCCCATGCCGACGTGGTTGACGGCGGCCACCCGGAACTCGTAGCGGGTGTCGTTGTCCAAACCGGTGACCGTGTACTCGGCCGGGGCCTCGATCTCGACGTCGCAGTCCTCGTCCTCGCAGTCCTCGTCCTCTTCGCCCTCGTCGTCGCCGTCGTCGCTTTCGACCGGCACCCAGTCGAGGGCGCCCAGCTCGCGATACTCGATCTCGTAAGCGGTGATGACGGCGCCGCCGTCGGCCGGCTTGGTCCAAGTCAACGAGACGGCCGTGTCTTGGCCGGCGGCCTTGACGTCGATCGGGGCACCGGGCAGTTGGGCGGCCTCAGGGGTGATCGGGCCGACCGCGACGCCGCTGCTGACGCCGTTGGAGTTGAGGCTGCGCACCCGGAAGTAGTACTGCCGGTCGGAGTCCAACCCGGTGACGGTGGCCGTGGTGTCGGTCGAGGCCGGGTGCCTGACCACCGCCCAGGGGCCGGTGGCGGAGCTGGAGCGCTCGATCACGTAGTCGGTCGCGGCCGGCTGGTCGGCCGTCACCGCCGGTGCCGTCCAGGTCAGAACGACCCGTTCCACGCCGGCCGTGGCCACCACATCGGTGGGGTTGTCGGCCGCCATGCCTCCACCGACGGTGGTGTTGATCCGGTTACTAGAACTGGAGGTCAACCAGCCGGAGGTCCGGCCGTTGAAGCCGACGGCCCGCACCTGGACCTGGTAGGCGCCGTTGTTGGCCGTCTGGTTCGTCAGGTTGGGGATGGTGAAGGCGGTGTGGTTGGAGAAGGCGTCCGGGGCGTTGATCCAGGTGCTGCTGCTGCGGTCGCGGTATTGGACCTGGTAGTAGGCGGCTGGGCCGTAACTGCCGGAGATCACCGGGGCCGTCCAGCTGGCGTAGATCTGGGTGTCATGGCCGGTCAGCACCAGGTTGGTAGGCGCGCGCGGGGTGCCCATGCGCACCCGGACGGAGGTCCAGCCGGAGCACAAGGCGGCGGCCTCCTCCGGCACCTCGGCGCAGGCCCGCACCCGGACGCGGGAGTTCTTGCCCAACGGCGAGTCCGAGCCGGACTCGCTGTAGCCGGTCCAGACCAGCCTCATGTTGGCGGTGGTGCCGTCGTCGACCACCCGACTGTTCTCCGCCCCTGGGAAGGGGCCGTAGGAGCCGTTGCCGTTCCAGACGAACTCGTAGTAGGCCAGCTTGTTGCCGCGCAGGTTGGAGGGATTGCGCCAGGTGAAGGTCACGGACATGCCGTCGCTGGCGATGGCCGCCCGGAAGGTGCGGGGGGCGCTCGGCCGGGAGGCGGTGGGCGTCACCCGGTTGCTCTGGGCCGAGGTGGCACCGTCGCCGGCCGCGTTGACCGGGGTGACCCGGAAGTTGAAGGAGTAGCGGGGCAGACCGGTGACGATGTAAGAGATCTTGCCGGCGGCATTGGGCTTGAGCACGCCGGCATCGCCGTTGCCGCACAAGACCCACTCGCGGCGGGGGTAGCCGGGGGCGTTGGAGTTGGTGGTGCCGCCGTAGCGGTAGCACTCGATCTTGTAGCTGACGGGGGCGGCGGCGCCGGCGGCGTTGGCCGGCGGGTCCCAGGTCAGCGTCGCCCGGTAGTTGCCGGCCACCGCCACCGGCGTGGAGACGGCGCCGGGCAGGTCGGGCGGGCCGCTGGCGGCGGCCACCGACAGGGTCGGCAGGGAGTCGCCCTGGGCGCTGCTGGCGGCCACTCGGAAGAGGTAGTCGGTCGCGCCCTGCAGGTCGGCCACCGTCAGGGAGGTGGCCGTCGAGGCGGGGTGGGCGAAGGTCGTCCAGGCCCCGCCGCTGGCCGGCCGGTAGTCCACCCGGTAGGTCAGCAGGGGCAGGCCGCCGGTGTTGGTCGGGGCCTGCCAGCTCAGGGCGACGGAGCGGCCGGAGACGGTGGCCGTCAGGTCGGTGGGGGCGTTCGGGACCGTCGCCACCACCTCGACCGAGGCGGTCTGGGCGCCGTCGTCGAAGCCCTCCTTGTGCCCCGTCACGGTGACGCGGAAGACCTCGCCCACCGTGGCGTCGTCCGGCAGTTTGATATTCCGGGTCGTCACCCCCGTGCTCGTGCCGCCCCGACTCCAGGAGTAGTCGAATAAGACGTCGGACTCCCAACCCGTCGGGTTGGCGGTGACGGTCCGCCCTGGAGCGGGGGTGCCGGAGATGGAGACGTCCCCGGACAGGGCGACGGCCGCTACGGCCGGAGTCGAGGTGAGAACGATCGCTGAGCCCAGAGCCAGGGCGGCGGCAGCCACCAACGACACGGCCCGGCGCACAGAGGTGCCTGACGGATACATGGCGGGCATGATACCCGTAGCCCTAAGTGGAGCGCTAGTGGTAGGTTAATCCGCCTCAGTCGGCCCGCAGGGTTCGGGCGGGGCTCGGCCGGGCGGGGCCGGGGACGGCCGGAGGCCCGTTCCCCCGCCGCCGGCAGCCCGGGGTCGGTAACCGAATAGCCCCTTTGTTTGTTCGGGACGGGAACGAAAGCTTGGGCCGACCGGGTGAGGCGCGCGACCCGTTCTTGATCCAGTCTTGATCTCAAGCTGGAGCCAACGTCCACCCCCGGGGCCGTTCGGCGGCGGCCGGCGGGCCGGGACAGCGCTCCGGGACGGGAACGGGGCGGTGTGGCCGCGACCCGGGATGTGTTAGCCTCTTGGGGCTGCGGGCGCGAGTGGCGGAATGGCAGACGCGCACGGTTCAGGTCCGTGTGCCCGAAAGGGCGTGGAGGTTCGACTCCTCTCTCGCGCACAATTTCCCTACTCTCTCGCGCACTTTCTCACGGATCTGGGTCTGATGCCGCCGCCAGGGGGTCTAGCGTCGGGAAGCCGAGTTCGTCGGCCACGCGCAGCATCACCCCGTCGTGGCTCACGACGGTCAAGGCGGGGTCCACCGAGAGCGCGGTGCCCAGGTGTATCGCGTCTAGGGACTTGACATGCTGTTCGATTCCCTCTGCCTGGCCGAGCGCCGCCTCGTCCAAGGTCACCAGGTCGAGGCGCGCCGCCGCCTCGGCCACCCAGGAAAGAGCAAGCCCCTCCCGCCTCGCCAGGCGCGTGAGCTCCAGGCGGATGAGCCTTGACGAGATGAGGTGGCACCCGTCTCTCGACGCCTGGTTGAGCCAGGCGCTCGCCCGGGGGTCCCCGTCCGCCAGGAGCGCGTGGCCCACGACCGAGGCGTCGACGTAGAACAGCGTCATTTCATCGGTCGCCCTTCATCTCGGCGATTAGCCGCGACACGTCAGCGGAGGTCCTGCGGCCGGCGCGCGGAGGTGGCGGCCAAGCCGACGAACGGTTTGAGGCCGGCGTGATGCGGCCCTCCTGGATGGCGCGGGCATATGGATCCCGCGCCTCCCCGAACGGCTCGACGCGCCACTTGGGCACGCCGCGCTCTGTCACCGTGACCGGCTCACCGGTGGTCGCCACATGGTCGAGCACCTGGGCGGTGCGATGGTTCAGTTCTCGCTTGTTCACGGTGCGCATGGCTTGATCCTAGCGGATGTAAGACACCTGTCACACAATGCCCCAAGTGGAAGCCGCGCACCATGGACGCGGCAACGCCGTTCAGTTTCGCGTGACAAAGGATAGTTGCCTAAGTGCCTCCGCACCGCCCTGCCAGGGTCGTCATGATGTCGCTCAGGTGGCCGCCCGGCCGCGACGGCTGGCCGCTTGGCCCTCGACTTGATCCTCGACCAGGGCCGGGCGGCTGGCGACCAGCCCGCCGGCCAGCCCCAGCGGCATGGCGGCGACCAGCAGCGCGAGCGGCCAGAACCAGCCGCCGGTGGCCGCGTGAAGCTGGCCGAAAGCGAAGGTCGCGACGCCGGCGCAGGTGTAGCCGATGGCTTGCGCGAAGCCCGATACCTCCAGCAGGGTGCGGGACCGGCGGGTGCGGAGGTTCATCAGGGTCATGGCGCAGGCGTAGTTGCCGTCGCCGACCCGCGTCAAGGCGAGCCACAGCCAGGTCCCGTCCAGAGGCGACAACATGAAGCCGACCAGACCCGCGACCCAGCAGGCGAACATCGCGACGACCAGGATCCAGGGGCGCCGCGCGCGCACCGTCAACGGAGGGACCACCAGCGCGGGGACCAGTGAGCCGACCGTGAAGCCCGCCAACACCAGGGCGCCCTGCCTAGGCTGGGCTCCTGAGTCGGCCATCAACTGCGGCAGCCATCCCATCAGCGCGTAGGCCGCGATGGAGTTGCAAACCAGGAGCCCGGTGATGCCCCAAAAAGCCGGCGAGCGCATCACCGGCGTGCCCGGGTCGGCCGCGCGCCGCGGGCGGGGAGCGCCAGAGCGCCGCCGCCGCGACTGCCGGTGATACTGGAGCAGCCAGGGGAACGCGGCCAGGGCGGCGCCGGCCGCCCAAATCCCGACCGCGAAGCGCCAGCCCAGGCGGTCGGCCAGCGCGGTGGCGAAGACCGGCGGCATGGCCTGGCCAATCACCAAGAAGACCGTCGAGGCCGACGTCATCAGCGCGATCCGGTCCGGGAAGTACCGTTTGATCAGCGGCGGGATGGCGACGTTGGCGGTGCCGAGCCCCGCCATTATCAAGGCCGTGGCGCCCAGGAAGACGGGCTCGCTGGCGATGGCCACCCGGGCCGCCATGCCCGCCGCGGCCAGGCCCATGGCGCCCGCCACGACCCGTTCAAGACCCCACAGGCGGCCCAGGAACGGCGCCAGCGCCCCGAACAGCGCGAACATCAGGGGCGGCGCGGCGGCGATCAGCGACTCGGAGGTGGCGCTGAAGGCCACCTCCGCCCGGACGCGCTGCAACAGCGGCGCAACCGTGGTGACGGCGGCGCGCAGGTTGAGGCCAAGCACAACCATCCCGGCCAGGACTGTCATCCGGCCGCGCCAAAGCGATTGGGGGCGCTCCGAGGCGGCCGGCGGCGAGCCGGTCGCCGCTGGGCCGGCCGGCGGGGCGCAGGCAGCGTCAGGGGGCGGGGATGAGCACATCGCGGACGAGTGCGTCCAAGGCGGCGTCCGCGTCGAGGAACTGCCGCAGGGTCTTGGCGGTGGCGCCGAAGGCCTCGAATTCGGCTGGGGCGAGGCCGTCCGGCTCGTAGGCCTGACGGAACTCCGGGACGCGCCGCAGTGCCTCCAGGACCTCGGGCCTAACTGGCGCGTCGATGCGCGCGGGAAGCGCCAGATCGTCGTCGTTGATCAGCTTCTGCCACCCGAACGGCGGGGAGATCACCACCCGGCCGCCGACGAACTCAGAGGCGTGCAGGGTGTTGCGGAAAGCCGCCGAGAGGAGTCGCGCGCGCAGCCCTCGCTCCTGGTAGACCTGGTAGGCCCGTTTGAAGGCGGCCACACCGGCCCATTCGTACACCCCCGGGTCGCCCGCCAGGCGGCGGCGTTTGGCGGACTCTTTGATCCAGTCGTCCAGGCGGCCCACCATGATGGTCACCACGGGGCCCATGCGCGCGGTCTCCAGACCGGCCGCGTCGCGCCGCGCCAGGCCGCGTTCGATCGCCTCGCCCGCAGCAACGGCTTGCGCGCAGGTGAAGGACACGGTGACGTTGACCGAGACGCCCCGCCAGGTGGCCTCCTCGATGGCTTCGAGGCCGGTGGCCGTGGCCGGGATCTTGACGATGATGTTGGGGGCCAGCTGCGAGAACCGCTCGGCCTGGTCCGCCAGCGCCGCCGCCGAGCGGTGCAGGCGGGGATCGGTCTGGATCGACAGGCGGCCGTTGACGCCCCGGTGCTCCTCGAACGCGCCCGTGAGCAGGCTGGCCGCCTCCTGGGACATCAGCTCGACGGCCTTCCAGCCCAGTTCCGCCTCGCCGGCCTGCGGGTGCTCCCGGGCGAGTTGGGCCAGCCGGGGCGCCCATAGGTCCAGGTGGTTCCGGATCACCGCCAGCGCGATCACGGGGTTGCAGGTGGCGCCGACGGCGCCGAACGAGATGGACTGCCTCAACTCTGCGATGTTCGCCGAGTCGTTCCACAGGCTGGTCTGCGGGAACTGCTCCGTCATGCGCTTCAGCGCGCTCATGGCTCCTCCTTTGGTGTTCTGTTCGCCCACGGCGACTAGGTGGGCCCCGCCGACGCCTGCGCGGTTGTCGACACCGCCCCCGGGCTGGCCTGTCACCAGTCTGGGCCTTCCCGCTAACAGTGTCAATAGGATGTCCATGCAAACTGACAAAAACTTGACAAATACGCGCTGGGGCACCACAGTGGTGGACGCGGCCCTGTCCGGAGGCCCGCCGTTCAGTGTCAAAGGAGAACCATGAACACCCAGGCCAGCACCGTCCGGCTGACGGTGGCCCAAGCCACCATGCGCTTCCTCGCCAGCCAGTACTCGGAACGCGACGGCCTGGAGCGGCGCCTGATCCCCGGCTGCTTCGGCATCTTCGGCCACGGCAATGTGGCCGGCCTGGGCCAGGCGCTGCTCCAGTTGTCGATCTTGGACCCGGACGCGATGCCTTATTACTTGAACCGCAATGAGCAGGGCGCCGTCCACGCCGCCGCCGCCTTCGCCAAGACCCAGAACCGCCTGCAGACGATGGTGTGCACCGCGTCGATCGGCCCCGGCTCGCTGAACATGGTCACGGGCGCCGCGCTGGCCACCGCCAACCGGCTGCCGGTCCTCCTCCTGCCCAGCGACCACTTCGCCACCCGCTACCCGGACCCGGTCCTCCAGCAGTTGGAAGACCCGACCACGCTGGACATCTCCGTCAACGACGCCTTCAAGCCGGTGTCCCGCTACTGGGACCGGATCAACCGCCCCGAGCAGCTGATCCCGTCGTTGCTGGCCGCCATGCGCGTCCTGACGGACCCGGCCCAGACCGGCGCCGCGACCATCGCCATGCCGCAGGACGTGCAGGCCGAGGCCTTCGACTGGCCGGTGGAGCTATTCGCCAAGCGGGTCTGGCACGTCGCCCGCCCCGCTCCGGAGCCTGCCGCGCTGGCGCGCGCCGCCGCCGTCATTCGCGCCGCGCGGCGCCCTCTCATCGTGGCCGGCGGCGGCGTGGTCTACTCCGAGGCCAGCGACGCGCTGCGGCGGTTCGCCGCCCAGACCGGCATCCCCGTGGCGGACACCCAGGCCGGCAAGGGCGCCATCAACTGGGACCACCCGCAGGCCGTGGGCGGCATCGGCTCGACCGGCAGCGCGGCCGCCAACGAACTGGCCGCCGAGGCGGACGTCGTCATCGGTATCGGCACCCGCTACTCCGACTTCACGACCGCCTCCCACACCGTCTTCGGCCACCCGGAGGTGCGGTTCGTCAACATCAACGTGGCCGCCTTCGACGCCGCCAAGCACTCCGCCACCATGGTGGTGGCGGACGCCCGGGCCGCCCTGGAGGCGTTGGGCGCGGCGGTGGACGGATACCAGGTGGAGGACGCCTGGCGGCGGCGGACCGCCAGCCTGGCCGAGGCCTGGAGCCAGGCGACGGACAAGTGCTACCACCTGGGCCACGGCCCCCTGCCCGCCCAGACTGAGGTCTTCGGCGCCTTGAACGAGCTGATGGGGCCACACGACGTGGTCATCAACGCGGCCGGGTCGATGCCCGGCGACCTGCAGGCGCTATGGCGGGCCAGCACCCCCGAGCAGTACCACGTGGAGTACGCCTTCAGCTGCATGGGCTACGAGATCCCCGCCGCCATGGGCGTGAAAATGGCGCTGGGCGACGCGGCGGAGGTGGTGGCGATCGTGGGCGACGGCACCTACCAGATGCTGCCCCAAGAGCTGGCCACCATTGTCCAAGAAGGGCTCAAAGTCATCATCGTGCTACTGCAGAACTGGGGCTTCGCCTCCATCGGCGCGCTGTCCGAGTCGCGCGGCTCGCAACGCTTCGGGACGCGCTACCGGATGCGCTCGGCCTCCAGCGGCCAACTCGATGGCGCCAAACCGCCGTTCGACCTGGCCGCCAACGCCGCCAGCTGGGGAGCCAAGGTCATCCAGGCGGACGGCATAGCCGCCTTCCGCGACGCCTACCGCCAAGCCGTCGAGTCCGACGAGACCACCGTGATCTACATAGAAACCGACCTGGAGGGCCCCAACCCGCCGGCCACCGGCTGGTGGGATGTGCCTGTCAGCCAGGTCTCGGCGTTGGAGTCGACCCGGCGCGCCTACGCCGAGTACAACGAGGCCAAGCGGGCGCAGCGCCACTACCTGTGAGGGGCCGCGGGCCGGGCGGCTGATCGCCCGGTCGTGGCCCGCCGCATCAGCTTAGGACGGAGCACCGCTGTGCGCGGCGGCCCGTCGAAGCCGATCTCCCTGAGCGCGGTTCTCGCCGGAGGCGGCGAGCAGCCCGGCTGACGGCAGATTCTATCAGCCGCCGTGGCCGATTGCCCACGACAATCTGCCCCGGGCCGATCCGGGTGCGGCGCCTAGATGGTTAATTCCAAGCCATGGGCTCGTCCTCACGCCCAGACGACGCGCCGGCGGCGTCATCGTCGGTCGGCGATGCGACACATCGCCTCCCTCCTCTTCCTTGCCGGCCCGCCG
>JAISAO010000082.1 GCA_031266665.1 Propionibacteriaceae bacterium | reverse complement strand
AGCCCAAGACTCCAACTCAGACCGGTCTTCATCGGTCAAGACAACACGGGGAGCAACAGGACTCGGCACAGGCCAAGCTTACACCAAACTAGACAGTAATTATTGACTCAACACACTAGACGGGTGTGGCGGTGGGGCCGGCGCCAAGACGGAATGGCGTAACACCCGAGTTTGGTCTGGTGCGGGCCTGGTTTCCGGGTGTGGCCAGAGGGTGGGAGACCCCGCGCCCACGCTTGAACCAGGTCAGGCACGACGGTCGGTTTGCCGCTGGCTGGGGCGTGGCGTAGAATCGCTCGCTGGTGTGTCGTGCTCTGGCGCGGCAGTCTCAAGAGGCGACCGGACGGCGACCTGATCGAGCCGGGAGCGCAATGACGATTTATCCGAGAGTAGGTTTGGGCGTGTACGCGGTTGTGCGGAGCGGCGGACGGCAACATAAGGTGGCAGAGGGCGACGTCTTGGAGATCGACCGGGTCGAGGCCAAGGCCGGGGACGCCCTGACGCTGCGGCCGATCCTGCTGGTCGACGGCGAGACAGTGACGGTGGCGGCCGACGAACTGGCCAAGGTGACGGTCACGGCCGAGGTCTTGACCGAGACCAAGGGCCCCAAGATCCGGATCATCAAGTTCAAGAACAAGACTGGGTACCGCAAGCGCCAAGGCCATCGTCAGCGCCACACCCAGGTCAAGATCACCGGCATCAAGTGAGGTTGAGATGGCACACAAGAAAGGCGCTTCCAGTTCCCGGAACGGTCGTGACTCCAACGCCCAGCGCTTGGGCGTGAAGCGCTATGGCGGCCAGACGGTGTCCGCCGGCGACATCATCGTGCGCCAGCGCGGCACCCACTTCCACCCCGGCCAAGGCGTTGGTCGCGGTGGCGATGACACCTTGTTCGCCCTGACCTCGGGCCAAGTCGAGTTCGCCACCAGGCGCGGCCGTCGGGTCGTCAACGTCGCCGCGTGACCCGGCCCGGGTCCGCCCGGAGCATAGCGTCGTGTTAGTCCAACTGGGGGCGAGACGGGCGCCGGTTGAGGCGCTGGGCCGCGCGGCCACCCTGATCGGCGGCGCCGGCCGTCCCCCCGTCGGGCGAGGTTGAGATGGCCATCCCCTCATTCGTCGATGTCGTCACCCTGCGGGTCAGCGCCGGGCGGGGCGGTCACGGCTGCGCCTCCGTCCGACGGGAGAAGTTCAAGCCCTTGGGCGGTCCCGACGGCGGCAACGGCGGCCACGGCGGCTCGGTCATCCTGCGGGTCGACCCCGACGTCACCACCTTGATCGACTACCACCGCCACTCCCACCGCCGGGCCGGCAACGGCCAACCGGGAAAAGGTAACTTTGCTGATGGGGCGCACGGCGGCGATCTCGTGCTAACCGTGCCCGACGGCACAGTCGTGACCGACGCCTCGACCGGTGAGGTCATGGCCGATCTGGTGGGGGCCGGGGCCGAACTGGTGGCCGCGCGCGGCGGTCGCGGCGGGCTCGGCAATGCGGCTTTGGCCACGGCGGCCCGCAAGGCCCCCGGTTTCGCCCTGCTGGGCGAGGACGGGGACGACCACACGATCCGGCTGGAGCTCAAGGTGGTGGCCGACGTCGGCCTGGTCGGCTTCCCCAGCGCCGGCAAGTCCTCCCTCATAGCCGCCGTCTCCCGAGCCCGGCCCCAGATCGCGGACTACCCCTTCACCACCTTGACGCCCAACCTGGGCGTGGTGCGGGCCGACCAGGTCGTCTTCACACTGGCCGACGTGCCCGGCCTGATCGCCGGCGCCGCCGCCGGGCGGGGTCTGGGCCACGACTTCCTGCGCCACATCGAGCGCGTCCAGGCCATCGTCCATGTGATCGACTGCGCCACCTGGGAGCCGGGCCGCGACCCCCTGTCCGACCTGAGTGTCATCGAGGCCGAGCTGGCCGCCCACGGCGGTCTGTCCGACCGGCCCCGGTTGATCGCCTTGAACAAGGTCGATGTTCCCGACGCCCGCCTGATCGCGGAACTGGCCCGAGACGACCTGGCCGCCCTGCTGGACCAACTCGACCCGGACCACCGCCAAGACCGCAGTCGGATCTATCTGGTCTCGACCAAGACGGGGGAGGGGCTGAAAGCCCTGACTTTCGAGTTGGCCCGCTTGGTCCAGACCCGTCGCGCCGCCCGCCCGCCGGCCGTCGGGCCGCGCCTCAGGCTGACCCCGCCGCCGGCCACCGGCCCCCAGTTCAGCTTGGCCCAGGAGTCGGACGGGGCCGGCGGCCAGGTCTGGCGGGTGCGCGGGGACAAGCCGGAGCGCTGGGTGCGCCAAACCGATTTCGGCAACGCCGAGGCCGTGGGCTACCTGGCCGACCGCCTGAACCGTCTCGGCGTGGAGGAGGCCTTGCTGCGGGCCGGGGCCGCGCCGGGCGACGCGGTGGCCATCGGCGCCCCGGAGGCCGTGGTCTTCGATTTCGCCCCCCAAGTCGACATCGGGGCCGAGTTGCTGGCCCGCCGGGGGGAGGACAACCGGCTGCAGGAGTCGCGTCCGGCCGTCCGCCGGCGTCGTGCCCGTGACGCCGAGTACCAGGCCCGCCGAGCCGTCGGACTGGCCCTGAGCGGTCTGGAGGACCGGACCGAAGAGGGGGAAGAGGGGGAGGACGGCCCGGCCCCCGAGGCCGACGCCGGCGACGGCCGGCCGGAGGACGACCATGGCTTCTGATCATCAGGGCGGCCGGGAGGCGCCAAAGCGGCCGGACGCCGCCCCGGAGGATCCCCGAGGGCGGCTGGCGGGCGCCCAGCGGGTGGTGGTCAAGGTCGGCTCCAGTTCTTTGACCACGGCTGACCACCACCTCGACCCCGCCCGGGTGGTGGCCCTGGTCGACGCTCTGGCGGCGGTCCGGGCGCAGGGCCGCCAGGTCGTGTTGGTGTCGTCCGGGGCCATCGCCGCCGGCCTCGGCCCCCTCGGGTTGACCCGCCGGCCGCGCGACCTGGCCGGTCAGCAGGCGGCGGCCTCGGTCGGGCAAGGGCTCTTGATCGAGCGCTACGCCCGCCGCTTCCAAGACCACGGTTTGACGGTCGGCCAAGTCCTGCTGACGGTCGAGGACACCACCCGCCGGGCCTCCTACGGCAACGCCTGGCGCACCCTGGAACGACTGTTGGACCTGGGCGTGGTGCCGATCGTGAACGAGAACGACACCGTCGCCACCCAGGAGATCCGTTTCGGCGATAACGACCGGCTGGCGGCCCTGGTGGCCCAGTTGGTCCGGGCCGACGCCTTGGCCCTGCTGTCCGACGTCGACGGTCTCTACAACGCCCACCCGAGCGACCCCAGCGCCCGTCTGATCGAGCGGGTGGACTCCTTGGACGAGCTGGACCGCCTCCAGATCGACACCGCCGGCCGCGGCTCCGACGTCGGCTCCGGCGGCATGACGACCAAGCTGGAGTCCGTCCGCCTGGCCCTGGGGGCGGGCATCCCGGTGGTGCTGGCCCGGGGCGACCAGGCCGGGGCCGCCCTGTCCGGCCAGCCGGTCGGCACCGTCTTCCAAGCCGACCGCCGCCGCCGCCGCAGCCGCCTCAACTGGCTGGCCCACGCCTCCAAGGCGTCCGGCGAGCTGGTGTTGGACGCCGGCGCCGTCCAGGCCCTCCGCGCCACCGCCGCCTCCTTGCTGCCGGCCGGCATCACGGCGGCGCGGGGCGATTTCATGACCGGCGACGTCGTCCGGCTGGTGGACGCCCAGGGCGAGGTCGTCGGCCGCGGCATCGTCAACTACGACGCCGCCGTCTTGCCGGAGCTGCTGGGTCACGGCACCCGCGAGCTGGCCTGTCGCCTGGGGCCGGCCTTCGCCCGCGTCGTCGTCCACCGCGACCAGTTGGTCGTTCGTCGGGCGGCCCGACCGTGACCGGGCTGGCCGCCCTGGGCTGGCTGGCGGCCGTCTCCGGGCCGGTGGCCAACCTGTCACAGCTGTGGCACATCCTGCGTCACCGTCGCACCGACGGCCTGTCGCTCCTGATGTGGCAACTGTTACTGACGGTGGCCACCGGCTGGGCGATGCACGGCTTGAACACGGGGCGGGCCAACATCATCGCCACCAACCTGGTGTCGGCCCTGGGCTGTTTCCTGGTCTTGTGGCTGACCCAGCGGGAGCGCCACCTGGGGTTCTGGCGCGTCATGGCGCCGCCGGTCGCTCTCGGCCTGGTCGTCGGCCTGCTCGACCCCCACCTGCCGCCGGCCCTATTCGGCCTCATCCTGCTGGCCCCGGCGGTGGCTGGCCTGGTCTTCCAAGCCTTGGCCCTGATCCGGTCCGACGACATCCGAGGGGTCTCGCCCTGGAACCTGGTCCTCAACCTGACCTGCCAGGTGCTCTGGACCGTCTGGAGCCTAATGGCCCACGATCCGGCCATCACCTGGGCCGGGAGTTGCACCGGCGTTGCCGTGATCATCAATCTGACGCTGTACGGACTGCGTCGCGGCGGGGTGCTGCGCGCCCGCCCGTACCGTCTGGCGGACCGCGCGGACGGCTAGCATGCGGTTGTGGAGAAGACCTTGGTGAGCCAACCCGAGTCCGGCCTGGCCCACGACCCCGAGGTCGCCCGGCTGCGTCTCGGCGTCATGGGCGGCACCTTCGACCCGATCCACCACGGCCACCTGGTGGCCGCCTCCGAGGTGGCCGCCCGCTTCGGCCTGCACGAGGTCGTCTTCGTGCCCACCGGCACGTCCTGGCAGAAGGCCGACCGCCAGGTCTCCGCCGCCGAGGACCGCTATCTCATGACGGTCATTGCCACGGCCTCCAACCCCCGTTTCTCGGTCAGCCGGGTCGACCTCGACCGGGGCTCCGACACCTACACCGTCGACACCCTGGCCGATCTGAGGGCGCTACGCGGTCCGACGGCGGAATTGTTCTTCATCACCGGGGCCGACGCCCTGTCGCGCATCCTGACCTGGCGCGGGGCCGACCAGCTGTTCGACCTGGCCCACTTCGTGGGCGTCAGCCGGCCGGGGTCGAAACTGAGCCACGCGACCATCGAACACCTGCCTAAAAACAAAGTGACATTGTTAGAGGTGCCGGCCTTGGCCATCTCCTCGACCGACTGTCGCCGCCGGGTCGGGCTCGGTCTGCCGATCTGGTATCTGGTGCCGGACGGTATCGTCCAATACATCGCCAAGCGGGGCCTCTATCGGTCTCCGGAAGAGAAAGGTGGCCGGTGAGCCCCCAAACGCTGTCCGAGTTGGCCGCCAGCCCGTCCAGTCCCGCCGTCTTGTCGGACCCGGCCGCCGCGGACGCCGGCTCGGCCCCGGAGGGGGCGGAACGGGCGGGCTCGGCTCTGGGAGCGGCGGACCGGTCAGAATCAGCTTCGGGGGCGGACCACGAAGGCGCGGCCCCAAAGGCGGCGGACCGGTCGGACGAGGCCGGGGGCGCCAGCGGCGAGGCCTTGGCCCTGACCCGGCTGGCGGGCCGGGCGGCGGCGGCCAAACTGGGCCACGACATCCTGGCCCTCGACGTCTCCCAACGTCTCGGCCTGGCTGAGACGTTCTTGTTGGCCAGCGGCGCGAACGACCGCCAGATCGACGCCATCGTCGAGGCTGTGGAGGAGTCTCTGGCGGCCGTCGGCGCCCAGGCGCTGCGGCGCGAGGGCCTCGGCCAGGCCAACTGGGTGCTGCTCGACTTCGGCGACCTGATCGTCCACGTCCAGTCGGCCGAGTGCCGCCTCCGCTACGCCCTCGACCGGCTGTGGCGCGACTGCCCGGAGATCGACCTGGGCTTGAGCGACCCGCCGCCGGCCGGACCAGCGGCGACCACGGGGCCGGCGGCGGCTCTCGACGACTAGTCCGGGGTCCAGGCCGTCGCTCATCGAACGTCGGATTCGCGTCTCCGGCCGACGACGCTGGCGGCGTGGTCGCCGGGCTCCCGCCGGGTCGCACACCTTGTCGGACGTCTCAGCCCAACCGGTCAAAACCTCCCTGACGCGTATCCCCGGGCGCGGGCGGTTGGGGCCGCCGGGGAGCCAGTCCCTCGGCCCAGCCCCACTGATGATCTCCGTGCCGCTCGGTAGTCGAGGACCGGTGGAGCTGGGCTCAGCCGCCCTTGGCCGCCATCCGCTCCCAGACGGCGTGGGCGGTGGCGTCGTCGCACACCAGGTCGGTGATGGTTCCGGCCCGCAGTGCCCCCAGCAGGGCGGCGGCGCGGGAGGGGTCGGCCACCACGCCGATGCGTTTGGGGATGTGGCGCATGGCCTCGGGGGTCAGCCCGGTGGCCCGGGCGTTCAGCTCGATATCGGCGTAGGAGCCGTCCTCGCGCAACAGCACCGTGTTGACGTCGCCGACCACCCCCTCGGCGGCCAGTTGGGCGATGTCCTCCGGGTCCAGGTAGCCGGCCGAGTAGACGTGGCTGGGAACGTCGCCGTGGATGGCGCCGACGCCGAAGATGGCGATGTCGAGGCGCTGCTGGAAGTCGATCACGGCCTTCACCGAGCGCTCGGCCCACATGGCCTCCTTGGTGGCCCGGAAGTCGAAGAACGCCGGCACCGGGAAGTGGACCACGCGGGCGTCGAAGGCCTGGCCCAGCGGCTGCAGGATGGAGCCGACGTAGAAGGCGGCCGTGTCTTGGGGGTTGTTGCCACCGTTCATCTGAACGACGTGGGAGTCGCGCAGCGGCCGGTGCTCCAGGTAGCGGACCGTGCTGGCCATCGTCACCCCCCAGGCGGCCCCGATCAGCGCCCCGTCGTGGACCGACTCCGCCAGCAGGGAGGCGGCGCGGCGGGCCACCCGTTCCAAGCGGGTGGCCACCGGCGTCGAGTCGCCCACCATCACCAGGTGGACGACGACGCCGAAGGCCTCGGTCAGGGCGCGGGCGTTGGGCGAGCGGGAGCCGATCTCGGCCGCCAGGGAGATGCGCACTAGGCCGGTCTGGCGGGCCTCAGCCAGCAGGCGGGAGACGCTGGAGCGGGAGATGCCCTGGTAGCGGGCGATGGACTCCATCGTCTCGTGGTAGATGTAGTAGCGGACCGCCGCCTCGTACATACCCTCATGGTGGACGGACATCATGGCCTCCAATGCTTGCACGTATGGTCAATGTCTAGCCCATCCGTTCCCCGTTTGGCAAAATTTCGGCCGCCGACCGCCCTTAGGGCGTCCCGGCGGGCGGGCGTTTCTAGGTTGGACTATACTAATTACCAGCGCGCCGTTCTTTGGACGGGGCGACTATATTCCAGCCAACCCCGAAGACGTGGAGGCGAGCAGCCTATGACTGACAAATATATTCTGGCGATTGATTCCGGCACGACCAGTTCCCGGGCGATCCTGTTCAACCACGCCGGCCTGCCGGTCGGCGTCCACCAGCTCGAGCACGAGCAGATTTTCCCCCAGGCCGGCTGGGTCGAGCACGACCCGAAGGAGATCTGGACCCGCACCCTCCAGGTCATCGACGGCGCCCTGATCGCCGCTCGGGCGACCAAGGACGACATCGTCGCCATCGGCCTGACCAACCAGCGCGAGACCACCGTGGTGTGGGACCGCCGCAGCGGCGAGCCGGTCCACAACGCCATCGTCTGGCAGGACACCCGCACCCAGCAGATCGTGGACCAGCTGGGCGGCGGCGACCAGAACAAGTACCAGGCCCGCGTCGGCCTGCCCCTGGCGACCTACTTCTGCGGCCCCAAGGTGAAGTGGATCCTGGACAACGTCCCCGGGACCCGGGCCCGGGCCGAGGCCGGCGACCTGATCATGGGGACGATCGACAGCTGGTTGATCTGGAATCTGACCGGCGGCGTCGACGGCGGTCTCCACATCACCGATGTGACCAACGCCTCTCGCACCATGCTGATGGACTTCACCACCTTGGCCTGGGATCTCGACATCGCCGCCGATATGACCATCCCGGCCTCCATGTTGCCGAAGATCGTCTCCAGCTCCGAGGTCTACGGCCGGGCCACGGTCTCGTCCGTCGCCGGGCTGCCCATCGCCGGCGACCTGGGCGACCAGCAGGCGGCCACCTTCGGCCAGGCCTGCTTCGAGGTCGGCATGGCCAAGAACACCTACGGCACGGGCTGCTTCATGCTCATGAACACCGGCGCCACGCCGGTCCTGTCGCGCAACGGCTTGCTGACCACGCCCTGCTACAAGATCGGCGACCAGCCGGCGGTCTACGCCCTGGAGGGCTCGATCGCCGTCACCGGCTCGCTCGTCCAATGGCTGCGCGACAACCTCAAGCTGATCGACAGCGCGCCCGAGGTCGAGCGGCTGGCCTTGTCGGTGGAGGACAATGGCGGGGCCTACTTCGTGCCGGCCTTCTCCGGCCTGTTCGCCCCTTACTGGCGCGGCGACGCCCGCGGCGCCATCGTCGGGCTGACCCGCTACTGCAACCGCGGCCATCTGGCCCGGGCCGCCCTGGAGGCCACCGCCTACCAGACGCGCGAGGTGCTGGAGGCGATGGAGGCCGACGCCGGCGTCAAGCTGGCCAGCCTCAAGGTCGACGGCGGCATGACCGCCAACCAGACCCTGATGCAGTTCCAGGCCGACCAGGTGGGCGTGCCGGTGGTGCTGCCGCAGGTGGCCGAGACCACCGCCCTGGGAGCCGCCTACGCCGCCGGCATCGCCGTCGGCTACTGGGACTCCGAGGCCGACGTCAAGGCCAACTGGGCCGAGGCCCGGCGCTGGGCGCCGACGGCCGACCCGACCGAACGCGACCGTCTCTACCGCAACTGGAAGAAAGCCGTCAGCAAGACCTTCGACTGGGTCGACGCCGACGTCGTCGGCTGAGCCCAGCTCCACCGATGGCCGCTGGGCGGGCGGCTGTCGGCGGATGGCCACAGCGGCCCGGGCGACCATCTCAAACTGGTCGCCCGGGCCGCTGGCCGTCTGAGCCGAGGTGGCGCCCGGCCGCCCCGGCCGCTACAGTAAAAGACTGTAAAACTTAGTAAAACTTAGTAAAAATCAATAAAAGAGGCAGCCGTGGCGGATAACCCCTTCACCCCCAGCTTCGGCAGCGTGCCGCCCCTGCTGGCCGGCCGGCGAGAATTGATCGACGCCGTTCTGGGCGGTTTGGACAGCGGCCCGGGCGACCCCAACCGGGTGGCTTTGTTCGTCGGCCCCAGGGGCACCGGTAAAACGGCCCTGCTGACGGCCATCGCCGACGAGGCCGGCTCCCGGGGCTGGATCAGCGCCAATGTGACGGCGCTCGACGGGCTGCTGGAGGACATCTTCGAACGGGCCGTCGAGGCGGCGGCCGAGTTCGTGCCGCCGGCCGGCGGCAGCCGTTGGACCGGCGTCGGCCTGGGCGGGCTGAGCCTGACTCGCGAGGTTCTGACGCCGACGGGGAACTGGCGCACGCGCATGAACCGCCTGGTCGACGCCCTGGCCCAACACCAGGTCGGCTTGTTGATCACGGTGGACGAGGCCACCGCCGCCACCCCCGGCCTGCGCGAGCTGGTGGCCGTCTTCCAACACTTCGTGCGCGAGCGGCGAGCCGTCGCCCTACTGTTGGCCGGATTGCCCCGGGGCGTCTCCGAGCTGCTCCAAGACGAGAAGATCTCTTTTCTCAGACGGGCCTTCCAACATCGCCTGGACGCCATCCCCGCCCCCGAGGTCCAAGAGACCATCCGCCAAACCGTGGAGCTGTCCGGCCGGGACATCGACCAACAGGCCTTGCGCCAGGCGACGGCGGCGGCGGACGGCTTCGCCTTCCTCATCCAGCTGATCGGCTATCACATGTGGCGCCAGCACCCGGACCGGCCGACCGTCTCCGTCCCGGACGCCGCCGCCGGCGTCGATTTGGCCCGCGCCGACATGGAGCGGATGATCTTCGCCACCAGCTTGGCCGAGCTGTCCGAGGTGGACCGGGCCTTCCTGGAGGCCATGACGCCAGACCCGGGGGCCAGTCGTCTGGCCGACGTCGCCCAACGCCTGGGCGTGACCCCGAACTACGCCAACCAGTACCGCGCCCGCCTGATCGAGCGCGGCCTGATCGCCCCCCGGGGCCGGGGCCGAGTCGGCTTCGACCTGCCCATGCTGGCCGACTACCTCCGCTCCCAGCAGAGCTAACCGAGATAGTTTTGGACCGCCGGACTGGCGGGATTCATAGCGAGTTAATTATAACGGTTCCGTTATATTACCGACATGGCTGTGGAGCCAAGAGGGACGGGGCGGGCGTGAGATTCACGCCTAACGGTTCAAGAACATATTGATATACCCCAGGGCCAGGAGGCCGACCAAGAAGAGCGCGCCGGCGGCGCAGACGAATCCCGGTAGAAGTAGGAGGACGAGATCGCGCCGGCGGTGGGCGGGGGCGCCGAATCGGTGGGCCGCCAGGCCGGCCAACAGCATGGGGAGCGCGCCGACGGCTAAACCCAGGAAGGCCTCCTCCCGCCAACTGAGCAGCAGCATCGAGTCCGGGTCGATGGGTTGATCCGGACCGAAGAGGGCCAGGCTGCCGAGGATCACGGTGATTGACGCGCCGATGATGTAGACGGTCAGGCTGATGGCCTTAGCCGCTCGGGCCATTATGAGTCCCCTTTTGTTCACCAGCTGGTGAACAAACTCTTCCTCGGTCGGCCAGACCCCGGCGGTCTGGGGTTTGCTCACGGGCTGGCCCAGATCCCGGGTCAAGTCCGGGATGACGATTGGCGACCCCTCTGGCGGCGCCGCCCCGTCCGAGACGACGCCGCCAGAGGGGTCGGATCGATTCCCTAGCCCCTGTTCTCCGGCGGGGTCAGGTGCCCGGCGTCCATTTGGGCCACGATGTCGGGGTGGAGCGCCTTGTGGGTGAGGACCCGGGAGTGGCTGTGGGAGTAGGCGAAGTAGATGATGAAGCCGATGACCAGCCAGACGAGGAAGCGCAGCCAGGTCTCGACGGCCAGGTTGAGCATCAGGTAGAAGCAGACCACCGCGGCCAGCGTGCCGATGACGTGGACCGCTGGGACGCGGAACGGGCGTTGTAGATCGGGCCGCTTGTGGCGCAACACGATGACCGAGATCGACACCAGGACGAAGGCGGACAGGGTGCCGATGTTGACCATCTCCTCCAGCACGCCGACCGGGGTCAGTCCGGCCACCAGCGCGCAGATGACCGTCACGATGATGCCGATGATGTACGGGGTGCGGAACTTCGGGTGGACCTTGGCCAGGCCGACGGGCAGCAGGTTGTCCCGGCTCATGGCGAAGATGATGCGGGTGGAGCCGATCAGCATGGTTAGAACCACGGTGGTCAGCCCGGCGACCGCGCCGGCCGAGATGATGACGGCCATCCAGGTTTTGCCGTGGAAGGCGAAGGCGTTGGCCAGGGCGGCCGACTGGGTGATGTCCTCGTAGGAGACCATGCCGGTGACGACCAGGGAGACGGCGCAGTAGAGGATGGTGCAGATGATGAGCGAGGCGATGATGCCGATCGGCAGGTCGCGCTTCGGGTTCTTGGCCTCTTCGGCCGTGGTGGCGACGATGTCGAAGCCGATGTAGGCGAAGAAGACCAGGGCCGCGCCCGAGAAGACGCCGACCAGGCCGTAGGAGCTGGGCTCCAGGCCGATCAGCCATTGCATCAGCGGTTGGGTCATGACCGAGTTGGCCTGGGGCATGTCGAGGGGCTGGGGCCCGTTCGGCGGGATGAACGGGGACCAGTTGGAGGATTTGACGAACTGGATGCCGGCCACGATGACGAATAGGACGATGAACAGTTTGAGGGAGACCAGGACCAGGTTGACCCGCATCGACTCTTTGATGCCGATGATCATCAGCGTGCCCAGCACGACCACCAGGAGGACGGCCATGAGGTCGATGGTGCCGCCGTAACCGATGGCCTCGGGCAGGACGTGCGCGCCATCGGGCTGTCCGGTCAATTGGTCTAAGAAGGTTGTGAAATAGGCCGACCAGCCCTGGGCGACCACCGAGGAGGCCATGAAACACTCCAGCACCAGGTCCCAGCCGATGATCCAGGCGAAGATCTCGCCCAGCGCGGCGTAGGAGAAGGTGTAGGCGGAGCCGGAGACCGGCACGGTCGAGGCGAACTCGGCGTAACACAGCGCCGCCAGGCCGCAGCCGATGGCCGCGACGACGAAGCTGAGGACGACCGCCGGCCCGGCCAGGTTGTGGGCCGCCCGGCCGGTCAGGGTGAAGATGCCGGCGCCGATGATGACGCCGATGCCGAAGACCGTCAGGTCTAAGGCGGTGAGGGACTTCTTGAGCTGGTACTCAGGCTCATCGGTGTCGGCCAACGACTGTTCGATGGACTTGGTCCGCAGCAGGTTGAGCGCCATGGCGACTCCTTCCAGGGCGGGTCCGACGGGCGGACCACAATGGGGCGGCCGAGGACTGGCGGCATCGAACCGGGCGCCGAGGCGGCGTGACCAGCCGATCCACGCGGAGGGCCGCCGCGCGTGGGCGGAACGCTAACCCCGGTTTGTTTCAGTTGGGTAACGGCGCCGTTCTACGTCGAAGTGGCGCCGAGCTAGAGAGTATACGTCAGTGGACGCTGAACGCCAAGGCGGTTGACGAACTCTTCCCCGGCCGGCCAGACCGCGGCGGCCTTGCCCGGCTGGCGCGGGTCGGCGCGCGAAGCCGCTGGCCCCATTGGCCGCCGCCATTCCCCGGTCGCGCCAACGCTCAACAAACGTCCAGTCCGTCTTCGCGCCGGCCCCACCGCCATCACACCCATCTAGGGCCGCTCGCCCCGCCGATCATCGGTGGATCTGGGCTCAGTCCAGGCGTCGCACCTCCGGGGGCAGGGCGAAGGTCAGTCTCTCCTCCACCACCGAGCGGATCTCGACCCGGGCGAAGCCGGCGGCGCCCAACCGCTCCAGCACCTGGGTGACCAGCTCCTCCGGCACCGAGGCCCCCGAGGTCACCCCGACCGTGCCGACGCCGTCCAGCCAATGGTCCTCGATGTCGGCGGCCGAGTCGACCCGCTCGGCCCGGCCGGCCCCGGACTCGCGGGCGACCTCCAGCAGGCGGACCGAGTTGGACGAGTTGGGCGATCCCACCACGACCACTAGCTGGCAGTCGGCGGAGATGGCCTTGACGGCCTGCTGGCGGTTCTGGGTGGCGTAACAGATGTCGTCCGACGGCGGATCGAGCAACTGGGGGAAGCGTTGCCGCAGCCGGGCCACGATCTGGGCGGTCTCATCCACCGACAAGGTGGTCTGGGACAGCCAGGCCACCTTGGCCGGGTCCGCCACCGCCACCCGGTCGGCGTCGGCGGCCCGCTCGACCAGGCGCATCGCCTGGGGGGCCTGGCCCATCGTGCCCTCGACCTCCTCGTGGCCGGCGTGGCCGATGAACAAGACGGTGCGGCCGTCCTGGGCCAGCCGACGGGCCTCGCGGTGGACCTTGGTCACCAGCGGGCAGGTGGCGTCGATGGTCTTCAGCCCGCGGGCGGCGGCCTCGGCCCTAACGGCCGGCGAGACCCCGTGGGCCGAGAACACCACCACCGCCCCGGGCGGCGCCAGGTCCAACGCGTCCACGAAGACGGCCCCCTTGGCCCTCAGGCCGGCGACGACGTGTTTATTGTGGACGATCTCCTTGCGGACGTAGATCGGGGGGCCGTGTCGCGCCAGCGCCAGCTCGACCGTCGCCACCGCCCGGTCGACCCCGGCGCAGTAGCCTCTGGGCGCCGCCAGCAGGATCCGCTTGGCCGCCGGCCCACCCCCCGGCCCCGCCTCTGGCCGGTCGTCGCCTGGGCGCGGCCTGTGATCAGTCACCCGCCCATCTTAAAAGTCTGGCCGCCGGGGATGGTCCTGTCGCCGTCCGCCGCCGTCGGCTCCGGCCGGGGCGAGGGCGGAGCCGACCTGGCTGGGGCGGGATGGGGAGGCCCCGGCCTGGCGGGTGATCCGGCGGGGCCGATCCGGCGTGGGATCACCTCGGGGGAGGGGCGCCGCCCAGCAGGCTCTCGGCCGTGAAGCGGTCCGTCACCAGGGCGGAGATGAAGCGGCCGGCGATCACGGCCTTGATGGCCTCGACTTTGTCAAGGCCGTGGGCGACGCCGATCGACAGCGGCACGCGGCGCAGGCGCTCGGGCTCGATCGACAGGGTGCGGGCGCAGATCGGGGTGCGCATGTGCTCGCCCGCCCCGGTGACGTGGTGGCCGCAGATGTGGGCCACGGCGCCCGCCCGGGCCAGCGCCCGGGCGTCCGCGGGCGTCTCGTAGGAGTCGAAGATGTGGCCCGAGTGGCCGACTTGGACGGCCCCCACCCCCACCAGGGCGATGTCCGCCCGGCCCCCCAGGGCCAAGGTGGCGGCGATCTGGTCCTCGCGGCGCATCTGGGCGGCGATCTCGGGCGAGCTGAGCACCAGCGGCACGGCCAGGGCGTGGAAGGAGCCGTCCAGTCGTTCGGCCAGGCTGCGGCAGACCTCGGGGGAGTCGGTCAGCGGGTTGTCCCGGCCCAGCGCCCCGATCATCTGGACGACTTTGGCCCGGGGCCGGCGCAACTGGGGCATGGCCGCCACCGTCCCGGCGACCGCCCGGCCGTTCGAGACCACGATCAGCGAGTCGTCGGCGCAGGCCTCGGCCAGGAGGGCGGCGGCGCAGCGGAAGACCTCGTCCGGGGAGGTGGTGGCGTCGGCCACCCGGACCTGTTTCAGCCCGTAGCGCTGTTTCAGCCGGGCCTCCGTCCGCGCCAGCCGCTCCAGCGGGTGGCCGATGGTGATGGAGACGACGCCCCGGCGCCGGGCCTCGGCCAGCAGCCGGGAGACCGACGGCCGCGAGAAGCCGACGGCGGCGGCGATCTCGGCCTGCGACTGGCCGGCCTCCCAGTAGCGGCGGGCGACCTCCAGCAGCAGCCCGACGTGGGCCCGGTCAACCGCCGAAGCCGGCGGTGATGTGTACATATGTTCATCTTGGCACAAGCAGCGAACGCTGGACAAGAGGTGGCGGGCAGAGGCGGAGAAGGCCTCGGACTGGACCTCAAGCGGGTAATTTGAGCGTGCTTTAGTGGAATCTGGCCACAGGAGAGGGCGTCTGCCACGCCCCACGCCCCCGCTTGGTTGCGGCGATTACGCACATATGCTCATAAATATTCTTGAGCGCGACCGCTGGCGGTGGCTACCGTTTCAGACATGGCGCCCCCGGCGCCGACAGTCGGTCCGCAAAGGAGAACGATGTCTTTCGTCCGCACCATTCTGGGCGATGTCGCCCCCGCCTCCCTGGGCGTGGTCGACGCCCACGACCACCTCATCCGCGTGGGCGCCGGCGAGGTCTACCTGGACCCGGACCACCAGCTCGACAGCGTCGAGAAGGCTGTCGCGGAGGCCCGGCGCTTCGTCGCCGCCGCCCGCGCCTGGGCGCCGGTCGGCGGCACGGTGGTCGACATGTGCCCGATCGACTGCGGCCGCGACCTGGACAAGCTGGCCCAGGTCGCCCGGGCGGTCGACGGGCTGCGGGTGATCGCGGCCACCGGCTTCCACCGCCAACAGGTCTACCTGGAGACGCAGTCGCACTGGATCAGCCGCTACCCGGTCGAACGGATCGCCGAACTGGTGCTGGCGGACATCCGCCAGGGCATCGACCGCCACGACTACGCCGGCCCGATCATTGAGCGGACCGCCCACCGGGCCGGGGTGATCAAGATCGCCACCAGCTACGGGACGATCACGGCCTTCGAGCGCAAGTGCGCCGAGGCCGCCGCCGCCGCCGCCCTTGAGAGCGGCTGCCCGATCAACACCCACACCACCGCCGGCACCTGCGGCCTGGAGCAGGCGCAACTGCTGATCGGCCTGGGGGTGCCGGCCGACCAGATCGCCATCGGCCACATCCAGCGCAACGCCGACCTCTACGTCCTGCGCCAGATCTTGGAGACCGGTGTCTACCTGGAGATCGACGGCACGGCCCGGATCAAGTACCAGCCGGACGCCAACCGGATCATGGCGCTGCGCGAGCTGGGCCGGCTGGGCCACGGCGACCGTCTGTTGCTGGGCACGGACTCCGGCAAGCGGTCCTACCAGAAGGCCTACGGCGCCACCACCGGCGTCGACTACAACCCGGCCGTCGACGGCCCCCGCCTGCTGGCCGAAGGGTTCGAGCGCGCCTACGTCGAGCAATTGCTGATGACCAACGCCCAGCGTTTCTTCAGCTTCCGCCGGGAGGCCTGATGCCGCAGCTGCAGCTGGCCCTCGACACGCCTGATCTGCCGTCGGCCCTAGGCCCGCTCAACCAGGCCGTCGGCCAGGTCGACATCATCGAGTGCGGCACCGTCCTGCTGCTGGCGGAGGGGCTGCGGGCGGTGCGCGAGTGCCGGGCGCTCTACCCGGACAAGACCATCCTGGCCGACGCCCGCATCGTCGAGGCCGGCGCGGTCTTGGCCCGGCAGTGTTTCGAGGCCGGCGCCGACCAGGTGACCTGTGTGGCGGGGGCCTCCGACGACACCATCGCCCAGGTCGTCCGAGCCGCCGCCGACCACGACGGCCAGGTCCAAGTCGAGCTGAACGACCATTTCAGCCTCGAGGCCGCCCGCCGCTGGCGCCGGCTGGGCGTCCAACAGGCCATCGTCAAGCGCTCCCGCGACGCCGAGGCGGCCGGCCGGCTGGCCTGGCGGGCGCCAGACGTCCAGCGCGTCCACGACCTGGCCGGGCTGGGCTTCCAGGTGACGATCACCGGCGGCCTGACCGCCGCCGACCTCGACTTATTCGCCGGCGCCCCGGTGGCGGTCGTCATCGTCGGCCGCGGCATCGTGCGGGCCGACGACCCCGAGCAGGCCGCCCGGGCCATGCGGCTAGCGATCAGACGGGTCTGGCCATGATCCGGCTGGGCATCTACGAGAAGGCCCTGCGCCGGGCGCCGTGGGACGACTTCTTCGCCCAGGTGGCCCAGGCCGGCTTCGCCTTCACCGACCTGTCGGTGGACGAGACGGACGAGCGGGCGGCCCGCCTGGGCTGGAGCGACGCCGAGTGCGACCGGGTGCGGGCGGCGGCCCAGCGCCACGATGTCCAGATCGGCGGCCTCTGCCTCAGCCTGCACCGCCGGGTCGGCCCCGGCTCGGCCGATCCCCAGACCCGCCGCCGGGCGGCGACCATCTTCCGCCAAGGCATCGACCGCTGCGCCCGGCTAGGCGTCCCGGTGCTCCAGGTGGCGGGCTACTACGCCTATTACGAGCCGGCCGACCCCGGGCAGCGGGAGCGCTACGTCGAGACCCTGGCCGAGGCCGCCCGCCAGGCCGCCCTCAGCGGGGTGCTGCTCGGCCTGGAGAACGTGGACGGCCACGACGTCACCTCCATCACCCAGGGCCTGGGCATCTGCGCCGAGGTGGGCTCGCCCTGGCTGCGCCTGTACCCCGACATCGGCAACCTGGCCGAGCAGGGGCTGGACACGGCCGGCCAGCTGCGGGCCGGCGCCGGCCAGATGGTCGCCCTCCACGTCAAAGACGTCTTGCCGGGGGTCCCCCGACGGGTGCCTCTGGGCGCGGGCGTGGCCGATTTCACCGGGGCCTTCGCGGAGCTGTCGCGCCAGCGCTGGAGCGGCCGGCTGATGATCGAGTTGTGGAACGACGACGCGCCGGACTCTGTCCAGCGATGCCTGGAGGCCCGCCGCAAGATTGAGCAATGGCTGGACGACGCCGGGCTCGAGGTAGAGCGCCGGCCGGGAGGGAAAAATGACATTTGACCTATCAAGTATCGGCGAGGGGCAGATCCGCTTGACGATCAACCAGGGGGAGCGGCTGATCTCGGCCCAGACCCTGCGCATGAACGCGGCCTGCTCCGAGGCCAACGTCGCCGGGCTGCTGGCGCAACTAGGGCGCCGGACCCGCTGGACGTCCTGCATGCCCCAAGGCGACCTGGCCGAGCGCTGCCTGTCCGAGTTCCGGGGCGTCGGCGTCGACCTGGCCGCCATGGTGCGCCGGCCCTGGGGCCGGGTGGCGCTGTATTTCATGGAGCCGGCCGCGCCGCCCATGCCGAGCAACGTCAACTACGACCGCGAGTACACGCCCTTCCGGTCGGCCGATGTGGCCGACTACGACTGGGACCTGATCCTGGACACCCGGATCATGTTCTTGACCGGGATCACGGCCGCCCTGACCGAGCAGACCGCCCGCGTCGTCCGTTACGCGGCCGACGCGGCCGGCGAGCGCGGCCTGGACGTCGTCTTGGACGTCAACTACCGCTCCAAGCTGTGGAGCGGGGAACAAGCGCGGCAGATTCTGACGCCGATCGCCCGGCGGGCGACCGTCTTGTTCTGCTCGCGCCGCGACGCCGGGGACGTCTTCGGCCTGGAGTCCAAGCCGGGCCAGGGCGAGAGCGTCTGCCGGGGCCTGCGCGAG
>JAISAO010000068.1 GCA_031266665.1 Propionibacteriaceae bacterium | reverse complement strand
ACGGGCCGCGTGCCACGCCGCGGCCGGCTTCGCCGCCCGCCCGACGGCGACACTCTAGTTGTTAGCCGTCACGGGTGGCAAAGAAAACTTTCTACACTCTCAATTTTGAAGAGCCGGTTTTCCTCGGCCGAAGCTCATCCAGCCCACCCAAACGGCACCACTGAGCGCCACCAAAGTGATAGCGATCCACGACCAAAAACGTCCTCGAGCTCGCTTGATGAAAGACTTCAGTCCTCGCCGAGACTCGCCATGGATACGTCCAGGATCTTCCTTGACCCAAGTCGACTTGGCGTCCGACGCATCAGATTTCCTCCCCCACTGCTCCCGGACGTTTCGCAGACGCCGAAGGTCGGCGTGACAGCAGAAGGCCAGCCAGGCCATCCACAGAGCCAGTCCTGCCAGCAGGTATGACCACAGGCTCCAGGCCGGGACCAGACGAGCGGACTCCCGAGTCACGGGGAAGACGAACGACGCGAGGACCCAGTTGACCACCCATAGCATCGCACAACCGCCGACGACCCAGCGACGGATGAGCCGCAAACGGCGGGTCCAACCGAAGCGACAGTCAGTCGAATCGATAACTTCAGTCAAGCTCCGGCCCACCAGTTCGACGAATTGTCGATGGTCGTAGATCGCCGGAACTTGTATGCGCGTCCACAGCGTGCGATCTATCCTGCGCAACCGTTGGCATTCGTCCTCCAACGCCGTCACCCGTCTCTGTCGGGCTGTTCCCTGACCGCCGTTTCGACAGGATCTTCTGAAGCCATTGTCAAGTCGACTGATCCATGATGTCCAACCGCGCCAGTGACCGGGCATCGTCAACTCGTCGTCCAATCCGTCCACGCTCTTGAACAGGGCCGACGTCTTGCCAGAGCCGCGCGGACCGACCAGACCGACGGCGATGCGCTCATCGCCTTGGATGAGTTTCTTAACCCGATTCACAGCTGTCGTTTCCACCAGCTTCTTAGCGTCGTCCTCAAGCAAGTGAATCTTGCCCACAGACATCACTGGTAGCAGGTCAGCGTGAAAATACAGAAGGTAAGTGCGGGCCAACGCCTCCCATCGCTTAGGCACGGTCATCGGACCGGCGTCTCGCTCGTAATAGCTTCTCTCGTGGACTATGGGATTCCCTTCTTCTGACGAGTTCCGTAAATGCCGGGACCAACTTTGGTATGTGTCACAGAACTCTTGGCTTTGTTTCCCCCACTCTTTCGCCAGAGGCAGGTAGCACGACAAGAACCGGACGACCAAAGAGATGACGGCACCGACAAGCAGACCTGAACCAGCAGCCCCGCCCATAAACAGGGCGGTGATACCAAATCCCGTCATATTGCTCGGCGGATGGTAGCCCATGATGTCCAGTATTGTGGCGCCAACAGGCGATGCGACCACTGTTAGGAACAGGGCTAAGAACACAGGCCACTGCCAGATGGCCCATGACCACCTGCTATCGTAACGAAATTTTTCTTCCAGACTAGTCAGCGTGGCCGACTCCACTCGCCTCACGGCATCACGGACGAGCTTGGAGTGTCGTTTCTCATACGACAGCTCTAAATTGGCGTCGAGTCCTAGAGCGGGATACGCTCCGTCGGCTGTTATCCAGTGCGCGTACCGTTCCGAGTTACGTTCTAGAATGCTGCGTAGCTCAAGATCTCCCCAGCGCAGCTCAACCTTCTGATTAAGACAGCCGACCATCGTTTTCAGATATAGTTGAGTGGCTGCTATATCATTGGTCTCAGCCTGCCCAGGCCCCAACAATCTAAACTGAGCCTCGTAGAATCTACCGCTACTTCTACTCAGCGCCACTGCGTCCGACTCGACCTGGCCCTGAGCGAAACTGGTCGCAGCCGCTATGAGAGCTTTGATATTACGCACATTGGGTGACGCCGCGAGCACCTCTATGACGGTCTGCCCGATCACCTGACGCATCCACAGGTCGAGATGTGGATACTCATCCGCCGCCGGGTAATTCTCCCGCGAGTATTCCAGTCGCCCCGGCCAGGACCAAGCGACCGCATGGGACGGCGACCGGCCGGCCTTGACCCGCCACACGACGAGCCTCATCGCCCATTGGAAAAGGGGAGAATTTTCAGGATAGCTCTCTTTTCCCCAGTTCCAAAATCGCTGGATGCGCGTGGTAGCCGGAGGATTCGGAACAGTATTCGCTTCGCTCATGTCACGCCTCCCGCCAGGACCGGTCCAGCAGCCACAGCACCGGGTCGAGCACGCGATATGGTGTGATACCACGCATGCTGACAGACTTGCCCCTAATAGGTTCTCCCAAAGCGGACACGGCGAATAAGCGGTGCTCAAGACTCGGCTTACGTCCACTCAAACGGGCCAGGAGCTCGCCGCCCCCCAAGGCAGTCAGCAGCGAGCGTAGCTCTTCGTTCAAGAAATCCCGGTCGCTGGGGTCGGCCGGATGATAAGTGCCATTTTCATCGGCCCACGGATAGGCCCAGTGTGACTGATCGGTCAGGTTCTCCCGCTGCTCCGGCTCACGAATGTAGCTAGCCCCGAGGTTAGATATGGCGGCCGGCAACGACCCTAGCATCTCAACGTCGCGCAGCGCCCATATATAGTCTAACTTGGCCAGGATCAGACCTAACGGAGGGGCGCTCGGGCCGATCATGTGAAGAACACTGTCGAGCACATCAAGTGGAGGCAGGCCAAGGTTGGCTGCCAACGTCACAGTGAAATCGCCGTGACGCCCCAGCTTGTTTTGGACGTCACTTGTCCGCTCACTGTCGAATAAGAACAGCACGCCGTCGGCTCTCCCCAAGAAATCCCATTCTGTCGCGGACATGGCCTGCTCGATGTATTCGCCAGGCAGATCTCTAATGCATAGGTAGCGCGGCATGCCGTGGATTTGCCCCAGAGAGAAGACCAGGGGAACGCGCCAGTTCCACTTGTCAGTGCCGACCGGAGTCGCGTCCGGTTTGCGCCGTTCGACGAATAGACGCTGCTGGTAGTAGTTGGTGTAACGGTCGGCAGTTCCTAGTCGGGACAAGCCCTGATCGGCGTCGGCGACGGCTTTCAAGCTGGTGTGCAGGGAGTGAAGCAGATAAGCTTCCAAGGCCTGGACCAAGACGGCGATATATATACTTTTACCACTGCTCTTGGCACCAGTCAAGGCTATGGTGGTGACACCGGCTTGGCGCCAGTCACGCTCCCACATGGGGTAGTGACAGTCGGGACAGGCGTCAACCACGTATTTTCCCGTCTCACAATTGGGGCAGACCCAATCATTATCGTCTCGCCAGGGATGGTCGAGAATTTGGAACGGTCGCCGGTTCACGGGCTCGCCGTAGTGCGCCGTTGCTTCTGGATCTTCCCCGTGGTCCAACTTCTGGACGCAGCCTGAATTGGTGCAGAGGCAGCCAAACCGAACCGAGTCGAGGCGTCGGAAACAGAGAGGGCAAGCGGTGGACGACATCGGAGACTCCTTCAGACGGATGAGAGGCTAAAAGACGTGTGAAAGGCTAGAAGTGAGTGGGCGATCAAGTCACGGTCAATCGGGGCCCGACTCGAGTAACTTGGCGACGGCTGCGCGCAGAACTGTCGGTCGATCCATGAAAGTCGCGGCCCATTTCTGGGGTCGATCAGCGGTGAAGGACGTCAAACGAATGGTCTGTGGAGCGGCACTCTGTTCGGCGGCTTCCCCGACCAAGATTACTCTCCAGTCCCAGTCGCTCGATTTCGCCCAAGAGTCGACCTGGGCACGGTCCGGTAACTCGTCATCGGTGATCACAACCAGCAGGCCACGGCCAGTTTGTCCCAGGCCGTCGTCTTGGCTGGCGAACAGAGTCAGTTCCGGTGACTGGCTTAGTCTCTCGAGAGTCGACCGCGAGACACCGGCCCCGAGTTGGGCGGGACGTTCGGCCAAGGCAGCGACCACTCGGGCGCTCAACAAAATGGCTTCGCCGGGCTCGACCTTGAAAACATCATCGGCCCCTATGAGCCCGATTTGACGCAGACCTCCCGTGGTCGAGGCCTCAACCACACCGTCCACCAGATCGACAGCCACAGAAACGATGTCTGTAGCCAGAGTTCGCACCGAGGCGGACCCGTCGATCAATAGCACAGCCTGACTCCATCGACCTTCCGACCGCTGTTGGCTCAGTTGTCTCCCCGCCTCCCGGGCGGCCTTCCCGGCTAATCCCACTCGTTTCAACGAGGCGGTTGGCGCGTCGCCGTCCCGCAAAACTGCGGCCCCTGTTCCTGCTGTCACGACGAGAGCGCCGCTGATAGTCTCGAAACGGGCCAAGTCAAGGTGGGCTGATCTGCCGACGGCTAGCGGCCTAACCAGGATATCTGGCACATCCTCCCCCTGAATGGAACACCGGAGGCCGACCTGAAGACTGGGAGAGAAACCAGTGGAAGGAGCGATCAAACGCGCCGAGCAGGGTAGGACTGAGAGTTCTTCCATCACCACCACTTGGCCCAAACGTTCCCGTCGCCAACCGTCTAAGGCCAAGGTCCGTCCGTCGCCGTCCACTAATTCGAGGCGTCCCTCCGAACGAGCGGTCAATTCAAGTCTCATCGTCCCGGCCGGAACGGTCACGCTCTGGCTAGGATTCAACTCAGTGATGTCGCCACCCATCTAAATCTCCCTTAACCCAGTTTGCTCGGCTTTAAGTCGTGCCTGTCGAGCTTTTTCCTCTGCCCGCTGGGCTTTCTCATTCGCTCGCTGGACTTTCCGCTCTGTACAATAAGCCTTCCGCCGTTCCAGCCAAGTCTTCGATTGTTCCTGTCGTTTTTTATCCAAGTCTGTGCTACCGTCACACTGAAAATCCTTAGACCGAAAATCTTCGACTCGGGTTCCGTCCGAAACTCCGACGACGTTACTGTCTTCGACCTCTGACGCGACACCCATCAGATCTACCACTTGAGAATCCTCGACTTGGCCTTCTCCCGAAGCCCAGATACCGTTATCGTCCTCGGCCCCTGACGCTTCACCTCTCAGTTCTCGCATAACGCGCTTGACACAGTTCTCGACGCTCCGGTCATAGTTCCAGCTCTGGTCATGAATTCCCAGTAATAACCGGAGAATCTCCACCACATACGTCGCCTCAACAGACTGCCAGGCTGTGTCCTTGGCCCGTCTTTGACCCATTGTCCAACAAATCTGTTCTTCATGCCCGTCGGTCTCGATGTAACGACACTGCGCCAGTCGCTCGGAAGCCCTCATCTCCAGCCCATTAAGTCGAAGCGCATTAAGAATCCGACTGAATCCCGGATCACCTCCCGAGTCGGGGCTATCCGCAGCCATGGCCCGAACCAGCACTGCACCCGCCAGAACTCGCTCGTCGGAGAGCACCAACTGGCCGGAAAGCGCCAACTGATCGAGTCGTTGAAAAACACCGGCAGCGGTCTCGTAGTTCAGCGGTCGTGCGGCGACTGTCTGCGGCACCCAATCAGCAGAGTCAACGTCCAACTGATCATACCCGAGACCACCTCGAAGTAAGAGATAGATCAGACAGGATTGAGCCGTGCCCAGAAGGTCCGGAGCCACCTTTCCCTGGGCGATTTGCGACGGGTCAAGTTGTTCCCCATCGATCACCTTCCGATAGGACCGCAGCCACTGCCGACAGTTATCTTTGACGACGCTACTATCGGGCTGGCGCAGATCCGGAGGCCGTTGCCGCATCCGGAGCAGCAAAGCGGTTGTTTCCGACAATGTCTCCCTAGGCACCGCATTAAAAGCGGCTACGAGACCCTGCCATTCAGGTCCGTCCGGTTTGTCACGCGTCACTCGCTCCAGCACATCCGGCGGCAGGCCCTTAACTCCACGACCCCGGATAAGTCCGGTCAGGCCGAGCACCCCGTCCGGCCCTTGAAATAACTCGCGCAACATTGAGCAAGCCCTGTCTGTGGCTCTTACATTACCCGCAGCCCCCATGACGAAGAGTGCTGCCGACGTCCGCCAGCCCAACCTTTGCCATATACGATCGTGCCATCGATGTGTCACATCGTCGTAATGGTCCCAACATCGCTGAATTAGCCAATGCCAGACCACCAGATCATCGCCGGGACCGGTCCAGTCAGGCGTGGCCAACTCGGCTCCTGTGGGATCCTCAACCGATTCGCCGGCCAGCAGCCAAGCGGCACCCGACTCTGACAACCAGCTTTCTGATCCCATTCCTGACGAGCTCAGTTCCCACTTTCTCCCCTTCATCACCGCCGGACGCAACCAGAGACAGGCTTGGGGCGACAGCGGCACCGTCGCCACCTGTCGGCTGTTATCCTCATCCCTCAGTAAGTCGGCCAACCCGGCGGCCGACACAAGGTCTCGTAGCGCTACCCTCGTAGCCTCGCGCTCATCGTCGGTCGGGTCGACCAACCTTGGATTCGACTCCAGCACGTTGATGGCCCGCCGCACCATATCGATCCTCAGCCCAACCTCAACTTGCGAGCCCACCTCGCCTGCCAAGCCGCGCAGCACGGCCGCCGGACCAGAGCGCTCAGCCAAGACGCCCAAGACCTTTGCCACTTGCGGCCAGTCGCCACGCTCTACCAGGGTGCGTACGAAGGCCGGAGTCTCCTCGACCAGCACCCGCTCGGCGGTCGCCACCCCAGGGTCCGAGCGCTCCCCGGCCGCGGTCAACAAACCCACGGCCAAAGGCCAATGGAACGGCACCGTTTGTCCCGGCGGGGCTAACTTGTCCAGCTTGACCGCCACGTCATCGCTGCTAGTCAGAACGGCGACCAATTCGGCGGGCCGCAGACCGATCAGTAAATCAGCCAGATCGTGCCACAACGTCCGCGTCACAACGACATTGCCGAACGCGCTCTCGTGCAGAGTCTGTCGAAGTTCCCCGTACACCGTGTCCTGGAATCTCGCCCGTTCGTCTCTCAAACCGGCAGTGTCCAAAACAATAACTGTACTGTGGCCGCCGGAGAGTTGAAACTGCTTCACGACGTCGGCCCGGCAGCCCACGATGTGGAGACCACCGCCCCGAAGCAGCGCTTTGGCTAGTCCGGGAGCCGTCTCCCCAGTTGAAAATCCGAGCTTGTCTGCCAGTCTTGGCGGCAACATGTGACTGACCGCCGCGATCCAGCGGGCGGCCTCGTCGGACGTGTCGGTCACCACCAGGACCGGCGGACCACCGTCCAGGGCTGCCAAGACGGCGTCCATCAGAACCGGGAATAACTGCCAGCGATACCACTTGCCATCCTCGGTCAAGAAGTCTGCGGTCTTCTCCAACGGATTGGCGACCGGGCGTGGGGGAGACCCTAGACGAGCCGCTTGCACGTCCGCCGCCCCGTATGGACTAAGCCAGTTCGGGGCGTACCACCAGTCCGGCCAGCGACAGTGTGGACTCGGCCTGCTCCCGCGATGCAACAAGACATGGGTGAAGACGTTGCCCGGACGGCCGGAGGCGTCCTGCCCCGCCACCACGCTGTGCCACAAGGCCACGCCGAAGGCCAGCCGCTCCCCAGCCAGACGCCGCGGCCATCCCTCTACCTGATCCGCCTCGCCTTCCAGACCCGTGACTGCGCGAGACACCAGCGCATCGGCCTCTCTTTCGGTCAAGTGGCCTATTACCTGGTTCACCCGCCAACCGCCGCCATGGCCTGCTTGCGCGGCGAAGGAGGCATACGTCAGTTGGGCGAACCGGTCATCGGGTGACTGGGGGTCGCTCGGAGTCGAACCGGCCGACGGCACTATCCCCTGTACGCTCATGGCCGACCCCGGCGAGCGAATAACCCACGGCGCTTCTCCCTCGTTTTCACAGGCGCCCCGCGTTCGGTAGTCGCCGTAGAACCCGCCGCCGGCGGGGACGGTGGCGGCGGGGGCAAGCGAAGTTGATCGATGGGCGGGTCCAGCAGCACGATACCGCGGTCCCGGGGCTTCTTATCATTGGAGTCGGCCGGTACCAGAACCAGGCGCACCAACCCCTCACGCTGGTCGATATCGAACTCGAGATCAATCGGATCGGGAGCGTTGCTGGAGCGCCCAGTGAACCCGGGGATAGACACATTCTTCCCACCGCCATCGGCACCGACGATACGGCCGGGCAGTAACTCGACATCTTGGTTGGCGAAACTGTCTTTGGCTGTCAACGGCAGATAGCGTGGGTGATAGGCTAGAGCGAATTTCAGGCTTCCGCCCGAGATTCGGTCGGACTTGAGCCGGACTCGGGCAACCCCGTCATCCCCCCGGCTGAGGCTGTAAGACACATCCACTCGGCCGGGATAGGCCATCGGCTCGGACCACGGCCCCACTCGCTTCTTACCGTCGACCGTCAACCGGGCTCGGACTAGGACCTCGCCCCGACGGTCCAGGCCGGGCAAGGCGAAGGCCCCGACCGAGTCATAGCCCTTCCGGTCCACCGTCCGATTGAAGAGGATGGGCTCCTCGCCGCTCGACTGGCGGAAGCCCACCTCAACCTCATCCGCGCCGAAAGGCCAGGCGAAAGTCACCAGAACTCGGCCCACTCGGTCGGTCAGTCGAACGTCGAGCACTGGCGGAATCCGAGTCACTTTGTACGGGGGGCCCACGGCGGCGATCCGGTCGCGGACCACCACCGGCGTGAAATAGGCGATCCCCACGGCATAGGCGTCCGCGTCGGCCGCCTCCTGTCGCCGTTTAGGCCAGGGGACGCCGTGTAGACGCTTGGCACCAGGCAGAGAAGGATCATCGCTGGACTGCAGTTTGATTCGGTCTTCCTCTGTCAGACCCGTCTCCGACAACTCTGCCAGAGGCAAGGTCTGACCAGTGGCCTTGCTCAGGCTCGGCTGGTGCTCTGTGCAGTAGAGACGCACCTCGACGTTTCCGAGAGGGTTGCTCCAGATCAAGTCGCAGCTGACAGCACCACCGTCGAGCTCGATCAAGCCGGGCGGTACCAGGGCCAAATCCATCACCGGCTTCAGCACGAGCGGCACGGCGACCGGTTGCGAAGTCGTCCAGGCGGGCGCGTCCGCCTCTTCTCCCGTGGACGGGTCGGCGACGCGCGCGATCAACGAGTAAACGTAGCTCTGCCCGGGCTCAACCGAATGGTCGAGAAAGCTGGTGCGGCTGAGTTGCACCTGATCTTGGGAACTGTCGCTCCAAGGCGAGCCTTCACCAGCGACCCCAGTCGAACGTAAGAGATACGAGCTTTCCTCAATGTGTGCGGCCACTTGAGGCTTGGCGCGGTGGACGCGGACGGACACCACTCCCGAAGCCGCCTCCCACGAGCCCACCACGGCTTCGCCCTGAGCTTGGATGTCGACATGCCGCAGCGCCTCGATCATCGTCTGGCCTCTCGCCACGACCGTAGGATCGGTTCGACAAGCCGCCGCCAAACTGTCGCCCCTATAGGCCAGGAGGGCATAGTGCCGTTGACGGTCGGACAATGGGTAGGGGTCTGTCAGGCTCGTGGCCGAGGCTGGCAGACGCCCCACCTCAAAGGTCTGACCGCCTGGAACTAGGTCCTCTGCCGCCGGCACAATCACGTCGGCCGAGTACGGCAGGAAGTCATCGTTGGCCACCAAGCGCAAGATCGTCACCAGCCCACTCGCCGGCACCTCGTCCCAACTAACAACCGGTCCGGCGTCGCTCACCTGCAGGATCATCAGCCACTTAGCCTGAAGCGTCTGCCCTGGGGGGAAGACGACACGGGAAGTGAACTCTAGGCTCGACAGCCCATAACCGCCTGGGGTCGCGTCAGCCAACTTTTCGGCCTCGACCGGTTTCCCGCCCGAAGCAAACCCAGGTATTCCCCAAAAATTGGGCCTCAGAAAAGCGCTCTCGCCCTCACCGGCGGCCGGTCGGTCGCGGACGGTCGGCGGCTGTCGCCTGGTTGACGAGGCCGCGCGGGAGGAAGTCGTGTCGTCCGAATGCTCTAAATAAGTTCGAATTATTAGAGACATCAGAACGGCGATGCGTGATGCTTCAGGAATCATACCGAGTTGATTCTTGATCACCACCTCGTCCGTCGACTGTCGCTCGGCCACGATCTTGGCCGTGTTCGAAGACACCAGTTCTCCGATGGTCTTATTTTGACTATCTAGTCTGAGTTTGCGGAAGTCTTCGAGCAGTTCCACCAATGAGACGCCGGAGTCGCGCTTCTGCGGCACCGACCCCAACCAATCTTGCATCAATCGCTCCGAATCGTTCATATCAGAACTCCACTTCAGCGCCTGTGCCCGCCTGCCCGGCGTCCAAATCGTCCGTCTTAGACAAAATAGTGTCCCCCACTCCAAACCCACCCGTGAACTGGGTTAATGTCACTTGAACCGACAGGTGGTCCGAACCCGACACGACCTTGTCCGACACGACCTCCGCAGACTGAAACACGGCCCTGCCGCGGTGGTGTGGCCGTGAGAGCGAGGAATCGGCCGACTGGGGTTCGACTTGACGTCCTGGTTCCAGACCGAGCAAGAAGTCGGGGACGGTCGCATCGGCTCCGTCAGCGGTCGAGACCGTCGTCGGAATCCTGGCCACGGCATCCCGCACCCCTGGCGACACGGCCGCACTAACACGATCAGTTCCCGTCGCTCGGACGGAGGGAAAAACCTGTCCCCAGAACGAGTCTCCAGCCGTGGCCGGGACGCCACGAAGACGAACCGTGTTCGCCCAACGCGGCAGCGCGAAGTCATGCTCAAAAAAACTTAACTTGTAGATCGCGTCCGCATCTTTGAACCAGGGGCGGTCGGCTTGGCCAAGGCAGCCGTCCGAGCCGAGCGAAACCTCGGCCCCTGAGGCGGACGAACCATTTACCTCGTACTTCGTCCATTCCGAGAACCCCGACCGCAAGGCTTCGGCCGAAGCGTCGAGCCAACCCTCGGTGAATAACTCATATCGCAGGTTGAAGACCACGTCGGACACCGTGCCCGCGTCTGCCTCGCCCGTTCCAATCCTGATATTTAAAGGCAAGCCGGAGATCATGCCGGACCCCTTCGCCGCCGGTGCCGATTCAGGATGCCCGAAAGGCCGTCGCAAAACTTCTCCTAAAACGGTCGCCCAACAGGTGAAACGCCCGTAGGCGTCCGCCACCAAGGAGTATCGCCGTTCGTTGTCGGCTCGCACTCTCCACCGCCATTCCCGTCGAGCGTCTATCTGCCGCTGACACCCCAGCAAGCGGAAGAGCGCCGCCTGATAGTGCGTGAAAGTGACAAAAGCCGAACCAAACCAGCTTATAATCATCCCGCTGATCACCGCCACACCAACGATGGTGTCCAGATAAGGCCAGGGGAAGGGCAGACCGGGGAAGCCAGGTGGAGCTTTCGTGATGACCGCGACCACTCCAACCAGGCCCAGCAAGCTGAAAGTCAACCCGCGTAGAAGGGCGGCGCACCGTCGAGCCATCGCCTGTAACGTGTTGACGGTGGTGCTGTCGTCATCGTCGCTCTTGTCGTGCTGAAGCTTCTTCTCCAAGTCAAGCAGACGCTGGCCCAATTTCTCACCGATGCGACCGGTGAACGAGGCTTGCTGATCCAGCCACCAAGCCTCAATGGCCTCTGCGGTCGAGTTACCGCCGTCGCGCTCCCGTAGTCGAGTGATAGCGTCTTGGGCCAGCAAGAAGTCGCCCGGGGCCACCCTCGTGATGCCGATGCCTTCGCCTTCCTCGTCGTCCAACGAGCGGCACCACGGATCAGGCAGGTTGAAACCGGACTCGGGCGCGGGGGCGATGGCCTCTCGGTCGGTCACCACCGGGCGGGTCAGGCCAGGGGCCGGGGCAAAGCCTCGCGCCCGGCCGTCGGCCAAAGACCAGGCGGCGGCCTCTAGGTCGCGCCATAGCTGTTCCTCGGTTTTAGGCGGTGGCCCCGTCACGGGGAAAGAACGCGACCGGAACTGGGCTCGCTCCAGCCAGATCTTCCGCGTGCCGTCGCCTTGGAAGTCCCACCAACGGGCGGGAGTGCCGTCGGGCAAGACGCCTCCAACAGTGATCACCCGTCTTGAGCCCTCTCCCTCCAGCAACTGCTGGGCGGTTGCCGCGAGCCGGGCGTAGAAGCCGGCGCGTAGGTTTTGCCAGAGGTTGCGCGGCAGACCGCACAGCGCCCGCCACAGAAAGCTGATGAAAGCGCGCAAGCGTTCGCCCAGAGTCACCGTCCTCCAAGGCGTGTCCGGCTCCGGCTCGTCCTCTTGATCGAGGAAGACATCCGGATAGTTATTGAACAAGTCCTCGGCTCGCGCCGTGATCGCATCTGGGGCCTCCCTGTACTCCACCCCGCGCTCGATCGCCCTGGGCTCGGGCAGTCGCTTAGTGTCGAGAACGCGCCGCCGCAGGTCGTATTCGAGTCGCCTGGCGTCAATGCAGCGATGGAAAGACCGCACCGTGTGCAAGCTGCTGTCGGGTGGCAGGACGGCGGGTCGGGATCCCGGCCACAAGCCAAGCAAGCTGGCGATCACCGCAGCAGCCCGGCGGCCCGAGACAGCCGCGTCCGGGGGCGGACTCCACTCCGCCCCCGCCACCGGTTGCCCGTCCTGACCGGGACCCTGGTAGTCGACCGGTTCGACCAGCAGGTTCGCCCACCCGGGCCAGACAACCTCGTCCCCACCGGCCAGGGGAGCCTGCTGGGCTGATTCCCGGTCCGCCACGAGCAGGTGGCAACCTGCCACTGCCTCGGGCTCGTGGGCTAGTTTCAACGTGTTCGTCAATCTTCGGCGCAGCAATCCCGCCCACCGCGACAGATCCTTCCCGCCCCCCCCTAATTGTCCCGTCGGCTCCACCAGGCTGATGACGAGTAGCCGGCAGCGCCGATACATGACGCTGCCGTTCTGCTGAGCCAGCCACAAGTCGACCCGGGGAACGAAGCGCCGCTTTCCGCCTTCCACCCACCAGGCTTGGCCGATCAGGCCGCTATCCTCTGGCGCCTCCCCCACCTGGGACAAGTCGGCCTGACCGAACCAGAGAAAACCGTTGATCTGTCCCAGACTCTGCAAATCTTGCAAGACTTGAGCCACGCCGCCCGTCGCCGCAGTGGCGCCGACTAGGCAGGGCAAGACATGATCTGCGCTCAAAAAGCCACCTCCGGCACCATGTCACCGTGAATCTCACGCAGAGCGATAGCCAATTGCTCGGCCACCAGCTTGAGCGCCTGGTCGACGTCTTCCCAAACGTCCGCGAACAACGGCATCTGAGCTGCCACCTGACGATCCCGCACGTCTGTGAACTGGCCACCCCGCCCGTCGTGCGACCGCTGAAAATCACGCTCTATGACGCTCGCCGGCCCCGTCTCCAGCCAAGCCTCAGCGGCTTCGGCCCGCTCCTGGGGCGAAGCGTTCTGATCCGTCCCGGGGACGCGCGACCAGCCGTTAGGCGGGGTGCTCCCAGTCCGAAGCCAATCAACCAAGACAGTCTTGGCGCGCAGTTCATCCAACCCCCCGGTGGGCTTAGCCCGATCGTCGTACAACGAGCGCAGCGCCATATACGGAGCCAACGATTCCATCGTCGCAGTCAGCGGAGCGTAAGCGTAAGCCAGCAACACCGATTCGAGGACGGCTGGAAACCAGTCGTAGGGCTGGAAATGATACGGGCCCTCGCTGTGCCCTGGAGGCGTCAGCAGGGGATGGGGGAACGGCACCCAGCCGCCCCGCCGCTCCGACCAGATCTCAATCGGCCGGTCCACCCGGCCGCGCTCGGGCAGCAACAGGTGACCCGTGATCTGCCCGATCAGCCAACCGGCCGCCATCGTCTGACGCTCCCGCCGCGATAAGGGCAGGGCCGCCGCCAGCGGCCGGGCCCGACGGTAGCGCCAGAAGGTGGACAAAGCCGACGGCAGGACGGTCTGCTCCCGCTGCACCGCGATAGGTCTCAGCAGAGAGTTGAAGACCAAGGGCGAGAAGGGCTGGTAAGAGCCGAAGATCGATACGTCCCGAGCCTCTGAGGTCTCGCCCGCCCGGCAGGCATTGGTGTACTGCTCGGTGACGCTGACGTCGATGCGCTGATCGGCTTGTATATCCTGCGCCAACCGGTCACGCGCCGCTTCGGGCAAGGGGATGGGCGAGAACTTGAAACGGTAGCGCGGCACCGACACTGTATGCACCAGTTGGGTTGCCCGGGGCTCGGCGTTGGACAGAGGCCGGGCCTTCTCCAGCGCGTCCATGAACCGGGTCACCACCAACTCTTGTCGGCTGCGCTCCTCCTCGGGCCGTTCCGGCAGCGTCAGCCAGTCCCGCAAGGTCACGCTGGTGTAGGTGGAAAAGGCCTGGTCATTAGTCCGACGCACCAACGCCATGGCACGCCCCACCAAGTTTTCAGCGGTCACATGGAGGCGCACCCTCGCCTTCATCGGCGGCTCGTTCCGGCCCGTCTTCGGGTTGTGGCTGAAGACTCGTGAGACCCAGGTCTCGAATCCAGTCATTAGACCGCCGGGCGCGGGCGTGCCCGATGACACCGGCCATTGCCCGGTGACGACTTGGCCGGCCAACGCCACCCGAGCGCGTTCAAACGGCAGGGGCTCCCCTCCGTTATTGCTCAAGGCGGCCGGCACATCAACCTCGTATTGCCCCGGAAAATCCGCCGCGTCGGTCAGAAGAACCTCGTTCTGGGCTTGACGGAAGCGATCCGGCAGCGGACGCGAATCAGTCGGCCAGGCCTGGATGTCGAAGGTCCGCAGATCGGATGTCCCAGCGGCCGCCGGCTCCCGGGCGGCGGCCTTCCTCAACCCGTCGGCCGCGTCCTCCAGGGCGCTCTGCAAGGGCTTAAGAACGTCGGCGGCATAGCTGACCAACAACTCAGCCACCAGCCCGCAGCCATCCAGGCGGGCCTGCGCCTGGCAGCGGACTGTCACATCCTCTAACAAGCGGTCTTTGACGGCTGGCCCGTTCGCCATCACCTTCTGGCCTTTGACCGCCGTCATCACCTCCGGCGAGACGGACCACGGATCCGGCGGCGTCGATGTCTGAACCACTTGCCGCAGCTTCGAGGCTACCGGGTCGACGGCCCACTCGCCCAGAGCCTCAGCCATCTTGGCGGCGTAAGCCAGACCGTAGTCGCCCACCGCTTTGCTGAACACTTCTTGCGTCCGCCGCAACAATGTCTGCTGCCAGCTATAAACGCCTCTCTCGACGGCGCTGGTGAGCTGGCCATTGACGAGTGGCGCTCTCTCGGCCAAGGTCGCGGCGGCATATCTGAGCCAAGCCTCCCCCGCGCCGCCGCCGGCCTCAAGGTGGGGGCGAAGCTGACCGGCGACCGCCTGGTCGGCCTGAGCCCGCAGCCAGGCGGGCTCGAATACAGCCTGGTTGAACCACCAGTCAGCGGCCGACACCGTCGCGCCGCCCTGGAAGGTGGGCAGCCCGATATTGGCGAAGAAATTCGTCCAGGTGTGGTCCCCCAACTCGTCGAGCGCGTCGTGGTCCGATTTCCCCGGCGACTCGTGACCGTGGAGCAGTCGCTCGACGGCTGTGGCCGCCAGTCGTTGGGCGGCGTAGTGCTCGTAACGGTGCCGGCCCATGGAGAGTGTTGAGTAGCCGAATGACCCCCAGGCCAGAGCGGCTGGGTCTTTTGCGCCCCAACCGAAGTAACTGCCGTCGGTCTCCAGATCTTTGTTCGTCAGGTCGAAGCTGATGAATTCACCCAACGCAGTCTTGCCCGACACCATAAGGGAGGCCAAGCCGATACCGAGGGCTCGGTAGACGTGTTCCGGGCTGCCGTCCCCCAAGGGGATACCCCCACCCACTCGGGAACTGACGGGGAAAACCCGGTCGAAGGGCACAGACTCGTCGCTGATGGCGTTGCCGGCCGCGCCCACGGCGCTCAGCAGGTCGGCGTCCGACTCTGCCGCAGCGCCGTTCTGGGCAGCCACGATCTCTCCCAGCATGGCCAAAGCATTCGGTTTCACGCCCCGGCGGACGTCTTCAGGCAGTTTGTCTTGGTCGCTGAAAACGTCGGCCGTGACTAAAAACAACGCGATAGAGGCCCCGGCCAGGTCCGTGTCCGCGCGCAACAGCCGACAGACGTCCAGGGTCATGGAGGCCCCCGCCCCACCCGCCATAGACGACACCACCAGGATCAGTGGCTTCTCCTGATCCGAATAATCATCCCGGAAGAGGCGAGCCGCCGCCTCCATGTCCGACCGCACACCGGACTCGACCAAGGCCCGGGCCGAGCGCGACAACCCCTCCTGGAGTTGGGTGGCGGAGTTCAACGTCAAAGCTCGGCCCACCGCCCGGAACTGGCCGGCACCACGGGTCAACGGGATGCTGACCGATTTTGGCTCTCGTGGTGCCCAAGTAGCGAAATCTTTGAAGCCTTGGCCTTTGCGTGACAACCGGTCGGCCAAGGCCTGATCCAGCATGGGATAGTCGCCACTGGGGTAGCCGACGGAAATATATGTCCCTTGGCCGGCCGTCCCCTCGCCCACACCGATAGCCGGCGGCCGGCCGGCGGGGCGGGCGTCGCTCGTTGCCGTCGGGGGAACGTCGGCCACTAAGAACTCCCAGCCTCGCGGCAGCCCGGGGCGCGTCCAACCCTGCCGGACCATGACATCGTGCAGATGATCCACGATGTAGGCCAAAGTCGCGGCGCCGGTACCGCCACACCCGACCACGAGAAAACGTTTCACGATGAGTCTCCTATCTGAACTTGGATCAGGCCACGCGTAATGGTCACGAGGCACCGCCCGAGGGGCGTCGTCTGAAGGGGGAGGGCGTGTCCGACGAAAGTCCACCACCACCATTGGCCGTCGAGGGCGCGTTAGCGGACCCGGACTGCGGGAAACTGGTAGCGGAGGGCGATGATCTCCCGGCTCGCGCGCCACGGCCGAAGGGTAATGCCGGAGTGGCACCCTGATCTCCAACACCCCCAAAGCTATCTGGCGTTGGCACCACGGTGTTCGGGTCGTCGGCCGCGCTCCGGCCGCGAGCCACAGCGCTCAACTCGGTTATCAACTCGGGGCCAATGGTCGCCACTTCGTTCGCCATCAATCCGACACTGGTCTGATAATGACTGGCGTTGGCGATCAGAACGACGCGCGCCTCCCCGTCCGGCGCCGCCGGGTCGACCACAACCAGCCAAGTGTCAGCCACGGCCAGCGGCAGCTCTCCGTGGTGGTCCGATCCGAGAGTGCGGTTGACCGATCCACTGCCCGCCACCACGAATCGCCCGGGTGCCGTCGCCATGACTTTAGCCGGCTCCCACAGCCAGCCCGCCTTGGCCTCCAACCGGACATCCGTATCCCGCAGCGTCAAAGACTTACTCCGTCTAGCCACGTCCTGGTAACGACCTTCGGTGGGCACATCGTTGCGCAGCAGTCCCGGAGCGCCGTCGAGTCGCACCACTCGCCCCCCCCGGACCGCCACGGACAGGTTGTAAACCCGAAGCCCGTCATCTTTATCTACTAAAAGACGAGCGTGACGCCACTTGACCGACTGGAACAGGACTAGGGGCAAAATCAACCCGCCGATCAGCGCCAAAAGGAAGACGACTCCCTGTATTTCTATGTTGACGTGAGAGGCTGAAACCTTGAATGGTACTGGGAAAGTCATCGTCTCGTCCGGATCGTCCTTGGCCGAACAAGGCGCCCCCACGAGTATGACCGTTCCCTGAAGATTAATCGTACCCGGCTGTTCAGCAGCCCAGTGCAACCTCAAGCTCTTCCCCTCTGCCTCCGAGACCACCAAGGCTGTTGACGAGCTTTGATTTCCGGAAGAAACCTTCAGACTCTTCAGTTCGACTGTGCCAGGCAGGCCGGGCTGTTCGGGTGACAGCCACAGACAGCCGTCACCAAAGCCAACACCGGGTCCAGCCACCGCCACTTCGATATCGGTCTCGAAATGGTTGTCATCGTTGAGTTGGACGTCATACACGTTGTCTAGTTTGACTTGCGGACTACCGCGAGCCGCCTCCACTCGCAGAACCCCACCACCCCGTTCCTCTTGGAAACGTGTCTCAGAGATTTCCCGGTCTTCTCCTTTGTCGTCTTTCACGGTCAGGGGCGGAATCGCGTAGCTCAGAGTCACGGCGATGTCGAGGGTGCCCGCACTTGCGCCGGCCAAGTCCACCGACTGCGCCTGGCCGAACTGAGCCTTGTCCCAGCCCAGTCCTTCGCACACCGAATCTTTGTCTGATCCGTCGCAGCTAACACCCGGCACGTCTAAGGTGGCTTGAATATTCATGTCCGTCTGGTCATCAATATCACCTGGCGGCACCGCCTCATCACTGTCTTTGCGGGCCAATCCGACTGCCAAGTCAACGATCTCCCTTGCTCGCACAGAGTTTCGTACGTCCCCCGTATCAGGATCGAGAACCTCAACCGTTGGTTTGATCCCTCCATCAATGGTGAAGCTGATATAAGGACAGTCGGGGTTGTCCACCTGGCAGGTCGGCGGCACCGACGATGGCTGTCCGGACTTGGGCGTGCCGATTAGCTTGACGTCCCATGACCCGGCCCAATCCGCTCCTTGACCGGCCAATTTGACCGTCACTGTGCCGGGCGAGTCCCACACCCACGTCAGCGCGGTCTTCTCCCCCACGTCTTTCCGCGCCGAGGTCGAGGTGATCTCAAAAAAATCCGCCCCGGGTGGACGCATGAGAACTTGGAAGCCGTCGACTCGCGTCGTGTCCACGATTACGAATAGCTGCGCCGCCTGGATCCAATCGCGCAGCTGGAAGCTGAACCCGCACTTGTCGTCCTCCGCGTTGGGACAAAAGTCGACCGTGGTTCCCTGTTCGCGCAACAGAGCCTTCCGCAGGGCTATAGTCAAGGCGGTCGAATTATCAACCGCCCAGAAGGTTCCTGGAGGCTTCAAAGCCGTGGTGGTACCGCAAGTTCCACCGTCTGAATCCGGATAGTCCGACTCTTCGGCTATCGCCCGCATGAGAGCCCACTGGTCTTGGGCGTCGTTCCCCAGACCGAAGCCGAACAGCCAGATACCGGCGTCTCGCAAATGGTCCGCTATTCCGCCCTCGTTGCATAACTGATTGACCACATAGGACTCCAGTTGGCAGGGCGAACCGTCTGGCTCCGGCCCGTCAAGGCACTGGGCCGAACTCATCCCCGGGGCGTAGTCCTTACCCGTCGGTTGGTTGCGCCCTGCTGGGCCTGGGACTGTCGCGGCCTGCGCGTCCGACACGATGTCCAGGCTACCGTCTGACACCCAAATGATTGCCGAGCAGGCGCCCGGCTCAAGCTGTAAAGACTCGATTTGGGCACGAGCCCCGTTAAGGGCGTTGTAATAGTCTGTCTCTTCGTAGTTGTTTTTAGTGACGAAACCGCTGACCGCTGCTCGGACATCGGCCTCCGTGTCGGGACCCAGGTCACGCCATATGCTGTTCTTTTTGTCCAAGGGGACGGCCTCGAAACTCGAGGCGAAACCAGCCACCTGGATCTGGAGCCGGAAATCGTCACCCGATCCGAGACCGACCAAGCCCCCAATCAGCGAGGCCACGGCACCAACTCGACGATTCTCGGGATCGGTCCGTTTCAGAGAGGCTGACTCGTCCATCAAAATGAGCAAGGCACCCTGCTTGCTCGCGGCCACGCAGTTAGCCCAGTCGTCCGCCGCTCCGACCGTCTCCGGCGCTGCAGCCGCAGTCCGCACGGGCGACAAGGATGCAAACATCGTCGCCAACCAGGCGACGACGATGAGCTGGGCCAGCAGGCGCCGGGAACGCTGTTTCATGGTCGTCCCCATGGCAACCCGAGATGTCGCCCGGCCCACAGTCCGACGACCCAAGCCGTGACTCCTATGCACAGCACAACAGCAACGATGGTCAGGCCGAACCAGCTCTTGCCGTGTGACAGAGCTTGGTAGCGGTAGCCAGCCCGCTGCCGCCGCCGCTCGTCGAAAATTTGGAACAAGGTGACGCCACCCAGACCGGTAAAGGCCACGAACAACCAACAGATCCAGTACCAGGCACCGTTATCCGAGCCAAGGAGATAGTCGTTATCCAAGCCCAAAAAGACGGCCGCCACAGCGCCCCCGAGCGCACAGACCAGCGCGACCCAGTAGAACAGCATGGGGGGACTGACCGGCCCGACGGCCTCTGCCTTAAGGCTATGGGTTACAGCGAGAGTCTGTCCCGTGGCCGCCCGCCGGAACGGCGACTCATCTGGCTGGCCGGCCGTAGAGGCAACAAATGCCCCCCCCCCCGGCGAATTATCTGAGTTCGACGAAACCGGCGGGGCGACGGCGGCACGACGACGGGCGGCGAAGGGCGAGCTTCCCGACGAGGGGGGAAGACTCATGGGACACCTCGTTTCGTGTGCTGTAGCTCCCAGCCGCCGATGGCGGGACTCTACCTTATCTCGGAGGCAGCGACGAACCGGCTAGCAGTGGCCCGTTTCTAGCACACCCTAAGGTGGCCGGTCAAGCCCCCGTTTCGCGGGCATTTGACTTTGAGGCACCTCGCCCCTGGGTTGTCGGATGATCCCTCGCCTCGAACCCCTGCCCGCCGCCCGACAGCGACCTCAGATCCCCAACTGTTGGCGGCGCGGCAACCGCCGGCCCCGCCGCCCGCAGGCCCTCAGATCCCCAGCCGTTGGCGGCGCAGCAGTTCCTCCGGCGACTGGTCCGAGCCGGGCTCGCGCCCCTCCAAGGACAGGATGCGCTGGTGGATGGCGTCCAGGATGGTGTCGACCTGGGGGAACAAGTCGGAGGCGGCCAAAGACGGGGTGACGACCAGGTTGCGCGCCCCCAGCACCACCGGGGCCGAGTCCAAGACGTCGAAGGCCGCCTCTTGGACGGCGTTGGCCACCCGATGCAGGCTGGAGCCGCGCTCGGCCTCGTCCGACACCAGCAGCAGGCGGCCGGTCTTGCGCACCGACGCCACCACCGGTTCGAGGTCGAGCGGGTTCAAGAAGCGCAGGTCGATGACCTCGGCCGAGACGTCGTGGGACTCCTGCAGGGTCTCGGCGGCGGCCAGCCCGCGGTAGAGCGTCGGCCCCAGGGTCACGATCGTCAGGTCCGAGCCCTCCCGCCGGACGGCCGGCTGGCCCTCCTCGGTCTCGTAGTGGCCCAGCGGCACACCGGCCCGGTCGAACTCCTCGGCCTTGTCGTAGAGCGACTGGGCCTCCAGCAGCACCACCGGGTCACAACCGGCCAGAGCCAAACCGAGCATGCCCTTAGCATCGCTCGGGCTGGCCGGGTAGTAGACCTTGAGCCCGGGGACGCGGGCCGCCAGGGCGGACCAGTCTTGGGCGTGCTGGCCCGACCCGGGCACGCCGACGGCGCAGCGGATCACCAGCGGCGTGCGCAGCCGGCCGCCGGACCAGGCCCGCCACGACCCGGCCTGGTTCAACAACTCGTCCCCGGCCCGGCCCAGCAGGTCGTCGTACATGACCTCGACCAGCGCCCGGCCGCCGGCCAGGGCGTAGCCGATGCCGGCCCCGACCACGGCCGCCGGGGCGAAGGGGGCGTTGAACAGGCGTTGCGCCGGGGCCAGGTCGGACAGCCCCCGGTAGACGGCGAAGGCGCCACCACAATCACGGTTGTCCTGGCCCCAGGCCGCCAGGGTCGGGTCGATGGTGAAGCGGTGGGCGACGGCCTCGAACAGCCCGTCGCGCAACTGGTAGGTCTTGAGCTTGGACAGCGGCCGGCCGTCGTCGTCTCGGCCGCGGCGGCTCTTGGCCTGGATCGCCCGGATGCGGGAGTTGTCGTTCAAGGGCTGCGACAACTCGGGCTTGCGTGGCGGGTCGAGGCTCTCGACCCGTTGGCCGGCGAACATGACTGTTTCCACCAGGGCGGCATCCCGGTCGGGCTGGGCGGCGGCCTCGACGGCCCGCCGCAGCAGTTTGGTCAGCCGCTCCCGCAGCCCCTGGCGAACCTCCTCGACGGCGGTCCGGGTGGTGATGGCGTTGTGGACCAGCAGTTCGCCGTAGGTCTCGATCGGGTCCACCGCCCGCCACTGGGCGATCTCGTCCTGGCTGCGATAGGCGGGGTTCTCCCCTGGCCAATGGCCGTTGTAGCGGTAGGTGACGACGTCGAGCAGGACCGGCCCGGCGCCGCCCTCTAACAATTCACGTTTGCGGCGCATGGCGTTGGCCACGGCCAGGGGGTTGAAGCCGTCGATCCGCTCGGCGTGCATCGCCTCCGGGTCGACCCCGGCGCCGACCCGGGCCAAGACGTCGAGGCCGGTAGTCTCGCCGACCGTGCGCGAGCCCAGGCCGTAGAAGTTGTTCAGCACGGTCACCAGCAGCGGCGGGCGCCCGCCGGCCGAGGCCGGCCACAGGGAGTGGTATTGCTCCATGGAGGCGAAGTTGACCGTCTCCCAGACCGGACCCGCCGCCAGGGCGGCGTCGCCCAGATTGGCCACCACGATCCCGGGGCGGCGGTTGATGCGCTTGAACAAAGCGGCGCCCAGGGCCAGCGGGGCGCAGGCCCCCGGGGTGGCGCTATTGGGCATGGAGCCGAAGGGCGGGAAATGGGCCCGACTGGCCCCGGCCAAACCCTGGTTGAGACCGGCCTTGAGCCCCAGGCACTCGGCCATCAGCCCGAACAAGACGAAGTTCTCCGACAGCTCCACTGGGTTGCCGAAGCCGATGGCCTCGGCCTGGGCCAGGGTGGCGGCCTCCCGCTCCGACTCCAACAAGGCGGCCACCGGCCCGGGGCCGAGCGCCCGGATGGCGGACAGGGACTTGGCCAAGACCTGGCCCAAGGAGCGGTGCGAGCCGAACACCAGGTCGTCGGGCCCCAACTCCAGCGCCTGGCCGACGACGGCGGCCTCCTGGCCCAGGGCCAGATACTCCGCCACCGGCTGGTCGCAGCTCACGCCCTGCCATTGGCCGGTGGTGGCCAACTGCCACAGCATCGACTCGAACTCGCGCACCACGATCATGTCGTACAAGACGGCGAACAAGCCCTCGGCGCCGTAGATCGCCATC
>JAISAO010000045.1 GCA_031266665.1 Propionibacteriaceae bacterium | reverse complement strand
GTCTTCGGCGCGGGGGCGTCAGTCGGCCTCGCGACTGCGGTTCGGAGGATGCTGCTGGGACTTATGGTCTCGGCTGTGACGGTCGGGGCGGTAGCGGGGTGCTCCATGACCGCTGACGGACCGATTGAGGCCACCGCCCCCATCTCCGCAGCCACGCTGGACCAAGGCACGCTCTACCGCCTCAGCGAAACGATGCAAATATGGGTCGGCACAGCCAACCACACCTACGTCGAATTCGTAGGGATCGACCGCGACGAGGATGACCAGCCCCGGGCGCACCTGAAGATCGCCGCCGACATCGTCGCCCCCGGGGATGTGGAGTTCAAAGTCGACGGCTACCTCCGTCTGGGGGAGAGCTTGTCGGTCCCAGACATCGGCGTCTTCACCCTCGTCTCCTTCGACAACTCTTTCGGCGGACAAAGGGTGACCGTGCTACTGATCCGTCAGCCGTGACCGGCCGAGGCGCAGCCTCGTTCCGGAGGGCCCGCCCCAGGCCGTCCGTGCCACGCCTCGACAGACCCTCTCACTCAGGCTTCAAGGCTTGTGACTGGTGGCCGAGGCAGCGCCACCCTCTTCAAGCCGTTGTGTCCAACAGCCACAACCGGCGGGGCGTGGCGCTTTCTTCCAGAACTCCCGGTCGACACGCCCCAGGAGCGATGGCGCTAGGCTGGCCGGACCATGGAGGAGCGCGGCGTGTTCTTGTCGGGCTGGGGGCGGGCCGCCGCCACGCCGGCCCATTTGGTCCGACCCCAGTCGGTCGAGGAGTTGGTGGCGGCCTGGCCCCGGCTGCGCCAGTCGGCCCGGGGGGTGGTGACCCGGGGGTTGGGGCGGTCTTATGGCGATGTTGCCCAGAGCGGCGGCGGGGTGGTCTTGGACCTGACCGGGTTGGACCGGATCGGGGTGGTCGACCCGGTGTTGGGGGAGGTCGAGGTTGAGGCCGGGGTGTCGCTGGACAGTCTGATCCGGGCCGTCTTGCCGCACGGCTTCTGGCCGGCGGTGCTGCCGGGGACGCGTCAGGTGACGGTCGGCGGGGCCATCGCCTGCGACGTCCACGGCAAGAACCACCACTCGGCCGGCGCCTTCGGCCAGCACGTCCGCTGGCTCGACCTGTTGACGGCCGACGGCCAGGTCCGCCGCCTGACGCCCCAGGGGGAGACGGCCGACTGGTTCTGGGCCACCGTCGCCGGCCTCGGCCTGACCGGTGTCATCCTGCGGGCCGGGCTCGGCCTGCAAGCCGTCGAGACCGCCTACTTTCTGGCCGACGGCGCCAAGACCGACTCCTGGGACGAGACCCTGGCCGCCCACGACGAGGCGGCCGAGCGGCTCCAGCCCTACTCCTCGGCCTGGTTCGACGCCATCAGCCCCGAGCCCAAGCTGGGGCGGGCGGCCATCTCCCGGGGCCGGCCGGCCAAACTGGAGGAGTTGCCGCCCAAACTGGCCCGCCACCCGCTGGGCTTCAAGGCCCGGCCGCTGGTCGAGTTGCCCGACGTCTTCCCCAACGGCCTGGCCAACAAATTGACCTTCAGCGCCGTGGGCGACCTGTGGTACGCCAAGGCCGGCTCCTACCAGGGCCGAGTCCAGTCCTTGACCGGCTTCTACCACCCCCTCGACCTGATCGGGGACTGGAACCGGGCCTACGGCCCCAAGGGCTTCCTGCAATACCAATTCGTCTTGCCGAGAGAGGCCACAGCTTTGCTGGGCGAGCTGTTGCGCCAAATCCAGGCCAGCGGCCACCACTCCTTCCTCAACGTCCTCAAACTCTTCGGCCCTGGCGACCCGGCCCCCCTGTCCTACCCGGTGGCGGGGTGGAACGTCTGCCTCGACTTCCCCCTCAAACCCGGCTTGGCCACCCTCTTGGGCCGGCTGGACGCCCAGGTGTTGGAGGCCGGCGGCCGGCTCTACGCCGCCAAGGACTCGCGCGCCCAGGCCGCCACCTTCCAGGCCATGTACCCCCGGCTGGACGAGTGGCGGGCGGTCAAGCGCCAGCTCGACCCGGACCAGGTGTTCGTCTCCGACCTGGCCCGACGGCTGGAACTGCTATGAGCGGCCGGCCGGGAGGCTTGACCACGGGCGGGACGCGGGACGCCGCCACCACGGCCTGGGCCACCACGGACTGGACTCGCCGCGCCGCCACGAGCGCCGTGGCTGAGCCGCTTGGGACCGGCGCGGCCGGCCGGGCGGGAGGGGAGACGACGTGATCAACGCCACTGGCAACCCCCAGCGGATCGTCTTATTCGGCGGCACCTCCGAGATCGGCCTGGCCATCGTCGCCCAATACCTGGCCCAGGCCCCGGCCCACGTCGTCCTGGCCATCCGGCCGGACTCGCCTCGCCGGCGGGCGGCCCGAGACCAGGTCGAGGCCTGGGGGGCGACCTCGGTCCGGCTGGTCGACTTCGACGCCGCCGCTGTGGCCGACCACCCGGCGGTGGTGGAGCGGGTCTGGGCCGACGGCGATGTCGACCTGGCCGTCCTGGCCTTCGGCCAGTTGGGCGAGGCCGAGCGGCTGTGGCACGACCAGCCCCGGCTGGTCGACTTCATGAACGTCAACCTGACCGGCGCGGTCAGCCTGGGGGCGTTGTTGTCCCAGCGGCTGGCGGGCCAGGGCCAGGGCCAGATCATCGTCCTCAGCTCCGTCGCCGGCGAGGTGGTGCGGCGCTCCAACTTCGTCTACGGCTCGGCCAAGGCCGGTCTGGACGCCTTCTTCCGCCAGTTGGGCGAGGCCCTGCGGGGCAGCGGCGTCCACGTCCTAGTGGCCCGCCCCGGCATGGTCCGCAGCAAGATGACCGCCGGTCTCAAGGCCGCCCCCCTGACGCTGGATCCGGACCAGGCCGCCGCCCAGATCGTGGCCGCCGCCCAACGCGGCCAAACCCTGGTCTGGGTGCCCGGGGCCTTCCGCTGGGTCATGTTGGCGTTGAAGCACCTGCCGGCCCCGCTCTTCCGCCGCCTGCCGCTCTGAGCCCTCGCCGCCAACCCCGGTCAGCGTCATCCCGGACTTGATTTGAGATCTGAGCCGGCCGCACACGCCAAAGCCCCGGGGCCGGCCAGCGGCGGCGTCCCGGGGCTCTGACGACAGCGGATCGCTCAGATGTCGTAGTACAGCTCGAACTCGTGCGGGTGGGGGCGCTGACGGATGGCGTTGATGTCGGCCCGTTTCAGCTCGATCCAGGTGTCGATCAGGTCGGCCGTGAAAACGTCGCCCGCCTGCAGGTAGTCGTGGTCGGCCTCCAGGGCTTCGAGCACGGCCTCGAGCGAGCCCGGGACCTGCTGGACGGCGGCGTGCTCGTCCGGCGGCAGCTCGTACAGGTCCTTGTCGATCGGGTCCGGCGGGTCGATCTTGTTCAAGATCCCGTCCAACCCGGCCAGCAGGCAGGCGGCGAAGGCCAGGTAGGGGTTGGAGCTGGGGTCGGGGCAGCGGAACTCGATCCGCTTGGCTTTGGGGTTGGGGCCGGTGACGGGCACCCGGATGCAGGCCGAGCGGTTGCGCGACGAGTAGACCAGGTTGACCGGGGCCTCGAAGCCGGGCACCAGCCGGTGGTAGGAGTTGGTCGTCGGGTTGGTGAAGGCCAACAGCGAGGGGGCGTGGTGGAGCAGGCCGCCGATGTAGTGGCGGGCCATATCGGACAGGCCGCCGTAGCCCGACTCGTCGTAGAACAGGGGCTGGCCGTCGCGCCACAGCGACTGGTGGATGTGCATGCCGGAGCCGTTGTCGCCGTAGATCGGCTTGGGCAAGAAGGTGGCCGTCTTGTCGGCCGCCCAAGCCGTGTTCTTGATGACGTACTTGAACTTCATGACGTCGTCGGCGGCGGCCATCAGCGAGCTGAAACGGTAGTTGATCTCGGCCTGGCCCGAGGTGCCGACCTCGTGGTGGGCCCGCTCCACCTCTAGGCCGACCTGGTGCAGCCGGGCCACCATGACGTCGCGCAGGTCGGCGAAGTGGTCCACCGGGGAGACCGGGAAATAACCACCCTTGTACTTGATCTTGTAGCCGCGGTTGGGGCCGCCGTCGCGCTCCGACTCGACCCCGGTGTTCCAGGCCGCCTCCTCGGAGTCGATGAAGTAGTAGCCGGCCGACTGCTTGGTCTCGAAGCGGACCGAGTCGAAGACATAGAACTCGGCCTCGGGGGCGAAGAAGGCCGTGTCGCCGAGGCCGGTCGACTGGAGGTAGGCCTCGGCCTTGCGGGCGATGTTGCGCGGGTCGCGGCTATAGGGCTCGTGGGTCAGCGGGTCGTGGACGAAGAAGTTCAACACCAGCGTCTTGGAGGCCCGGAAGGGGTCGATGAAAGCGGTCGTGGGGTCGGGCAACAGGGCCATGTCGGACTCATGGATCTGCTGGAAGCCGATGATCGAGGAGCCGTCGAAGGCCAAGCCCTCGCTGAAGACCTCGGGGCCGAAGGCGGGGAACGGGACGGTGAAGTGCTGCATCACGCCGGGTAGGTCGCAGAAGCGGACGTCGATCTGCTCGACCGCCTCCTGCTGGGCGAAAGCCAACAGCTCGTCGCCGGTCTTGAACATTGGAGCCTCCGAAATCATCTGGGTTCAACGGCGCTCAGCCACGCCGCGACAGCACGCTAGGCCGGCGCGGTCACCGCCCAATTGCATCGGTGTTTCGACCGTGTAACAACCTCCGAGACTGTCCGCTAAGACTAGTTGAGTTGTGTTCGGGCGGTTGTCGGGGGCGCTCGGGCGGGGGTGGCCGACCGGTCGTCCTGGTATCGGCCGAGCCCTTGCCGCCGCCGGAATGGCCTTTTCTCGTCCCAGGCCGGGTTCGGGGTTGGAGCCGGTCGTGGCGCCCGGCTGGGGTCTTGGCCGCTCGGGGTGTGGGGTGAGCGGTCATCGGCGGCTCAGGGCTGCAGGTCGACGCCGATGATCTGGCCGAACGCGGCCACGAACTCGTCCAGACCGGGCGGACCCGCGTTCCCGCCTAATTCCGCGAAACGGCGCAGACTGTAGTCGTCGGCGCAGACGACCAAGGTCCAATAGGCGTACTCGGAGTTGGTTCAGTCGGCCGGAGTCAGCTGCGGGTCGGGTTGCGACCAGTCCGCCGTGGCGCTCGACAACAGGGCGACGAGTTGTTGTCGTTGCTCCGCCGCCAGGGGCGGGAGCGCGTCTGCGGAGGCTTCGTCCGGCAGAGAGTATGAGTTGGTCGCCCATCGGACCGTCCCCGTCTTCAGATCGACTAAGGCTTGTGCGTGGGGGCGCGGGTCGCCCGTCTCGTCGGTCCGGCCTAAGGACAAGAAGACCTGCCGCGCGGAGGCGTAGTCGGCCATGGGCTGACCGACCGCGGGGTTGTACTCCAGGAAGCGCCAGTCGTCGCCTCGGCGCTGGTGGTAGTCGGCCAGCAGCGCGCGCACCTCGGCCGACGACCGGCCGGTCGGTTTTTCTTCCCTGAGGAAGTCGTCCAGGTTGACCAGGTAGGTGTCCTCCGGGGTCAGGTCGCAGGCGGCCACGAGCCTCTTCAACTCGTCGGGGAAGTAGATCTGGTCGGCCGACACGTTAGCGGTCCAGCATCCAGGTTTCATGTCGCCGTCTCCCGTCTTGGCGCAGCCGCCGGCCACGAGCGCGACGACCAGCGTCGCGGCCAGGCACGGCCCGCACATTATTGCTCTGGTTCTCATATCGTCCCTCAGTCCAGCTCATCGGCCAGATGATTGGCGGCGTCAGTGGCGGTAGGGAGGTACTGCTCCGTCAGGCTTAACCCGTCTCCGTGTGCCGAGGCGTCACAGGAGACGAATGATCCAGCCCGTGTGGTCGGGCGTCTCGACCGGAGTGACGGTCACGTCATCGGTGAAGACACGGGATTCACCAGGCCCAAAGGAGAAAGCAATATAGGTCGTCGCGGCGTGTACTGGTCTGCCGTCTTGGAGAAAAACGAGCAAGGTTCGGTCGAAAAGATACTTGGAGCCGAGCACGTCGGCTCCCACGGCTTCTTCGATCTGGACCGCGCTGGCGCCCTCATCGAACACCTCGAGCCTGTCCCAGGACCATGACGTTAGAGATGAGAGCTTGATGGCTTCATGTTCGTTGAAGTGGGACATGATAGATTCCGTCAGTTCTTGATCGTAAGAGGCGCGCAACGATCCATCCTTTCCGACGCACACCACGATGAGTGTGACCAGTATGGCAGAGATAATTAGTAAAGGGACCATGCGTGAGCGTCTGGCCGTAACACCCGGTCCGCGGGATTTAATCATCACGACGACCATCGCAATATCGGGCCGTTCGGGTCGGATAAGTCTACGACAAGAAGGGATCCGCGCGAGATGGCGTCCTGAATATACGCTTGCAGCTCCGCCTCGGTCGCGTTTGGATGAGCGAATGCGATCTGCCGGCCTACCTGGTTGTTGTACAGGTCCATCGTCTCTTCTAGGCGGAGAAGTTCATCCCCATCAACTCCGCCCTCGTGGGCGGTGGTGAAACACTTAGTCCAACTTTGGCCGAACCGAGCGGACAGCATGGCGTTCCAATAGGCGTGGCGAAAAGCATCGCCGGTGCCGTTGTGGACAGTTCCCGGATAGAGTGAAGCCGCCTCGGTCAACGCATTTTGAGAAATATCTCTAGCGGCCAACAAAGCAAATGCGCTAAGACCTTGAAGCATCCCTCTCTCTTGCTCCGTGACGCTCTGAGCGTAGCTTCCGGCTCCGTAGGGTGCGTATCCCTGAACGCCTCCAGGGTCATCATCCATGTGATATGGCGCCAAATCGTCTGCGGTGGGCAAACTTCCAGGATCATGGGTTGCGGGCGTGTCTTTGTCGGTCTTCCACGAGTCAATGGTGAGACGTGCCGCATAGTTGGACAAACCCATCGCGCGAGCCCAATCGTCCAAATGCCGGTAATCCCCTCTCTGCATAATAGAAGCCAGACCATCCCGCATGTCAGTATATGGCTTCCAGCCATTCTCGCCCATCGTTTTGGCGTCCACGATGGCGAACACCTGATCAGAGACTTTGGATGAAGGATTACCCGTGGCGGCATCGAGCGCCCGCCCCAGGCCGTCGCCTTCGTCGCTGCCGCGGCCGGTGGACCAGGTCCGTTCGGCGATGAGGTATTGGAGGCGGGAGTTGACTTGGAATTGTTGTCCGTCGAGGGTCACGGTCGTGGTGCCACCCTGGGTGAAGAATTGTTGGGCGGCGTCGGGGCTGGTTGATAGCATGGTCATGACGCCGGGCATGGGGTCGGTCAGTTGGGAGCCGTCCGGCAGGGTGAAACCGGTCCCGGCGGCCACGCCTTGGCTCCAGGAGCCGGGGAAGTCGTCGCCGCGCTCGTAGTCGTAGACGCCCGCTGCCACGGTGTGGGCGAAGCCGGTGGAGTAGGCGCCATACCCCAGGACCGCGCCCATGGCCGCCGGCAGGGGTCCCTGCTGTTGGAAGACCGCCACCACCTGGTCGGCGTAACCCTGGTTCAGCTGTCCCGTCCGGGTGGCCGCGCCCAACACGATTCCCAGCGACTCCAGCCGTTGTTGGTAGGCGTCCGACTGGGCGGCCGCCCAGTCGGACAGCGTCTGGTCGCCGCCCCGGGCCTGGTAGGCCGCATACTCGTCTCCTTGGTAGCGCAGGCGGGTCTGGTATTGGCCGGACAGGTTCAGGGCCGTCTGGGCCAGGGTTTGCGGGGGGCAGCGGTTGGCCAGGGCGACGGCGAAGTAGGGGTCCGTGGACAGTGTCGCCAGGTCGTCCCAGTCCTGGTCGGTCATCCCACCGTCGGCCAGCAGTTGGGCGATCTCCCGGCCGCGGGCGCCGGCCTGCCAGGTGGACAAGCCGGTGATCCGGTCGTCGTCGATCCAAACCGTGTCGCCGGGCCGGAAAGTGGGCGTGGCCGAGGCCACGTCCTCGGCCAGGGCCAGGCGGCGGTTGATGTCGGGGATGCTGTCGTCGATCCAGTACAAGACGTCGTTCAAGCGGCCGGTCGAGGCCTCGACCGGCCGGTCGGCGTGAACGCGAGGCCATCCGGCGACCTTGTTCAAGAGAGCGTCCAGGTCGCTTCTGAGGTTGGTGACGTTGTCCCGGGCCTTGTGCAGGCCGTTCAGCATGGCCCGCATGGCCTCGATGTTGATATTGACGTCGGTCACCGCGGCGCCTCGCAGTCCTC
>JAISAO010000020.1 GCA_031266665.1 Propionibacteriaceae bacterium | reverse complement strand
CTCCAGGCTGGACTCTGGCCAAGACGGCTGATCCGGAATCCGGGTCGCTGGTAGCCCCAGGCGACGTCATCACCTACCGGCTGACCGCCACCCCGATAGGCGGAACCACCGCTGGTGTGGTGATCACCGACAACCTGTCGGGGTTGCTGGAGCACGCTGTGCTGGGCGCGGTGACAGCACCGGCCGGGACCAAGGTCACTGTCGTGGACGACCAGTTGACTTGGACCATCGGTTCGCTGTCGAACGAGTTGACCTTGGTCTATCGGGTGACGGTCAACGCCGACGCCCGCGGCGCCGTGTTGAGGAACACGGTTGTGGGCGACGGCGACAGGCCGCCGTTGGTCTGCGCGCCGGACGACCCCTGCTCGACCGACCACGAGGTGGCCCCGGGCTGGACCCTGAACAAGACGGCCGATCCGGAGTCCGGGTCACTGGTCGCTCCGGGCGATGTCATCACCTACCGGCTGACGGCCACCCCGCTGGGCGGGAGCACCGCCGACGTGGTGGTGACCGACGATCTGTCGAAGGTGTTGGCCTACGCCACGGTGGGAACAGTGACGGCCCCGGTCGGCACCACGGCCGTTATCACAGGCAACCAGTTGACCTGGACCATCGGCGAGTTGTCGAACGAGTTGGTCTTGACCTACCGGGTGACGGTCAACGCCGACGCCCACGGGGCCGTGTTGAAGAACACGGTTGTGGGCGACGGCGACACTCCCCCGCTGGCCTGCTCGCCGGACGACCCCTGTTCGACCGACCACGGCGTGGACGTGGCCTGGACCCTGGCCAAGACGGCCTCCCCGGCCTCCGGCTCGCTGGTCGCTCCGGGCGACGTCATCACTTACCGCCTGACAGCCACCCCGATGGGCGGGAGCACCACCGGTGTGGTGATCACCGACGACCTGTCAGGGCTGTTGTCCCACGCCACCCTGGGCGCGGTGACGGCCCCGCCCGGCACCACGGCGATTGTTGTGGGCGACCGTTTGACGTGGACTATCGGTTCGCTGTCGAACGAACTGACCCTGGTTTACCGGGTGACGGTCGACGATGACACCCGCGGAGCCGTGTTGAAGAACACGGTTGTGGGCGACGGCGATGCCCCGCCGTTGGCCTGCTCGCCGGACGATCCCTGCTCGACCGACCACGCTGTGGACGTGGCCTGGACCTTGGCCAAGACCTCGGACCCAGGTTCCGGGTCGACGGTCGTCCCAGGCGATGTCATCACCTACCGGCTGACAGCCACCCCGATAGGCGGGACTACCACCGATGTGGTGGTGACCGACGACCTGTCGAAGGTGTTGGCCCACGCCACGGTGGGAACGGTGACTGCCCCGGCCGGCACCACAGCTGTCATCAACGGCGACCAGTTGACCTGGACCATCGGCGAGTTGTCGAACGAGTTGACCCTGGTCTACCGGGTGACGGTCAACGATGACGCCCATGGGGCCGTGTTGAAGAACACGGTTGTGGGCGACGGCGACACTCCCCCGCTGGCCTGCTCGCCAGACGACCCCTGCTCGACCGACCACGGCGTGGACGTGGCCTGGACCCTGGCCAAGACGGCCTCCCCGGCCTCCGGCTCGCTGGTCGCTCCGGGCGACGTCATCACTTACCGCCTGACGGCCACTCCGCTGGGCGGGACGACTGCTGGCGTGGTGATCACCGACGATCTATCGAAGTTGTTGGCCCACGCCGCCCTGGGCGCGGTGACGGCGCCGCCAGGCACCACGGCCACTGTCGTGGGCGACCAATTGACTTGGACCATCGGTTCGCTGTCGAACGACTTAACCCTGGTCTACCGGGTGACGGTCAACGCCGACGCCCACGGGGCCGTGTTGAAGAACACGGTTGTGGGCGACGGCGACACCCCGCCGCTGGCCTGCTCGGCGAACGATCCCTGTTCGACCGATCACGGCGTGGATGTGGCCTGGACTCTGGCCAAGACCTCGGAGCCGGGTTCCGGCTCGCTGGTCGCCCCGGGCGATGTCATCACCTATCGCTTGACGGCCATCCCGCTGGGCGGGACCAGCACCGGTGTAGTGATCACCGACGACCTGTCAGGGTTGTTGTCCCACGCCGCCTTGGGCGCGGTGACGGCCCCGGCCGGCACCACGGCGGTTGTCGTGGGCGACCGTTTGACGTGGACTATCGGTGAACTGTCGAACGAGTTGACCGTGACCTACAGCGTGACGGTCAACGCCGACGCCCACGGCGCCGTGTTGAAGAACACGGTCACAGGCGACGGCGATGCCCCGCCGTTGGCCTGCTCGCCGGACGATCCCTGCTCGACCGATCACGGCGTGGATGTGGCCTGGACTCTGGCCAAGACCTCCGACCCGGCCTCCGGCTCGACGGTCGTCCCGGGCGATGTCATCACCTACCGGCTGACCGCCACCCCGCTGGGTGGGACGGCCACTGGCGTGGTGGTGACAGATGACTTGTCGGGGTTGTTGTCCCACGCCGCCCTGGGCGCGGTGACGGCACCGCCCGGCACCACGGCCATTGTCGTGGGCAACCGTTTGACCTGGACCGTCGGCCCGCTGTCGAACGACTTGACCCTGGTCTACCGGGTGACGGTCAACAACGACGCCCGCGGGACCCAATTGCGGAACACGGTGGTGGGCGACGGCGACACCCCGCCGTTGGCCTGCTCGCCGGATGATCCCTGCTCGACCGATCACGGCGTGGATGTGGCCTGGACTCTGGCCAAGACCTCCGACCCGGCCTCCGGCTCGACGGTCGCTCCGGGCGATGTCATCACCTACCGGCTGACGGCCACCCCGCTGGGCGGGACGACCGCTGGCGTGGTGGTGACCGACGACCTGTCCAAGGTGTTGGACAACGCCACCTTGGGTCAGGTGACGGCCCCGGCCGGCACCACGGTCACCGTTGTGGGCGACCAATTGACCTGGACCATCGGTTCGCTGTCGAACGAGTCGACCCTGGTCTACCGGGTGACGGTCAACAACGACGCCCGCAGGGCCGTGTTGAAGAACACAGTTGTGGGCGACGGTGACACTCCCCCGCTGGCCTGCTCGCCGGACGACCCCTGCTCGACCGAGCACAGCACCCCGCCGGATGAGCCTACGCCGACACCCACCCCGGACCAGCCGACGCCGACACCTACCCCGGACGAGCCGACGCTCGCACCGCCGGACCAGCCGACGCCAACACCGACGACCCCGTCGGCCGGTCCCGACCTGCCCCAATCCGGCGGTCGAGCCCAAGCGGAAGTGCTGGGACTGTCTCTGGCCCTGGCCGCCTTGGGCGCCTTCCTGATCCTGCTAGCCCCACGAGTCCGAGGCCGCCACCTGGGCTGAGATCCACCGCTTCTCGACTACCGAGCCAGGCCGATCAGCGGTGGATCTGGGCCGAGTGGAAAGCGGTCAGAGCGCCCTTGTCGCCTGTCGTCATCCCGGATTGAGCCTCGTCATCCCGGACTTGATCCGGGATCCGGGTCAGCCGGGAGCTGGCTCAGCTCAGCGCCACTTGGCCGATCCAGCGGCGGACCGCCCCGTCGGGGGCGATCAGCAGGCCGCTGCGGGTCTGAGCCCGGGTGATCCAGCTGAGGTCGTCGAAGCCGGAGGCCACGGCCGTGGTGGCCCAGAGGTCCGCCTCGGTCAACCGGTCCGCCATGACCGTGGCCGAGGCCACCGTGGTGGCTGTCAGACCGGTCCTGGGGTCGATCACGCGCTCCCCCCGTTCGGCCAGACCGGAGGTGGCGACGGCGCCGTCCAGCAGTTCGACGGTGGCGATGAAGTTGTCCGGCCGGGTCGGGTCGGTCAGGCCGACGCGCCAGCGCCAGGCCGAGGTCGCGGCGGTGAACAAGCGCAGGTCGCCGCCGACGTTCAGGCCCACGGCCGAGGCCCCGAGTTGCTTCAACAGGGGGGCCAGATAATGCTCCGCCACCCGGTCGGCCGCCCAGCCCCGCACCAGGCCGGTGGGGTCGAACCAGCCCTCGCGCCAGGCGTCGAACAGCCCGTCGGTGCGCTCCAGGGCGTCTTGGCACAGGGCCTCGACCTCGCGCACTCGGCGATCCGTCCGGCGCAGCTTGATCTCCGAGCGAGCCAGGCGGCGAATGTCGGAATCCTCCAGCCAGGGTGAGAAGTGGCGCTCGATTTCGTGCAATTCGGTCCAGCAGCGGCGGGCGGCGTCGTCAAACCGGCTGCGCTCCTCCTCCGGCCCCCGGATCAACTGGATCGAGCAGACCGTGCCCAAGACCGGCTCGGTCGAGACCCAGCGGCGCCAGGCTCTGGTGCGAGCCCGGGCCGGGGACAGGGCCAGGCGGGGGGAACGCCCGGTCGGGACAGAGGGAACCCGGGGTGCCGGCCGGCGCCGTAACGAACTGGTGGTCTTAGTCATATCCGTGTCCTACCTGGTCGAATGGGCTGAGGGGCGGGCGGCCGAGACGCGGGGGGCGGCCGAGACGCGGGGAGTGGCCGGGACGACCGGCCAAGCGGTCCGGGTGGGCGACGTCGATCTCATGCTCAAGAGACTGACAGCCCCCCTCTGAGACAACACCAAGAAACCCGGGACGTCCAACCCAAAGAACAAATTGGCTGCGGACGACCGTCCCACCGCCGGGGCAGAGGGCCGCTCGACACCGGGACTGGGACTCGGACTAACGTATGATCCGTACGAAATACATGTCATCGGTGGATGATTCTACGACTTGGGAGACAGCATGACCACTCAACCCGGCTCTGGCCCCTTCCCCTGGGACCATATCCCATCCCCCGGCAAGGTCTACGGCACGGCCACAGTGGGCGAACGAGGCCAGGTGGCGATCCCGACCGAGGCGCGCAAGGAGTTGTCGTTCAACAGCGGCGACAAGGTTGTGGTCTTCGGCAACAAGTTCAATGGCGCCATCACCTTGATCCGGGCCGATGTGGTCGAGGACCTGGCGGACTTCTTCTGGACCAAACTGGGCAAGCTAGGCGAGCAGGCGCACGCCTTCTGGGAGTACTTCCTGGAGGCCCAGGAGGCCGCTCGGAGGGCCGAGTCCGCCGCCGAGACCACGGCCGCCGGGGCCGAAGCCACCGCCACCGCGACCACGGCTGAGGCCCCCGTGGCCGCGACCACGGCTGAGACCCCCGTGGCCGCGACCACGGCTGAGACCGCCGTGGCCGAGACTCCCGACGTGATCTCCGACGCCGCCGAAACCCTGGCTGAGACCGCCACCGAGGCCCCGGCCAGCCAGCCGACAGCCCCGGACCAGACGGCGCCGACGCCCTGACCCGACGTCCCGGCCAAGGCGGCCCGCCGTGGCGGCCATTAGGCTGAGGCAGCCGTGATAAGGGAGGCAGCCGTGATGAAGGAGCCCGTTATGAGCCCGAGGCGCCACCGGGCGCGTTATCGCCAAACCGTCACCCTGGCGATTCGTTTCGCCCTCCAACTGTGGTGGCTGAACCAGACCAGCTTCCTCTACCGCCCCCAGCGCCTCCAGGCCAAGCGCTCCCGCCTCTACACCCGGCAGGCCAGCCTCTTCCGCGACTTCGCCATCGCCCAGGGCGGCCTGATCGTCAAACTGGGCCAGTTCTTGAGCGTGCGAATCGATGTCTTGCCCAAGGAGTACATCGACCAGTTGAGCGCCCTCCAAGACGCCCTGCCGCCGGTCGACGCCACAGTCATCATCGCCCTGATCGAATCCGAGCTGGGCCGTCCGCTAGACCAGTTGTTCGCCGACTTCGACCGCCAGCCGCTGGCGGCCGCCTCCCTGGGGCAGGTCCACCAGGCCACCTTGCCGGACGGCCGGCCGGTGGCGGTCAAGGTCCTGCGCCCCGGCGTGGACGACCTGATCGACGTCGACCTGCGGTCGGTGCACACGGTGCTGCGCCTGCTGGACCGTTTCACCAGCCTGGGCCGGTGGCTCGACCTGGCCGTCTTCGGCCAAGACTTCGAGGACACCTTCCGGGCCGAGTTGGACTACCAGTTGGAGGGCCGCAACGCCGAGTCTTTCCAGCGCAACTTCCTGACCTCCCCGGCCGTCGACATCCCCCAGGTCCACTGGAGCCACAGCAGCCGGCGGGTGCTGACGCTGGAGTTCATGGACGGCATCAAGATCAACGACCTGGAGGGGCTGGACGCCGCCGGGGTGGACCGGCCGGCGGTGGCCCGGCGGCTGCTGGAGCTGTACCTGCAGATGTTCTTGGACGACGGCTTCTACCACGCCGACCCCCATCCGGGGAATGTCTTCGTGCGCCCGGACGGGATCGTCCAACTGATCGACTTCGGCCAAGTCGGGGCCATCCCCGAGGCCATGCGCCACGACTTCCTGGACCTGGTGCGAGCCGTCCTGACGACCGACGGCGGCGCTGCCGTGGCCGCCCTGGAACGTCTCGGCTTCCTCGGCCCGGGGGCCGACCGGCGCCGGTTGGAGGCCGCCTTGGAGCCGGTCTTCGCCTCCTTGAGCGCGGACCTGGGATTCCTCTTCCAGGGCTCGGGGATGATCGGCCTCCAGCTCCCGGAGAGGTCCCAGCGCTCCGGCTCGCACCCGGAGCCCGACTGGGACCAGTTGCGCCAGTTCATCTGGAGCCAGCCGATCACCCTCCCCGGCAATATCACCTTCCTGGGGAAGACTTTTATCACCTTGGTCAGCGACTGTTACAAGTTGGACCCGGCGCTGGACCTGGCGGAGGCGGTCGGCCCCCGCGTCCGCTCCCTGGCCGGGGGCGACAGTTGGCGCGAGTTGGTCTCCCGCCTGGCGGCCGACGGTATGGAGTTGGCCCGGGCGGCCGTGCCGACGGCCAAACGCCTGGTCTCGGTGGCCCGGCGGTTGGAGGTCGGCGACCTCGAGGTCAACCTCAGCGGCGCCCAGTTGGCCACCCTGCTCCAGGCCGGCCAACGCCAGAACCAGCGGCTGATCCGGGCGCTGACCGCCGCTGTGGCCACCCTGGCCGGCCTGGGTCTGGCTCTATTCGGCCCCCATCCCTGGATCGGCCTGGTCCTGGGGGCGGTGGGCGGCCTGGGCCTGCTGCTGATGAGCCTGCCCCGGCGGCGCCGAGGCTAGGCACCGCCCGCCCCAACTACGCCGCGCCTCGAACCGCCCGCCCGACAAGGCCGTGCCTCGGCCCGGTGGACTGTCCGCACCGATGCCGCCACGTCCTGGATCTACCGCCCAGCCAGTACCACCACCCGGCCAACGGGCGCCACCCGCCTCCCCCCAGCTGGATCAAACCCAGGCCCCCGGGCGACCAGGGGGCGTCAGGCGCGGGGACGCCAGGTGATGGTGACGATCTCGGAGTTCGAGGCGATGCGCAGGGGCGGTCCCCAGGTGCCGGCGCCCGAGGTGACGATGGCTTGGAGGTCGGCGTCGGGGACCTGGTAATAACCGTAGGCGACCTCGAACAAGGCCTTGACCATCAGGTTGACGGGGAAGATCTGGCCCTGGTGGGTGTGGCCGGAGAGCATCAGGTCGGCCTGGCCGAGGTATTCCCGCAGGTGGCTGGGCTGGTGGTCGAGCACGATGACCGGCCGAGTCAGGGAGCCGTCGGCCAGTTGGGGCACGGCTTGGCGCTCGGCCGCCTGGCCGATGGGCGAGGAGTCGCGCCGCCCGACCAGGGAGAACCGGCCGTCGATCTCGACCGCCTGGTCGGCCAGCAGGGTCAGGCCGCAGTCCTCTATGAAGGCCACCATCTGGTCGTTGGTGGAGCCGGCGTCGTGGTTGCCCAGGATGGCGAAGACGCCCAGCGGCGCCCGCAGGCGCTCCAACTGGGCCTTGATCGGGGCCGGGTCGCCGATGGCCCGGAAGTCGCCGTCGAAGATGTCGCCGGCCACCAAGACAATGTCCGGGTCGGTCGCCAGCACGGCGTCGACCACCTTGGCCAGGTGGCCGGCGCGGTTGATCTGGCCCAGGTGCAGGTCGGAGACCAGGACCGCCGTCACCGGGGCCTGGTCCGGGTCGTCGGCCGTCAACTCCAGGCTGTAGTCGGTCTGGGCCAGGTGGTAGGTGCGGTTGGCCAGGCCGTAGGCCAGCAGCGAGGCGATCAGGGCGACGACCACGACACCCGTGATCAGGATCAGCCGGCGCGGCGTCGGTTGGGGCAGCCAACCGGTCAGACGTCCGACCAGGCGGGCCAATTCGATCAGCAGGGCCGCCAACATGGCGTAGAGCAGGGCCGCCATCACCAGGTCCCCGGCCCAGGCTAGCGGTCGGCCCCAACTGGCGCCGTTCTGGCCCGCCAGGGAGGCGGCCACCAGTCCCACCACCACCACGGCGAAGGCCAGCCCGAAGACCACCGGATGGTGGAAGCGGGGCCAGACCGCCTTGACGAGACAGTGGGTCAGACGGCCGACATCGACCAGCAGGGCCAACAGGGCCAGCCCGACCAGGGGCATCAGGAAACGCATCGCCCCACCGTCCTGTCGTCCGGGGCGACGGGGTGGTCCGGGTCTCGGGTCGGGTCCGGGACGACGGGACGGCCCAGACCCCGGAACGGGTCCGGGACAACGGGGTGGCTCAGACCCCGGGTCGGGTCCGGGACAACGGGACGGCCCAGACCCCGGAACGAGTCCGGGACAACGGGGCGGCCCAGACCCCGGGTCGGGTCAGGGATGACGTGGGCTGGGGATGGTGTCATCGCGGGTCGGGAGCGCTGTCCGGCGACGGGTCGAGCCGCAATAGGCCGACGGTCTTCTTGCCCCGGCGCAACACGATGTGGCCCCCCGGCAACCAGTCGTCGGCGCTCAGGCGCTGGTCGGCCTCGGCCACCCGCTGGTTGTTGACGTAGGCGCCGCCCTCCTGGACGGCCCGGCGGGCCTCGCCCTTGGAGCGGGTCAGGCCGACGGCCGCCAAGGCCTCCACCACCGACAACTGGTCGATGGTGGCCACCGGGGCCGACGGCAGTTGCTGGGCGATGCCGGCCAGGGTGGCGGCCGTCAGGCGGCGCAGGTTCTCGCGACCGAAGACGGCCTGGGCGGCCAGAGCGGCCTGGCGGCGCTCGGCCTGGGAATGGACCAAGTCGGTCAGGTCGTCGGCCAGGGCGCGCTGGGCCGCCCGCAGTTGGGGCTGCTCGGCGGTCAGCCGGGCCAATTCGGTGATGTCGTCGCGGTCGCGGCGGGTGAACAGTTTGAGATAGTCCACCACCATGGCGTCCTCGGCGTTCAAGAAGAACTGGTGGAAGGCGTAGGGCGAGGTCAGGGCCGGGTCGAGCCAGACCGCCTGGCCGGCCGTCTTGCCGTACTTGGAGCCGTCGGCCTTGGTCACCAGCGGTGTGGCCAGGCCGTGGCAGTGGTGGCCGGTGACCCGCCGGATGAGGTCGACACCGGCCGTGATGTTGCCGAACTGGTCCGACCCGCCGGTCTGCAAGCTGACGCCGTGGTCGCGGTGCAACACCAGGTAGTCGTAGCTCTGCAGCAAGACGTAGGAGAACTCGGTGTAGGAGATGCCAGACTCCAAGCGGGCGCGGACGACCTCGCGGGCCAACATGCGCGAGATCGAGAAATGCTGGCCGATGTCGCGCAGGAAGTCCAGGACCGTCACCTGATGGGTCCAGTCGTAGTTGTTGACCAGTCGGCCCGGGTTGGGGCCGTCGAAGTCGATGTAGGGCGCGACCTGGACCTTGATCCGCTCCACCCAGGCCTGGACCTGGTCCACCGGGTTGAGACCGCGCTCGGCGGTCAGCCTGGGATCGCCGATCAGACCGGTCGAGCCGCCCACCAGCAGGAAGGGGGTGTGGCCCGCCGCCTGCAGGCGCTGGACCGTGATCAACTGCAGCAGGTTGCCGACGTGGAGGCTGGGGGCGGTCGGGTCGCAGCCCAGGTAGAACCGGATCGAACGCTGGTCGAGGTCGTCTTGGAGGGCGGCCGGGTCGGTCGAATGGGCGATCAGCCCCCGCCAGCGCAAATCGTCGAATAGTCCGGGCACGGGCCCAACTGTAACGCCCGCGCCGGTTCTAAGGCCTGGGAGGCGGGGTCGGGGGCGGCGCCTCGACCAAGGCGGCGGATTCCAACCGGGGCCGGTTGGGCTCAGGCCGTGATGGGATCAAGCCGGGGCGGGCTCAGGCTGGGGCGGGGCCGGCCGGAGCGGGGTCGGTCGCCAGGCGCTCCAACAGGTCGGCCCGGACTTGGCGGCGCAGCACCTTGCCCAGCATTGACTTGGGCAGGCTGTCGACCACCACGACTTGGCGCGGCACCTTGTAGCGGGTCAGGCGCTCGCGGCAGAAGGCCCGTACCGACTCGCCCTCGACCGTCGCCCCCGGCCGGGCCGTCACCGCCGCCGTCACCGTCTCGCCCAGATGCTCCGCCGGCAGGCCGACGACGGCGGCGTCGGCGATATCCGGGTGCAGCCTCAAGACGGCCTCGACCTCGGAGGGGGTGACATTGAAGCCGCCGGTGATGATGATCTCCTTGATCCGGTCCACGATGGTGGTGAAACCGTCCTGGTCTTGGACCACGATGTCGCCGGTCCGCAGCCAGCCGCCCGGCAACAGGGTCTCGGCGGTGGCCTCCGGGTTGTTCCAATAGCCCTGGAAGACCTGCGGCCCGCGCAACAACAATTCTCCCCGTTGGCCGGGCGGCAGGTCATGGTCCGGGTCCGCCGGATCGACCACCCGCATCTCGGTGGAGGGGAAGGGGACGCCGATGGTGCCGGTGCGGCGCGAGGGGTGGAAGGGGTTGCCCAGGGCGACGGGCGAGGACTCGGTCATGCCGTAGCCCTCGACCAGCAGCCCACCGGAGACCGATTCCCACAACTCGACCACCTCGTCCGGCAGGGCCATGGCCCCGGAGATGCAGTACTTGGCCGACTTGAGCGAGACGTTGCGCTCCTGGGCGCGGCGGGCGGTGGACTCGAAGATCGGCGGCACGGCGCAGAAGACGGTCGGCGGGCGGCGCTTGGCGGCGGCCACCACCATGTCAACGTCGAAGCTGGGGAACAACACCAGGCGGGCCTGTTTGAGGATGCCGTAGGTCAAGAACAAGGTCATGCCGAAGGCGTGGAACATGGGCAGCACGGCGTAGAAGGTCTCCTTGCGGTACTGGGCGCCGTGCATCCAGGCCTCGCCCTGGCGGGCGTTGGAGTAGAGGTTGTAATGGGTCAGCATCGCCCCCTTGGGGCGGCCGGTGGTGCCGGAGGTGTACTGGATGGCGGCCACGTCGTGGACGCCGGGCTTGGGGTGGGCCGGGTCCAGCGGCGGCCGGTCGAGCAGGTCGGACCAGGTGGTGGTGTCCTTGACCTTGGCGGTCAGGCGGCGGCGGGTGCGGACCAGGGAGGGCAGGGGCAGGCGCAGGGCCAGGCGCTGGGCCTGGGGGAAGGCCTCCAGCAGGTTGACCGAGACGATGTGGTCCAACTCGATGTCGTTCGGCTGGTCGCGCAGGTTGCGCACCGCCACGTCCCAGCAGATGGCGATCCGGGCGCTGTGGTCCTCGAACATGTGGCGCAGCTCGCGCGGCGTGTAGAGGGGGTTGTGCTCGACCACGATGGCGCCCAGGCGGAGCACGGCGTAGAAGGCCACGACGTGCTGGGGGCAGTTGGGCAAGATGATGGCCACCCGGTCCCCCGGGGCCACCCCCAGGTCGGACAGGCCCTGGGCGGCGCGGGCGATCTGTTCGCCCAGCTCGTGGTAGGAGGTGGCGCGGCCGAAGAAGTCCAAGGCGACGTGGCGGCCGGCCTGGGAGACCGAGTTCTCGACCAATTCGACCAGTGATTGGGTCGGCAACTCGATTTGTTCCGGGACGCCTGGTTGGTAAAACTCGGTGAACGACATCTGGACCACCCTCTCGCCGGTTGGCGCGGCCGTCGTGGCCGACGCGCGGCCATCTTACTTGACGGGGCCGTAACTTCTAGCCGGGGTCGGCCCGGAGCGGCGGCCTTGACCAGGCCTTGACCGCCGCACGGTCAGACCGAACAGACCACCGCCAGGTCCTCGACCGTGTTGGCGTCCTCGGTCGGCGTCTGGTTCGGATCGGTCGGGTCGACCACGTCCGGGTCGTCGGGCGGGACGACATCGGTCGGACTGGGGTCCGCCACCGCCTGGTCGGCAGCCTCGGCGGCGGCGATGGCGTCGCGCACGACTTGCCGGATGAGGTTGTAGTCGGGCGATCCGGTGTGGATCAAGGGCGGTGTGAAGGCGATCGAGGTAATCGGCAATTGGCGGGCCTTGAGCGCCAGCCGGCCCAGTTCGGCGATCTCGGCCGAGGGCACGCTGGTCACCAGCAGGTTGCCGGAGGCGTCGGCCAGGGCGACGAAGTTCTGGGCCACGACGCTGGGCTGGAGTTGGTTCAGCATGGCCGCCATGACGCATTTCTGTCGCGCCATGCGGTCGTAGTCGCTACCGTCGACGCGGCTGCGGGCGAATAACAAGGCGGTCTGGCCGTCGAAGTGATGGCGGCCCGGCTCCAATTCGACCACGCCCCAGGCCTGCATCCAGTCGTCCAAGACGCCGATGGTGGTGGGCTGGTTGACGGTCAGGTCGATCCCGCCGACGGCGTCGATCAGGGAGGCGAAACCGGCCATGTTGACCATGGCGTAGTAGTTGATCTCCAGGCCCAAGGTGCCGGAGACGGCGTCGATCATGGCCTGGACGCCGGGGTCGGCCACCCCCGGGTAGAGGTCGGCGTGCTCTTGCCCCAACAGGTAGACGCTGTTGAGCAGGCAGTTCTCCTCGCCACAGGTCCAATAGCCGTCGGGGTAAAGGCCGGCCAGGGGCGAGCCGGGGGCGAATTGGGCCCCCTCCAGGTTGCGGGGCAGGCCGAATAGGACGGTCCGCCCGGAGTCGGCGTCGACGCTGGCCAAGGTGATGGAGTCGGGACGCAGTCCCTCGCGGTCCGCGCCGGAGTCGGCCCCCAACAATAAAATGTTGTAACGGCCCTCTTTGGCCTGGCGGTCGCCGCCGCCGCCCAACACCTGTTCGACCACCTGGCCGGCGGCCAGCAGGTAGCGCCCGGCGGTGACGCCGCCCAGCACCAGCACCGTCGCCAGGATGGCGGTCAGCCCGGTCAGGCAGCCGCCCCGCAGCCAGCCCAGGGTCAAGGGCCGGGCCATGGTCCAGGTGTTGAGCAACAGGATCAGACCGATCAACCCGACCACGGCGACCAGGACGGCCAAGACCCATAAGACCGTCCGACTGGCCACCAAGGCGACCAGTTGGTCCGGGAAGAGCCACCAGGCCAGCGCCGTCAAGACGACCAGGAGGACCAGCGTCAACCAGACTCTGAGCCCCAGCAGCCCCAAACCGCGCCGGCCGTGGACCAACTGGGCCGAGCCCGGCAGGACGACGGTCAGGCCGAGCAGCAGGAAGGCCCGTCTGGTCCGGGCCTGTCGGGCCCGCCGGTCCACGCCGTCCGAGTCGTCCGGCAAGGTCGCCTCCTAGCAGGTAAAGGGCCGATCGTGGCTCTTAGTATGGGCCTGGCGCCGGGGGGCCGGCGGGCGGCGCGCTGGGCGGTCGGCCTTGGAGCCGGGCGGCGGGCGGCCCGGCGGGGCCGGGTTGGGCGCTGACGCCGGGCTTATGGGCCGGGTCGGGTGGTTGGCCGCTTCGGGCCGTGGGCGGCGGGGTCGGGCTGGTTGGCCGGGTCGGCTGGTTGGCCGGGTCGGCTTGTTGGTCGGGTCGGGCCGGGGGCGGCGGGGTCGGGTCGGCGGGAGCGAACGGCCTCGCCCTTGGCCAGGGCCTGTTCCGCCTGGACCGCTTGGAAGTCTTGATAGGCGGCCAGCAGGTCGTCGTCCCCGGTCGCCAGGATACGCGCCGCCAACAAACCAGCATTGCGGGCGTTGCCCACTCCGACCGTGGCCACGGGCACGCCGGACGGCATCTGGACGATGGACAACAGCGAGTCGAGGCCGTCCAAGACCGGCAACGCCACCGGCACCCCGATGACCGGCAGCGGGCTG
>JAISAO010000012.1 GCA_031266665.1 Propionibacteriaceae bacterium | reverse complement strand
TCACGTCGTCGTCAAGCCAGTCTGAGCCCTGATCCACCGATGATCGGCGTGGCGAGCGGCCCTAGACGGGTGTGATGGCGGTGGCGGCGGCGCGAAGACGGACTGGACGTCCGTTGAGCGTCGGCGCCGTCGTCAGCGCGCCCGGATGGGGTCGCTCGGTAGTCGAGAATCGGTGGATCTGGGCTCAACCCAGCAAGGCGGCGATCAGCAAGATGACCGGCGCGGCGCCGGCCGTGGTCAGCGAGATGGTGTCGCGGGCCACGACCAGGCCACGGCAGTGGCGGCTGGCGAAGTTGAAGACGTTGAGGGCCGTGGGCAGGGCGGCCAAGACGGTGACGACGTAGAGGTCGTGGCCGACCAGACCGAAGCCGAAGCGGCCCAGCAGCCCGGCCGTCAACGGCATGGCCACCAGTTTGAGGCCGCTGGCGAGCAGGGCCTGGGCGCGGTCCGGGCCCTGGTCCAATAGCCGCCGGCCACGCAGCGACAGCCCGAAGGCGATCAGGACCACGGGCACGGCGGCGCCGCCGATCAGGGCCACGGCGTCCGCCAGCGGCCTGGGCGGCGACCAGCCGCTGAGGCTGACGGCCAGGCCCGAGAGCGAGCCGACAGTCACCGGGGCGAGGGCCGGGCGCAGGGCCAGCCACCAACGGGGCCAGCGCCCGTCGGCCGGGGACGGGCCGGCCGCGCCGCGCAGGATGGCCAGGCCGACGGGGGCGAACAAACAGGTCTGGAACAAGATCACCGGGGCGACGTAGGTGGCGTCACCCAGCAGGTGGATGGCCACCGGCAAGCCGATGTGGCCGGCGTTGGTGTAGCCGGCGGCCAGGGCGCCGATGGTGACACACCCCCGGTCCAGGCGCCGCCCCAGCCCGGTGGCCAAGACGTAGAGCCCGAACATGGCCAGGGCCGCCAACAACGAGGTCAAGGACAGGGGCGACAGCAAGTCGCGCGGCTGGGCGCGCGACATCAGGTCGAAGAGCATGAACGGGATCAAGACGTAGAACACCAGCAGGTTGAACTGTTTCCCGGCGGCCTGGTCCAAGAGGCCTGCTCGGGCCAGCAGGTAGCCCACGGCGATGGGCAGGCCGATCAGGACCAATCCGCTGAGGGCCTCCAGCATCCCCGCCTCCGATCCCCGCCCGGCCGTCCCGCCGTCGCGGCCAAAACCTTAGTCGGGTGTGGCGCTTAGTGGGGTGTGGCGTGGGCGGCCGGCGCCGCCCGGGCGGGGCCGGTGGCGGCGTTTTGTCCGTGGCTATCAGGTCGTCCCGATCACGGCCTCCCGCCCCCGGCCGACCCGTCCCGCCCGTCGCCGATCAGCCATTGGTCTTCAACTTAAACACCATGCCCGGCCGGCCGACCCGTCCCGCCCGTCGCCGATCAGCCACCACCAGTCGGCTCGCCCCGGGTAGGCTGACGCGGTGACTCCGCCCCCCGACCCCACCGCCCCGGCCGACCAGACCGGCGCCATCTTGGCGGCGGCCGTGCGCCGACTGGGAGGCCAGCCCCGCCGCGGGCAGACGGACATGGCCCAAGCCGTGGCCCAAAGCTTGGCCCAAGGCGACCGGCTGCTGGTCCAGGCCGGCACCGGGACGGGCAAATCCTTCGGCTATCTGGCCCCGGTGGCGGCCTGGCTGGCGGACCACCCGAGTTCGCGCGCCGTCGTCGCCACCGCCACCTTGGCCCTGCAGACCCAGTTGGCCACGGCCGACATCCCGTTGATCGTGGCCGGGACGGCCGAGGCCACCGGCCATCAGCTGTCCTGGAGCCTGCTCAAAGGCCGGTCCAACTACCTCTGTCTGCTGCGGGCGCGCGACCGGGTGGGACTGGACGGGCAAGACGAATTGGCGCTGCGTCCAACTGAGTCCGAGTCCGAGTCCGAGGGCTGGGACCGGTCCGGCCTCGGGGCCGAGGTGGTGGCCCTGCGACGTTGGGCCGAGGACGTGGCCGCCGACCCTGGGGCCAGCGGCGACCGCGACGACGCCCCCGCCCACTCGCCCCAGGCCTGGCGCCAGGTGTCGGTCTCGAGTTGGGAGTGCGTCGGCCCCCAGGCCTGCCCCTACGTCGACGACTGTTTGGCCGAACGGGCGCGCGACCGCGCCCGGGGGCGCCAACTGGTGGTGACCAACCACGCCCTGGTGGCGGTCGACGCCGAGTCCGGCGGGGCCGGACTGCCCGACCACGATCTGATCGTCTTGGACGAGGCGCACCAGTTGCCGGCCCAGGTGACCAGCGCCGCCACCGTCGAGATGAGCCCCCAAGCCGTCGAACGGGCGGCCCGGCGGGCGGCCCCCTGGCTGTCCCAGGAGGCCCGCGACGAGCTGGACCAGGCCGCCGAGCAGTTGCGGGCGGCCCTCGACTCGTCCTCCCCGGGCCGGGTCGAGCACTCCGCCCAGGCCCCGGCCCAGGTCTGCCGCCTGGTTCAGGCGGCGGCCCGCCGGGCGACGGGGGAACTGGCGGCCGACCGCTCCGACCCCAACCGCAGCCAGGCGGCCAAGACGTTGGACACCATCTGGGCCACGGCCGAACGGATGGCCGCCGTGGCCGAGGCCGATGTCTTGTGGGTGTCGCAGCGCGAACAATTCGGCCGCCAGTTGGTGATCGCCCCGCTGAGCGTGGCCGCCGCCATCCGCGAGCGGGTGCTGGGCTCCCGCAAGGCCGTCCTGACCTCGGCCACCCTGGCTCTGGGCGGCGGCTTCGCCCCCATGGCGCTCAGTCTCGGCCTTGACCCGGCGGCTGAGGTGGTGGCCGCCGCCCCCCAGGCCGACCCGGGCGGCACGGCGGTCGTCCCACGGGGCGGATCGGGCGGCGCGGCAGATCGTGCAGCGGCGACTGTCGCCCTCCAGGCTGAGCCGGCCGCCGGCGATTCGGCGGGTGAGACTGGGGAGGACGACCCCGGCCCAGTCTCCGGCACATGGCGGTCGCTCGACGTCGGCTCCCCCTTCGACTACCCCCGCCAGGGCATCCTCTACGTCGCCCGCCAGCTGCCGCCGCCGGGCCGCGACGGCTTGTCCCCGGCCGTCCTGGACGAGATCGCCGACCTGGTCCAGGCCGCCCGGGGGCGGACCCTGGGCCTGTTCAGCTCGCTGGCCGGGGCCCAGGCGGCGGCCGAACGGGTCCGGCGGCGCGACTTGGAGGTCCTCTGCCAGGGCGAGGGCCACCTGGCCGAGCTGGTGCGCCGTTTCGTGGCCCGGGAAGACCTCAGCCTGTTCGGCTCCATCTCCTTGTGGCAAGGCGTCGACGCCCCGGGCCAGACCTGTCGGCTGGTCGTCATCGACCGCATCCCCTTCCCCCGCCCGGACGAGCCCCTGACCCAGGCCCGCCAGCGGGACGTGGCCCGGCGGGGCGGCAACGGTTTCATGCAGGTGGCCGCCAGCCAGGCCGCCCTGCTGCTGGCCCAGGGGGCGGGCCGTTTGATCCGGCGGTCGGACGACCGGGGGGTGGTGGCGATCCTCGACTCCCGCTTGGCCACCGCCCGCTATGGGGCTTTCTTGGCCCGGTCGTTGCCCCCCTTCTGGGCCACGACCGACCGGGAGCGCGTGTTGGAGGCCCTGGGCCGCCTCGGCTAGATGGTTGATTCCAAGGGCTGGGCGCGGCAGGGGCAGAGCGGGTGCCGAGGCCAAGGCGTCCAGGCCGAGGCGGCCTCGTCACGGTCCAGGACCACGGTGGTGGCGGTGGTCTCGGGCAGGCGGCCGGACTGCCAGACGGCCGCCTGGGCCGCCGTCTGGGCCGCCAGCCAGTCGATCAGCAGCGGGTCCTCTGGCGGCTCCAGCCGGGTCAGTTGGAAGGCCAGCAGGGGCCAGGCGGGGTCCAACCGGCGGCGCTCCAGGTCGGCGCAGGTCAGACAACTGGTCGCCCCGGGCAGGACGAACGGCCCCAGGACGGCCTGGCCGAAGCCTTGGCGGGCGAACAAGTGGGGCCGGCCCGAGCGGACCAGCTCCGCCACCATCGCCCGGTCGGGCTCGGCCGTCTGGGGGGCCACCACCACTAACTCGGGGTCGCGACTGTCGCCGTGGTGGCCGTGGGCGGCCAAGCGCTCCCGGACGGCTTCCGCCAGTGCTCCCCGGCCCCAGACGGCCACTCTCAGGCCCGCCGTCGTCGCCGGCCCCTCGGCCAATAGGTCGTGGTCGTCCAGGGCGCGCAACAGCCAGTCGGTCCAGCCGAAGCCGATGACGCCGGCCAACTGGGGGCGGGAGTGGCGACCGTCGAGCCAGGCGATGGCTCGCGGCAGGTTGGCCGGCACCCCCGACAACAGCAGGCGGGACGAGCCCAGACCGAGCTGGAGCTGTCCCGGCCGCCGCCAGACGGCCGGGCCGCGGATGAGAAGACGGGGCCGACGGGGCAACTCCTGGTCGCGGGGGACTGGGGGGTCGGATGGGCCGACGAACTCGACGGCGGTCATTCCGCCCGCCGTCGGCCGGTCGATCTGGGATAAGACGGCCAAGGCTTGGGTCATGTCCCCAGCTTGGCCGCCCGGTCCGGGTCGGCCAAGCCATCAGGCTGATCGGCCAACACCAGGGGATTCGGCCAACCTGGTGGGTTGGGCCGGGCCGTCAGGGGCGGCGGAGCGCTTCCGGGCGGCCAAGCGGCGGGCCCCTTGATGGGGGGAAGCCCGCCGCTTAACGCCGTTCTAGGCCTTGCCCAGGATGCGGTTCAGATTGGTGCCGCACTCGGGGCATTTGCCCTTGGCCATGCGGGTGCCGTTCTTGCTCACGACGATGTCGCCGACGGCGTGGCGCTTGGCCTTGCACTTGACGCAGTAGAACTCACCCTCGTACTTGTCTGCCACGGTTCCTCCTTGGTAGAGGTGGCGGAGCCACCTGATTTGGCCTTGGCCCACTCTAGGACGAACTCTCCCGGGCGGGTGAGTCGTCGCGCTCGACGCGCTGGGCCGATGGCGGCACAAGGTCCCCCGGCCCGGACCGCTCGCCTTCCCCTGCGAGCGACATGAGACCGGAGGACCTTGCGTCGGGACCACGTTAGTGACCCGCTTCTGGCCGCGTCAACCCCCCCATCGCCCGGGGCTTGTCCCAGGGCTGGTCCGACCAGGCCCGCCGCCCGGGACGACGGCCGGCTCCGGCGGCTTCGACTACAATCGGCCCCCATGGCCACTGCCGACGAACTGCGTCCCATCCTGACCGGCCTGGGACAGACCATGGATTCGGTCGAGGCCGTGGTCGATCTGCCGGCCCAGCGCCGGGCCATAGCCGAGTTGGAAGAGACGGCGGGGGTGCCCGATCTGTGGTCCGACCAGCGGCGGGCCCAGTCCGTCACCTCCAAGCTGGCCCGCTTGAAGGCCGACGTCGACCGGGTGACGGCCCTGCGCCAACGGCTGGACGACCTCGGCGTGCTGGTCGACCTGGGGGTGGAGGAGTCGGACGCGGCCGTCCTGGACGAGGCCGAGGCCGGCCTGGAGGCCCTCAAGCCCGAGGTCCAGGCCCTGGAGATTCGCACCCTGTTGTCGGGCCAGTACGACGACCGTGACGCCCTGGTCACCATTCGCTCCGAGGCCGGCGGGGTGGACGCGGCCGACTTCGCCGACATGTTGTTCCGGATGTATCTGCGCTGGGCCGACCGCCACAAATACCCGGTCGAGGTCTGGGACACCAGCTACGCCGAGGAGGCCGGCCTCAAATCCGCCACCTTCACCGTCCAGGCCCCCTTCGCCTATGGCACCTTGTCGGTCGAGGGCGGCACCCACCGTCTGGTGAGAATCTCCCCCTTCGACAACCAGGGCCGCCGCCAGACCAGCTTCGCCGGGGTCGAGGTCCTGCCCGTGACCGAGGAGACCGACCACATCGACATCCCCGAGTCCGACATCCGGGTCGATGTCTTCCGCTCATCGGGCCCCGGCGGCCAATCGGTCAACACCACCGACTCGGCCGTCCGCATCACCCACCTGCCGACCGGCTTGGTGGTCTCCTGCCAGAACGAGAAGTCCCAACTCCAGAACAAGGCCGCCGCCCTCAGGGTGTTGCAATCCCGTTTGTTGGACCGGGCGCGGGCCGAGCAGGAGGCCGAGTTGCGCCAGCTCAAGGGCGACGGCGGCAACTCCTGGGGCTCGCAGATGCGCAGTTACGTCCTCCACCCCTACCAGATGGTCAAGGATCTGCGGACCGATTACGAGGTGGGCAACCCGGCGGCGGTCTTCGACGGCGACATCGACGCTTTCATCGACGCCGGCATCCGCTGGCGCAAGCGCCAGGAGGCCCGGGAGCGCCTAGTGTCGGGTTAGGGACGGTGGTTTCTGGCCCGGCCCAGGCGCGGCGGCGCCGCCCCGGGGACGGGCGTGGGCTACCCTGCTGGCAGTCCGGGCTAGTCCCGGTGTGATACGCTGAGTGAATCCTGAGGATTTCTCAGGGAATTATCAGTTTCAACCCAGGTGACGGCAGTGATCAGATTTGAGGACGTTTCCCGGATCTACGACGGGCAGAAGCGGGCGGCTCTGGCCAACATCAACGTCGAGATCGCCAAGGGCGAGTTCGTCTTCCTGGTCGGCGGCTCCGGCTCGGGCAAATCGACTTTTCTAAAACTGATTTTGCGCGAGTTCCGGGCCACCACCGGGCGGGTCTTCGTGGCCGGCAAGAACCTGGGCGAACTGCCGGAGCGGCGCATTCCGGCGTTGCGACGCGAGATCGGCATGGTGTCGCAGGATTTCCGCCTGCTGCCCGGCAAGTCGGTCTTCGAGAATGTGGCCTTCGCCCTCCAGGTCATCGGCAAGCCGAAGTCGCAGATCAAACAGGTCGTGCCGGAGACCCTGGAGTTGGTCGGCCTGAGCGACAAGGGGGCCCGGCTGCCGGACGAATTGTCGGGCGGCGAGCAACAGCGCGTGGCCATCGCCCGGGCCTTCGTCAACCGGCCCAAGATCATCTTGGCCGACGAGCCGACCGGCAACCTCGACCCCGAGACCTCGGTCGGCATCATGAAACTGCT
>JAISAO010000007.1 GCA_031266665.1 Propionibacteriaceae bacterium | reverse complement strand
GAACCAGGCTGGCATGCCGACGGCGCCGGGCCAGAGTGATTCGTCGGTGCCTAGTTCGCCGGGCCACACGCCTAGTTCGGGGGCGGTGATGGTTCCCTCCAGCAGCCAGCGGGCGGCGTCTGCCAGTTCTTGGGTGGTGGGCGGCGGGTTGGGGTCTGGGGCCCAGGACACGTGTGGCGTGGTGAGGCAGGCGTCGGCGGTTTCGGTGCAGATGGTCAGGACGCCGTTGGTCTTGCCGTGGACGTTCCACCAGTATTGTTTCTCGGGGTCGGGGTCGTTGGGGTCGGAGGACCATAGGCTGGAGTAGCAGTAGCCGTCCCAGTAGCCGCCGTGGGCTTGGCAGGCGATCTCTCGGCCGCCGGGGGAGTAACAGGCCGACCCGCCGCCGCCCCCGCCCGCCCCGCCGCCGCCGGTGGTGGTGCCCAGCACTTCGCCTTCGATGCTGTAGCTCCCCTCTTCCGGTGGCAATGATCGATCATTGCCATTAAGCGCGTTCGCCGGGGCTGCTGTCACGCCGGATAAGACGAGGGCGATGATAGTTGCACCAATGGTGACCAGCCGCTTGACCATACCGCTCCTTAGCAAGACGAATTTACTTGGGTGATTTCCACGATGCGCCATCCTTGAACCTCCTCCACCCATTGGGCGACATATCTGTATTCCGCCCGTGTGCCTCCGACCGGCGGCCGGGTGGCGCCGTTCTCGACCACGTAGCTCCCGGGGTCGTCCTCGTTGCATTGCCGGACGACGATCTCGGGGCGGCCGTCCACGAGTTGTTCCTCCCCGACCGTCCGGAACACCGGAGTGACTCCGCCGGGAACGATCTTGCCCGTCGTCACCGCGTAATTAAGGCTGGTGATGGTGGGAGACAGCAGCGGTTCGCCCAGTAGTTGGCCCAGGGTCAGGTAGTCGGCGTTGGGCGGGTCCGCCCAGGCGGTCTTCGCCCAGTCCTCGTAGGCGTCGACCAGTCGGACAGCGGCCAACTGGTTCTCAGTCCAGGCGGGGTCGTCCGGGGCGCGGACTGGCCAGGTGGGCGTTGGTGTGGGCACCGCTGCGCTGGGGTGGGCGTTGAATGGTGTCACGGGCGATGGTGTCGGGGTTTCGTCGGGGTCGATGTCTGGGTTGCAGCCGGTCAGTCCGGCCAGCAGTAGCGCCAGGAGTGCCAGGGGTGGCACTGCGGCGGCTGGTCTGGGTGTTCGCATTCGGCTCTCCTTTTCTGGGGCTCAGTCGACCCACAGCGGGGTGGCGCTGCCGCTGCCGTCGGCTTGATAGTGGCCGGGTGGGAAGACGAGGGTGTAGGGGTAGGGACGGGTGGCGGTCATGGTGGTCACCTCGGTTTCGGATCTCGCGGGGTGCGGAAGAAGCGGATTCGACTTGAGTGAATTAAAGCCTGTCTTGGCCTTGATTGTCGACGCCGTCCGGGATTCGGCTTCCGGCCAGGTCTGGATCGGGGGAGAGCCGGCGCGGTCGTGGCCCGCCCGCCGGTCGGGATCGGCCAGATGGGGGTGAGACGGCTGGGCGCGGCGGGGCGCCGTTCGTGGTTGTGACGGTCGCATGGCGCCCCTCTGATCGATGGCCGCCTGATCGGCGGTGTTCGGGGAACAGTCAAGCAGGGGGGTCTTGCCACAGCGCTTGCCATTTCGGGCCGATACCGAAAAATCCTCTCCGGTCGGAGCGCGGCGAACTGGCGGGTCAGCCTCGGGGCACGGCAGTGGTCGAGTCGCGGCTGCACCGACCGGCCCTGGCTGCCCCTGCTGTAAGAAATGGCCGACGGCATCTTCCCGCTGGCCGAATCTTCCCGCTGGCTGAGACCGGCCTGGTGCTCTACCTGCTGTATCTGGCCCACGGCTCGGCCCGCCGTCTGATCGGCCTTGACGCGATCCGGTTGGGGCGCGACCTGTTGGCCGGGTTCGGCCTGTTGGCCGCTATCGGCCTGCCCGGACTGGGCTTCTATCTGGTGGCCCGCCAACTCGGCCTCAACACCACCGTGGCCGCCGCCAACCTGGGGGAGGCCTGGTGGACGGCCGGTGTGCGAGTTCCCGAACGGCCGGGATGTGAACTGCCGAACGGCCGGAGGTTCGGCGGTTGTCCCAGTCTGGTGCGGTCGGCCGGAAGGCTCATTGCGGGAGGTCAGCTGTAGGGATCGGGGCTCAGGGGCGCAGGCTGGTGATGGGCAGGCTGTAAACACCGTCGGGGCGGCGGTAGGCGTGGCCCTTCCCGGTGACGACGGCCAGGAAGGCGGGCGGACCGCCGTGTTGGGAGCGGACCAGGCGGTGGACCTTGAGCAGGCTGGCGGCGGCCTCGTCTTCGTGGCGGACGTCGAGTTTGACCTCGATGGCCCCCAGCGGCCGGCGGGCCACTCCACGATGGCGCCGCACCCGCCCAAGCTGACATAAGTAGACGATTCACCAAGTAACTACGTGATAAGTCGGTTAGTTGGTTGGTGATTCGTCTACTTACGGGGCGACCCGCCAGCCGAGTCTCAGCCCTCTAGCCAGGCGGTCACGGCCTCTAGGCCTTGGCCGGTCTTGGCCGAGCAGTGCAGGACCGCGGCTTGGGGGTTGACGGCTTTGAGGTTGGCCTCGAATAGGGCGAGGTCGAAGTCGAGGTGGGGCAGCAGGTCGATCTTGTTGACGATCACCAGGTCGACGGCGCGGAACATGACCGGGTATTTCAGCGGCTTGTCCTCGCCCTCGGTGACGGAGCAGACCATGGCCCGGCGGTGGGCCCCGACGTCGAACTCGGCTGGGCAGACCAGGTTGCCGACGTTCTCGATCAGCACCAGGTCGAGGCTGGCCAGGTCTAGGTCGGCCAGGGCGTGGGCCACCATTGGCGCGTCCAGGTGGCACTCGCCGCCGAAGCCGTGGCCGGTGTTGAGCAAGGCGATCTGGGCGCCGAGGCCGGCCAGGCGGTCGGCGTCGATGGCGGTCTCGATGTCGCCCTCGACCACGCCCACCCGGACCCGGCCCCGCAGCCGGCGCAGGACCTGGGCCAAGATGGCCGTCTTGCCTGATCCGGGGGCGCTCATCAGGTTGACGGCCGTCACCTGGTGGGCGTCGAAGGCGGCCCGGTTGCGGGCGGCGGCCTGGTCGTTCTCGTCGAAGATGCGCTCCAAGACCTCGACCCGCTCGGCCCCGGTGGCGTAGCCGGAGTGGTCGCCGGCCCAGTCGGCGGCGGCGCTGTGGTCGTGATCGGCGGCCCCGTGGTCATGGCTGTGGCCGTCGGCCCCGTGGTCGTGGTGCTCGTGGCTGTGATGGTCGGCGGGGTGGTCGTGGTCGTGCTGCGGGTGCCCGTGGCCGTCGGAGTCGTGCTCGTGGCTGTGGACGGTGCCGTCGTCGTGGCGGTGGAAACGACCCATGTTGTGCTCCTGGAATGATTGGACCAGGCCACTGTACCCGTTCCGTTAGGCGGTTCTCAGGTCTCGACGTCGATGGAGCGGACTAGGAACTCCTCGCCCGACAGCAGGGTGACATCGGTCGAGGCACATTCGCCGCAGCGCAGGACCGGCCAGTCCAACTGGGTCTCGGCCCGGCAGACGGCACAGCTGACGACGGCCGGGATCGGGTTGACGACCAGCGCGGCGCCGGCCAGGGGGGTGCCTTCGACCGTCAGGCCCCAGCAGCGGGTCAGGGTTTCGGGCACGACCTGGCGCAGGGCCCCGCAGTCGACCTCCACCCGGGTCACCCGGCGACCGGCGGCGGCCCGGACGACGATCTGGCCGATGGCCCGGCTGAGGCTCAACTCATGCACGTCGCCACCCTAACCGGGGCGCCGGGCGGGGACGCCCACAGTCCAACGCTCATCAGGGGCGACGGCCCACCAGGGTTGGCCGCCGGGCGGAGGATGGGGCTAGCCTCGGTCTATCAACGGCCCGGCCCGCCAGGGCGACCGGGGCCGCGCCGCCCGGGTCGGACCGGCCGTCCGGGCCAGACCGCCCGCCCGGGCCGGACTGGTCAGGGCGTTCGAACGGCGTCGAGAAACGGCGTCGAAGTCGAGAAGCGGCGTTGAAGCGGAGGGGGACAGTCGGTGGGGTGGGCGCCAGGGGACGGTTTGATCCGGCGGCGGGGGCTGCTGCGCGGCATCGTCCAAGGGGTCGGCTTCCGGCCCCATGTCGCCAAGGTGGCCGGCCGCTTCCCGGTGACCGGCTGGTGCGGCAACGACGACGAACAGGTCTTCATCGAGGCCCAGGGGACGCCGGAGGCGGTGGCTGACTTCTACCAGGCGGTCCACGACCAGGCGCCGCCGCTGGCCCGCATCCTGGAGACCAGCTACAGCCCGGTCGAACTGGTGGCCGGCGAGATCGGTTTCACCATCGTGGCCTCCCAGCGCCGACCCGGCGCCGTCACGCTGATACCGCCCGACCTGGCGCCGTGCGACGACTGCCTGGCCGAGTTCCACGACCCATCCGACCGGCGTCACCGCTACCCCTTCATCACCTGTGTCAACTGCGGTCCCAGGCTGTCCATCATCCGCGACCTGCCCTACGACCGGCCCAACACCACGCTGGCCGACTTCCCCCTCTGCCCGGCCTGCCGGCGCGAGTATGAGGACCCGGCCGACCGCCGCTTCCACGCCCAACCGATCAGCTGTTGGGACTGCGGGCCCCGGCTGTGGCTGGAGGTGGCCGACTCGGGCGGCGGGGGAGAGGACGGCGCCACGGCGGGAGAGGCCCACACCGTGGCGGTGGGGCCGGGCGCCGCCAGCGATGACGCCCGCCCGGTCGCCAACCAGTCCGTCGGTGACGCCCGCCGGTCCACCGCCGCCGTCATCACCGAGGTCCGGCGGCGGTTGCGGGAGGGGCAGATCGTGGCGGTCAAGGGCATCGGCGGGTTCACCTTGTTCTGCGACGCCCGTCAGGAGGCGGCCGTGGCCCGGCTGCGGCGGCGCAAGCACCGGCCCGGCAAGCCCTTCGCCGTCATGGCCGCCTCGCTGGCCGCCGCCGAGGCCGTGGCCGGCTTCTCCGGGCGGCAACAAGACGCCCTGACCAGTCCCGAGCGGCCCATCGTCTTGGCCCCCCGCTCGCCCGGCTACGACCTGGCCGCCAGCGTCGCCCCGGGACTGGCCGACGTCGGCGTCATGCTGCCCTCGGCCCCGCTGCACCACCTCCTGCTGGACCAAGGCGAGGTCTACGTCGCCACCTCCGGCAACCTGGCCGGCGAGCCCCTGGCCTACGACAACGCCGACGCCCGCCAGCGGCTGGGCCGGATCGTGGACGCCTTCTTGATGCACGACCGCGGCATCCAGGTGCCGGTCGAGGACTCGGTGCTGCGGGCGGCGGAGGACCAGGTTTGGCCGGTGCGGCGGTCGCGCGGCTACGCCCCCCTGCCGGTCCGCCTGGGCCAAGCTGACGTCGTCGTCTTGGCGGTCGGCGGGGAGTTGAAGAACACCTTCGCCCTGACCCGGGACGGCTGGGCCTTCCTGTCGGCCCACATCGGCGACATGGGGTCGCTGGAGTCGCAGCGGGCCTTCGACCGCTCCGTCGCCCAACTCACTTCCACCCACCGCCGCCGTCCCGATCTGGTGGTGGCCGACCTCCACCCCGACTACGCCACCACGGCCTGGGCCGAGCGCTACCGCGACCGTTGTGGCGTCCCCCTGCTCCAGGTCCAGCACCACCAGGCCCACGCCCTGTCCCTGGCGGTGGAGCACGGCCTGGTCGAACGCGGCCGGATCGAGGGCGGGCTGACGGTGGTGGCCTTCGACGGCACCGGCTACGGCCCCGACGCCACCATCTGGGGCGGCGAGATCATCGCCCTGGGGTCGGACCCGCTCAACTACCAACGTTTGTGGCACCTGCCCCGCTTCCCGCTGCCGGGCGGTGACGCGGCCGTGGCCCACCCCTGGAGGAGCGCCGCCGGCCTGCTGGCCGGGCTCGGCCTGGACCAGTCGGGGGTCGCCGGATCAGCCTTGGGCGCCGCCGGATCACCGCTAAGCGTCCCTTCTCCGGGTGCCACCACGGGAGACCCGTTGGGCGCCACTGGAGGCCCGCCGGGTGCCCCTGGAGGCCCGCCGGGCATCGCCTCGGGAGGCCAACCGGGCATCGCCCCGGGGTCATCGCCGGGCGCCACCTTGTCCAGCGCCTTCCCGGGGCTCCCGCCGGGCGTCTCCGGGGTGGAATGGGAATTGTGCCAATGGCAGTTGGCCAACAGTGTCGCCACCGTGCCCACGACCTCGGCCGGGCGGCTGTTCGACGCCGTGGCCAGCCTGCTGGGACTGTGCCACCACGCCACCTACGAGGCCCAGGCGGCCATGGAGTTGGAGGTCGCGGCCGAGCGCTGCGGCCATCACGACCACGCCGACCCGCCGCCGGCCGATGTGGCCGGGCTGATCCGGGAACTGGTCCGAGAGGCCGCCGCCGGTCGGCCGGCCGCCTGTCTGGCGCGGCGCTTCCACGACGGCTTGGCCCAGGTCGTGGCCTCGGCCGCCATGGCCTGCGACCAGGGCTCGGGCCTGATCGGCTGGACCGGCGGCGTGGCCGTCAACCGGGTCTTCACGGCGGCGCTGGCCGCCCGGCTGTCCGACCTCGGCGGTAAGCTGCTGACTCACCGCCGGGTGCCGTCCAACGACGGCGGCCTCAGCCTGGGCCAAGCCCTGGCGGGCTATCTGACCTTGACCCGAGGGGGTTGACATGGGCGCCACGATCCCGGCCGAGGCCGACTCTGGCCGTGCCGACACCCCCGCCTGGCTGGCGGGCGGCCCCGTCGCCGCCGGCGCCTGGGCCAGTCCCGAGGCCGAGAGCTGTGTCACCTGCTCCGACGAGGGCCGTCCGGGCACCGTCGTGGCCCTCCCCCCAGGACCGTGGGAGCCGGCCCGGGTCGAGACCGAGCGGGGTTTGGAAGAGGTCGATGTCACCCTGGTCGCCCCGGTGGTGGCGGGGGAGCGGCTGCTGATCCACGCCGGCCTGGCCATCGCCCGGCTCGACCCGGCGGACTAGCGACTGGCCACTAGGAAGGCGCGGCAGAGTCGCACACGTTCCCGGGCTGGCCGAGATCCCGGATCGAGTCCGGGATGACGCGGGCGAATCGGGGTCTGGACATGTCTGGCAGCCGGGGCGGGGGCGCGCTAATGTCGTGAAGCATCAGGTTTGGGAGGAAGTCATGGTTGACAGGGCGCGTCCGTCGGAGTCCGAGACCCTGGAGCGGATCGCGGCGGCCCGGGCCAGGGGGCCCAGGCTGAGCGACGACACCATCACCTTGGCCCACGGCGCCGGCGGCAAGGCCTCGGCCGCGCTGGTCGAGAGCGTCTTCCTGGCGGCCTTCGGCCGGCCCGACCCGGCCGAGTTGGCCGACGCCGCCCGGCTGACCGTGGACGGCGGGCGGCTGGCCTTCACCACCGACTCCTACGTCGTCCAGCCGATCCGTTTCCCGGGGGCCTCCATCGGCCAACTGGCGGTCAACGGCACGGTCAACGACCTGGCGGTCTGCGGGGCCCAGCCGCGCTGGCTGTCGGCCGCCTTCGTCATCGAGGAGGGTTTGGCGGTGGCGGAGCTGCGCCGCCAGGCGGAAGACATGGCCGCCGCCGCCGACCGGGCCGGCGTCGCCATCGTCACCGGCGACACCAAGGTCGTCCCCCGGGGGGCGGCCGACCGTCTCTTCATCACCACCGCCGGTATCGGCTGGATCCCGCCCGGCCGCCAACTGGGGGCCGCCCAGGTCCGAGCCGGCGACCAGGTCGTCTTGTCGGGCTCGATCGCCGATCACGGCCTGGCCGTGATGATGGCCCGGGGGAACCTGGCCCTGGCGGCCGACATCGCCTCCGACTCGGCCCCGCTCAACCAAGCGGTCGAGGCGCTGCTGGCGGCCGTGCCCCAGACCCGTTGGATGCGCGACGCCACCCGGGGCGGACTCGGCACCGTGGCCAACGAGCTGGCCCAGGCCAGCGGCCTGTCGGTCATCCTGGACGAGGCCGCCATCCCGGTCAAAGCGGCCGTGCGGGGGGCCTGCGACCTGCTCGGCCTCGACCCTCTCTACGTCGCCAATGAGGGTTGTTTTATGGCCGTGGTGCCGGCGGCGGCGGCGGAGACGGCCCGCGACGCCCTGCGCCAGGTCGGGCTGACGGCGGCGGCCGTGGTGGGACAGATGGTGGCCGACCCGCCGGGGGTGGTGGCGGTGCGCAACGCCTTCGGCGGCACCCGCCTGGTGGACATGATGGTGGGCGACCCGTTGCCCAGAATCTGCTGATCCGAGAAGGGGGGAGAACGATATGTGTCTGGGGATACCGGGCCAAGTGGTCGATTTCATCGACCCGGCCGAGCACATCGCCACGGTCGAGGTCTCGGGGGTGCGCCGCTCCATCTCGACCCGGCTGCTGGCCGACGATCCAGTGGCCCCGGGCGACTGGGTGCTGGTCCACGTCGGTTTCGCCCTCTCCAAGATCGACCAGGCCGAGGCCGACCTGACCCTGGACCAGATCCGCCGCCTGGGTAAGCCCTTCGAAGAGGAGATGGAAGCCTTCTTGGAGACCTCGATTGTCTGAGACACGCCCGTGAAATTCGTTGATGAGTTCCGCGACCCGGCCGCCGCCAAGCAGTTGTTGGCCGCCATCGCCGACCTGACCGCCGCCGACCCCGAACGGGCCTACCGTTTCATGGAGATTTGCGGCGGCCACACCCACACCATCTACCGCCACGGCCTGGAACACCTGCTGCCGCCGCAGGTCGAGTTCGTCCACGGCCCGGGCTGTCCGGTCTGCGTCATCCCGATGGGCCGGGTGGACGACGCCGTCTGGCTGGCCCGCCGCCCCGGCGTCGTCTTCACCACCTTCGGCGACATGATGCGCGTCCCCGGCAGCGCCGGCAGCCTGCTCCAGGCCCAGGCCGAGGGGGCCGACGTCCGCTTCGTCTACTCGCCCCTGGACGCCCTCAAGATCGCCCGCGACCAGCCTGAGCGCGAGGTTGTCTTCTTCGCCGTCGGCTTCGAGACCACCGCCCCCTCGACCGCCGTCACCCTGGCCCGGGCGGCCGCCCTGGGCCTGACCAATTTCTCGGTCTTCTGCAACCACGTCCTGATCGAGCCGCCGTTGCGCGCCATCCTGGACTCCCCCCAGCGGCGGCTGGACGGCTTCATCGGCCCCGGCCACGTCGCCACGGTCACCGGCAGCGATCATTTCCACTTCATCCCCGATGAGTACGGCCTGCCCATCGTCGTCACCGGTTTCGAGCCGCTGGACATCTTGCAGGCGGTCGATATGTTGTTGACCCAGTACCGCCAGGGCCGCTGCCAGGTCGAGAACCAATACGCCCGGGTGGTCCGACCCCAGGGCAACCCGGCGGCGCTCCAACTGTTGGCCGAGGTCTTCACCGTCCGGGACAGCTTCGAGTGGCGCGGCCTGGGCTGGATCCCGGCCTCCGGCTACCGCCTGTCCGAGGCCTACGCCGACTTCGACGCCGAACGCCGCTTCCCCCTGCCCGGCCGGCGGGTGGCCGACCCCCCGGCCTGCGAGTGCGGCGCCGTCCTGCGGGGCCAGCTCAAACCCTGGCAGTGCCAGGTCTTCGGCTCCGCCTGCACCCCGGAGAAGCCGATCGGGACCTGCATGGTCAGCCCCGAGGGGGCCTGCGCCGCCTACTACAACTTCGGCCGGATGCACCGCGCCGCCGCCCGGGCGGTGGCCCTGGGCGGCGCGGCCAGGTCTGGTCCGGTTGGCACGGCCACCCGTCCGGCTTAGTCCGGCCGACACGGCCGCGCTCTCACGGCCGGCGTCCGCAGGTGGCCGGCGGGCGCTAGCCTCGCCCCATGGACAATCCTTTCCGACCCCAGGACTGGGACCCGGTGCCGGGTTTCGACTTCACCGACCTGACTTATCACCGCGCCAAGGCGGTGCCGGCGGTGCGGATCGGCCTCGACCGGCCCGAGGTCCGCAACGCCTTCCGCCCCCAGACGGTGGACGAGTTGATCGTCGCCCTGGACCACGCCCGAGCCAGCGCCGACATCGGCTGCGTCCTGCTGACCGGCAACGGACCCTCGCCCAAGGACGGCGGCTGGGCCTTCTGCTCCGGTGGCGACCAACGAGTCCGGGGGCCGGCCGGCTACCAGTACGAGGCCCCGGCGGCCCCGGGGCGGGGCGATCCGGCCGGCGGCCCGGCGGCGGGGGACGACGCGGCGGCGGGACGGGGCGACCTGGCCTCGGAGGGGGGCGCCTCAAGCACGGGGCGGGGCGACCCGGCGGCGGGGCGACCTCTGATCGACCGGGCGCGGCTGGCCCGGCTGCACATCCTGGAGGTCCAGCGCCAGATCCGTTTCCTGCCCAAGCCGGTCATCGCCTTGGTCAACGGCTGGGCGGCCGGCGGCGGCCACTCCCTCCACGTCGTCTGCGACCTGACCCTGGCCAGTCGCGAGCAGGCCCGCTTCAAACAGACCGACGCCGCCGTCGGCTCCTTCGACGCCGGCTACGGCTCGGCCTACCTGGCCCGCCAGGCGGGCCAGAAACGGGCGCGGGAGATCTTCTTCCTGGGCCAGACCTACGACGCCCAGCGGGCCTACGACCTGGGGACGGTCAACGCCGTCGTGCCCCACGCCGACCTGGAGCGGGTCGGCCTGGAGTGGGCCGCCACCATCTGCGCCCAGTCGCCCACCGCCATCAGGATGTTGAAATACGCCCTCAACGCCGTCGACGACGGCCTCGTGGGGCAACAAATATTCGCCGGTGAGACGACCCGTCTGGCCTATATGACCGACGAGGCGCGCGAGGGCCGGGAGGCCTTCTTGGCCAAGAGGCCGCCCGATTGGTCCGACTATCCCTACTACTACTGATCTCTGTCTACTGATCTTTGTGGAGTCTGGCTCACAGTCGGCTGGGCTACGATCCGGGTCATGTGGTTCGAACAGGCCGGGCTGACCCTGCTGCCGGCCGCCTCCCATCCGGAATTGCTGGCGCCGGCGGTGGCGGCCGTCATCGGCGACTGGCCTAGTGCGCTGGTCTTCGCCATCGACCCGGCCGAGGCCGACAGCGAGGTCCTGTCGGTCAAGCTGGGCTGGCCGTTGTCCCGCTGTTCCAACGCCGTCTTAGTGGGCGGGCGCCGCCAGGGCCAGCCGCGCCAGGCCTGCTGTCTGACCCTGGCCCACCGCCGCCTCGACGTCAACGGCTTGATCCGGCGGCGCCTCGACGTCCGCAAAGCCTCTTTCCTGCCGACCGACCAGGCCGTCTCGGCCTCCGGCATGGAGCACGGCGGCATCACGCCGCTCGGCCTGGACCCCGACTGGCCGATCTGGGTCGACCCGGCGGTGACGGCCAGCGACTGGGTCTGCCTCGGCTCCGGCCTCAGGGCCTCCAAACTGTTGCTGCCCGGGGCCTGTCTGGCCGACCTCCCGGGGGCCGAGGTGGTCGACGGCCTGGCCCACGACTGAGCCTCGATCCACCGATGGTCGATCACTAAGCGGTCTCAGCGGCGCGGCCGAAGACAACGCCGCGCGGCGGCCGGGCGGCGAAAACCGCTGGGGGCGGTCCGGTCGGGTGACCGGGGCCGCCCCCAGCGGTGGGGCGCTCAGAGCGCTGGGCGGAGCGGGGCTCAGTCGGCCGGCGCGATGACGGCGGGATCGCCGGCCAGGTCGCGGCCGCCGGTCTGAACCGTGATCTTGCGCGGCTTGGCCTCCTCGGCCACCGGGATGGTCAGCGTTAGCACGCCGTCGCTGTAGTCGGCCGTGATGCGGCTGGTGTCGAGGCTTGAGCCCAGGACGATCTGGCGGGCGTAGGCGCCGAAGCCGCGCTCGCGGGTGACCCACTGGTGGTTGTCCAAGGAGGTGTCGACGGCCTCGGCGGCGCGCTCGGCCCGGATGGTCAAGGTGCGGTCGTCGATGTCGATGTCGATTCCAGCCGGGTCGACGCCGGGCAGGTCGGCCTTGACCACGAAGACATCGCCTTGGCGATAGAGGTCTAGCGGCACGGCGCGGGCGTCGGCGGCGACACGGCTCGACTGGTTGAGCCAGCGGTCGATCTCGCGGAAGGGGTCAAAAGGTACGGGCATGGTGTTTCTCCTTCGAGTCGGGAGGCTGGCCCCGGCGGCAAGCCGGAGACCTGGCCTAAAAGTTGAGTCTCTTCGACTCATGTTACACATTGAGTCAGATAGACTCAACTTTGCCGCTCGTACCGCGTCGGCGCTGTCGGCTGCCGCGATACCCCATCGCGGTAAGACTGATTTGTCGGCCGGTGTTAGCATGCGCCCATGGCGGACATGGGGAAGCTGGCGCGGGCGGGGAAACTGATCTGGCGCGGTCTGATCGTGGTCGGCGCGGGCTGGGGGCTGGCCAGCATGTTCGGCCTGCCGGCGCGCTTCGACCCCTCGACGCTGGTGTTCTACACCATCTTGAGCAACCTGGTGATCTTTCTGGCCTACCTGGGGCTGCTGGTCCTGGCCCTGTGGCCTGGGGCCGGGCGGCGGGGCGACTATCCGCCGGTGGTGATGGGCGGGCTGATGGCGATGATCGCCATGACCGGAATCATCTACAACTTCGTCTTGGCGCCGATGATCGCCGACGCCAGCGACTACGCGGTCGACTGGTTGACCAACTGGCTGCTGCACAGCTTCGTGCCGGTGGCCGTGTTCGTCGACTGGTTGCTATTCGCCGACGTCCGGCGGCTCCGGTGGTGGCAGCCGCTGGCCTGGGGCGCGGCGCCGTTGGCCTACCTGGCCTTCGCCCTGATCCGGGCGCGGCTCGGCGGGCCGATCCTGAACGGCAGCCGCTACCCCTATTTCTTCCTCGACGTTGACGCCTACGGGGTCTGGGCGGTGACGCGGAACTGCGCCTTGATCGCCTTGGTCTTCTGGGCGGCGGCCTACCTGCTGGCGGGCCTGGGGCGGCTGAAGTCACGCCTGACGGCCGGCCGCCGGTCCAACCGTCGATCCGGCTAGAAGAGGTGGAAGCCGAGCAGGCTCAGAATTTGGTAGGCCGCGTAAAGGGCGATCAGCAGCCCGCCGAACAGGCCGACCAATTGGGATTGGGCCTTGAAGTTCATCCGTCGGGCCGCCCCGGCCACCCGTCCGCTGGCGCTGCGGTCGTCGCTGTAGGCGGCGACCTGCCGGCCGAAGCGTCCGGCCAGCCGCTCTATGATGTCACGCAGGGCCAATAGTTTCTCCGGGTCGCGGCAGGCCTCGCCGGAGAGGGTGTACAAGAACAAGTAGTCGTCAACCAGCTCCAGCTCGGCGTCGCCCGCCAGATCCAGGCAGGCCGTCATGACGTCGGGCGTGAAAATATAGAGCGCATCGCGCTCGTAGGACGCCGGGCAGTACAAAGTGAAAGTGTCGGCGAAATCACCTTCCAAAGCCATCTGGGCGATGTTCCGCAGGCGCGACATCGGCACCACTTTGGAATGTCGGTTCTTCAAGATGATATGGGGCACGGCTTGGGGCAGCCGGATCATACCGAAGGTGAACGGCCGATAGAGTTCGATCTTGTTCTGCCGCTGGTCCTCGAGGATCCGGTGGCGGCCGATGATCAGACCGCCGCCGGTGATGATCGGCTGGGTCAGGGAGCGGCGGTCCGACCGGAACGGGGCGCCGGGGAGGCGGACGTCTTGCCTCAGCTCCTGGAAGCCCAGGCCGTGGGCCGAGCAGAAGCGATTGAGTCGGACGTTGCGGGTGAAACGCTGGTGCCACCAGACCAGTCCGCCCACCGCCATGATGGCCAATAGGCTGCCGGACATGACGCCGATGAGGGCGGCTTGGTCTTTGAGCCAGCGCGGCCCGAGGACCAGACTGAGCGCCGCCAACGCCAGCAGGAGGCAGAAAAACGCCATGACGAAGCCGTAGCGGCGGTACGGCGGGGTGAATTGAGACTGGTAGTAGTCGCGGAAATCGCTTCGCTTGAGCGCCTCTCCCCAAGACGACAAGTCGTGGTCCATCGGTCGGCTCTTGGGCTAGAAGCTGATGGCGGCCGGGTCTTCCAGGCCGGCCCGGTCCGCCACCTCGAAGAATTCCCGGCCGTGGAAGTGGAACAGGCCGGCGAAGATATTGCTGGGGAAGGCCCGCAGTTTGATGTTCAGGTTGCGGGCCGAGCCGTTGTAGAGGCGGCGGGCGGCTTGAATTTTGTCCTCGGTGTTGACCAGCTCGTGCTGCAACGCCAAAAAATTATGGTTGGTTTTGATGTCGGGGTGGGACTCGGCCACGGCGAGCAGCGACCGCAGGGCGTCGGCGAACTCGCCCTCGGCCACGGCGGCGGCCCGAGGGCCTTGGCCGGTCGCCTGCAGCAGGGCCGAGCGGGCGGCCACGACCTGGGTCAGCGTGGCCTGCTCGTGGGCGGCGGCGCCCTTGACCGACTCGACCAGGTTGGGGATGAGGTCGGCCCGACGTTTGAGCTGGACCGTCACATCGCTCCAGGCCTCGTCGGCGCGGGTTCCCAGCTCGACCAAGCGGTTGTGCGTCGTCCAAGCCAGTATCAGCCCGATAAGCGCCACCGCCGCCGAGACCACCGGCACCCACAGTAATATCGACATATCCCCATCCCAGGTGTTCGCCGCCGTCAAGATCAGAGACGGAGTGTACCTGATCCCTAAAGCGTCGGCCGGCCTAAAGCGTCGGCCGGCCGGTGGATCAGCTGTCAGTGTTACGGCTGGCTGGCTCGGGGTTGCCCCCATCGTCCGGCAACGCCAGTCCGAGGTTTTAGGCGCGACCAGCCACTAGATCCGCCGTCAGTAGATCCGCCGTCAGGCCTCCGTCTAGCCGAGCAGGCCGGCCAGGGCGCGGCGCGGCAAGTCGGCCCAGCCCGGCCGGTTGCGGGTCTCATAGACCAACTCGTAGACGGCTTTGTCGGCCTCGTAGGCCGCCAGCAGGGGCGGCGGGGCGCCGGCGGGGCCGAGGTAGCCCTCCAGGAAGCCCCGGCGGGCGTCCGCCGCCCAGGCCACGGCGACCGTCGAGTCGGGCTCGGAGTGGGAGCGGCGGGCGTAGTCGATGGATCGCAGCAGTCCGGCGACGTCGCGCCAGGGCGAGTCCAGGCCTCGTCGTTCGGCCGGGGTCTTGAGCGGTTCGCCCTCGAAGTCGATGATGGTCCAACCATCGGGGGAGATCAGGGCCTGGCCGAGGTGGAAGTCGCCGTGCAGGCGCTGGACCGGGACGGCCTCTGGATCGAGGCGGCCCAGGACCCGCTCCAGGCCCAGACGGAGGGCCGCCACCTCGGGCAGCTCGGCCGCCGCCAGGTCGAAGCGCCAGCGAATCCGGCGGCCGACCTCGGCGGCGTCGAGCCGGTCAGTGGGGAAGGCCTGGGCCAACAACTGGTGCAGTCGGCGCAGGGCCTGGCCCAGTTGGGCCAGTTGGGGGCCGACCGGGCGGGAGGCCCGGCTGGCCGCCCGGGCCCAGTCCCAGCCGTCCTGGCCGTCTTTGATCCGCTGGCAGCACAGCCCCAGGTCGAGGTCGAGGTCATCGGCCCGCCACAGGCCGATCAGGGCCGGTGTCACGCCGGAACCGCTCAGCGCCCCCAAGACCTCGCCGTCCAGGCCCGGCCCGGCCACCAGCTTGCGGTAGATCTTGAGCAGGTGGTCGGGGCCGATCTGAAGGTTGGTGTTGGACTGCTCGCCGGTGAACAGCTTGGTCTCGGCCCCGGGGTCGGGCGGGGCCGCCTTCCAGGTCAAGCCCGGCCCGCCGGCCGTCAGGCCGCGCAAGAACAGGGCCATGGCCTGGGGCGAGAGGGGCGCGTCGACCACCTCGGCCGTCCCCAGGCCGGGCACCTCGGCTCGCCCCACGACCGCCTCCGGGGCGGCCGTCCCGCGGGGCAGATAGGCCACCGGCAGGTGGTACAGCTCGCGGCCGGCGGCGTGCTCCACCACGGCCAACTCCGAGCGGGCCCAGCCGGTCGGCTCTTGGACCAGCCAGGGGCGGGGCTCGATGGCGGACAGGCCGGCGGCCAAGGACTTGGCCTGGAACCAACGGGCCGGCCGCATGTGGACGAACCAGTCGGACAACGTCACCATGGCAGCACCTTAGGGCCCGAGCCCAGATCCACCGCTTCTCGACTACCGAGCGACCCCATCCGGGCGCGCTGGCGGCGGCGCCGACGCTCAACGGATGTCCAGTCCGTCTTCGCCTCGGCCCCACCGCCATCACATCCGCCTGGTACTGCTCGCCACGCCGATCATCGGTGGATCTGGGCTGAGTCGGACGACGGCTGATTGGTCTCGGGTATTCCCGGGCTGATTTGGCCGGGGCGCGGCCGGTCCGTCCCAGAATTGATAATTCGCTGTCGAAATCAGCCCCGGTTTGCTGGCGGGCGGGTGGTGGTGTGTGGGAAAGTAGTCGCCGTGATGGTCGGCTGGTTCGTCCTGAGGCTGGTCGGCTTGTCGTGTCGCGACCGGACCCGGGGCCGCTGTCCGAGCCGCCCGTCGGGTGCGGCCGACTGAAGGAGACTGGATCGTGGCTGAGGTCGTCGTGATGCCCCTGCTGGGCAGCACGGTCGAAACCTGTCTGATTGTGGCCTGGCGGGTCGATGTCGGTGACCGGGTGGAGCCGACCACGCCGATCTGTGACATCGAGACCGATCAGGCCACGGCCCTGAGCCTGCCGGCCAGGGCCAGTGGCGTCGTCTTCGCCCGTCTGGGCCAGGCCGGCCAAGAGGTGCCGGTCAAGGCCCCGCTGCTGATCGTCGGCCAGTCGGACGAGGATGTGCGCGAACTGCTGGTGGCTCACGGCTTGGCCGCGCCAGCCGCGCCGCCCCCGGGAGCGACGGTCTCAGACCCGTCAGCCCCACCCGTCGCGGCCTCGGCGGCGATGGGGGAACAGCTCTGTCCGGAGGACTCGCCGCCCAGCCCGCCCGTCTCGCTGTCCGCCCGGGTGGCCGCCATCATGGGCGCCTCCAACCAGTCCTCCAAGCCGGCCCCCGGTCTGGGGGACGGTCCCGGCGTCGTCGGCCAGACGGAGCCGCTGTCGGAGCGCACCACGCCGATCGTGTTCGGGCCGATCGAGTCCGGTCCGGTCGAGTCTGGGTCGGTCGAGTCTGGGCCACCCTCCCGGCCCGGGTCGCCCCGCCGGGCGCTGCCGGACGAGCCCTGGGCGGACGGGACCGGCACGGTCCAGTCCGAGTCGCCTCAGTCTGAGTTGGCCCAGTCCGGCATGGCCCAGTCCGAGTTGCCTCAGTCCGAGTCGGCCCAGTCCGACACGGCCCAGTCTGAGGTGGGACCAACCTCTGACCGTGGTCGGGCGGAGGGCCGCGAGGGTGGGCCGGCCGACTCCCCGAGCGGTCGCGCTGCGCGGGTGACTGGCTCGGACCGATCTGGGTCTGGCCGGTTGGCGCCCGATGGATCCGGGCCGACTCCGACCGGAGCGGGCACCTCGACCGGGCCGGTCCCCACGGCCAGGTCCAGGCGGGCCGGCGCCGGCCCGGCGGCCGCCAGTCCACGGGCGCGCGAGTTGGCCGCTGTTTACGGTTTGTCCGTCGACGCCTTGATCGGCACGGGTCCCAGGGGCCGGGTCATCGAGCGTGACGTTCTGGCCGCCATCTCCGGCCAGGCTCTCCCGTCACAGCCGGCGCCGCCGGTTGAGCAGCCGGCCGTGGGCGGGCCGTCCGAGGGGCTTGAGGACGAGACCAAGACGGACGATTCAGACCAGGCGGCCCCAGAGACGCCAGCCGCCAAGCTGACGGACGAGACCGAGGGCGCCGCGTCTGAGACCGAGCCGGAAATTGTGGCGGCCGCCTCTGAGACTGGGCCGAAGGGCGAGGCCGGCGACGAATCCGAGGCTGAGTCTCAGGCCGGGGCTGAGGCCGGGTCTCAAGCCGAGGCTGAGTCTCAGGCCGGGGCTGAGGCTGTGTCCCAAGGCGAGGCTGAGTATCAGACCGAGGTTGAGGCCGAGTCCCAAGCCGAGGCCGAGGCGGTCGGGGCTGAGGACGTGCCTGGGGGTGAGGGTGCCGTGTCTTCGTCTGAGCCCAAGGCCGAGGCTGTTGAGTCAGCGGCCGAGGCGGCGGGTGAGGCCGCCACAGCTGGGACTGGGGACGACAGACCAGGATCCTCGGCGGAGCCCCCGGAGCCCCCGGAGCCCCCGGAGGTGGCGGAGGCGGCGGGGACCGCCGAGGCGTTGGACCAGTCGGGGAGATTGCGTCAGTCGGCCACAGTGTCGCCGGCCTCGCCCCCGCCGCCGGACGACGCCACCGTCGAGGGGCCGGTGACGGCTGTCGTGATCGCACCGCCGTCGATCTTGGCGGCCCTGGCTGATCGACTCGGATCGCTGGCCGGGTTGAGTGTCAAGCCGGCGCTGGCGCTGAGCCTGATCCCCGCCCCGGCGGCCGAGGCCGTGCGGCGGTTGAGCCAACTGGTCGTGAGTCTGACCGGCCGGGGCGAGACCGGTCCGGAGCGGGTGGACCGAGAGGGCCAGTCGGACTGTGCGGACCAGTCGGGCCAGCCGGACCCGGGAGGCCAGCCCGGCCAGTCGGACCGTGCGGGTTGGCCGAAGCCGGCGGGTCAGCCGGAGCAGTCGGATCTAGCGGGCCAGCCGGACCAAGGGGATCGAGGGGGCCGCGATGGTGGATCATGACGTCATCGTGCTGGGCGGCGGGCCGGGCGGCCACAGCGCCGCCCAGCGTCTCGGTCAGGCCGGGCTGGACGTCCTGCTGGCCGAGCCGGACGGACTGGGCGGCGCCAGTTGGAACACCGGTTGTGTTCCGACGGTTAGTCTGTGGCACGGGGCCAAGGCCTACCGCCTGGCCGGCCAGGCCCGTGACCAGGGGATCAACGGTCATCAGCCGAGCTTCGACTGGTCGACGCTGCAAGCCCGCAAGGACCAGGCCGTTCGCACCCTGGCCAGCGGGGTGGCCGCCACCTTGAAACGGTTCGCGGTCGAGGTCGTCCCCGAGGCCGGCCAACTGGTCGCCCCCGGCGTGGTCGAGGTCGGCGGCCGGCGCCGCACCGCCCGCCATGTCATCGTCGCCCCCGGCGCCGTCCCCGTCCGGCCCCCCCTGGACGGGGTGGCCGACAATCCCCACATCGTCGACCCGGCCGCCCTGCTGCGGGCGCCGCGACCGCCGGCTCGCCTGGCCGTCATCGGCGGCGGGTTGATCGGTTTGGAGCTGGCCGGTTTGTTCGCCGCCCTGGAGGTCGAGGTGACGGTGTTGGAGACCCTGGCCGAGGTCGCCCCCTTCATGGACCAGTCCCTGGCCAAACAACTGCGCCAGGCCATGCGGCCGGTCCGGTTCAAGCTCAACAGCCGGCTGCGCCAGATCGACCAGGGCACGATCCACTACACCACCGCCGACGGCCGCCCGGAGAGCCTGACCGCCGACCTGATCTTGTTGGACCTGGGCCGCCAGCCCCGTTTCGAGGGTTGGGGGGCGGAGCGCTCCGGCCTCGACATCACGCCCGGCGGCGTGGTGGTGGACGACGGCCTGCGCACCAACCTGCCCGGGGTCTGGGCGGTCGGCGACGTCACCGGGCGCAGCTTGTTCGCCCACTCGGCCAAGCGGATGGGCGAGGTGGCGGCGGCCCTGATCACCGACCCGGGCCTGGCCCGCCGGGGCGAACTGATGCGCTGGGACGCCATCCCCTACATCCTCCACGGCCTGCCGGAGGCGGCCGGCGTCGGCTGGACGGAGCAGGACTGCCGCCGCGAGGGCCGGGAGGTGGTGACGGCGACGGCCCCGCTGGTGCTGTCCAGCCGTTTCGTCATCGAGCAGGGCCTGTCGGCCGGCGGCGCGGTCAAAGTGGTGGCCGAGCGGGACAGCCGCATCATTCGCGGAGTCCACCTATTCGGCCCCCAAGCCGGCGAACTAGTCTGGGGCCTGGTCGCCCTGCTGGAACTGGAGGCGACCACGACCGATGTCGGCCAACTGGTCTTCCCCCAGCCAACGCTGTCGGAGGGTATCCGCGAGGCTTGCCGGGCGATCCGGGATTGATGGGGGACGACAGGGGAACCATGGCCAAGAAACAGTCAATCGATCCGGCGAAGGAGCGCTCCCGCTCGGTCGTCCGCTTCGCCGAGATCCCGGTCAACGCCTATCAGACCGACCTGGGCACGGTGATGGCGATCTACGGCGCCGAGGGCTTGTTCGCCGTCTTGTACGACATGATCGTGGTGCGCGAGTTCGAGTCGATGCTGTGGCAGTTGGCCACCACCGGCCAATGGCAGGGCGTGAGCT
>JAISAO010000105.1 GCA_031266665.1 Propionibacteriaceae bacterium | reverse complement strand
TCATCGCGTGACCGCACCCGGGTCCGGCGCGGAGCCGCCTGACCGACCGCGTTTCGCGATCATTTTCGGTGAGGCACACGCTCAGATTTCGCGATCAACTTGACATGAGGCAAGACGCCTGGCGGCCGGTGGGCGGCGGTCTCAGTCGGGCTGAGGGGCCAACCCGAGTTGGCCGTCGGGCAGCCAGCGGGCTGCCTCCCCGGTGCGCAGCAGGAGACCCGGGCCGAAGGGGTTGGCCTCGGTCGGTCGGTCGGGCGCGGCCTGAGGCAGGGAGTCGCCGGCCAGGCACAATTCGCCCACTTGACCGATGCCGCAGGGCCGCAGGCGGTCGAGGACGTAAACCTGAGTGTTGGCCAGGGGCCGGCCGACGTCGCTGAGGTCGGCTTTGGCCGGGCTGATCGGGCCGAGGGTGGCCCACAGGACGGCTCCGGCCGGGGTGTGCGCCCGCCACCAGCCGGCCGCCGTGTACAGGGCCAAGCGCTGGACCAGGGCGGTCGGGTGGTCCGGGCCGGGGACCACGACCTGACGCAGGCCGGTCAAGCTGCCCAGAAGGTCGCGCCGGTCGGTCAGACGGCGCAACTGGTCCGGACCGGCGACCAGGACCGTGGCCGCGGCGTCCCAGGCCAGGCGGAGGAAGCGGCCGGCGTCGGCCAGGTCGTCGGCCTGGGGTAATATCACGCCATGGCCGCGCAGCAGGGGCACGAGACATTCCACCCAGAACTCCGGGCTGCCGACCGGGTTGACGCTGATCAGGCGGGGGGCCTCGTGGTCGAACAACGGGTCCACACTGGGGTTGAGACCTAGACTGACCAAGGCCCGTTGGCTCAAGACCAGTGTCTCGGAGTGGGACCGGACGACGGCGAAACCATCCTGAGGACCACCCGCCGCCTCGCCCGGCTCCCCCGGGGTCTCCAGGCCTGAGGCGTCGTCCCAGTCGCTCGGGCCGTCTGGGTCGCCCGACTCGGCCGGGGCGTCGTCGGCCCAGATCGACTGGTCCACCAGGGTCTCACCGCCGTTCGGGCCGACCACCTCGACGGCGCTGTCGCCGGCTTTGAGCTGGCACTCCAAACCGAGGCGGGCACAGGCCAAGACCGTGGCCACCAATTCGGCCGAGCGGGGGCCGCTGACGGTCGCTCGGTCGCCCCGGGCCAGCCCGGCGTCGGCCAACCGGGCGGCGGTCCGGCGGGCGGCCCGGTCCAAGTCGTCCCGGGTGAGGCTGCGCCCCGGGGCCACCAGGGCGACGGCGTCGGGCGCGGCCGCCGCTTGTTCGGACACCAGCCTGGCCAGGCCCTGGTCGGGGTAGTGGTAGACGGGCGGGTTGAAGTCTTCCAGCAGTTGGCGGCGCTCCCGCCGGGGCGACAGGTCGAGTTCGGCCAACGGCTGGTCGGCCGCGCCGTCCAGGGCCTCGCAGGCGTCGGCCCACCAGTCGAGGATGCGTTCGGCGTCGCGGCGGACGTAGGGCGGATCGCAGTCCACCCTCAGGCACAAACGCCCGGCCACCCAGGCGGCTTCGGCCTGGCAGGCGGCCAGGCCGGCCGGGCGGCTGGCCTCCAAGCGGACCTGGAGGCGGCCGATGGCGGACAGGGCGGCGTCGTCCAGCGGGTTGTCCTGGAAGCGGTAGACGGTGCCCGCCAGGCCCGAGCCGCCCAGCCGCTGGGCGGGCGGCCAGTCGCAGCGTGGACGGCGGGCCTGGGCGTCGTCTTGGGCCGCCACCCGGGCGGCGAAGGAGCGGATCGAGTCGTCGGCCGCCGTCTGCACCAAGACCGGGATGGTGTCGGCGCAGCAGCCCACCAAGTGGTCGTCCAAGACCGACTCCGACCCGCGTCCCGACCGCACCCGGGCGAAGACCGCCTCCGACTGGCCCGTGGCCCGTTGCAGCACCAACCCCCAGGCGGCCCCGACATAGGCGGCCAGGGTCAGGCCCAGCCGGGCGGCGGCGGCGGCACAACGGGCGCTGCCGTCTGGGGACAGGCTGTCCTCGGCCGTGACCGATCCGCCCCCGTCGACCGCCGGGGTCAGGGCGGCGGGCCGGGAGGGGGGCCGGTCCGGGTCCGCCAGGGCGGCCCAGTGCTCCCGGTCGAGGGTCTGGCGCTGGTGGGAGCGCACCCAGTCGTGGAAGCTGGGGGCGGCCCGGTCCTGGGCCTGAGCCTGAAGGGCCAACGTCCGACGGTTGGCCCCGGCCAAGAGTTGTTCATAATCGGTCAGCCAGGTGGCGACGACCGTGGGGAAGCTCCAGTCGTCCAGGACGACCGGGTGATAGCTCCACAACGCCAGGGCCTGGCCGCTGGCCCGCCGGATCAAGGTCAGGCGCAGCAAGGGATCGCTCTGGGGGTCGAAGCTCCGCCGGCGGTCGCGCTCTTGCCAGGCGGCGGCCTGACGTCCCCGGGCGATGGCGTCGAGGCCGGACAGGTCGACGGTCTCGACCAGGGCCTGGCGCTGGGCCAAGACGGCTTGGACCGGTTGGGCGACGTGGCGATAGACGATCAGGCCGCGCAGGGCGGCGTGGCGGACGATGGTCAACTGGAGGGCGGCGGCCATCAGTTCGGGGTTGATCGGGCCGCGCAGGGCCAGGCAGCGTTGGACCACCGGGCCGGCGGCGGGCGACCCCGCCGACCCCTCCCCCAGCAGGAATAGTTGTTCTGATGTCAGGGGCGCCACCGACTGGATCAGCGGGGACAACAGACTGGTCGATGTCACGGGTAGTCCCTCGAGGCGGCGGCGTTGAGCACGGCGATGGTGGCGTCGTCCAAACCGGGGGCGCCGACGTCGGCGGCGGTTTGCAGGGGCGCCGACTGGGCGGCGCAATGCTCGATGATGCCGGCCAAGCCGTCGCGGACGGCCACCACCAGCCGCCAGGCCGTGGCGGCGCCGAGTCGATCGGCGGCGTAGTCCAAGCTGAGCTCGAGCCCGTCGCCGTCGACGGCGGCCGTCAGGACCACGGGCGGCGTCCGGGCGGCCGCGTCCCCCAGGCGGCCGGTGGGCCAGTCGGACAGGGCCACGTCAGGACCCAGCGCGCCCGCCTCCGGCCCCAGCTCGAGCCGGACGGCCAGGACCGGTTCCGCCACCACCGACGACCCGGGGAGTTGGGCCAGCCGGGCGTAGCCGAAACCGCCTTGAGGCACGGCCCGGAAGGCCTCTTTGGCGGCCACGACGGCGGCCGCCACGATGGGGCTGGTGGGCACGATCAGGGGGAAGGTGTGGGCCAGCCAGCCGACGGTGCGCGACCAGTCGTGCCGGTCGCCCAGGGGGCGCCGTCCGTCGCCCTCGACCTCGATGGCGACCGCCTTGAGGCCGTAGACCTCGCGCACGGCCCAGGCGGCGGCGGCCACGATCAAATCGGCCACGGTGGTGGAGTAGGGCTGAAGGCTGGTGGTCAACAAGCGGTTCGTCTGCTCCCGGTCCAGCCTCTGGCTGAAGCGGCGCCGACCGTCGTCGGCCGGCGGACGGTCGGACTTGGCCTCGTCGAGCCTGTCACGACTGGGCGCGGCGCCCACCGTCTCTAAGCCATCCGACTCCGCGCCACCGGCCTCGGAACGATCCGACACGGCGCCGCCGGCCCCCAGACGATCCGACCCGGCGCCTTCGTCTGTGGTCTGATCGGGCGCGGCCCGGTCCGGCTCGGACAGCGGCAACTGGGCGGCCGCCACGGCGGTGACGTTGTCTCTCCAATGGTTTAGTTGTTGCTGCAAGGCCGGGTCGGCCAAGGCGTCGGCCCAAGCCCGGTTCCAGGCCTTGAGCGAGGCCGTCTTCCGCCCCAGGTCGATCGCCTTCCCGGCGGCGGCCTGGCGCCAGGCGGTCAGGACGTCGCTCACCACCAGGGCGAAGGAGGTGGCGTCGGCGGCGAAGCGGTGGACGGCCAGCAGCAAGCGGTCGCCGGTCGGGGTGCGCCACAGATGGGCCCCCCAGAGCGGCCCGGCCACGGGGTCGAGGCTGGCGGCCAGAGCGGTGGCGGCGGTCACCGCTTCCAGGCCGGACGGCTCCCGCGCCCAAAGCCTGACATCGAGTCGCGGCCCGATGGCCTCGGCGGCGGGGGCGATGTCCTGGTGGTCGTCGGCCAGGCGGGCGCGCAGGGCGTCGTGGAAGCCGTTGACGGCCGTCAAGGCGGCCCGCAAGGCCGTGATGTCAAACGGCCGGTGGCTGGCCAAGATGGTGGCCCGGGCGCCTTGGCAGCCGACGAATCCGGCCTGGCCCGGTGTCAGATCGACCAGGCCGGTCAACTCCCCCTGGGGGGCGGGGGCGACCTGGCAGGTACGGGAGATGACGGCGGCGATGGCCTGGGGGGTGCGGCCGGTGACGATATCACCGGCCGTGACCGACCAGCCTCGGGTGGTCAGGGCCTCGCGCAACCGGATCACGCCGCGACCCTCCCCGCCCAGGGCCAGGAAGTCGCCGTCGGGGGCCAACGGCCGCCCCAGGACGACGCCGCCGGCCGCCTCGACCGCCGACTGGGCCGAGCCGATGGCGGGCGGCTGGCCGGCCGGCCCGGGCAGGGCGCGGGCGTCAACACCGCCGTCAGCGGCGCGGGGGATGAGATCGACCCGCTGGAGACTGCTCAGCCTCGCCCAAACATCGGGCAGCCTAGCGGCCAGAGCCGCCCTCAGGGCATCCAGGTCGAGGCCGTCGGAGCCGGCGACATAGGCGGCCAGAAGGGGCGCCGGGCCGGACCCGTCAACCACACCGCCGTCCCCCACCACCAGACCAGGCGCCGGACCGGACTGGGGGGCCGTGGTGTCGAGTCGGTCAGCCGGAACAGCCTGGGCGTCGGACCGGTCAGCCAGAACAGCCTGGGCGCCGGACCGGTCGACCGGAACGGTCAAAGCCTGGGACCGGTCGGCCGGGGCGGGGTGGACGATGACGGCGGCGTCGGTCGCCTGGGGCCAGGCGGTCAGAGCGGCCGCCAGGGCGGTGGCGTCGTCGGTCGGCGGCGGCAGAGCGGGAATGGGCCGGCCGTCTGGGGCCAGGCGGACCAGGCGGCCGGGGAAGTCGGCCAACGCCACAGCGGCGGCGCCGGTGGTGGCCAGGACCCGCAACGGCGCGGGGCCGACCAGGGCCGCCAGATAGGCGGGCAGCGTGGCCACGGTGACGCCGGTCGCCAAGCAGTCGCGCAACTGGTCGCAGTCGGCGGCCACGGCGGCGGGCACGACCCGGACGGCGGCGCCCGTCAGGAGGGCTTGGACCCAGTCCCAGACCGCGGCCGGATCGGCCGGCCCGGCGTGGGCCAAAACGCTGTCCCGATCAGTCAGCCCGAGACGCTCGACGGCGCTGTCGGCCGTTTGGACCAACGCCCGCTGGGTCAGCCGCCACAACGTCGCCTCTGTCCCGGGCCGGTCCACGAATAAGCGGGCGGCGACATCGGCCGGCGCCAGTCGGTCGGGCGGGTCGGCGGGCTGACGGCTCAACTCGGGGTCGAGCAGGCTGACCACCGGCCGGGCGGCGGCCCGCTCGGACAGCGCCCAGTCATCGATCACCACGGCCGTGACCTCGGCGGCGGCCAAGCGGGCCGTGGTCCGCTCGGGCGGATCGGCCGGGTCCAGCGGCACATAGGCGGCCCCGCTGTAGAGGATGCCGAGCAAGCCGCAATAGAAGTCCACGCCCCGGTCGGCCAGCAGGGCGACCGACTGGCCCGAGGCGATGCCGCTGGCGCGCAGGGCGGCGGCCAGGCGACGGGCGCCGAGGTCGAGCATGGCATAGGTGATGACCAGTCCGGACGGATCGCTGACGGCCGTCGCCTGGGGACTCCGGGCCACCACCGCCTGGAAGCGGCTGACCGCCGTCTCGGCGGTGTCATCGGCCTCATCCGTCGGGTTGTCCGCCGGCTCCAGCTCGAGAGCGGGCGGTGGAGGGGGTGGAGGCGGCCCAGACAATGGGGGAACCAACTCGTCCGGCTCGACCGACAACGGAACTGGCGCATCCGGCGGCACGGGCGCGGGCGATTCGACCGACGACGGGACCGGCGCGTCCGGCGACACTGGCTCGGGCGGCGGAGGGGGTGGAGGCGGCCCAGACGATGGGGGAACCAGCCCGTCCGGCGGCACGGGTTCGAGCGGCGGGGTCGATCTGACCGAGTGGATCGGCTCGGCCGATGGCGGCAGTGGCGCCGGAGTCGGGAGCCGGCCCAGGAGTTCGAGCCGGCCGTCCGGTTGGCGGCGCACCAGGTCGCCGGTGTGGAAGCGGCGCTCGCCGTCCCAGGTGGCGGCGAAACGGCCCCGCAGCCACAAGGGCTCGTGGCGGTAGCCCCGGGCCAGGCCGGGACCGGACAGGCACAACTCGCCGGCTTGGCCATCCGCCACCGCCACGCCCGACTCATCCACAATATGGACTCTGATGCTGGGGACGGGGTAGCCCAGGCCGACCACGCTCGGGTCGATGACCGGGGTGAAGGCCACCAGGCCGCCGCTCTCGACCGGCCCGTAGAGGCGGATCAGCAGGGCGGGCGTGACCGGGCGCAACTCCGACCAGAAAGCCGGCGAGAAGTCCCGCCCGTGCAGGGCCAGTACTCTCAGCCGGGCCAGCCAGCGCCGGTCGGCGGCGGCCAGGTGGGGGGCGAGGCTGGCCCGGGTGGCCACGATGACCGTCGCCCGTTCGCGCTCCACCCAGGCCCCCAGACCGCCGGGCGCGGCCAGGTCGGCGGCCGGCGGCGTGACCACTCTAAGGCCGCGGACCAGGGGCAGAACGGTGTCCAGCAGGAAGGCGGCCTGGTGGTGGCCGGCGACGGCCAGGACGACGGGATCGGGGTGATGGAAGAACAGGTCGCCGGGGATGTCGGCCGCCACCAGGGCGGCCAGGCCGGCGTGATCCTCGACCACGGCCGGACGGGTCGGCGCCGCTCCGGGGGCCGGCGGGGCGCCGGGGGCGGGCTCTGGGTAGAGCAGGAGGGCGGGGTGGTCCGGGTCAGGCGGCCGGTCGAGCGGTCCGGGATCGGGGCTGAGCCAGACCTCGTCCGCCAGATCGAACACCAGGGACGGCGGGAACAAGGCCTCCAGAATCGGCACCACCGTCGAAGTGGGATAGACGTCCCCGGCCACGGCCGGGTCGGCGACGGAGCCAGGGATAGCGGGGTTAGTGGGCGGGGCCGTCGCCGACCCGACGACCAAGCCGGCGGCGGTGGTCGGATCATCGGCCGGCGACGGCCCCAGGTCCGGGCCAAAGGCCCGGTGCGCGGCCGGCTCGCCCGGGGTGGACGAGTCGCCACAGACCAATATGGCTTTAGGTGTGGCGTCGGCCAGCACCGCCTGGAGGCGGTCGGCGCCGGCGGCCGGGTCGAGGCCGACGAAAACGGCGCCGGCTTTGAGGACGCCCCAGAAGGCGGCCACGGCCCGGGGCTGCCGGTCGCAGAGCAAGGCCACCCGGTCGCCGGGGCCGATGCCGAGTTGGCGCAGGCGGCGGGCCAGCCGGTTGGACAACTGGTCGATTTGGCGGTAGGTCAAACTGGTTCGTCCGCTGACGGCGACGGCCTCGGGGCGGGCCGCGACCCGCTCGTCCCAAACCGTCAACAAGGTCGCCCCAGGGCGGCTTGTGAGGGTCAGGTCGTTCAAGGCGGTCTCCTCCACCAGGGTGACACGGCAACGCGCCCCGGTCCCCCGGGACGGAACACCACACGGGCGCGGGCTCCAACCGGCCTCGGATCAAAAGGCAGCGGCAGACGTAACTGTAGCGGTGGACCGGCAACCTAGTCGAGGCGCGCGGCCACGGTAGTCTGAGCGGGTTAAGGGAGGCGCATGAGGACGATCGCCATCGTCGGGGCGGGAGCGGCCGGAGTTATGGCCGCCTACCGGGTCCGTCAACAATTGGGGCCGAAGGCCGAGATCACGGTGTTCGAGCGCCAAGACCGGGTGGGCGGCCGAGCGCGCCGCGACCAATTCGCGGGGGCCGCGGTCGAGTTCGGCGTCCCGGCTTTGCCGGCCGACGGCCAGTGGGTCAAAAGCCTCTTCGCCCTGGCCGGGCTCAAGCCTAAACCCGGCCGGCTGGTCCCGGACGCGGCCGGGAAGCGGGCCGGATTCTGGAACGGGGCCGGCTGGACCCTGGCGGCCAAGCCGACGGCCGGCGGTTTGACCGCCGGGGCCGTCAGGCGCTATGGGCCGGCCTCGTTGGTGCGCTTGGCCGCTGTCACCCGTCAGACGGCCAGCAAATGGAATCGGATCTACGACTGGCAGAAATCCGGGCGTCTGTTCACGACCCCGGCGGAATTGCTGGGCGCGCTCGACCTGGCCGATTTGACCCAGGTGTCGCTGCGCCACGCCTTGGGCCGGAGCGGGGTGCGGGGCGATTTCACCAGCGAGATCGTCTCCGCCTTGACCCGGCGGCGTTACGCCCAGGACGCCGGCCTCAACGCCCTCGCCGGCCAGCTCGGCTTGGCCGGCACGGGACTGGGCGGCGGGTCGACCCAGATGCTGGCCGAGGGCACGCAGACGCTTTTCCAGCAGACCCTCGACCGACTCCAGGTCGAATTACTGTTGGGCCGGCGCGTCATCCGCGTCGAGAGCCCCGATCCGGCCTGGCGCCCGGACGCCCCGACGACGACGCGGCGGCGCCGGTCGGCCGACAATCCGACGCTGCCGGCGCCCTCGGGGAAATTGACCGTCCTGTTCAAAGAGGGGGCCAAGGAGGGCAAGGATTCGGCCAAAGACAGCCAGAAACGCCAGTTCGACGCCGTCATCGTGGCCGCCCCCCTGGAATTGGCCGACCTCAAAGTGTCGGCCGCCCGCCGTTTAGTGCGCACGCCGCCGCGCCAATTCCAGGAGGTTCACGTCACCTTGGTGGCCGGAACGCCGTCCAAGGCATATTTCGGCCTGGGCGAGGACGAGCCGATGCCGGGGACGGTTTTCGCCGCCAGCTCGCCCAAGACCCCCTTCTTGTCACTGGGCGTCGTGGCCCACTCCCCGGTCTGGGACCGCCCCATCTGGCAGTTCTTCACGGCCGGGCGGTCGCTCAGCGAAGCCACGCTGGGCCGGGTTTTCAGCGAACGCCTGGAGACGTCGCGCTTCGTCTGGAAAGGGGCCTATCCGGTGTTGGCCCCCGGCGTCGAGGCGGCGGCGTTCCTGCTGGCCCCCGGAGTGGCCTACACCAATGGTCTTGAGTCGGCCGCCTCATCGGTGGATCTGGCGACCGTGGCCGGTTACAACGCCGCCGGTCTGGTCCTCCAACACCTGCTCTAGCGGCGCCTCCACCGACCCCTGCCAACGTCATCCCGAACTCGATCCGGGATCTCGACCAGCCCGTGGATCTGGGATCTGGGCTCAGCCCTGATCCGCCGATGGTCCCCGGGGCGGGCGGCCCTAGACGGGTGTGGTGGCGGTGAGGCCGAGGCGAAGACGGACTGGACCTCCGTTGAGCGTCGAGGCCGTAGTTAGCGCGCCCGAATGAGGTCGCTCGGTGGTCAAGAAGCGGTAGACCAGGGCTCAGTGCCGCCCGCTGGCGGGATGACCGGACCAGGCCAAGGCCTCGTCGGACCAGTCATCCGCTCCCGGCACGGCCCAATCGGCAGTCGTCCAAAAGGCGGTGTCGCCCCCCCAGTCGTCCGTCTGGGCGGCGGTCCGCGGCTCGATCTGGGCGGCGGCCCAATCGGCGGCCACGGCCTCACGGTGATCGTCGGCGGGGCGCCGCGACCCGATCCGATCGATGTCTGACTGGGCGTAGGAGGTCGTCAGGTCTGGGCTATAAGCGTTGACCGGGGCGGGCGGAGGGGTGGACAGATTATCGGCCCAACCGGCGGTCGTCTCGGCCGGCCAGTGGGCAACGCCGGGCGAGGCGGCCTCCCAGTCGGCGACGGAGTCCGCCGGGGCGCTCCAATCGGCCTCAGCCGTGGAATCGACGTCCCACTCGGCGACGGCCGGGGAATCGGCGGCCCCCCACTCAGCGACGGCCGGGGAATCGGCGGCGTCCCAATCGGCCTCAGCCGTGGAATCGGCAGAGTCCCAGTCGGAGGCAGAAGCCCAGTCGGCGGCGGAGTCCCACTCATCGGCGGAGTCCCACTCATCGGCGGTCGCGGCGCCAACAGCGGTCCGATCAGCGGGGGACCCGGCGTCGAAGTCGTCTCCGGCGGCGGTCTCAGAGCCGACGGCGGCCCCCGCCAGACCGGCGCCCTGGTCGGGACCGGCTCCGACAGTGGTGGCACCCCAAGTCTGATCGGCCACAACGTCGGCGCCCTGGGCCTGGGCGGCCCCGGACTGGCCGGTCCCCCGCTGGTCGGCCGGAACGGCGGCGGCCTCGACGGCGGCCGCCTGGTCGATCTCCCAGTCATAGGGCAGGCTGGCCCAGACGTGGAAGCCGCCCTCGGCGGTGGGACCGGTCTCCAAGAGGCCGCCGACGGCCTCGGCCCGTTCGGCCATCGTGTCCAGACCCTCGCCTCCCGTGGTCGAGGGCGGGGCCTGGAAGTCGGTCGGCTGGTTGACCACCGACAGTTCAACATCGTCGTCGCCCCAGTCCAGATAGACCTGGGTGGGGGCGCCGGGGCCGGCGTGGCGCCGGACGTTGGTCAGGGCCTCGGCCACGATGCGGTAGATCGAGAAGCCGATAACGGCGTCGGCCTCGGCCGGCGGTCGACGGTTGAAGTGGAACTCGGCGCCGGCCCGACGGACCAGTCCCGGCAACTCGTCCAGGGTTTCGCCCGGCAGGTGTTCCTGCGTCTCCTCCGCCGCGACATCCGCCTGGGCCGTCTGAGGCGGCGCCGCCCGTCCGTCCTCTAAGCCGCCGGTCCAGTCCGCCTCTAAGGCGTTGGGCCAGTCGGTCGCGGAGCCGGCCGAGCCGGTGTCGTGAGCGTCAGCCAAGTCGGCTCCAGCGCCGTCGCCGGACCAGTCCCCGGCGATGACGGGACTGGCCGCGGTCTGGTCGTCCCAGGTGGTGTCTTCGTCCCAGTCGGCCGTCGTCCGCGCCCGCTCGACCGCGCGACCAGCCTCCGAGTCATCGGCTCCGGTGCCGGCCGGAGCGGCCGCCGCCGGACCCCAATACGAGTCCGAGGCTGCTTCCGATGTCTGGTCCCAAGCCTCGACCTCCGGCCAAGCGGCGTCAGCACGGCCCCACTCCGAGTCCGAGGCCGCTTCCGGGTTCTGATCCCAAGCCTCGACCTCCGGCCAAGCGGCGCTGGCGCGGCCCCAATCCCGGTCCCCGGCGGCGTCGGCGCCCCAGTCGTCCGTCTCGCCGGCCGGGCTGAACTGGCCCGTCCGCGCCCAAGTATCGGCGTTGCCCCAGGCCTCGTCCGGCCAGGCCTGATCGGTCTCATCCCAACCGCTGGCCGGATCGGGCTGGAGCGGCTCCGGCCCGCTGTCGGGCCAATCACTGGCGCCCGTCTGCCCTCGGTCGACCTCGCGGACGGCGGACCGGCGCAATTCGGACAGCAGGTCGCGGCCGGTTCGGGCAACGCTCTCAATGGTGCTGGAAGCTTCGGCCGGGTGGCGGCGGATGAGGGTCTTGGCCTGGTCCGCCCGGGCGACGATCTGGGAGACCCGGTCGGCGTAGGTCTGGTAAAGCTCGGCCGCCGGGGCCACGGCGGCGGTGGCCCCGCCCGCCGAGCCGGCCCACTCCTGACGAGCCAGATCCAACTCCTGGGCGAAGGAGCGGTCGCGGGCGGCGGCCAGGTCATAGCCCCGCCGGCCGACGGTGTAAGCGGCCAGGACGGCCCCGACGAAGGTCACACCGCCGAACATGGCCACCAGGCGCAAGGCGTTCGTGGGCGTGAAGGCCAGATACCAGCGCACAGTGGCGGCGATGGCCGCCGGCACCCAGAAGAACAAGATCCATAGCACACCGTCGCGGACATAGCGGGCGACCGCGTGGACGGTGACGGGCACCAGCAGCAACAAGGCGAACGGGATGGGCACCAAGACGACGTGGAGCACGGTCAGAGCCGCCACCAAGATGAGGCAGATCATGGGGTGGTGGCGGCGCAGGACGACGCTGGCGCTGAGGGCCAAGCCAATGACGGCGGCGGCGGCCAGAGCGCGGCCCGAGACGGCCGGCGCGTAGAACGCGATCACCACCAAGTACGGCGCCAATACCAGCACGACGGACAAGATCGCCAGCATGGTGTCGAAAATCCAGTCGTCGCGACTGGTGTATTCGGGGTCGCTGCGGCGGTTGAAGGTCACGGGCCTAGCTTAAGGCCTCCAAGGAGTCTAGTCTTGGTCTAGTCGTGTCGTGCGCCCTCCAGCCCGAACGGCCTTGAGCGAACCTTAAGAGAAGCGAACCTTAAGAGAAGGAGTGGAACGTGAAGAAGGTTGTATTGTTTGTCTTGGCCCTGCTGGGCGCCGCCGCCGTTTACAAGGTGGTGTCCGACCAACGGGCCAAGGCCTCCCTCTGGGCCGAGATCACCGACCGCGTCCCGAACAACTAACACTGTCACTCGTCGGCCTCCGGCGGGGCCGTCGACGCCCGGGCCCGCAGGCGGCGTGCGCCCCGACCGGTTGGCTGGCGCTCGGCCCCGGCGCCCCGCCTAAGGTTGACGCCGGGGCCGAGTCCTCCCCCGGCCGTCCGCCGCCGGGCCTAAGACGCTAGTCTGGGCGGCTCATTGGGGCCGTGGCGCAGTTGGTAGCGCATCTGCTTTGCAAGCAGAGGGTCGCCGGTTCGAGTCCGGTCGGCTCCACAGACGATTGAGGCGGGTGGAGCCGAAGCTCTTGATGGCTGCGGCGATTTCCGGGGCCAGGCTGACACTGATGCAACTTCCGTCATTCCTTATCCACCTCTCCTTCCTTAGCCTGGCGGCGCGGCGAGGCGCATTGGGGCGTCCGCTTCACCGGAAGGACTCACCATGACCAGCGTGATCGTCGGCTACGGCCGCAGCGCCGTGACCCGCGGCGTCAAGGGCTCACTTGCCCAGACCCATCCTGTCGACTTCGGCGCCGAGGTGCTCCGCGGCGTCGTGGAGCGCCTGCCAGGGCTCGATCCGGCCGAGATCGACGATGTCATCGTCGGCTGCGCGCTGCCGGAGGCGAGGCTCGGGCTCAACCCGGCGCGCAATATCGTGCTCCGGGCCGGGCTGCCGGATGTCGTATCCGGCCTCACCGTCAACCGATTCTGCTCCTCCGGGCTCCAAGCCATCGCCACGGCCTCCGCGCTGATCGACGCCGGCATGGGCGATGTCATCGTGGCGGGCGGCGTGGAGCACATGTCGACTCCCGTGCTCTCCGACAACCCGCAGTACCAGGACCCGTACCTGCTCGAACAGACCGAGGCCTACATCCCGATGGGCCTGACGGCCGACAACGTGGCGCGGCAGTGGGGTATCACGCGCGCCGAGATGGAGGCGATGGCCGTGGAGTCCCACGCCCGCGCGGCCGCCGCCCAGGAGGCCGGTGTTTTCGACCGGCAGATCGTGCCCGTGACGGGTCAGGCACCAGACGGCTCTCCCGTCACCGTCACGCGCGACGAGTGCGTCCGCGCCGGAACCTCGGCCGAGAAACTGGCCCAGCTCAAACCCGCCTTCGGAGAGGACGGCCTGGTGACAGCCGGCACGAGCTCGCCGCGGTCGGATGGCGCGGCCTTCGTCGTGGTCATGTCCCAGGCCAAGGCGGAGGCCATCGGCGCGACTCCCCTGGCCCGTGTCACGGGCTTCGCCGTGGCCGGGGTCGATCCGGCCTATATGGGCATCGGGCCTGTGGTCGCTGTGCCCAAGCTCCTGGCGCGCCTGGGGCGGACGCTGGGCGACATCGCTGTGATCGAGTTGAACGAGGCTTTCGCTTCCCAGTCGATCGCCGTGTTGCGGGAGCTCGGGGTGTCGTACCAGCGGGTCAATGTGCAGGGTGGGGCTTTGGCCCTGGGGCATCCGTTGGGCGCGACCGGTGCTGTGCTGACGATCAAGGCGATCGAGCAGCTGCGGGGTAAAGGGGGCGGTCAGGCGTTGATCACGATGTGTGTCGGTGGCGGCATGGGCGCCGCCGGAATGATCCAGACGGTGTAGCCCGCGAGACAGAAAGGCGCCGGTCGCCTGTCTCACCCCCTATCTATGCGTTTTCGGCAATTCCTCATCCACCGGACCGGTTCTAGCCTGAAATCAGAGCCTAGGACAGGCACAGCAGCCCGGACCTTCGGACTCTCTCCATCAGTCGGCGGCACCGCCGCCCCTTCTAGAAAGGCACACCGCCATGACCAACGCCAAGTTCGTCAAATGGCCCACGTTCGAGCAGATCCAGGACATGTTCTCGGAGATTTTCCACATCACGCGGACCGACAACGGGATCGTCACCGTCCAGATGCACACCAAGGGTGGACCGCTCATCTGGTCGATGGAGATGCACGACGCCATCGGCAAGATGTGGCGTCTGCTCGGCACGGACCGTGACACGGAACTCATCATCTTCACCGGCACGGAGGAGGCCTGGGTGACGGACTTCGAGGCCGAGTCCTGGCTGGCCGAGACGATCGACCCGGCCGCCTGCCGCTACGACCACATGTTCGTCGACGGCCGCCGCATGCTCATCGCGCAGATTCAGGACGTGGAAGTCCCCACCATCGGCGTGTTGTCCGGCTCCGGCGGGCATTCCGAGCTCGCGCTCATGTGCGACTTCGCCATCGCCGCCGACGATCTCAAGATCTGCGACCCGCATGTGCTCGTCGGCAACGTGTTCGGCGACGGCATCCACTCCTGCTTCATGCGCCTCATGCCCCCGCGCATGGCCGCCTGGTATCTCATGACGGGCGACGTTATGACCTCTGAGCAGCTCCTCCAGTACGGCCTCGTCTCCGAGATCGTGCCGCGCGAGAAGCTGATGGACCGCGCCCACGAGATCGCCGACCGGCTGATCAAGCAGCCGCGCGTGATGCGCCGCCTCAACACGCAGATCATCCGCCGGCCGTGGAAGCAGCAGATCGTCGACGACCTCGACATGGCGTTCGGCACGGAAATGTTCGGCATGTTCACCGAGCACGAGCAGGCCCACTCCTTCATGCCGTCGATGAACGAGCACCTCGGCATCAGGCCCAATTACAAGGGCAACGTCGGCCTCCCCGAGGGCGAGACCAAGGAATCGATGCAGGCCAAGATCCGCGCCCGGATCGAAGCCGGCGAAGAAGTCTAGTGGTCTGTCGCCAATCCCAACGCCCAAGGACCCACGGCCATGACCAGGACGACAGGCTCAGCGCCCCAGACGCCCCAAACGGCGCTGTTCGCGCACGAGGGCCACGAAGTTGTCGATCGTCTTGGACTCGCGGTCCTTGCGCCGCACCAGCACGAAGGCGCAGGCCGCCTCGGAATCGTCGATCTCGCTGACGGTTATGTGGGGCACGTCCCCGTAGTGCTCCAGCACCTGCTTCGGCAGAAGGTTGAGGCCACGGCCCAGGCTGACCTGGAGCAGGGCGGACGGCGTGTTCGGGACCAGCGTCACGCTGCCCGACGCGCTGCCGCCCCGCTCCGCGGCCGCCACGCGCAGCCGCCGCAGGATCGGCGGCACGCCGTGACGGTTCATGATCACCGGGTGGGGCAGCAGGTCCACCGGCTTGACCTTGCCCGGCAGCCCGAGGGCGGCCGGCGCGGCCACCACCATCCGGTCCCTCATGACCTCGACGGACTCCAGTTGCTCGTGGTAGGGCACCATGAAGTCGAGGGTGAAGGCCACGTCGTAGACGCCGTTGGCGACCGCGTCGGACAGCGCGTCGAACGCGATCTCCTCCGTCACGGTCTCGACCCCCGGGAAGCGCCGCCTGAACTCCCCCACCAAGTCGAGGTAGACGTGGCGGAACGAGGCGATGACGGCGATCGTCAGCGTGCCCGCGGCCCCCTGGCCGGCCGCCTTGGTCAGTTCGAGGATCGTGTCGTAGTGGGTCAGGAGAAGGTCGCAACGCTCGTAGAGCACGCGACCGGCGTCGGTCAGCGAGACCGAGCGCGTGTCGCGCTCGAACAACTGCACGCCCAGGTCGGCTTCGAGGCCCGCGATCTGGCGGCTCAGCGCCGACTGGGAGATGTAGAAGTGCTCGGCCGCCCGCGAGAAATTGCGGTAGAGCGCGACGAATTGGAAGTACCGGAGCGGGTTCAGATCCATCGGGGCCTCACTGCCTGTGCGCCGGCGCACTACGAGAACTCAAGGAGCGGAGCATGACCAGGATACTCGCCATCAACTGCGGCTCGACCTCGACCAAGGTGGCCTACTTCGACGACGGCGCCATGATCGACAAGCGCTCGCTCGACGTGCCGGCCGCCGTGCTGGCCGAGACGCCCCTGGTGCTCGACCAACTCGAATACCGCCGCGCCCAGGTGGCGGACTTCCTCCACGACCACGCCATCGAGCCCGCCACCCTCGACATGATCGTGGCCCGGGCCGGCTGCATCCACCACGTCCCCAAAGGCGGCGCCTACAGGGTCAACGACCTCATGGTCGCCACCCAGAAGTACGCCCCGCCCGCCCAGCACGCCTCCTCGCTCGGCTCCCTCATCGGCGTCGAACTGGCGGGCGGCTCGGGCGTTCCCGTCATCATCTACGACCCGACCCCGGTCGACTGCGTCGACCCCGTGGCCAAGATCACGGGCATCCCGGAGATCGCCAACCTGCCGGTCTTCCACCTTCTCAACCCGAAGGCCGCAGGCATCGAATACGCCGAGTCCATCGGGAAAAGCTACGCGGACCTCAACCTCATCATCGTCCAACTGGGCGGCGGCATCACGATGGCGTTCCACGACCACGGCCGCGTGGCCGACTGGATCTACGACGACGAGGGTCCGCTGTCGCCCCAACGCGCGGGCCGCATCCCCAACCGCTTCTTGGCGGATTTCTGCTACGAGTCCGGCTTCGACCACGCCCAACTGCGTGTCTACCTGGCCGCCCAGTCCGGCCTCGCCGCCTGGTTCGGCACGCAGGACGTGCGCCAGGTCGAGGCGATGATCGCGGCCGGCGACGAGCGGGCTCGGCTCGTCTACGAGGCCATGGCCCTCGGCGTGGCCAAGGGCATCGGCGAACTCTCCGTCGTCCGGGCCGGGGCCGTCGACCAGATCATCCTGACCGGCGGCGTCGCCCACTCCCAGCTCTTCACCGGCCGGATCACGGAACTCGTCGAGTTCATCGCCCCGGTCACGATCATCCCCGGCGAACGCGAGATGGAGGCCCTCGCCGCCGGCGCCGAGCGCGTGCTCGCCGGCCTCGAACCCATCCAGGACTACGACGTCCTCCCGCCGGGCTACTCCTCCTACGAGGAGATTCTCGCCCGCCCCAGCACCTACGCCTGACCAGGCCGGGGGGACTGGCAACGTGGCCTGGGGCCGCGAGGCCTGTCGCCCTGGCCGCCCGCCAAACCACAACCTCAAGGAGCCCACGATGGATCTCAACCACAAGGTGATCATCTCCGCCGCGCTGACCGGCGCCGTCACCCCGCAATCCCTCAATCCCCACATCCCGATCACGCCGGAGGAGATCGCCCAAGACGCCTACGCCTGCTGGCGGGCTGGCGCCGCGATCGTCCATCTCCACATGCGCGACGACGAGGGCCTCGGCACGATGGACAAGGCCAAGTTCGTCGACACCGTGCAACGCATCGCCGCCCGGCAGGACTGCGATGTCGTGATCAACTGCACGACCGCCGGCGACCACCGGGCCACCGAGGACGAGCGCATGGCCCACCTGCCGCTCGTCCGCCCCGAGATCGCCTCCTACGACTCCGGCTCGTTCAACTGGATGCCGGACGGCGTTTTCACGAACAGCCCGGCCTTCCTGGAGAAGCTCGGCACCGTGGAGCGCGACCTCGGCATCAAGCCGGAGTTGGAGATCTTCGACACGGGCCACATCGGCATCGCGCAGTACTACGCCAAGAAGGGCATCCTCGTGGCGCCGCTCCACTTCCAGTTCGTGCTGGGCGTGCTGGGCGGGCTCGCGGCCACGGTCGACAACCTCGTGCATCTGAAGCGCCTAATCCCGGAGGGCTCGACCTGGTCGGCCTTCGGCATCGGCCGCGGCCACCTGCCGATCATGTACGCCACACTCGCCCTGGGCGGCCACGTGCGCGTCGGCCTGGAGGACAACGTCTATTACTCAAAGGGCGTCCTGGCGACCAACCCCGCGCTGGTCGAGCGCGCCGTCCGCGTCATCACCGAGTTCGGCCAGGAGCCGGCCACGCCGGCCGAGGCCCGCCAGATCCTCGGCCTGCGCGGCGACACCGAACTCGTCGCCGAGACCCGCGCGAAGCTCTGAGGGACACGACGATGATCACGAGCTTCGACGACTTGGGGGCGGTGGCCCTGGCCGGGGGACGGCGCCGCTACGCCGTGCCCGGCGCGGCCGACGAGCACGCCCTGGAGGCGGTCTTCGCGGCCGCCGACGGGGGCTACGTCGAGCCCGTGCTGATCGGCCAGCCCGCGGCCATCGCGGCGCTGATCGAGCGGCTCGGCCTCTCCGGCGAGCACCGCAGCGTGGCCTGCACGGAGGGCGAGAACCCGGCCGCCGTGGCCGTGCGACTGGTGCGCGCGGGCGAGGCCGACTTCATCCTCAAGGGCCATCTCCAAACCCGTGACCTGATGAAGCCGATCCTGGACAAGTCGACCGGGCTGAACGACTCCGGCTTCATCACGCACTTCGGGCTGATGCGGATCGCCGGCTACCACAAGCTGCTGGCCATGTCCTACTCGGCCATCATCCCGTACCCCGACCTGGCGGCGAAGAAGAAGATCGTCGCCGCTGGTGTCGCGGCCCTCCACACCATCGGCTTCGCACGGCCCATCGTGGCCGCCCTGGCGGCCGTCGAGGTCGTCAACCCCAAGATGCCGGAGACTGTTGACGCCGCCGCCCTCGTGAGGCGGCCGAGGCCGGGGAGTTCGGCGACGCCGTGGTCGTGGGGCCGATCTCCTACGACCTCGCCACGTCGGAGGAATCGGCCCGGATCAAGGAGTACGACTCCCCCTACGCCGGCGACGCCGACCTGTTGCTCGTGCCCGAAATGGTGGCCGGCAACATCATGTCGAAGATCTGGAACGCGGACCCCCGCAATTCCCTCGCCGGCTGCCTCATCGGCGCCCGTGTGCCCGTGGGGCTGACCTCCCGCTCCGCCGGGGCCGCGGAAAAGCTCAACTCGATCATCCTCTGCTGCGCGCTCAGCCAACCCACGAAGGAGTAGACCCATGCCCACACCACCCACCAGGAAGTCGGAGGCTTCAATTCATGAGTAACACCAGCCAACCCGCCGCCCCGCCGAGGAAGGGCTCCGCCTTCAGCTTCGGACGCCGCGGTTGGTCCGTCATCGTCATCGAGGGCCTGCTGATCTGCGTCGCCGCCGGCAGCGCGTCGCACGGCCTCAACCTGATCACGCCGACCCTGTCGGCCGCCTACGGCATCAACAATAACGCTTTGCTCTACGCCGCCACGCCGGCGACGTTCGGCGGCGTGCTCGGCGCCTACGTGCTGGCCAAGACGACGGAGAAGTGGGGCTCGAAGCTCAACATCCTCGTCTCGCTGATCGTTTGCGCCCTGGCCTTCGGGCTGATGGGCATGATCGGCGACTCGGTCGTGGGCTTCTTCACCTCCTACGCCATCGTCAACTTCTTCGGCACGGGCTACGGCTACGTCGGCGGTCTGACACTCGTCAACATGTGGTTCCCGCGCAAGAAGAACACGGCTCTGGGCTTCGTCACGATGGGCCAGACGATGTCGACCGGCATCTACGTGCCGCTGCTGGCGTGGTTCATCAAGCTGGCCGGCCCGGACAACCCGGCCATGGGCTTCTGGGGCATGTCGATCGTCATGGCGCTGTTGTTCGTCGTCGTGCTGCTGTTCGTCAAAGACCTGCCGGAACAGGCCGGCCGCACCCCCGACAACGAGCCCATGACGCCGGAGCAGATCGCCGCCTCGCGCGCCGCCGCCGCCAACTTCAAGTCGCCCTACACGACGCTCCAACTCCTCAAGATGAAGGACATCTGGCTGATGGCCGTCGGCACGGGCTGCGTCTACATCATGCTGGTCGGCGTCATGAGCCAGATGGTGCCGCGTCAGATGTCGATCGGCATCGAGCAGTCCCAGGCCGTCTTGAACCTCTCGATCGCGGCCTTCATCGGCGTGCCCGGCGCGTTCATCTGGGGCTGGCTGGGCCACCGGATCGTCTCCAAGCAGGCGATCATCGTCTACGCCTGCTGGTGGATCGCCTCGATCTCTATCAACGCCTATTTCTCGCTCAACCCGATCACCTTGTGGATCTCGCTGATCATGCTGGGCTTCTCGTTCGGCGGCGCCACGAACCTGGCCACATCAATCGTGGCCGACAAGTTCCCCCGCAGCGCCTTCGTCGGCGCGAACGCGGTCGTCCAGCCGCTGCAGGGCATCGTCCGCTCCCTGGCGACCAGCATCCTGGCCTTCGGCCTACAACACTTCGGCGGCCCTGACCCGGCCAACCCCAACTACGCCGGCCCCTACACCATCCTGATAGGAGTGGGCGCCATAGGCGTAGTCCTGTTCCTCCTGACGAACACGAGGCCCACGGCCGAAACCCTGGCCGCCGAAGCGGTCACGGCCGAGTAGGAGCGCGGCCGGCGGCCCCCGGACCATCGCGTCCGGGGGCCGCTTGCCACATCGGGTCGGATCAGTTGTGACTAGCAGTAGAGGCAGTTGTGACTAACCGTAGAGGCTCGTGCCGTGGTCGACGTAGAGAACTTGGCCTGTCACCGAGCGGGAATGTGGGCCCGCGAACCAGAGGATCGCCTGGGCCTGGTCCTCCGCGCTGGCCGTCGGGAGCGTGATGTCGATGTGCTTGCCGCATTCCGCCGCGAACTCCTGGTGGAAGTATTGCGCCGCCTCCGGCGCGTTGAGCGGGGTCGGCGTGGGGCCCGGGGCGACGGCGTTGCAGCGGATACCCGTGGGCGCGTAGCGGATGGCGATGTTCTTGGTCATGGCGTTGACGGCCGCTTTCGCCGCCGAGTACGACACGCCGGCCACGCCACCCGCGCCGATCGACGACACGTTGACGATCGAGCCCTGGCCCGTGGGCACCATCACTTCGAGCGCGTACTTCGTCATGTAGTAGACGGAGTACTGGTCGATCTTCACGACCTCGTCGTACCACGCCTCGTCGCACTCGTCGATGGGCTTGTGCTTGTCGGCGATACCCGCATTGTTGACGAGCGCGTCGATGCGCCCGTAAGCGGCGACCGTGGCGTCGACCACCGCGCGGCAGCTCTCCGGGGTCGAGACATCGGCCTGCACGGCCGTGGCCTTTCCCCCGGCCGCCCGGATCCCGGCCGCCACGCGCTCGTTCTCCGCGGCGCGGCGGCCGCAGAGCACGACCGTGGCACCCTCGCGGGCCAACAGCTTGGCCGTGGCCTCGCCGATGCCGGAGTTGCCACCCGTGACGATGGCGATCTGGCCTTGTAATTGGGGCATTGGGGCGTCCTTTCCGAGTTGGTTGGCAGAGGCTCCGGGGTGGGAGTCAGTTCATCGGGCATAGATCCTCGGCCACGGTCAGCCTGGCCTCGGTCGCGTCGATGACGTCCTGGACGGTGTGGGCCGGGTTGATCTCTTTCAGCACGAGGCCCTCGGCCGTGACCTCGATGACGCCCATCTCCGTCACGATCAGGTCGACACAGGTCGTGGCCGTCAGCGGCAGCGTGCACACTTTGAGGATCTTGGGCGCGCCCTTCTGGGTGTGCTCCATGGCGACGATGACCTTCTTGGCGCCGACGACGAGATCCATCGCGCCGCCCATCCCCGGCACCATCTTGCCGGGGATGATCCAGTTGGCCAGATTGCCCCGCTCGTCGACCTGGAGGGCGCCGAGGACGGTCACGTCGACGTGGCCGCCGCGGATCAGGGCGAAGCTCGTGGCCGAGTCGAAGAACGACGCGCCCTGGTGGATGCCGGTCGGCTGGCCGCCCGCGTTGACCAGAAAGGCCTGGTCGATGAGCTGGCCTTTGTGGCCGGCGGCGGTGGCGCCCACGATGCCGTTCTCCGACTGGAGCCAGACGTTGACGCCCGGCGGCAGGTGGTCCGGCACCTGCGTGGGCAGGCCGATGCCGAGGTTCACGAGGTCGCCGTCGTGGAGTTCCTGGGCCACGCGGGCGGCGATGTGGCGCTTGAGCTGGTTGCGGTCCAGGGGAGTCATTCGGGGTACCCCAGTTTCGAGTTAAAGTCGTCCTCCGAGTGGGTGGAGACGACGATGTGGTCGACCAGGCAGCCGGGCGTGACCACGTCCTCCGGGTAAAGGTCGCCGACCTCGAGGAGGTGATCGGCCTCGACGATGACGGTGTCGGCCGCCAGCGCCATGAGCGGGCTGAAGCTGCGCGTCGTGCCCTTGTACCAGATGTTGCCGGACTCGTCCACGCGGTTGCCGGCGATCAGCGCCACGTCGGCCCGGATCGGCTTCTCCAGCAGGTAGGTGCGGCCGTCGACCTCCACGGTCGGCTTGCCCTCGGCCACGGGCGTGCCCAGGCCGGTCGGGGTCAGCACGCCGCCCAGCCCCGCGCCGGCGGCGCGGATGCATTCGGCGAACGTGCCCTGCGGGATCAGCTCGACCTCGAGTTCGCCCGCGTTCATCTGGCGCGCCACCTCGGGATTGAGCCCGACGTGCGTGGCGACGAGTTTCGTGACGCGCTTCTGCTCCACGAGCTTGGCCACGCCGTAGCCGGGCGAGGAGGCGTCGTTGCAGATCAACGTCAGGTTGGTGGTGCCCGCGTCGATCAAGGCGTCGATCACGGAGTGGGGATTGCCGCAGCCCATGAACCCGCCGACCATGACGGTCATCCCGTCCGCGACGCGGCTCACGGCCCGGCCGATGTCTTCGACTTTGCCCATGAGTGGCCTCCTCGGCTGCGCCGGTCGTCCGTGACCGGCCTTGCTGGATGGAGTCTTGGGCCTTGGGGGCGCATAGGGAATGCCGGGTTCCGCATAAGCGGCGCGAGTGGCGAGACAGACGAGCATCCGTCCCTCGCCCGCCGCAGCTATCTCGCCGCCGCCGCTTGGCGGCGGACTTGGCGCGGCGCATGACCGGTCCCTTGCCGCCTGGCCTATGCGATCCGTGCAATTCCCCATGCACACGGCATCTCCTAATGTCGCCGCCAAGAGCCCCTCCCCCGCACCGGCGCGGGGGCGACAGCGGTGTCGGCAGGACGGAGCCAGGAATGGACGCCTCGCGAGTCAAGTACCACTTCGGTTTCAAGGGCGGCGCGATGATCGCCTACTCCGGCCTTCTGGTCTACTTCATGACCGGCCTGACCGTGGACGGGCTCAACATCGTCGTGCCCGGTCTGGCCGCCCTGAAGGGCTGGGACGCCGACCAACTTCTCGCCATCGCCACGCCCGCCTCGATGGTCGCGCTCGTGCTGACCTCGCTCTGGAGCTTCGTGATCCGGCGGATCGGCCTGAAGAAGGCGACGACCCTGGCGCTCTTCCTGGCCGCGTTCTCGCTCGTGGCGTTCGCGAACTCCGTCAACACGGTCATGTACTTCGCCACGGAGACGCTGATGATCACGTTCATCAACTGCTTCTCCGTCATCGGCGGCTACGCCATGCTGGCCAACTGGTTCCCGCGCAAGAAGGGCCTCGTGCTCGGCTTCGCCACGATGGGCATGAACTTCGCCTCCGCCTCCATCCCCTACCTGCTGACCAAGTTCGGCCAGATCTGGGACCCGAGGGGCAACGTGACCCACGCCCTCTACGTCTTCGCCGGCATCGTGGCCGTGGTCGGGGTTTTCAACCACGGGCTGGTCAAGGACACGCCGGAGGCGGCGGGCTGCTTCCCGGACAACGAGCCGGACGAGACCGGCCGAGTGGGCGCGCCGGAGACCCCGGGCGATGCCGGGCTGACGTATCTCCAGGTCCTTAAGCTGCGCAAGACGTGGATCGTCGGCATCACCTACGGCGTCTCCGGCATGGCCAACGTCGGCATCATGTCTCAGATGGTCGTGTTCCTGACGGGCAGCCGCGGCTACGAGCAGATGAGCGCCATCGGCATGATGTCAGTGGCCGCCTTGATCGGCGTCGTCGGCTCCTATCTCTGGGGCGTCGTCGACCAGAAGTGGGGCACCCGCTTCGCGATGCAGTGCTACGGCATCTGGTACGCCATCGCCATCGTGATGCTGGTCACGCCTTCGACGCTGATGGTCGGCATCGTCATGATCGGCGTCAGCATCGGCGGCAACGCCAACTTCCAGCCCTCCATGACCGTGCTCTGCTACGGCCGCCACAGCTTCGCCACGGCTCAGTCGGTGGTCAACATGCTGGTCGGCGTCATCCGCTCTTTCGCCTTCGTCATCCTGGCCGCCTTACGCTCGGCCACAGGCAGCGCCACAGGCGCCTACATCGCGTTCATCGGCACATCGCTGACCGCCACCGCACTGGTCAGCCTGCTGAAAAAGAAGGACTACGCCAAGGAGATCATCGAGGTGTAGCCACCGGGGGGTGAGACCGAAAGGCGCCACCCGCCGCTTCGCAGCGGCAACCGCCGGACGGTCGCGGGTAGCTGATCCACCGATTTTCAACTACCGAGCGACCCCATCCGGGCGCGCTGACGGCGGCGCCGACCAACCGGCTCTTGGCCGCGATCCAGACTCGGCAGGGTTCGAAATGGGGTGGCCCGCGATGGCCCTCGGTCTGGCCTGCTGCTGGGCCGCCGCCGTCCTGGCCGACATCGTGTGTGACGGCGGACCCGGCTGGCTCAACTGGCTGGTCCTGCTGACCTGCTGGGAAGGCTTCAAGCTGACGTGGATCGGCCCGGTGAGTCTGGTTACGCTGGTCAGGACTGGTGCGGCGGTCGCGGTTATACGGGCGGTCTATCGTGTGGGCAACCGTTGGCTCCGCCGTAGGCCCAGCAGATGACTGAGGCGATGAGGGCGGCAGCGGCGGCGATCAGGACGATGGTGAGCAGCGCCCAGACCACGCTGGCGAGGACGGTGCCGTTGGTGGCGGAGAAATCGGGGCTCATCGTCAATTCCCTTCGAGGTGTTCGGGCTTGTGCCCTCTCACATCTGCCTTGGCCTCAGTAGACAACGCGAGCGTTGTCTACGCTCGGCCTGCGTTGATGTAGCAGCCGGTGGGGCCGGTGGTCGCGCCGTCGAGAGTGGCGGCTTCGTGTTCGGCTAGCCAGACGTGGACGTCGGTGACCTGGCTGTAGTCGTTGTTCGGCCTGATCTCGAAGTGAAGGTGGGGGCCGGTGGACCGTCTGTTGGAGCCGACATCGGCGATGTGCTGCCCGGCGACTACGTGGTCTCCGGTCTGGAACAGACCGAGGGCGTCGCGGTCGCCGCCGTCCCCGTCGTTGGGGTAGTCGGCGGACTCGGGGTAGGCCGAGACGTTGGACAGCATCCGCAGCGATGATTCGGTCAAGGCGGCCATGAGGGCGACGGCGTTGCGGTTGGTGCCCTCCACACGGGAGCCCACGGTGATAATGATCTCGGCGTGGGTGAGTTGGGCCTTGTTCAGCGTGATCGTGGTGCCGTCTGCGGCAGTCGCGGTCAGCGAGTCGGGTATCTGTCCGACGGACAGGCCGGAGTTCATGACACTGGTGCCTTTAGCGGCGGGGTTCATCACGACGGCGACGGCCAGCAGCGGCAGGGACGGGCCGAGCAGCAACACGGACATCAGCAGGATCGGGGCGGCTTTCTTCATGTCGGCCTCACTTCAACGGCTCACCCGGAAGGGACAGGCGCATCAGGTGCACTCCGGGAACGACGGTCCGCAGGTGACGAACACGGTTAACGTGGCCGTCTCGGTGTAGCTGGTGGGTTGGTCGTCGTAGACGCCTTCGCGGTGGCGGGTACCGGTGATGGTATAGGCGGTGATGCCGGGGAGTATCTGGACATCGGCGGCGTTGGCGACGGCCTGACCCCACGCCTCGGGGATCGTGATGGTGTCAATGTCGAGCCATCTAGCTGGGGAACGGCTCGGTGATCAAGCCGGTGGCGTACCGCTCGGCGTGCTGGGCGTAGATGAGCAGGGTGCTGGTGAAGCTGCGGGACCGGAACCGGGCGGCGAACGTCATCGCCCGAATCCAGTCCTCGCCCGTCACCAGACCCTCGACAGCGGCAGCCAGCCGCTCATGCAGAGCTTCGAACTTCGCCTCGCGCCGATCGCGCCAAGCTGGGTTCGACACCATGAGTGCCCCTTCCGTTGGGAATGGTTGGAGCGAGGCGACTCCCAGCGGGGGTCTAGCGGATTGGTGCGACGTGTCGCACCAATCCGTGCGGCCCGGTCGGCGTCGTGGCCTTCGGACATCCAGCGATGGCCCGAGAATGTCAGACCTGTGGGGAATACTTGTTCTCAGAGGCCGGAGAACGTCTCCAAGCTCAGATTGGTGCTACGCGTAGCACCAATCGTCGGTCTCGTGATTGGAGTCATCGTGTCAGACCTTGAAATCGCGCCTACCGGGCCACCTTTGGGCGATGACGGCCTGTATGGGGCCGCCGCCCAAGTCATCGAAGAGGCTCGTGCCGCCATTGCCTATCACGCGAACGCGGTAGCCCTGATCTCCAACTGGCGACTGGGCAGGCTGATCCATGTCGAGACGCTTCGTAGAGGACGAGCCGACTACGGCAAACAGATCGTCGCCACCCTCTCGACCAGGCTCACAGGCCGATACGGCGAAGGCTACGACCGCACGAACCTCAACCGCATGGTTAAATTCGCAAAAGAGTTCCCCGACCTTGATGTGGCTGCCCTGCCTCCAATCCTGAGTTGGTCGCACGTCAAGGAGTTGTTGCCTCTGGCCACCGCCGAGGCCCGCGCGTTCTACGTCAAGGAGATCGGGGCCAAGGATCTGGCTGTGCGGGACTTGCGGAAAGCCATCGGGCGTAAAGCCTTCGAGCGGCGCGACATCGCAAACTCCCAGATACCGCATGGGTCGGCGGTGCCCCTGGACGCGTTCAGGGACCCGATGCTGCTCGACATGCTGTCCCTCAGGGACGGCTACCTGGAAGCGGATCTGGAGCAGGCCATACTGCGCGACCTGGAGACGTTCTTCCTGGAGGTCGGGCGCGGCTTCACATTCGCCGGACGCCAGGTCCGCATGACCGTCGGCAGCGAGGACTATCACCTAGACCTGTTGTTTTTCTCGCGTCCGCTGCGTCGGCTCGTGGCCGTCGAACTCAAGATCGGCAAGTTCAAGCCTGCCTATTTGGGACAGATGCGGCTCTACTTGAAATGGCTGGAGCGCTACGACCGAGAGGACGGCGAGCACACACCTATTGGTTTGATTCTCTGCACGGAGGCCGACCGCGAAGCGGTTGAACTCCTTGAGTTGCACAAGGACAACATCGTTGTCGCCGAATACTGGACTGAGTTCATCCCCAAGAAGGAACTGGAAGACCGCCTCCAAGTCATACTGCGCGACGCCAGGGAGCGGGTGGCCCGCCGCGCGTTACCCAGCGCCGAGGCCGACAACTGATCTGGCTGAGTGTGAGGATACCCGGCTGGCGATCCTAACGTCGCCGAACTCTGGAGTGATATCGAAAAGTGGCTCTTTGGATTTGACGGTGTAAGCTGTTATATGGGGAGTGTCTGCATTTTGGGTCTGAACCTCGTAAGACCCCGTTGCGTTGGGTCAAAATGACTGACAACGGTTGGTTGGTTTCTTGGGTGGTGATCGCTTTCACCTTCGTCTTGACCGAAGCCAGAGACTTCTTCGACGGCCAGGTGTAGACGTATCTCCTGTTCGACCCCTGTTGGGTTTGCCGCTGGAAGCGGAACCCGAGGAAGTCGAATCCCTCATCGATGCTGGTGACCAGAGTCTTCCCGGCCGACCATCTCGGCCGCCCAAGGCGTGGCTGCCCTGTGGGCCGACTGCACCGAGCACTACATCGCCACTGGCCGCTTCGAGGCACCGCCGAACCGGCCAGGCATCCAGGACCGCTCGATGCTGGGAGACTTCACCCCGGCCGCCTCCGCCACGCCGGCCACCTTCCGCACGGGGCTTCCTTCAGATCTCCGGCCGTGGCGGCTCACGTCGGCGCTGTCCGGCGGGCCTGGACCAGGACTTCGGCTTCCGTCTCTGGGGGACCGGACTGATCGCCCTCAGCCTGTGCGGGCTGTTCTGGGTCGTTTGCATGGGCAACGGCTTCGGCTTCTGGGACTTCCTCTGGATGGCTGGCGCGTTGGCCGGCGCAGTCGTATCGGTCATCCAGGCCGAGTTCCAGCCAGGCGGGCGCGGCTGGCCCATCGCCTAAGCCGTCTCTGTGGTCTTGCTCGGCCTCACCGCGCTGAGCTTTGCGATCTCTGCCGGCGACAGCGACAAAATGGAAACTGGCATGGTTCTCATCCTCTCTTGGTGAATGGATACGGGTGTGCCCTCTCTGGGTGAACGAGTCATCTCAGAGAGGGCACACCCCGTGTCTTGGCTTAAGCTCCTATCGCTTCTGCGCGGTCTCGCTGAGGCGGCGGCGACGTTCGGCATCAAGCGCCCTTTGGCGCTTGGCCGCTTCTTCGCGTCGCTTCATCTCGGCGCGCTCCTTCTTTGCGTAGTCCCCGGCCTGTCGAATGATGGCGGCCTGGGGCGTCGACAACGCCATCAAGTCCTCCGCCTTCAGAGGTGTTTTCTGGCGGAGGCTTGGCCTTGCGCTCACGACTTCCTCCCAATACTCTCCTACAGGCACTTGCGATGACGCCCACGAGAGAGGGCACAAGGCTTAGTGCCCAGGCAAGCGCAATGGCGGCGGCAGGGGTCGCCCACCGCCAAGTCTCCAGCATTCCGGAGGGTAGCCACCGCCATTCGCCCATGCTCTATTGTCTTACCGATCCCATGGGTTGTGCAACCTTATTGTCGACCCACCGACTGATCATCCTGTCCGCTACCCGTCCGGACCGGGCCACGTTCGGGCACATGTCCCCGTCACAGTATGAACAACGGCCCATCGAACAGGCCTTAGAGGTCGCGCCAATGGGTTGGGGTTGGGCGTGTCGGGGGTGGTGCGGGCATGGGCTCCTGGTAGGCGAGTGGTTGTCATATCAGCTCGTCTTTGAACCCCCGGGCCGTCAAACGAAAATACGGCGGCCACCCCGTCAAACGCGCCACCACCCCCAGACCGCCCGCAGACTGGACCATCACCACCAGAACACCTAACTAAACGGTATTGAGGCTAGCCGGGACCCAGGACGGTCAACGGGACCACCAACACGGCATCGTCTCGCCTGTGGGCTATTCCCGTGGGGGTGACCACCACCAACGCGGCCGGCGGACGCGCGATTCCGGACGAGACTCGGAGCAACGACCGGGCGGCGCCGTCGACGGCGTTCATCCCGAGTTTGACCTCGATCCCTATCCAATCGCCCGCGTCGGTCTCGGCCACCACATCGATTTCGTCACGACCCTTGGTGTCGCGGAAATGGAAGACTCCCCGCCAGCCGAGCGCCTGGGCGTAGACGCGCAGGTCGTGGACGACTTGCGACTCGAACAGGAAACCCGTCGTCTCCGGTTCGCGGATCAGCCGGTCGGAGTTGGCCCGTAGCAGCCAGGCCGCCAGCGAGGGATCTGTGAAATGGCGCTTCGGGGTCTGCAGAGCCGTCGTCTTGGAGCGGAGCTTGGGCGGCCAAGCCGGCAGATCCTCGACCAGGAACAGGCGTGCCGCCATGTCGAATAACTCGGGCACGGCCATTGGGCCGAACGTGAGCGCCGAGGCCTCGTTCATGCGCCTCGTGATGGCTGCGAACGGAGCCGGCTGCGCGGTGACCGCGGCGAAGGCCTCCAAGAACGCCAAGAACCGGCGTGGATCGCGACGGGTCCCCGCCACTTGTGGGAACTCGACCTCAGTGATGTCATCCAGATAGGCCTCGATCCGTCCTCGAGCGGCGACCTCCCCGTCGCGGATCCAGCCTGGCCAGCCTCCCTTGACGAGCCGCGACACCAGCCGTTGAAAGTCGGTGCGAGACTCCTGCAGGTCCACGCTCCCCGCGAGGATGTCCGTCAACGTGACCGCTCCGGTCGAGTCGCCGGACTCCGCCAGCGTCATGGTTCGCATCAACAGACGCCTGAACCGGCCAGCGCCGGAATGCCTCAACGGGTCGTCGTCTGGTAGCGCCGAACCGGTCAAGATGAACCGGCCTGGCCCTGGCTCGTCATCGACGGCGTGCTTGACCTGGTTCCACAGCCCCCAGGCGACCTGCCATTCGTCGAGCAGCCTCGGCTGGTCTCCGGCGAGGGCGGTCGATGGCTGCGAGCGGGCGAGAACCGCCCTGGGCGAGTCGCCGTCAAGCCGCAGCTCAGACTTGGCCTTTCGCCGCGCCGTCTCGGACTTGCCGACCGCTCGCGCTCCGCGCAGCACCACCGCGCCAGCCGAGGCCAAGGCGGCCGATAACTCGGAGTCGACCACCCGTGGCATGTATGAGACCATGCTCCAAAGGCTATCCGATGGTGGAGTTCTCCGCTAGTCACTAGCGGAGAACTCCACTGGTTATCATGACATCACTCCAGCCCGGTCATCCCGTCGAGTGGGGATCCGGGCTCGTCGACGCAGGGTCCGGGCCAGGGCCACCAGGTGTTGTTGAACGACGCCCGCCTGACGTCGGCCCGTCGGCAACAAACAAATCTGCGGGGTTCAGACTTCCGGCGATGATCTCGCCGGGAGCGGCACACGGCTCAGGCAGCGGCGGACGATCACTGGATGAACCCGACCGACCACCAACCAATAGGCCCGTCCGAGCCGGTTGTGGATGGTGACGGTGGTGGTGACCAGCACCAGGCCATCGTCCAAGCGGACGGACACACGGAAGGTCAGATGCCGGTCGGGGACACCCATGATGGCCTCGTCCGAGGTGGCGTCGGCCAAGAGCGGGAACCCGGTGTACGGCTGCTCGGAATCGGGCGGACTGGTCTTGAGCCGGATCAGTCGGGCGGCCCGGTCGCGCAGCCACAGCAGGGCCACGACGGCCTTGGGCCAGTCGGTCAAGACGGCGTGCGCCCAGTCGACGGCCGTCCTAGGGTCGCCCGGCAAGATCGAAGTCGCCCAGCAGTCGGCGGCGTCTACCCGGCCGGCCCATTCGGCGAAGGCGGGGCTGGGCTCGACGTCGCGCCTGACGACCAGACGGGGCGGCGGCCGTCGTCCGCGCCGGAACAGCCAGACCGCCAGGCGGACGGCTCCGATCACGGCCAAAATCGTGCTGGCCCGCCGCCACCACCTGCCCGGACGCGGCTGGTCAACCGCGCCGAAGTCCGGATTCGCGCCCATCATCTATCCTCTCGCGCTTAAGTGAGTCGACTCACTGTTAATCAGAGACGCCCGGGCTCCGTTTCCGAACGTCGCCGACACCGACACCGTCCCCCGGAACGGGGCCTGGTCCCCTGTTCCGAGGCCACGGCCATCCCCGCCGCCGTCCCATCGGTCCCGACCGTCGTCGACACCCGACGCCTTGACGGGCGTTCGGAAACGCCTCGGGGGCCTCTCTATAGGGATGACTCCCGGGGAAGCGGCGCGGCCGCCACCCCCGAAGGCTCCAGACACGACGATGGGAAGACTCACCATGACCGCACCACACCATTCCCGGCCAAGTCCCACGACCTTCGCGCGGCGGGCGGGCGCGCCGCTGGTCGCGCTCATCCTGGCCGGGACAGGCCTGGTCGGCTGCGCCGGCGCCGATCCGCAACCCGATGCGTCATCCGCCAACTCTAACCCGGCGGCCGGATCCCCCGATCCGATTTACGGCCAGACCGTCGAATGGTCCGACTGCGGTCAGGGTGGCCCGGCCAACGCCCAATGCGGCGAGATCGAAGCGCCGCTCGATTGGGACGACCCGACGGGTGATTCGATCACGCTGGCGCTGGCGCGGGTCCAGACCGCCAACTCGAAATCGCGCCTGGGTTCGCTGGTGTTCAATCCCGGTGGCCCCGGAGCCTCCGGGATTGAGTTCTTGGCCTCTCTGCCGACGGTCATTCCCGCGACGGTCCAGGCGGCCTACGACCTGGTGTCCTTCGACCCGCGCGGCGTCGGGCGGTCGACGCCGGTCGACTGCCTGGACGACCTCCAAATGGACGAGTACTTCGCCGCCTCCTTCCCGCACGACGAAGCCGGCCTGGCAGCAGCCTCCGAAGCCGCCGCAAACTTCGGCCTGGCCTACGCCGAACGAACGGGAGAACTGCTCGGATTCGTGGACACGGGATCGGCCGCCCGCGATTTGGATCTGATTCGAGCGCTGCTCGGCGATGAAAGACTCAACTACGTGGGCTATTCGTATGGCTCCTTGCTGGGAGTGGCCTACGCGGAATTGTTCCCGGAGCGGGTCGGGCGACTGGTCTTGGACAGCGCCGCCGACCCGGCCAAGAGCGCCGACGAGCTTAGCCTCGAACAGGCGGCGGCCTTCGACCGTTCGTTGGCAGTTTTCGCAGCCGCCTGCGCCGCCACCTCGGACTGCCCCCTCGGGGACGATGCCGACCAGATCCTGGCCGATGTGGTGACGCTGCTGAAAAACCTCTTGGAACAGCCGCTGGCGCTAAATGACGGACGCTATCTGACGCAACAGATGGCGTTGTCCGGGATCATCGGCGCGCTCTACAGCGATGCGAACTGGATGGCTCTGGGCGCCGGTCTCTACACCGCGGCGGGCGGGAAGGGCGAGATTCTGAGCCAGTTGAACGACGCCTACCTCGGCCGCGATCCAGCCTCCGGGCATTACAGCAACCTACATGAGGCGATTCCCGCTATCACTTGCTTGAACGAGGCCCTGAGAGACAACGATCCCTCAGTCGTCGCAGCCCAGTACGAGGCGCTGCGCCAGGCCGCGCCGGTGCTGGGACAGTTCTCCAGCAGACCGTCCCAATGCGCCAACTGGCCGGTCCCCGCCCGTTCGACGCCCCATGCGGCCTCGGCTCCCGGGGCCGCTGCGATCCTGGTGATCGGCGCCACCGGCGACCCGGCCACGCCCTACGCGCAGGCCGTGGCTCTGGCCGAACAACTCGAATCGGGCGTGCTGTTGACCTACGAGGGCGAACGGCACACCGTCTACGGCCTGGCCGGCAGCCAGTGCGTCGATGACGCGGTCAACGCCTTCTTGATCGACGGGGCCGTGCCGGCGGAGGGCACGCGCTGCTGACCCGACGGGCAACGCGCGGCCGGGCGCTGAGGGGAGCGGCTATCCGCCGACGGGTCCGTTCCCCGGTCGCGGCCCCCTCCGGCCCTTCCGGCCCCTCCGGCCGAACCGGTCGGTCCGGCCCCTCTGGCCCCTCTGGCCCCTTCGGCCGACTCGGCCGAACCGGTCGGACCGGCCGAGTCGGCCGGATCATCCGAGCCACACCAGCCGACCTGGGCGAAGTAGGCCTGGCGCAGGCCTTGGAGCGCGCGGCGGACCAGCATCCCGGCCGCCTCCGGGCTGACACCGAGTTCGATCCCCACATCGGCCCGGGAACGTCGCTCGACCAGGCGCAGCCACAAGGCCAGGCGCCAGCGCTCCGGCAAAGCCTGGAAAGCCATCTCCAGGTAGGCGTCCTCCGGCAGATGCTCGATCACCGGCCGCTCGTACCGCCCGACGTCGTCCACCAAATGGACACAGGCCCCCTTTCTCGCCCTCCAACCGGCCAGGTGCCTCACCGTGGTGTTGAGGTAGCCGCCCAGATGGGCGACTCCCCCGCTTCCCCGGCGCAGGGCGAGAGCGACCCTGAGGAAAGCCTCTTGGGCCAAGTCGTCGGCCTCGTGCGGGTCGTTGGTGTAGCGCCGGGCGGCACGCCACAGGCCGGGATAGTGGGCCCGGTAGATCTCGCCCAAGGCGTCCGCGTCACCACCGCGGTAGGCCGCGACCAACTCTTGGTCCTTGCCCACAGGCCCTGGCAGCCGCCCCAACGCGTCCGCCTCACCGCCACGGTAGGCCGCGACCAACTCTTGGTCCCGGACCGGACCCTCGTCCAACTCGTCGGCTGGTGAAACGGTCGCGACCTGGTCACTCATCATGTTTCGCCTCCACGGAGTGAAGCTTGCCCAAGAACGTAAAACACTAATACTAGTAGAGTTATTCTAGAGTAATTCTACTAGTATCTTTGCGCGATTGTCCACAGCAGCCACCGGTCGGAGCCCCGGGCGGCGTCGCTAGACTGACCGCGTGCCCAGACACTCCAAGTTCGACGCCGACCGGATCCTCGACGCGGCGCTGGCGGCCATCGCGGTCCACGGCAAGGGCACGACCATCGCCCAGGTCGGCGAACAGATCGACGTCTCGATGGGGTCGATCTACCATCGTTTCGACTCCCGCGACGAGCTTTTCGGGGCCCTCTGGCTACGCCAGATCCATCACATCCACCAATACCTGTTCGCGGTCATGGACGCCCAGCCGGAGCCTCGTGCCGCTCTGTGCGAATGTGCCGTGGCCGTCGTCCGCTACGTCCGCGAGCAGCCCGCCTCGTCCTTGGCGATGACCTTGTTCAGCCAGGCCCGCCTGATCGCGGAGGGCCCGCCGTCCCTGCGTCCTCAGGCCGCCGTCATCAACGACGCCATCTTCGCCCGCCTGACGGAACTCGCCGTTCAGGCTTTCCCGGCCGCCCCATCCAGTCCCGTGTTGACCGCGCCCGGCGCCCCCGGCTTGACCGAGTACGTCTTCACCGTCGTCTGCCAGCTACCACTCGGTTTGATCCGCTCCCGCGTGGGCGGCCCGGTGCCGCTCTGGTTCGACTCCCTGACCGCCGTCTGCGCGGACGCCGCCCTGTCCGCCATCTGCCCGCCCGGAGCCGACGCGACCCGGCCAGAAGCAGACAGCCCGCCGCCATCGTGACCCCTGCGATGCCTGTCAGCATATGTCGCCATATGCTATGGCGGCGTCGAAGGGATCTGCCCATGACCCAGACCACCCTCCTGACGGCGCGAGCGGCGGTGTTCCGCAATCGGGCCAATCAGGCCATCCGCATCCCCAAAGCGATGAGCTTCCCGGACGACGTGGCCGAGGTGCAGGTGACGAAGGTAGGCGACGTCCTGACCATCAAACCGGCCCGGCCTTCGTGGGAGTCCTTCTTCGAGCAGTGGGTCCCGCAGTTGGACGCGACCGACGACGCCTTCTTCGACCAACTAGCCGAACGACGCCCCGTCATCGACTTCGACTGAGCCGTCTTGCCCGACGTGGACTGAACCCGACGTGGACTGAGGAGGCGCCCGGTGACCGTCTACATGCTCGACACCAACACCTGCTCCTGCCTGACGCGCGGCACGCCAGGGGCGTCGCCGGCCGGACCGTGGCGAAAGGCGGGACGGCAAACACAG
>JAISAO010000075.1 GCA_031266665.1 Propionibacteriaceae bacterium | reverse complement strand
CCTTGCCTACGCCACAACCGTGGCACGCGGCGTTTCCCCGGCTTACACCCGCGAAACACCCCCCCCCCCCGGCCGAACCACGTATACGCCCACCACCCCGCGTCGGCAAAAGTATCATTGTCGTATTTCTCCGTGGAAGCCACCCGGCGGGGCTGATAGCCCCTTGGACAATTCAAGGATGTTAGCACCATTCACCGCGCTGATCAAAGCCCCGGGGGACCGAACCACACCCCGGAAGAGAGAGTCCGGCCCGAGGGCGTCCAGGCCCCGGCCAGGCATTGGTCGAGGCCTCATGACCGTGCCCCGACCTTTGCGGTCGCGTCGGCCCCGTCCGTCCCCTCCGCGCGCGAGCTGTAGCCGCCGTACCCGTAGCCGTATCCATACCCGTAGCCCCCTCGGCCGCTGACCTTTTTCGGTGGCACCTTGGTCAAAACCACACCCAGCAGGCGGCTCCCGACCATGTTGAGCCCGTTGACGGCGGCCGCCAGGGCGTGGCGCCGAGTGCTCTCGTAGGAGGCCACCAAGATGACGCCGTCGGCGAACTTGGACAACACGGCCGTGTCGGTGGCGACCAAGATGGGCGGGGAGTCGACAATGATGTCGTCGCAGCTTTGGCGCAGGAAGCCGATCAACTCCTGCATCACGGCCGACCCCAGCAACTCGCTCGGGTTGGGCGGCGTGCGGCCGGCCGGCAGGATGTATAGATTGTCGGTGCCCCAGCGGTGCAGGGCGTCGATCGGCTGGACCCGGCCGATCAGGATGTCGCTCAGCCCGGCCCCGCCCTCGATCCTCATGTGGCTGGCTATCCGGGGCCGGCGCAGGTCGCCGTCAATCAGGATGACCCGGCGCCCCGAGTCGGCCAGGGCGATGGCCAGGTTGGCGGCCGTGGTCGTCTTGCCGTCGGCCGGGTTGGGGCTGGACACCAATAGACACTGGCTCTTGCCGCCAACGTTACTGAACAAGACATTGGTGCGTAGGCCGCGGTACTCCTCGGCCGACGGGGAATGCGGGTCCTCGCGGATCGCCAGGGGGTTGACGGCGGCCTCGGAGTCAAAGGGGATGACGCCGAGGAGCGGCGCGCCGCTGGCGTTGCGCAGGTCTTCGGCCGAGCGCACCCGGGTGTCCAGGACCGACCGCAGCCAGGCCAGGCCCACGCCCACCGCCAACCCGGCCACCACGCCGATGGCCAGGTTCAGCAGCGGCCTGGGGCTGGAGGGCGAGGTGGGCGCGATGGCCTGTTGGGTCTGAGTCATCTTGACCAGGCCGGGCGTGTCACGGTCCGGCTTCTCCAACTCGTCCATCACCACTTGGCCGAGCGATTGAGCGACGGCGTTGGCGATATTGGCCGCCCGGACGGGGTCCGTGTCGGTGGCCGTGATCCGGATCAGGACCGTGTTGGTGGGTGACCGGACGGTCAATTTACTGGCCAATTGAGGCTCGGTCAGGTCGAGGCCGAGCTCTTTGATCACCGGCGCCAAGACGATGTCGTCATACACCACTTGGACATAGCTGAGGACGGCCTGGCGGGCGTAGTTACTGCCCTGCAGGACATCGTTGACTCCTTGGCTGTCCGGGTTCCGCGCCATCATGTACAGCCCGGCGGTCGCCTGGTACTGCGGGGTCATGACCAAGGTGAGGCCGAGGGCGGCGCCGACGCCGACGACGAAGCAGAGCACCAGCGTCAACCAGCGTTGGACCAACATGCCCAAGAACTCCCGCAGGTCCACTTAGGCGTCCTCGCAATCTACCCAGGAGTCGAAGCGGTGTTCGCCCCGAACCGGCCGCGCACTCCGACGACGGGCCGCACGCAGTCTAACCCAGACTTTTCTGGAGACGCGCCCCGCCTCCGCGCGCGGCCGGCCCCTGGGACGGGGCTTCAGCCAGAACGGAGCGGTTCGGGAGCGGGGAAGCCGATGAGTCTGGGGCGGGGAATGGTCACGGCGCCCGGTGGAGGTTCGATCCCGCTGGGGCCGGCCCGTCCCCAACGGCGCCCCCAGGCGGTGACCTCGGGCGGCGCTCGGCTCGTTCGTCGCGGATCCGACTTAGAGCGCGACCCGCGACCTCACCGTGGATGAGCCTCAACGGCTCAGGCCCGAGGTCTCAGGCCAGACTGGCGGCGTAGGCGGCCAGGGGCGGCGGCGGCTTGGGCGGCGGCGAGTACGGGAAGGCCCGGCCGTGGGCGACCCGCTGCTGGACCGCTGGGGCCTGGCCCGCGCCCTGTTCGGCGAACACGTCCCCGGCAACCACCCGTCCCGCCACAAAGCCTTAGACCAAGCCGTCTCGTGGACGGCGAGCGGGACCCGGACGGCTGTCGGCGGCGGGCCGTCCACTCGTGCCAAGCGTTGTCACACCCCTCGCCTAGCCTGGTCCCAGCCAACTCCGACTCCGAGACTCTCACCGACGGGAAACCACACCATGACCACGCCAAAACTGATCGCCCCGACCAACGACCTGCTGTTCAAGAAAACCCTGGCCAGCGAGGACCACAAGACCATCCTCCAAGGCTTCGTCCACGACTTCTTCGGCCTCCAAGTCGCCCTGGAGGATCTGGTGATCCAGAACCCCTACTCCATCCAAGCCTTCGACCGCCTCAACCCCGACCACCCCGACGCCCAACCCGGCAGCGAACTACGCCAAACCCTCTACGACGTCGCCGCCACCTGCCCCGCCGGCGACGTCCTGACCGAACTCCAAATCCGCCACGAGACCAACTACACCCTACGAGCCGTCTACTACGCCTTCACCGACTACACCGCCCACTACAACCTCCCCCACGCCACCAGCCCTTACGGCCGCCCAGACCGCTACTCCAGCCTCATCCCCGTCCACACCATGAACATCATCGGCTTCAACCTCTTCGACGGACCCCACCCCCTCACCCGGCTACGCCTGCTCGACCCCGACAACGGCCGCCGGCTGACCCCCGACCCGCTGACCATCGGCTTCTTCGAGCTGAGGAAACCCGTCCCCGAAAACGACTTCAACCTGAAATGCTGGCGACACTACTGGCGCACCGGCCGGGCCCTCAAAGACGCCCCGGCCTACATCCACGAGGCCGCCGGTATAATCGGACTCGTCAACCTGACCGAACAGGAGCGCGCCATGATCACCGCGCAGGAACGCCAACGCGACAAACTCGACGGCATGCTC